>JAZHDD010000044.1:0-58860 GCA_036541255.1 Desulfovibrionaceae bacterium | reverse complement strand
GGAGTTGTTCGGCCAGACGTACGCCGATTCCTTCATCCGTGTAAAGGACGTTGCCCACACCAAGAACCAGGATGCGTTTTTCGCTTTGCATGGACGGAACCATACGACAAAAGCGCGTTACGGACAAGCCGCGACGTGTCACTACCAAGGCTTTCCCGTATTTTTCTCCATGGCGCAAAGGCAAATAAAAAGGGGGCCCCGAAAGGCCCCCTTGGAATTCGATTCGCCGACAGGCTTACAGGATCCGGAATTTCCGGGTCTGGCCGGTCTTGGAGTCGATGACATGCACGCCGCAGGCTATGCAGGGGTCATAGGAGTGAACCGTGCGCAGGATTTCGACCGGACGCATGGGGTCGAAGATCGGGGTGCCCATGAGCGCTTCTTCCAGGGGACCCATAACACCGGCATCGTCGCGGGGGCCGAGGTTCCAGGTGGACGGGACGACCAGCTGGAAGTTCTCGATCTTGCCCTTCTTGATATTGATCCAGTGGGACAGGGTACCGCGAGGAGCATTCACAAAGCCAACGCCCTGTGCCTCGTCCGGCATCTTCCACTCGGTGTAGATTTCCTTGTCGCCGGAAGCGACATTGCCCTTCAGCTCATCAATCCAGGCCTGGGTCTGGTTGGCGATGACCAGGGTCTCGATACCACGGGCAGCGGTGCGGCCCAGGGTGGAGAACAGGGCTTCGGGGCCGACGGCGAGGTATTTCAGCACGTAGTTGACGGCGTCAACCACGGGCTTCACACCGCGGGCGTAAGCAACCAGGACCTGAGCCAGAGGACCGACCTCGGTGGACTTGCCGTCCAGGCGGGGGGCCTTCATCCAGGAGTAGTGCTCCTTGTCGCCCAGCTTGGTGTACTTGGGCTTGGTCTCACCCTGGTAGGGATGCTTGGGAGAACCGTACTCGTACCAGGAGAACTGGACATGTTCCTCGATCTTGGTGGGATCGAAGTCGACGACCTTGCTCAGGTCGCGGTTCAGGATGGTACCCTGGGGCAGGAAACGGGAGTTCAGATCGTACTCGTCGGTCGGGAACTCGCCGCAGGAGTTGAAGTTGGTGGTGCCACCGATGCCGGCCCAATCCTTGTAGAAGGAGGCCACGGCCAGCAGGTCGGGGATGTAAAAGTTACGCACGAAGGCCGAGGTCTCTTCATACAGAGCGGTGAACTCGGAGAGACGGGCTTCGGTCATGGCATCGTAACAGGTCACGCCGCCAACCACAGTGAACTGGGTGTGCGGGTTTTTGGCACCGAAAACAGCCATCAGGCGGGCAGCCTTGACCTGGAGCTTGAGGGCGTCCAGGTAGTGCTTGGTCGCCATAAGATCGGCCTCAGCAGGCAGATAATAGGCGTCGTGTCCGCCCTCGCGCAGGAAGTAGGCGTTGGTGAAGGGGCCGAGCTGACCGGACTCGATCAGGGCTTTCACGGTATCCTTGACGGCCGCGAAATCGGCGGCGCTTTCCTTGCGATTTTCATTCAGGCTGTTGGACAGGGAAGCGGCCTTCTTGGGGTCCGCGTTGAGGACGTTGGCAACGTTGACCCAGTCAAGGGCGTGCAGGTGATAGAAATGCACGATGTGGTCATGCATGAACTGCGCAGCCAGAACCAGGTTACGGATCAAAGTGGCGTTCTTGGGAATCTTCACGCCCACGGCGTTGTCGACGCAACGGGTGGAAGCAAGGGCGTGCGTGTAGGTACAGACACCGCAGGAACGCTGGGTGAAGTGCTGAGCGTCACGGGGGTCACGGCCTTTCAGGATGATTTCCAGGCCACGGAACAGCTGAGAGCTGGAGCGCACGTCAGCGACGACGCCATTCTCGACTTCAACCTCAATGCGCAGGTGACCCTCGATTCGAGTCACCGGGTCGACGACGACGGGCCCATTGTAGGCGCTTTTGGGCGTCGCCATGGCCGGAGCGGCAGCAGGCTTCTTACCAGACATATTTCATCCTCCTTGGATACGAAACACTTCTTTTCGTTAGCTACAACAAGTGCCTTGCGGCGCCGCCTAGGCCTCTTCGTAGAAGGGGCTCAGATCATCCCAGAAATTGGGCTCGGAGCAGCCGATGCAGGGGTGACCGGCTTCAACGGGCCAGTTGGTCTGGTTGAACTTCACGGTCGGACAGTTGTTGTAGGTGTAGGGACCCTTGCAGCCGAGGTGCAGCAGGCAGTAACCCTTGCGGGCGCCTTCGTCACCAAAGCTCTCGGCGAATTTGTCTTCGTCGTAGAACTTCTGACGCGGGCACTTGTCGTGAACGCTGTCGCCGAAGAACATGACCGGACGGCCTTCACTGTCCAACTCGGGGATGCCATTCTGCAGGAAGTGAACGACGGTGCCGAGCAGGTTGTAGGGGTTCGGCGGACAACCGGAGATGTTGATGACCGGCTTGTCGGTGATGTCACGAACGCCAACCGCCTTGGTCGGGTTCGGAGCGGCGGCCTGGACACCACCGTAGGTGGCGCAGGTACCGTAGGCGATGATCGCAGCGGCTTTGTTCACATACTCGGTGTTGAAATCGAGCATGGTGCGACCGGCGACCTTGCCGTAGATGCCGTCTTCAGCGGTGGGGATGGCACCCTCGACCACACAGACGAAGCCGTGTTCGGAATTGACTGCGTCGTGCAAGGCCTTCTCGGCCATTTCACCAGCAGCGGCCATGACGGTCTCATGGTAATCCAGGGAGATGACACCCAGGATCAGCTCGGCGAACGGGGGGTTCATTCCCCGGAGAATGGACTCGGAACAACCGGTGCATTCAGCATTGTGCAGCCAGACCACCGAAGGACGGCGGGTCGAGGTCAACGCTTCGGCGACCTTCGGGGCAAAGGCAGGGCCCATACCCATGACCGCGGCAACAGTACCGCAAAGCTTCATGAAATCACGGCGCGACACGCCGGCCTTCGCCAGCCTTTCCTCAACTTTGTCTCCACCATGACTGACGGAAAACTTCATAGAACACCTCCAAATTGAATGGATCACATGACGTTGTACGTCGCTATCCGAGCTTTTGTACCGACCACGGGCCGGTACGAAACATTAGCCCCCTAGCCTTCAATAACACAAATAACACTGGCGTGTTATTCTCAGCATATCAGTTTAAGAATTGTGCTATCCACCTGTTTTCCTTAAATTTGTAAGTCACCTCCTACCCTCTCTTCAACACAAAATCAATAGGGCTTGGGAAAAAAAAACGGCGGGATAACACAGGTTAGCCGCTGTCGTGACACAGCCAGTCAACTTCCGCCGTACCTATGCGAAAAATATCACTAGCGTACGGTTCTTCTCCACATGCATACGAAAGCGCCTCGGAACAATAAAAAATGTAAACCGCATGGCCAGGATCACTGCAGACAGAATAAAATCGGGGAGATCGAAAGATGCGAGACCAAGAAAAAACGCGCCGACATCGGTCATTCTCCAAGAAAACAGGGTCTTGAAGGCATGGTTTCTCTGTTGATCGTAACACGCGGCGTGCTCGAAGGACGGAAAGTATTTTCTGATGTATTATACTTGCACACGTAAAAAAAACGCTTGCACCAAAAAAAAAGCCCGCACTGTGCGGGCCGAAAAACAAGTTCTTAGTTCGAGAATCAACTGACGGTGCAGGTCCTGCAAATCTCACAATTCCGGTACTCCCCGGCAAAGTACTCACGGATAATCCGGACAAACCGCTCGGAGTTCCAGACTGCTGCGATGCCCTGTTCGGCAACGTTTCCCAAAACCACACTTCGACGCCAATCATGGCAACAAAGAATCATGTCACCATTATAAAGAACATAGGCCTGCTTCAAAAATAGATCGCAGTTGCGCCGCAAGCGGGGCTTGGTCACCCCCAAGTCGGAAAGATCCTTCCCGGAACGATTGTCCAGCTTGTGAATTTTGAACGTCACGTCACGATCGGCCCAATATTTCCGCGCATAATCAAGTTCATTCTCGACCAGACTCGTATGGAGCGTGGTGATGCTGATCTTGGGCAGTTTCTTGCCCTTGCGATCGCGAATGTCCAAGAAACGATCGATATTCTCCAAAACCCGGCTCAACGATAAATTCATGGATGTGCGGTAACTTTCTTCGCTGTACCCCTGCACGCTCACCCAAAGATGGCGCAGGCCGGAATCAACAAGCCGTTCGCTCATGGATTCCGTGAGCAATGCTCCGTTGGTGTTGATCTTGACCTTGGTCACAGGCTTGCGCTTGCGATTGATATAGGAAATGAAATCCGGCATGCGCTGATCCAGAAGCGGCTCGTTCATGAGATACGGACTGATGCGCCCGATCCAGTGCCTGCTGCATTCATCAACTATTTTATAAAAAAGATCATCCTCCATCTGACCTTGGGGTAGGCTTTTGTGTACTTCAGTGTAGCCACAAAATAGACACTGCGCATTGCATCGGCTATCCGTCATGATCTGTATGGCGCGTGGGAAGGATGGTCTGGGGCGCTTGCCCGTTTTTTTCCAGTGCAGTAATTGGGAAAGATATCCGTCTGTCTCGTTAGGCATATAATATTCGGCCATCGTGTGTCCTCGTGGTCGATGTTGTCAGGATTGCCGCAACACGGCAGCGCACCTTAGCAAAACCGCTTACCTCGAGTCAACGATGACGAAACGGGCACACTATAAAAGGGAAAAAACTACAGCGCCACGAGCTCCACATCGCCCCAGGCCGCAATGCGTCCTCCTCCCTGGGCAAACACGCCACGCAGGCCATGGGCTGTCCATTGCCGGGCAAGGGCCAACACCTTGTCCAAATCCCTTGCCGAGCGGAGTACATTGCATAATGCCGTTGCCGCCGCATCCGCCAGAACGCCCGTGTCCGCGATGACGGTCACGAGGTCGCCTGCGCCCAGACTCAGGGAGTGGCCGATATTGGCAGAAGAGGAGCAGATGGAGAGAGGAAAGGATGCAGCTTCCAGACGCAGGCCAAGGCTCGCCCCGGATTCGGGTTCCGCAAGCAAAGCCACTTTGCGTTCCCGCGTGGAATGCAGGAAAAGATCCCCGCCGTTCTCCACAAGCACATCCGGACTGTCCGACACCAAATGGTCGGCCACGGTCTGGGCCACGCCCCCGGCCACGGCAGCCATGGGCCCCACTCCGCAGATGCGCCCGGCCTCGGCCATGTCGCGCACAAGTCCGGTCACGCTCGGCGGGACATCCACCGGAACCAGACTCGCGGCGAACTCCGGATGCAGCACCATATAGGCCTTGAGTTCGCTCCGCACAGCATGCAGCCGCTGCAGCGCCTTGTCGCGCAAATCGCCGCGAGCCACTATCCAAAGATCGGACTGCTCCACGGCGGCCTGAAATCCACGCTCCCCGTCACGGGGCTGAAAGGATCGGCGATAGTCACGATCCGCCGAGCCATGATGCCTGATAACCTTTTTCCTGTTCATGACGCTCAACCTGCCGGGAACAGGCGACGCATGGTTTCGCCAACCTCCACAAGCCAACGGGCGCGTTGCTCCGGACTGCTGACCGTTACCACACCAAAACAACGCCGATGCACCACGTCCACGCCGCAAAGACCAAAAATGCAATCTTTCCAGATGCGTTCCAGAGGATCGCCGAACACTGTCTGCTCCCGCTCGGGGTAGGTGTTCGTGGTGTTGAATACCACGGCGGCCCGCGCCTTGAGCAGCCCCCTGGGCACCCCTTCCCCATTGTCGCCGTCCACGAACTCGTAAGCCCGGCCAGGTCGGAACACGCGATCGATCCAGCCCTTGAGCACAGCCGGAGGCATGCCCCACCAATTGGGGTGCACGATAACTATGCCGTCGGCGTTTTCCAATTCTTGCACATGCCGCTCCACGGTCTCTTCCGGACGAACGCCCTTGGGAAACTCGCGCGGGGGAAGCGCCGGATCAAACCCCTCGGCATGCAGGTCGTGAAACACAACGTCATGGCCAAGAGCCCGCAAGGCGTCGCATGCGCTTTGCGCCAAAGCGTGATTCAGGCTGCCGGGCCGGGGATGCCCCAAAACAACGAGCATATTCATGAGACGCTCTCTCCGGATTGGGCAAATTTACAAGCAAGCAGCGTGATCAGACCGGCTTCGTTGACCCGGAGTTCCACTTCCAGACCAGCCGCACGGCACATGGCTTCCACCTGACCGCCCGTGAGCCGCGTTTTCCTGTAAGCGCTCTTGCGCACGGCCCACTCCTGCCCCTGGCGCACATGCAGGATATCGGTCACCTCCAGAGACTCTTCGGCGAACTCGATGAAACAGGAAAAAATACGTTGCGCATCGGACCGCAGCGTCAGAAACCGGTCCGCTCCGATCAACGCTCGGGACTGGTCGCGAAAGCTCAACAACAACCTGCCGCCCGGTTCAAGCACTTCGGCAGCCTGTCGCAACAGGGCCGAGACCTCCGCCGAAGAAGTCAAGTGCGCCAAGCTGTCCCCCATGCACAGCACCAGTTCCACCGGTCCTTTGCAATGGGCCACGAATTCGCGCATGTCCGCCCGCACCGAAACCACGTCCATTCCTGCGCACCGGTCCGCAAGAGACGCCAGCAATGTCGGCTCCCAGTCCAGCGCCTGTACGGAATATCCGGCCTGGGCCAAAGGGGCGGCATAATACCCCGGCCCGCAACCCAGATCGAGCGCCCGCCCCGAAAGCGACGGTTGAAGATTCAAGCGCCCGAGCAGAGCGGCCGCATTTGCCGAATTCTCCGTAAATCCGCCAAAGACGAAATCGTATTCTTCCGCCAGAAGTCTTTGGTAATGTTCCTGTACATTCATAATTAGAAACCAAGATCCTCATTGACAAGAACGACCTTGATCCGACCGGCCGGGAAGGATTTTTCCGTTATGGCCCAAAGGTTACAGATGCGGTCCGGGCTCTTGCAATCCACACACCGTCCCGTTTTGACGCAGGGGGTTTTCTTGTTCAACCGGGCCGCGTTGACCGGAGCGGCGTAATCCTTGACCCGATACATGGCGGAATCCAGGTCCGGGGCAATCTTGTTGCGCCCCACCACGAGCACCACGTTTTTCGGACCAAACTGCGTTGCCGCGACTCGGTTGCCCTGCATGTCGAGATTCACGAGAACCCCGTCCTCCGTGACGGCGTTGCAACTGGCCAGATACAAATCCACAAGCAAAGCCTGTCGCCGCAATTCATACCGTTCTTCCGGTGAAAGGGACGTGTCCCAGGTATCTAAAACCGTCACCCCTTCCATGGCCTTGTAAGCGTCATAAAGACCGGAGGCGGCAATACTCTTGGAACCACCAAAGCTGACGCTCTGCGGCTGGATGAGCGGGTGGATTTCCTCCAAGACGATGGACGCAGCATGCGCGGCGTTTTCGGCGACATACGTGTCGAAATCATTTTCTTCCAAGGCTTCCCGCAATTCCGCCAAACGGATATCCCAATAGGAGCGAATTGGATCGGACATGATGATCTCCATTATTTTTCCTGAGCGCACGTTCTGTGCTTGCCTTAAA
This sequence comes from Desulfovibrionaceae bacterium, assembly GCA_036541255.1. Lineage (GTDB taxonomy): Bacteria > Desulfobacterota > Desulfovibrionia > Desulfovibrionales > Desulfovibrionaceae > Paucidesulfovibrio. Next base: position 51,414 of record JAZHDD010000044.1, on the reverse strand, counting down.
GCAGCACAGGGTTCTATGATCACCTGGATAGGTAACAGGAATACGGGCAAAGGTTAACAACCCTCTTTGTCCTCTGCCCGGCAACGACCCTGCGGAAACACCCCGGACAAGACTTGACGAGGGGGAGTCAACCCGCTATAGGGCTGTGTTCCACATTCACGCAAAGACCGACAACTTTCTCAGGAGAATATACAATGAAAAGAACGTATCAACCCAGAAACCTGAAGCGTAAAAGGACTCACGGTTTTCTCGTCCGCTCCCGCACTAAAAACGGCCGCGCGATTCTTCGCCGCCGCCGTGCCAAGGGACGCAAGAGATTAGGCGTTTAGGCTGGCCGCGGAAGCGCCGCCTGCTGACAAAAACCCATTTCAGCGCCTGCTACGACAACGGCAGAAAATACTTCAGCAAGCAATTCGTCCTCTTCGTGCATTACCGCACGGACGAGACCACAGGAATTCGCATTGGGCTGACCGTAGGCAGGAAAGTGGGCAATGCGGTGGCGCGCAACCGCGTCAAACGGGTATTGCGCGAGTTTTTCAGGCTGCATCAACATCAGTTCGATTGTCCAGTGGACGTCGTGGTGGTGCCAAAGCGCACCCTGGACCCGAAGCAGTTTGATCTCGCCCAGGCCACCGGGGAGCTCATTCCGGCAATGCAGCGCGTTCTTTGTGACACGCCGCAGCCGTCCCTCCCTGTGGAGAGGTTGTAGATGCGCTCCGTCGCATTGGCGTTGATATGGATATATCAACGTCTCATATCGCCCCTCTTTCCGGGCTGTTGCCGGTTTCGCCCCACGTGCTCCGAATATGCACGCGAGGCGGTGATCGTTCACGGCGTGGCCAAAGGCTCCTTACTCGCGCTCTGGCGGCTTCTTCGCTGCCACCCATTCTGCGACGGCGGTTTCGACCCCGTGCCCCCGCCCTCCTCGGGCCAAACCACCAAAGCGAGTTGATCCATGGAGACCAAACGCACAATACTGGCCCTGGTCCTGTCATTCGCCGTATTCTTCGGATGGCAGTTCCTCTTCCCTCCAGCACCACAACCCCAGGCCCCGCAGACCGAAACAGGGCAGCCTGATGCAGCACAACAGGCCACGACGGCCGCACTCGAAGAACAAACCCCGCTTTCGCTCCAGGAAGGCCCCATCAAAGTTACCACGGGCCGCAAAATCCAGGTGGAGACGCCGCTCTACAGCGCGACTTTCAACACCCAGGGGGGCTTGCTCGAAAACTTTCTGCTCAACAAGTATTTCCGCACTGTCCCCATTGCCGGCCAGCCCGACCCTGAGCGCATCGACATGGCCCAGGGCGGTTTTTCTCTCGGCCTGCTTCTGGAAGGCGCTCCAACGTGGGAAGATGCCCAGTGGAATGCCGACATGCAGGACCTGCACGTTGAAAACGGCAAAGGAACCCTTGTTTTCACGGGACGCACCGAGGCTTTTGAGATTGAACGCACCCTCACCTTTGAAGCGGACAACTATCTGATCAAGGAAGACGTCCGCATCAAGAGCATTGCCGCTTCTTCCGCCGACCTGAGCGTGGGCCACCAATCTGTATGCGGAGCCTTGGCCGAGACCTCCAGTGCTTACAACCAGCCCAAGATAGCTTGGATGCTGGGGCAAAGCCTGGAAGAGGAAACCGACCAGGACGATCTGCGCAAGGACGGGCTCCCCCCCGTGGTCGGTCCGACCTGGGCCGCGATCAACAACAGCTACTTCATCATGGCGACGCAGCCCGGCCAGACGAGTGATCTTACCGGCGGCATGAACGGCGACGCCTTCTTCTTCACCTTGAATTCCAAGGGCGGGTCCATCCGCCCCGGCGAAACCAAGTCCTTCAACACCAGCTACTTCATTGGCCCCATGGAGCGGGACAAGCTGATCGCCGCCTCCCCCGAACTGGGACAGGCCGTGAACTTCGGCTGGTTCGACATCATCGCCAAGCCGCTGCTGGTTTTCCTGGTCTGGCTCCACAAGTACGTGGGGAACTGGGGCGTGGCCATCATCCTGCTGACCGTGACCATCAAGCTGATCTTCTGGCCCCTGTCCCAGCGGAGCTACAAATCCATGGAACAGATGAAAAAAGTCCAGCCCATGGCAGCCAAGATCCGCGAGAAGTACAAGAACGACAAGCAGCGTCTCAACCAGGAGACCATGCAGCTGTACAAGACCTACAAGGTCAATCCTGCCGGCGGATGTCTGCCCATGGTCGTCCAGATCCCGGTCTTCTTCGGCCTCTACAAAGCCTTGCTGGGCGCCATCGAACTCCGCCATGCCGGATTCGTCGACACATTGCCCTTCACGGATCTGGTCTGGCTTGCCGACCTTTCCGCCAAGGACCCCTTCTACATCACGCCCCTGATCATGGGTGCCACGATGTTCCTGCAGCAGACCATGTCGCCCACCACCGGCGACCCCATGCAGAAGAAGCTCATGTACCTGATGCCGGTGGTGTTCACCTTCCTCTTCCTGAACTTCCCGTCCGGACTTGTCGTCTACTGGCTATGCAACAACGTGCTCTCCATAGCGCAGCAGTGGTGGATGATCCGCAGCGGCAAAAGCAAGAAAGCCGCCTAGTCCGGCCTGTAAGAGGGATACAATGAGCGACTTCAAAGAATTCCAAGGAAAAAACCTGGACGAAGCCATCCAGGCCGCTTGCGACTACTATGAGGTGCAGCGGGATAAACTGGAGATAGAAATCCTCAGCGGCGGTTCCACCGGTATCTTCGGACTCGTGGGGGTACGCAAGGCCGCGGTTCGTGCCTGCCCCAGGCGCGGCGTCAAGGCGCCCGCCGCCGAGCAGGCGCAGCCGCAGGAAGTGCGCGAAAACGCTTCCGCAGAGGACAAACAACAGCCTGTGGATCAAATTCCGAGCGAAAACGAAAAGCGCAAGGATGCCCGTCCGCCCCGGCAGCGGTCCCGCCGCTCCGCTCCGGACAAGACCACGGAACAGGCCGAGCAGGCTCCCGCCAATGTGCAGGAACCCCAAAGCGACACGGTGGAAGCAGTCCACAAGGCTCCGGCCAAGCCCGAGCAGCCCCGGCGCGAACCGCGTCAGGCCCAGCCCAGGCCCAAGGCCGCCCCGGTCGAGGAAGTCGATGATTTCCCGCCCGATTTCCCTGATGACGACTTCCCGCCCGACTTCCCAGATGACGACAACAACGACAACAACGGCAACAAAAGCGAATCACATGGCGGCCCCTCCCTGGAAGGGCTGGACAAGGACAAGCTGGAAGCCGTGACGCTGGAAGCGGCCAAGACGCTGCTTGGTCATCTCGTGCCCGACCCCAAGATCACCGTGCGCATCGAAACCGATCGCGTACAGGTGCTCATCGAGGACGACGAAAATTCCGGACTGATCATCGGTCGCGAAGGACAAACACTGAGCGCATTGCAGTATCTGGTGAACCGCATTGTCTCGCGGCACATGGAAGCTTCCGTCCGCGTCCAACTGGACACCGGGGATTACCGGGAACGCCAGGATGAGAAATTGCGGCAGCAGGCCCGACGTTTGGCCGAAAAAGCCATTTCGTCGCGCCGCACGCAGAGCACCAAACCTCTGAGTTCCTACCACCGCAGGGTCGTCCATCTGACCGTGCAGGAGATGCGCGGTGTATTGACACGTTCCAAAGGTGAGGGACCGCTCAAACGGGTGCTTATCGTGCCCAAGAAACGCAGCCGCTAGATCGTCGGCTTCGTCAGGAAACGCAATCCCCGGGGCGGGAGGCAGCTCGCCTCCCGCCCCATTTTTTTCGATGGGCAAACCGCCCCCCCCCGCGGGAGACAGCGCAATGACCAGTCCCATTCGCAGCCAGAGCCCTCCAAGGGAAACCATTGTTGCCCAGGCAACCCCTCCTGGTGCCGGAGGTGTCGCAGTCCTGCGTCTGAGCGGCCCGGCAGCGCTCCATATCGGGCGCTCGCTGTTCCGTTCCGCGGACAAGCATTTCCAGGACTTCCAACCACGCATGCTGCACTTCGGGCGCATCGAAGACCAGGGCGGCCGCATACTGGACGAAGTGCTGGCAGTCTTCATGCCCGGCCCCCATTCCTATACGGGTGAAGACGTGCTCGAAATCCACTGCCATGGCGGCAATGCCGCGCCCGCGGCAATCCTTTCCGTCCTGCTCAAGGCTGGTGCGCGTCTTGCGCACCGTGGGGAATTCACGCAGCGCGCCTTTCTCAATGGCCGCATGGACCTGACCCAGGCCGAGGCTGTTGCCGAACTCATTGCCGCCCCGACCAAAGCGGCGTTGCACTTGGCCCAGGCAAAGCTGGCCGGAGGATTGGGGCGACGCGTGGACTCCTTGCGCCAGCGGCTGGACATGCTTCGCGCCCAACTCTGTCTGGCCGTGGATTTTCCGGAAGAGGACGTGGAATGCCTGCCCCTTGAAGAACTGGCACAAGGAGCGGAACAAGCCCTTGCGGAAGTCACGGCTCTTTTAACGGCCATGGAACGGGCCAAGGCTTGGCGCGAAGGCGTCATGGCCGTGCTCGCCGGACGCGTCAACGCAGGCAAATCCAGCCTGCTCAACGCCCTGCTGGGACGGGAGCGGGCCATCGTGACCGATCTGCCCGGCACCACTCGGGACTACCTTGAGGAACAGGTGGACCTGAACGGACTGCGGGTTCGTCTGGTGGATACGGCAGGGCTGCGCGAACTGGGCGGCGCAGGGGATGCGGTGGAAGCCGCAGGCATGGAGCGCAGCCGCGAACTGGCCCAACGCGCCGATCTGGTGCTTTTCGTGGCCGACGGGTCACAGCCGTTAACCGCCAGCGACCTGGAAGAAGCCTTGCAGTTCGGCGCGCAGCATACTTTGGCCGTCATCTCCAAGGCGGACCTGCCGACGGCCCTTCTCAACCCGGCGGAAGCACTCGCAGAGCAGGGACTTGAAATCGTGCGCGTTTCCGCGAAAAGCGGCGAGGGGTTGGACTTGTTGGCAGAACGCATCCGGCAACGCTGCACGCAAGGAGAATCCGAACCCGACCCGGACGAAGCCGTGCCCAATGCCCGGCAGGCCGCTCTGCTGGCCGAAGCAGTCCTCGAACTACAGGCCCTTCGCGACGACGCCCTTTCCGGCATACCCCACGACCTTCTCGGCGTCCGGCTGGAAGCCGCCTGCAACCTGCTGGCCTCGCTCACGGGGGAGATCGCTCCGCAGGACGTGCTCAACTCCATCTTCGACAGTTTTTGCATCGGAAAATGAGGAAAACCGCATGAACCGAAATGAATCCCCCATCGATGTGCGCCATGTGGTGTGCAATCTCATGCCCACGCTGCTCGGCCATTTGGATTTGGCCCGCGAACAACACCAGGACACCGTGGAATTTCTCATCCGGCAGGGCATTCAGCAGGAAATGCGCAGTGCCTTCGGCACTGTGGGCGTCTGGCGGATAGAGATCGAAACGCACATCGGCCACGATCTGCTCCGGTTCCAGCGCGCCGGTGAAGAACGAAATCTTCCGGACCTGAATCTTCTGGACTACTAGGCCGCCTCCCGGCGGATTCTCAGGCGCATAAACGCTTGGCCCAGGCAGCGCAACGCGAGCCCGGCTTGAGGCGGCCGGCCTTGAACAGGGCGCAAAGGTCCGCTCGCCTGTCCACGTCGCGCCGTTCCTCGAGAAGCGTTATCTTCTTCTTGCCGAAATCCAGCCAACGAAGCGTCTGTCCGAGGACACGATCCGTGCCCCAAGCCACTTCCGTGAACGCTTCGGGCGCAAATCCCGCGGCAGAAAAGCCGATCAACCAATAGCCGCCATCCCTGGCAGGGCCGATGCAGGCCGCATCACCATCCAGACTCTCCAAGGCCTCACGCAACGCGTTGTCGTCCAGGTCCGGGATATCGCTGCCCACCAGCACCACGCGCTCATAGCCCTTGGCAAAAGCCGCAGCAAAGGCGTTGCGCATGCGCGCGCCCAAATCCCGTCCGCGTTGCGCCGCATAACTTTTGTCCGGCCCCAACCAATGGCGCATTTCCTCAAGCCTTTCCCTGGGGTGGCAACAGAGCGTCAGATCAGCCTCGTCCAGCCACTGCACAGCCTCCAACACATCCTCGACCATGGCCTTGTACAGTCCGGCCGCTTCTTCCGCCCCCACTTCGGAGAGCATCCGCGTCTTGACCATGCCCGGCTCGGGATACTTGACGAACAACAACACGCATTGCTTCATCGGGACTCCTGCGAATGCGGGGGATACATGGTGGCAAGGTCCGCATGCCGCATACCCAGGGCGTGGCCCGTTCGCATGCGGAGATTGCGCAGCACGCAACGCCATACCCCCTGGCGGCGGTAGCGGCGCGCCGAGGTGATCACGCGATCCGGTAAAATGCACAGTGGCAAGCCCCTGCGCCTGACCAATTGCATCAACTCCACATCTTCCATGATCGGTATGCCGGGAAACCCGCCCAGGCCGAAAAAAACGGCCCGCGGAAAAAACAAGGCCTGATCGCCATACGGACAACGTTCCAGGCGTGAGCGCAAGCGCGCTGCAGCAGCCACCAGACGCAAAGTCCAGGAAGAGTCGTCAAACTCGAGGTCATACGCACCGGCCTGGGCAAAACCGAGGTCCATGACCTGCTGCAGGCGTGTAAACGCGCCGGGTGGCAGCAACGTGTCCGCATGCAGGAACAGGAGATGCTCACCGCGAGAGGCTCGCGCTCCCGCATTCATCTGCCCTGACCGGCACGGTTCGGCAATAAGACTCACCACATCCGAATCATTCAAAGCCACCAGACTGGAACCGGCAGGGTCACCGTCAACCATGACCAGTTCCACGTCCAGCCCGGATTCCAAGGCGCGCAGCCGCACATGCCGAACTATACCGGGCACACGCTCCGCTTCGCCCAGGACGGGCACGATTACCGAAAGATATGGGGACAAGTTCTGCTCTTTGCTTTGCCGCATGCCTCGTGTAGTAGTCGGTTTGCCCGATATTGAAAAGTGCCGGGCCAACCCTCACCCTCCTCAGGAGCAAGTATGCGCAAAGGCATAATCACGGACAGGGAAAGCATTTACAACATTCTCGACAACGCCGAACTGCTGCACTTGGCGCTCTGCGACGAAGAGGGACCGTTTTGCGTGCCGGTGAATCATGTCCGGATCGGCGGCCGGATCGTCATCCATTCGGGGTTGCGTGGACGCAAGGCCGCAGCTCTGCGTAGCGGGCAAAAGCTCGGTTTTTCCGCAGTCACGGACGTGCGGCTGAAGCAGGGCGAACAGGCCTGTTCCTGGGGATATTATTTCCGAAGTGTTCGCGGCACAGGTCTTGCCTCGTTTGTGGAAGAGGAAACGCAACGCCGGTCCGATCTGGAAGCATTGGTCAAGCGCTACACAAACGTTCTGCCGCCCATAAATGCCGATGTGCTGGCAAAGACGGCTATCTTTTCCATAGAAATCACCGAGGCGACAGGGCGCGTCCGGCTCTAGCAACGATCAATTGGTAACTGCGGTCTTTTCCGGCTTGTCCGCCGCGCGGCTGAACGACGTATGCTCGCCAGCCCAGGTCGAAGCCTTGAGATATTGCACCGCAGCCACGCGCGGCCGTAGCCCCAACTTTTCGCAGAACTCCGCCGCTTTCTTCCATTCGCCTTTTTCCACACAGCCCACCAGATCAAGCCACGTTTTGATCCATCCGGGCTTGCCGCAAAGGCCTTCCACAAGGACCTCCTCCACAGGCAGGTCGCGTAGAGCCTCCCGCATAGGCAGCCCGAGCAGGGCGTCCAGCAAAGAAAATAATCCTGCCAAAAACAGCGCCTGAGGCGGCAAAGGTTTTTCCTCCACCTCAACGCTGCACTGCTCCATGAATCTGCCCCGCTGCAAGGCAAGGTAGGTCAACTCCTCTCCCCGTCCGGTTCCGTCCAGGTCCGCAACGACCATGAACATGGCCCACTGTTTGAGCGCCTTCATGCCCAAAAGGTTCACGGCCTGCTCCACGGTGCTGACCTTTTGGAGCAGGTCGAACGCGGCGGAATTGATGAAGCGCAGCAGCCGATAGCTCAACATGGGATCAGTGGCGATGATGGGGGCCACTTCGGAGAGGTCACGCCCAGGCTCCAATAGCTGGCCCAGGATACGGATTTTAGTCAGCGTGTTGACGCTCAACTTCCGACCAGGCTCAATGCGCGGCTTACCGAAATAGTTGCCTTGATACAACGCAAACCCCAAAGCCTTGACGCCCTCGAAGGTCTGCCAGTCGTCCACGCCCATGGCCATGAGCGCGGCAGGATGGCCTTTGAGCCCCGCGGCCATGCCGATGACCTCGCGCGGATGCCGGCCCCGTATCATCAGCTTGAGCAGGTCTGCCTGCCTGGCAAGGGGTTCGCGATCTTCCTCAAGGCCGTACTGGTCCAGCGCCAGACAATACCCAGCCTCATGCAGACGCGCCACAGCGCTGAGTACTTCCGCGTCCGCAGGTACATCCGGGCCGAGCTGGATATACGTCCGCCCATTGGGCAAATCGGTGAAACGGTCCTCCACAAGCATGGAACGCGTAAACGGTGCGAACAGCATCTTGTTCTGATCCACTCCAGCCAGGCTGACGCTCAAGGCCTCGCCCAATACGCATTGGGCAGCCTGCTCACTGCTGCCAACAGCGTCCCCTGCAGCGAGCTCGTAGCCCCAGATGCCCTGAGAGCGTTCAAACACGGGCCAACGCACCATAAACAACCCATCACATGCGGAAGACTGTTCTTTCGAGTCCACGAGTACTCCCCTTCAGCTTGAGTATGCTATTCGTTAGCCTAGAGTTATCTTGTCTTCCAATGCAGCGCAAGAGACCATCATGACTAAAAAAAGGGCACCGACAAGTCGGTGCCCTGAAAAAGAGACAGAAGAAGCGGTTAGAAGCGTTCGAATTCCTCGTCCTCGTCATCGGCCATCTTCAGATCAACGCCGCCCTGCCCGCCATTGGATGCAGGCTTTGCCGCCTGAACCGAAGCATAGGATGTTTTATTTTTCCCCGATTCCAAAGACTTGGGCCGCGAATTGCGTACGACCATGCGCCTGGCCGAACCGGATTCGCCGACACGGAAGAAGGACATGGTCTGCTGCAACAGTTGCGACTGGCTGGAAAGTTCCTCGGAAGTGGAGGCCATCTCCTCGGCAGCGGACGCATTGGACTGGATAACCTGATCCAATTGCTGGATGGCCCGGTTGATCTGCTCCACCCCGGCATTCTGCTCGTTGCTGGCAGCGGTGATCTCCTGCACAAGCTCCGCAGTCTTCTGGATGTCGGGCACGAGCTTGGCAAGCATGCGGCCCGCATTATCCGCCACATCCACGGTACTCGACGAGAGTTCGCTGATCTCGCCGGCAGCGGCACCGCTCCGTTCCGCCAGCTTGCGCACTTCGGCAGCCACGACCGCAAAGCCCTTGCCGTGCTCGCCGGCTCGCGCAGCCTCAATGGCAGCGTTCAAAGCCAACAGGTTGGTCTGCCGAGCGATTTCCTCGATGATCGAAATCTTCTCAGCAATATTTTTCATGGCATCCACGGCCTGATTCACAGCCTGCCCGCCTTCGGCAGCATCACGTGCAGCCTGCTGGGCAATGGATTCGGTCTGCCGCGCATTGTCCGCATTCTGGCGGATGTTGGCCGTCATCTGCTCCATGGAGGAAGAGACTTCTTCAATGCTGGCGGCCTGCTCCGTGGCCCCTTGAGACAGAGTCTGGGCCGAGGCGGAAAGTTCCTCGCTGCCCGAGGCCACGTTTTCCGTTGCGGACTGGACCTCGTGGACAACCACTTTGAGTTTGGAAACCATCTCGTTCAGGGCGGCAGCAAGCACGCCCACTTCGTCCTTCTGCTTGACATCCAAGTTCTGCGTGAAATCGCCCTGGGACATGCCCTCGGCAAATGTTACGCCAAGCAGAACCGGTCCGGTGATGGCGCGGGTCAACAAGATGGCGGCCAGCAAACCAAGAATCAAGGCCACGGCAGCTCCGGTGATGCTGATGAAGCTGGCGCGGGCCATCTCCCCTTCCAACTTGGCCTTCTGATCGGCACGGGCATCCTGGCAAACCTTCTGGGCCGCTCGGGCCTGCTCGACCATCACCGCATCAGCCTCGCCCTGCTTATCCATCAATGTCAGATAGTTGAGATACTGCTTCTCATACTCCTTGAGCGCCGCAACAAGCCGGTCGATCTGACCGATGTTTTTAGGCTGCTTGAACCGGCTGCGCAGGTCTGCAGAAAGATCATACATCTTGACAAGTTGTGCCTTCACTGCCTCTTTGAATTTATCCTGTCCGGAAATAATGACTTCTTTCTCGTTCTTGCGGGCATCAATATACCATTTTACCAAGTTGCCCCCGTCAAGGGACTTGGCAAGCTTGTCGTCCAGCATGGCGTCGGTCATCTGGCCTGAACGCCGCAGAGCGGCGAGCTGCTCTTGCTGATCATCCTGGATCGCCTGAGCCTCGCTCAAAACCTTGCGTGCCTCTTCGCGCATCACGGCCATGGTTTCGACGCGCTGGCGTTGGAGATCGACATACGCCTTGAACGCGGCATCGTAAGCCTTCACCGCGGAAGCCACATCGTCCATCTGGCGCTTATTCAGGTCATCGTTGAATTTGTCCTTGGTGATCAGCACCTGCTCTTGCAGCTGCTGCACCAATTCGGCCTGTTTCTTTAATGACTCATCATCCTTGCGGATAATATAATTTTTTTCCTGTTGCCGCGCCTGAAGGATGTACCGCACCATGCGGTTCACATCGTCGGCCTTGTCAACCCGATCTTCCACTCCACTCATGCCGAAATAGGCAATGGCTGCGACGACGACGGTTAGTATCAGGACGAGTCCGAAGCCCAATCCCAACTTGACTCCCAGCTTCAAATTCTTAAGCATCTCCCACCAAACCTCCAGTTGAGTCCTCGACAGTCACCCACAGCCCCCAGCGTATCGGTCATGTAGCATAAAGGAACTGGCTTATAAGCTTTACACGTTGGAAATAAGAAAAACAACCATGCGGATACAGAACTTCGTATTGTTTCCTAAAAGATTAACTCGACACCAGCGTTTTAAGCAACATTTTGAACTCTTGAATCTTTATTCTTTTCTTCGTGAAATGTGAACTGGAATTCGCTACTTTTTCAATCCATTCCAGGAGGTATAGCCATGCTTATCTGTTGCATAGGCGATTCTATCACTCTCGGCGTCGGAGATTCCGCAGGCCTTGGCTGGCCAGGCCGCATCGGCGCATCTTTTGGTTCCAGCGCTCCAACTCTCACTTGTTATAATCTTGGTGTCCGCGCCGATACGCTTGCGCTCATCCACAAACGCTGGAGAATCGAGACCGACGCTCGCTTCAAGACCGACCAAACCGGCTTGATTTTTTGCTTTGGAACCGCTGACGTGGCACAGGGCGTACCCCGAGACCAAAGCATCGAGAACTGCCGGAGGATTCTGGACGAAGCACAAGAACTGGCCCCCACGCTACTGCTCACGCCGCCGCCCGTGCTCAATCCCGATTCCGACACGCTGCTCGGCCGGCTCGCCGAGGCTTTCCGTGCAGAAGCGCAACAACGCGGCGTGCCCGTGTTGGACCTACACACCGCCCTGGCAGGCTCATCGACCTACAAAACCGCGCTCAAACGCAACGACGGAGTGCATCCAAGCGCTTCCGGGTACGAGGAACTGGCCGGACTCCTCCGTGATTGGTCCCCCATGAAAACGTTGCTGACGTCCTTCTGAATCCAGCCCATAAAAAAGGGCGCGCCATATGGCGCGCCCTTGAAAAACTCAATATCTTGTTTCACGCTGCCTTGTCGGGTTCGCCTGAAGAATGAAACCGAAGGAATTCCAGTGCGTTGTCCGCCCCCATAAAACGACTCAACATGCGGCGGTCGGCCTGCCGCAAGTCCACGACGATAAGGCCATCCATACAGTCCCCAAAATCCGGGTCCATATTGAAGGAAAGAATCTTGCCGCCCAGCTTGAGATATTGCTTGAGCAAAACAGGAATGGATTTCTGCACCTCGATATCGCCCACCAGCGCCCCGATGTCCTCAAAATCGGCAAAAGCGGTCTGGGGCAATGAAATATCCAGCCGCTTCATGAACTTGATCTTGGGTGGTCTGCGGGGCTTGGCCAGATGAGCCAGTTCAGGCAGGGAGCTATGCTTGCGCAAAAACTGGATCATGAGCTCGCGCGCCACCACGCTGTAATCGCTGGACACGCTCACGCAGCCGAACAACGTACGGTATTTGGGATTGCGGCAAACATATTCGGCAATACCCTTCCAAAGCAACAGCAAAGGTTGGTAGCTGCGCTGATATTCGGAGCAAATAAAGGAACGTCCCATCTCCATGGCCGGGCCAAGGGTTTCGAACAATTCCGGCTTGAGCTTGAAGAGCGTGGACGAATACAACCCTTTGATGCCTTGCCGGGCCAACAATTCATCCGTCTTGCCGAAACGGTAGGCACCGGCCAGCCGTTTCTTTTCCGTATCCCAAAGCACGATGTGACGGTAGGTGAGATCGAAACGGTCCGTATCCTTGGCCTGTCCCGTGCCTTCACCTACGGGCCGGAATGTCACTTCACGCAGTCGGCCGATCTCGTGCAGCAGGCCGGGCATACCGCCGACACCCGTTTCAAAAACCAAAAAAGGCGCTGAACGAAGCAAAATTTTCTGTTCTGGAAGACAGGCCACTTCGCGGACCATTTCCTCCACGGGCCACGGCTCGGCAATGGGCACGCTGCCGCCCTGTTCATCCCGTTCCTTCTTTTTATCGAAACGCCGCAGGACATGCGTACGAAAACGCAGATAGTTGATGGCCTCTTCATTGCTTTCAAAGGATTGCACCTTCTTGGCTGAAATGGGCTTGGCCACGACCACATCCACCTGCTGATTGATCTGCTTGAAAATAACGCGAGGAAGCATCATGGTGCGCAAACGGGGATGCACCAACCCCAGCGCCTGAAAAAGCGGACCATGGCGGCCCTTGAAAAACATGGGCACCACCTGCGCTCCGGTCTTACGGATAATGCCCGCCACTGTCGGACTCCATTCCGGATCACGCACCATGCGCTTGGACAGACGCAGGGAAGCCACCTCTCCGGCAGGGAACGTGCCGAGCATGTGTCCCTGTTTGAGCCAGCGCAACGCGTCCTTGAGCCCCCCGACATTGCGCTTGGTCGATTCCGACGTGCCGAAAGGGTCCACTCCTATCAAATAGGGCCGCATTTCCGGAATCATGCCGAGCATGCTGTTGGCCATGATCAACGAATCCGGCCGCACCATGCGCATGGCCTTGATCAAAATCAACCCGTCAACAATGCCGAAGGGGTGGTTGGCGACCACAAAGACGGGACCGCTGGCCGGGATATTCCGCAGGAAATCATCCGTGAGATTCACGGTTACATTCAAAGTTTCGAGGACCACGTCCACGAAATCCCTTCCTCCGGCAACAGTAGCATCATGCGCACCGGAATACAGGGCGTTGAGCTTCTTGAAGCAGAGCAGCCGGGCCAACGGTCGCTTCATGAGCGCAAAAAGCGCCTTGCGAAACGGGTCCTCAAAAGGCTGCTCCAATTTGAAAAGAGGTGCTCCTTCCTCTTTGATCAGCTCGCTTCCAGGCATCGCATCTCCTTATTCCAGTATATGAATGAGAAAAAACTAGCACAACCTATTGTAACAGTAAATCACACCCGGCAGGAAAAACCGTGTCGATACATCTATAATATTTTACAATATAAAGTCTTTATTCCATTTTGCCAGCATGATGACAAAACCACCTGCTCAGGTAGAAAAAACGCGACCAGACCGCCACTGGACAGGCCGGGCCGGGCCGGGCAATATTGGCATTCTCAAAAAGGAGACCGGCAATGAAACGTACCAGCGGGATACTGCTGCACTTCACTTCCCTGCCCTCACGCTTCGGCGTGGGCGATCTCGGTCCGGAAGCCGAGCGTTTCGCAGCTTTTTTACAACGCGCCGGACAACGCCAATGGCAGGTCCTGCCCATAGCGCCCACGTCCTCCTTTGTGGGAAATTCTCCCTATGCGGGCCTTTCGGCCTTTGGCGGAAATCCGCTGCTCATCAGCCCGGAACGTCTGCATGAAGAAGGCTTGCTCAATGCGTCCGACCTGGAAGCGGCCGAACTTCCCAGCAACGCAGCCGTTGATTATCGGTTGGCGGCCAAACGTAAAACCGGATTGCTGCGCCGGGCCTTTGAACGGGTGGAGCATGGCCTGTTGGATGATCCGGACCTGGACGCGTTTCTCAACGACAACGGCCACTGGGTCAACGACCTGGCTTTTTTCTTGGCCTGCCGCGAGCACTTGGGCAACACGGCCTGGTACGACTGGCCAGTACCCCTGCGCGACCGCCATGACGCCGCCCTGCGCGAATACGGGGAAAAACTCTCACATGAAATTCTCTTTCACAAATTCTGCCAGCACTGCTTCTTCCGCCAGTGGCACCAGCTCCGTTCCCGTCTCGACCAATCGGGCATCGCCCTGGTGGGCGACGTGCCCATCTATGTCACGCACGACAGCCCGGACGTCTGGTGCAACAGGGGCCTGTTCAAGCTCGATTCTGAAGGCCGCCGCACGTATGTTGCCGGGGTACCACCCGACTATTTTGCCAAAACCGGCCAACGCTGGGGCAATCCGGTCTTCGACTGGGACGCCTGCCGCTATCAGGGCTTTGGCTGGTGGATATCCCGCCTGCGCCATCATCTCGGGCTGCACGCCCAGGTGCGGCTGGACCATTTCCGGGGCTTCGCCGCCTATTGGGAAATCCCGGCCTCGGAACGCACTGCGGTTCGCGGCCGCTGGATCAAGGCACCGGGGCACGAGCTGCTCGGCACGCTACGCCGCAGCCTCGGCTCCTTGCCCATCCTGGCCGAAAATCTGGGCGTAATCACGCCGGACGTGGAAGAGTTGCGCCATACTTTCGGCCTGCCGGGCATGCATGTGCTGCAATTCGGCTTTGGTCAGGGGGCGGAAGCCACGCTCAACGCTCCTTTCCGGGCTGAACCCCTGGGTGCGGTCTACACCGGCACCCACGACAACAACACGGTGCGCGGTTGGTACGAAAACGACCTGGACAACGACGGGAAAAAGCGTCTGGAAAGGCACATTGGCCGGCCAGTACAAGCCGGGAGCGTCCATTGGGACATGCTGCGTCTGGCCATGGACAGCTCGGCGGGACAGGCTTTCCTGCCCGCGCAGGACGTCCTCGGCCTGGGCGCGGAAGCGCGCATGAACGTGCCGGGCAGGCCCGACAGCAACTGGACATGGCGTTTGCTTCCTGGCCGCATGAGCCCGCAGGAAAGCGCCGCCCTGGCCGACAGGCTGGCCGACGAAACCGTCTTTTACGGGCGCACCGGCGAAGATCTGCTCCTGGGCGAATACCGGGATGCGTACTAACCGGATATGGTCCGGTTTTCCCTGTCCTTCCAAGAAATTGGACTCGCCCAAAAAAAAGCGGGAGCTCGGCTTGACAGGCCGGGCTTCGTGTTTATTTGTCACTCAGCGGCGAGTCCGAAGGGCTCGCTGCCGTTTCATGACGTGGTGGCGACACAACGCGCCTCGACACCAAAAACATAACTGCATTTGGAGGAGTATAGTATGAAACTGAAGCCCCTGAGCGACCGTGTGTTGGTGAAACGCCTGGAAATGGAAGAGAAGACCGCTGGCGGTATCATCATTCCCGACTCCGCCAAGGAAAAGCCCATGCGCGGTGAAGTCGTTGCCGCAGGTCCCGGCAAGGCCGGTGATGACGGCAAGGTCGTGGCTCTGACCGTCAAGAAGGGCGACATCGTCCTGTTTGCCAAGTATGCCGGTACCGAGATCAAGCTGGATGGCGAAGAGCACCTCGTGATGCGCGAGGAAGACATTCTCGCCATTGTCGAATAGCATTTTTTTCTTGAACTCTACCTTTCAATCACAAGGAGATCCCCGATATGGCAAAAGAAATTCTTTTTGACGCCAAAGCGCGTGAACGCCTCAAGGCCGGTGTGGACAAGCTTGCCAACGCCGTGAAAGTGACCCTCGGCCCCAAGGGCCGCAACGTGGTCATTGAGAAGTCCTTTGGTTCCCCGATCATCACCAAGGACGGCGTGACCGTGGCCAAGGAGATCGAGCTGGAAGACAAGTTCGAGAACATGGGCGCCCAGATGGTCAAGGAAGTTGCCTCCAAGACTTCCGACATCGCCGGCGACGGCACCACCACCGCCACCATCCTGGCCCAGGCCATCTTCAAGGAAGGCGTGAAGCTCGTGGCCGCAGGCCGCAACCCCATGGCCATCAAGCGCGGCATCGACAAGGCCGTTGAAGCCATCATCAAGGAACTGGACAAGGTGGCCAAGCCCACCCGCGACCAGAAGGAAATCGCCCAGGTCGGCACTATCTCCGCCAACAACGACGCCACCATCGGCAACATCATTGCCGAGGCCATGAACAAGGTCGGCAAGGAAGGCGTCATCACGGTTGAAGAGGCCAAGGGCCTGGAGACCACCCTGGATGTCGTTGAAGGCATGCAGTTCGACCGCGGCTATCTCTCCCCCTACTTCGTGAACAATCCCGAAAAGATGACCTGCGAATACGAGGACCCCTTCATCCTGCTGCACGAGAAGAAGATCTCCAGCATGAAGGACCTGGTCCCCGTGCTTGAGCAGACCGTGAAGATGAGCAAACCCCTGGTCATCATCGCCGAAGACATCGAGGGCGAAGCCCTGGCCACCCTTGTGGTCAACAAGCTGCGCGGCACCCTGAACGTCACCGCCATCAAGGCTCCCGGTTTCGGCGAACGCCGCAAGGCCATGCTCCAGGATATCGCCATTCTCACCGGCGGCCAGGTCGTTTCCGAAGACCTGGGCGTGAAGCTTGAGAACGTGACCGTCGCCGACCTCGGCACGGCCAAGCGCGTTGTCGTGGACAAGGAAAACACCACCATCGTTGGCGGCGCCGGAAAGGCCGCCGACATCAAGGCCCGCGTCAAGCTCATCCAGGGCGAGATCAAGGAAACCAGCTCCGACTACGACCGCGAGAAGCTCCAGGAACGTCTGGCCAAGCTCGTGGGCGGCGTTGCCGTCATTAATGTCGGCGCTGCCACCGAGACCGAGATGAAGGAGAAGAAGGCCCGCGTCGAGGACGCCCTGAACGCCACCCGCGCTGCCGTGGAAGAAGGCATCGTGCCTGGCGGCGGCGTACCCCTGGCCCGCTCCTCCAAGATTCTGGACACCCTGAAGCTCACCGACGACGATGAGGCCGCTGGTGTCGCCATCATCTCCCGCGCCGTGGAAGAGCCCCTGCGCCAGATCGCCGCTAACGCCGGCTTCGAAGGCTCCGTGGTCGTGGAGAAGGTCAAGGCCGCCAAGGAAGGAATCGGCTTCAACGCCGCCACTTCCGAGTACGAGGACCTGCTCAAGGCCGGTGTCATCGACCCCAAGAAGGTCACCCGCATCGCCCTGCAGAACGCCGCATCCGTGGCCGGTCTGCTGCTGACCACCGAATGCGCCATCGCCGACAAGCCCGAGCCCAAGGAAGCGGCTCCGGCCATGCCCGGCGGCATGGGCGGCATGGGTGGCATGGGCGGCATGTACTAGCCGGTCGCGCCCCTTACGCTTGATTATCCAGGCCCCCTGCTTCGGCGGGGGGCCTTTTCATTGACGTCAATCTACCCAGGTTTCATACTACCCCACAATGAAAGACCGCCCCAAAGGAGCCGCTATGGAAAACAAGCGATATGGAAACAAACTGTTGATCAGACTCGACCCAGGCGACGAAGTCGTGGCATCGGTCCAGGCCGCCTGCGAAGAGCATGACGTAAAACTCGGCTCGATCAGCGGTATCGGTGCGGTGAACCGGGCCGTGGTTGGCCTGTTCAAGACCGCGACCAAGGAATACGTCAAGCATGAACTCACCGGCGATTTCGAGATTACCGCGCTTGCGGGCAATGTGGGCACCATGGACGGCAAGAGCTATCTGCATTTGCATGCCACTCTTGCGGATGTGGCCCACAACGCTTTTGGCGGCCACCTCAACGAGGCGCATGTCAGCGCTACAGCCGAAATCGTCGTGGACATCATGGAGGGGCAGATCGACCGCGCCTTTCACGAAGGCATCGGCCTGAACCTGATCCGATTCTAGAGGGGGTCGCCCAGCCGCTTGCCGTTAACGCTAATTTCTGTTCACGGGTGCAACAACACTGGAGTGAATCATGAGCATCACAAACAGCACCTATCTCCCCAATGTTTTTTGTCTTGAAATAACAGGATTTCGCCCGCACATCCGGGTCGAATTCAAAAACGGGGTGCTGGTCTGTGCGAGAGATTTCGACCCAGCTGACCGGAACATCGCACCAACTCCGGAGCAATGGCTGTGCTTCTGGAGGGAATGCGAGGCAATAGGCGTCTGGGCCTGGGAGGAATGCTACGATTCAGAGTGGTGCGACGGCTACGGCTGGTCAATCAAGATGGAGTATTCGGGTCATCTGCTGGAAAGTTGGGGCAACAACAACTACCCTGGAGTGGTCCCTTTCCCCATGGAAAGCCAGGGCAGGGAATGGCCGCGTTTCATCCGCGCCGTCGAGCGGTTGCTCGGTGGGCTCTCTTTGACCTGACCTCGGGCTCTTGAGCCTAAAATACGCCCCCGTCGGTATTTCCGGCGGGGGCGTTTGTTTTCCGGACGATATTTCTCTTACAGCCGCACGGGCCAACGCACCTCAATGTACTTCATGATGCGCGAGAAGGTCACGGTCAGGACCAGATACACGCAGGCCGCGCCGAGCAGGAAGGGCACGTAGTTGTAGTACTTGGAGCCGAGCAGCTTGGCCGAGAACATCAGGTCGGCCACGCCGATGGTGGAAATCAGCGAGGAATCCTTGAGCAACACGATGAGTTCGTTGAACAGGGGCGGAATCATGCGCCGCAAGGCCTGGGGCAGAATGATGTAGAACATGGTCTGCCGTTTGCTGAGCCCCGATGACTGCGCCGCCTCGGTCTGCCCCTTGCCGATGGACTGGATGCCCGCACGGATGATTTCCGCGGTGTAGGCTCCGCTGTTCACGCCCAGGGCAAGGATGCCCGTGATGAGCGGATCCGGGGAGATACTGTCGCCGGTAAGGGCACGATAAATCTGCGGTCCGCCCAGGTAAAAGAAAAATATCTGCAGGAGCACGGGAGTACCGCGGATCAGTTGGACATAGACGTCCGCCACATAATGATAGAGCTTTTTTTCGGAGAGTACGCCGACTCCAGCCAGAACGCCGAGAATCAGGCCGAGGCTGATGGCTCCGGACGTGACCCCCAGGGTGGTGACCATGCCTTGGAGCATGAGCGCCTTATGTTTCCAAACAAGAATAAAATCCACTGCCCCTCCGCTGCCGGTGATGAACGATCAAAAGAAAGAACAAAGGGGCGGCCTGACGCCGCCCCCATGTGTTCGCAATGTACGCGAGCCTATTTCAGGCCCCACTTCTTCATCAGGGCGTCATGCTCGCCGGACGCCTTGACCTCGGCCAGAGCCTTGTTCAGGGCCGCGATGATGTCGGCGTTGTCCTTGTTGGCGATCATAGCGAATTCCTCAAACGACAGGGGTTCGCCCACGATGACAAAGCCACCCTGCTTGACGTACTCCTCGGCCACGGGGATGTCGGCCACGGCCGCGTCGCAACCGCCGCCCTTGAGCAGCGCAAAGGACATATTGTAGTCTTCGGGAGCAGTCAGGTCGATGCCTTCGAGCTTTTCGGCGGCAGCGTAGCTGGTGGTGCCTACCGGAGCGGAAACGCGCTTGCCCTTGAGATCGGCGATGGACTTGATGCCGGAATCGGGAGTGGTGACCACGACCTGGCCAGCGACCATGTAAGGATCAGTGAAATTCACGTACTGCTTGCGCTCGTCCGTAATGCTCAGACCGGAAACGCCCAGGTTGACCTGGCCGCTCTGCACGGCGGTGACGATGACTTCGAAGCCCAAGGTCACAAATTCCACCTTGAGGCCCAGACGTTTGGCCATGGCCTGGATCAGGTCGATATCAAAGCCCACGCGTTCGCCCTTTTCGTCGATGGACTCAAAAGGAGGATAGTCGGGTGCGTTGCCCACGGTGATGACGCCTTTCTCCTGAATCTTGGCCCAGTCACCGGCAAAGGCGACTCCGGCGGTCAGGATCATGCACGCCGCAAGGGCGAGGGAAAGAACTTTTTTCATGCTTCCTCCGATACGGTATGATTGTTTACATAGTTCAGCCCGGCCCACGCGGGTTCCGGACGATGATCTCTCGTTATTCTGGGCGGCTCCCTGCCTGCTCACGGCCCGTGCTTCGTCTCGCGGCTCTCATGAACACCGCCCTGGGCAGCAGGACAGCCCTGGATCGGCCCCCTCAATGCACACAGGGCCACAAATGCCTATACCCTTTGAAACGGTCTTGTGACAATAGACGCAGCTCTGCTTCGGCACGTTTCCCTTCATTCACCAACGAACGGCAGTAACGACCTGGCCACCGCAGAATGCTAAACAAAATTTAGTTTGATACAAAAGATAAGGCTTTGCTTGCACAAAGAACGAAAAAGTATTCACGCGGGTTTGGCGCACTGCTGTTTTTTTTTCACACTTCTCAGAGCGGCCAGTCCCGTGCGCTGGAGCGTGATCCGGCATAACGGCGCAAAACAGCAAGAAAGCGTTGCATGACCGGGCCTTCAGCTTCAGGCCGCCAAACGACTTCCAGGTCGATCAAGGGGAACTCCCCTTCAATGGGCCGGTAAACCACCCCTGCCCGTTGCACCTTGCGCATGGCCCCATGCAGAAAAGCCAATCCAAGTCCCGCAGCCACCAAGGCACTTGTGGTCTGCTTGGTCACGGCTTCCTGCACGATATTCGGCGTCACTCCGGCCCGGCACAAAAGCGAAATCAGGGTGTCATACAATTCGGGCTGATAATGGCGCGGGAAAAAGACCAGAGGCTCTCCCTGCAAACACTTCAGCGGAACGCTCTTCATCTCCGCCAGCCGGTGCCCTTCGGGTAAGGCCAGCACATAATTATCCCTGGAAAACAACTCGTGCCGAAACCCTGTCAGGCTATGATTGAAGCGGCGCACCATTCCGAAATCGATATTCCCGTTCCGCAAGGCCTCAAGCTGGTTTTCCGTGCCCAGCTCCCGCAGGGTCAGATGTATTTTGGGGTTTTCCTTTCGGAAATCCCGCAAGGCCTCAGGAAACATACTTTCAGACGCCGGCCCCACAAAGGCGATACGCAGGCGTCCTTCCTCGCCCCTGGCCATGGCCCGGACCGCGTGTACGGCCCCTTCTACCTGATTCAATATCTCCTGCACCGCACTCAGAAACCGTTCCCCTTCCGGCGTCAACTCCACCTTGCGACTGGTGCGGTTGAGCAGGCGAACACCCAATCCTTCTTCGAGCTTTCGGATTTGCTGGGAAAAAGGCGGCTGGGCAATATGCATCCGTTCCGCGGCCCTGCCGAAATGCAGTTCCTCGGCCACAGCCTGGAAGTAACGCAGTTGTCTCATCTCCATGATCGATACTTATTTCATCTCGTTCACCTCGTAAAGATATATTGGACATCACGAACGCATGGACGGATTCTACGTTCAACCCAAACAGGGAGAAAGACATGAACGAACGCTATGAGCAGGGATTGAAAATGTTGGCAGAAGTGGACGGCAAGGCCGGGGAGGAAGTGCTCGCCGTGGTGCAGGGCATCTGCCCGGACATGGTCCGTTACCTGATTGAATTCCCGTTCGGCGATGTGTATGCGCGTCCGGGACTGAGCTTGCGTGACAGGGAGATCGCCACGCTCGGTATGCTTGCGGCCAAAGGAGGCTGCCTGCCGCAATTCAAGGTACATGTGCGCGCCGGCCTGCATGTGGGCCTCAGCCAGAAGGAAATCTTGGAAATCATCATCCAGACGGCAGTGTATGCCGGATTTCCGGCAGCCTTGAACGCACTCTTCGCCGCCAACGAAGTCTTCCAGGCCGAGGAGGAAGCATGAAGCGCGACAGGCCCAACTCAGGTTTCTGCGTTCCCGGCATTGCGGCTCTTCTTTGCGTTCTGGCTGCGCTCGGTCTCGGTTGCCGACCGGGAGACGGCAGCACCGTTACAACAGTGCTCAAAGGATTCCAAAAACCAACCGGACTGCACTTCGACCGACTGGGCAACCTCTATATTGCGGAACAGGGTGCCAATCGGATCATCATGGTCACTCCTGACGGCGACCGGGTGCTGTTTGCGGAAGGCGTGCCCGCTCCGGCCGGACTGGCTCTGGACAGAAACGGGGCATTGTATGTGGAGGCCCGCGGCAGCGGCGAAATATGGAAATTCGCGCGTTCGGGAAAAGGCGAATGCATCCATGCCGGGCTTGCCTCGCCAATTGGGCTCTTGTTGGACCGGCAGGGGCTGCTGGTGGTCGAACAAGGCCGGTGCAGGATTGTCCGATTGACTGCCGGGAGCGCCCCTTTGGAAACGCCCGCGACGCCGCTCCGGCAGGCGGACCTACCGGAGACGGCCTATCGGGTCCCGGACCTGAACGGCAGGATGGACGAGGTTCGACGCATGCCTTCGGACATGGATACGACCAGACTGCACCCGAATCTCATCCGTCTGGACGCTGGCGCCGCACGCATGAGGGATGGAGGGACACTGATCGTGGATCCGGCAACAAGCACCCTGCGGCAAATTCGCCCAGACGGTACAAGCGAAATCCTGGCCTCGGGCCTCCCTGGTCCGGCAGGCCTGACTCTGGACCGCGACGGCCATGCCTGGGTGGCCTGCTGGGGAGATGGCAGCATCAGGAAAATCGCCCTGCGGCAGGACATCGGGCCGGCGATTCGTCCGAGCGATTTTTAAAAATCGAGTTTGATAGGTTTTTTGGGGGCGGCAGAAGCCTCGCTCGATACCGTTGCACTGGCTGCTGCTTGCGGTGCATGCTGCGGCTGCGAGGTCACCGGAGCGGCAGAGGCGGCGCGTTTTGCAGGCCCGCCGCCCGGCCCGTAGACCTTGGGCCTGGCCTGGTTGCGAATCTTGCGGGCCTCGGCGTTGAGCGGGTTCTGCTTGAGCACGGCATCGGCGATATTCAAGGCCGAGGACCAGTTCCGGCGGGTCAGATACACCTTGGCCAAACGGATATGCAGGTCTTCGCGCCCGCCCAAAAGGCGGATGGCGCTCTTGATGGACTCCTCCACCTTGTCGAGCAACCCCAAGACCTCGTAACACATGATCAGCGAGGCATGCGCCCGTTCGTCGCGAGGATTCTCCTCCAGCCCCTTGCGCAGATACTCCACGGCCTCCTGCACCAGACCGCCCATGAGCAGCCGCGTGCCAATATCCGAAAGCAGCCCGGGCTGCCCCTCGAACTGGTCGGCCATGCGCCGAAAAATCTTGCGGGCCTCCAGATGTTCCTTGGCCTTCAAATGCGCCTGCGCCTCAAGCAGTCCTTCGTCCAACGAAAGCATGCGAGCGCGCAGCTTTTCCACGCGGGCTCGTTCAATGGCTTCCTTGAGCTTTTTGTGCAGCAACGCAATCTTATTGTAGAGCTTGCGCTCCTGCCCCCGAACGTACGTCACACCCGCAGGCAAAACGCGCTGCATGGTCCTCATACCGTTGAGGTCGCGCAGCGCCTCCACAAGCAGGGATTCGATCTCGAATTTCTCGCGTCCAAAGACCTTGTTGTCGATGAGTCCGTGCACTGCATCTCGCAGACAGCCGAGGCAACGCAGCAGGTCGCCCTTTTGGCTGGCCGCTCTGGCCCGGGCGATATGCTCGCGCGATTCCTTGCCTGTTACAGACATTCCAGACTCTTCCTCCCTCAACGTATTCTTCTCGGATAATATACAGCGGTTACTTTATCAAGACGGATACGCTTTTGATTTCAAGGTCGCACAAGCCCAAGACGACGATAACGTGACAGCATATGGCTCTGGTGCGAGCCTTGCCAGTACACACGACCGCAGTACGTGCAAACGCTGAACTCATCATAATGTTTACGTGTTTTAGGCTCCAACCGATGCAAGACCATGCTTTTCTCCACGGGCCGCAGCTCCACGTTGCACCGCAGACAGCGCGTAAACGGCCGCATCTTCGAAGGGCTGTAAAAAAAATTCGATACTTCCAGAAGTTGCTCTTCCGGGTGATTTGCCCGCACAAGACGGCCCCACTGCACATCCGCCCGCTTCAACAGCGCCCTGTCCCGACTCAGCACCACGCGCCCTTCGTCCCGGGCCAATGCGGCAATATGCGCGTCGTCCCAGGTCCGTTCATATGCCGCGTCAAAACCCAACCCACGCAGCAGCGGCGCGAGCCCGGCCACGTTCTCATCCACCACGAAACGCAACTCACGCAAGGCGTGCGGGCGCAGCAACGTTGGTTGCGTCACATCCACGGGCGGTTCGCCCGGAAACACCTCGACCCGGTCTCCGGGAGACAGCAACCGCCCCAATCCCGCATCCCGCCCCTGGACACGCAGACCATAGACCTCCACATGCGGTATGCCCAGGCTTTCCAGCACGTCCTTGATTGACGCCCTGCGGTCCACACGATAGCGTATGCGAGTTTGACATCGGAATTTTCTCAACAGCCCGGCCAAATCGCCGAAAAGGATGATATCCGCCGTAGTTTCCTCTTGTTGCACAAGGATTCTCCCATGAACGCCGTCACCTTGGTCATTGCGGGCTGCATCCTGACGGCCTGGGCTGTCACTGCCTTGTCCAATCTGCTGGATGCCCGCCATCTCTCGCCCACGCCACCGTCTGGCCTGGCCGACATCCATGAGCCCGAGGAATATGCCCGATCCCAGCGTTATGCCCGCGCCCGTTTACGACTGGCCACCCTTTCCGAGACCTGGACCACGCTGCTTACCCTTGGCTTTCTCTTCTGCGGCGGTTTCCATATGGTGGATGAAATCGCGCACGGCTTGGCTCTCGAACTCGGGTTTGGCGAGATCGGCACAGGCTTGCTCTTTTTCCTGGGCCTGGGCCTGCTGGCCGAGCTGGCCGGTTTGCCGTTCCACATCTACCATACCTTTGTGCTGGAAAACAGGTACGGCTTCAACCGCACTTCAACGCGCACCTTCCTGCTGGACAAGCTCAAGAGCTACGTTTTAGCGGCGCTCATCGGCGGCATCCTGCTGGCGGGCATTTTCTGGCTGCTCCGCGCTGCCGGGCCATTGGCCTGGATCTGGTGCTGGGGATTTGTCGGATTGCTCTCCCTGGCCCTGACGTATGTGGCTCCGACCTGGATTCTGCCGCTGTTCAACGCCTTCACTCCGCTGGAGCAAGGCCCCCTGCGTACGGACATCGAAGCTCTGGCCGAACGCGAGGGGTTTGCCCTGTCCGGCGTCTATGTCATGGACGGTTCGCGCCGCAGCGCCAAGGCCAACGCCTTCTTTACGGGCCTGGGGCGCAAGAAACGCATCGCCCTCTTTGACACGCTTCTGGATAAAATGGACCGGACAGAAATCACGGCGGTCCTGGCCCATGAGGTGGGGCATTGGAAACTCGGCCATATCCGCAAATCCCTGCTTCTCGGCCTGCTCAAAATGGGGGCGCTCTTTTTCCTGCTCTCGCTGCTGCTCGGACACGCCGAGATGATCCAGGGCCTGGGGGTGCGAGAACCCAGCGTGCACGCCGGATTGACGCTCTTTGCCCTGCTTTTTCCCCCAGTGTCCCTCATCTTGAGCGCGATGACCAATGCACTGTCCCGCAGACATGAATTCCAGGCCGACGCCTTTGCCGCCAAGGCCACTGGCGCTCCCCAAGCCCTGGCTGGCGCTCTGCGCAAACTGGCGCGGCAAAATCTGGCCAACCTCACGCCACATCCGCTCAGCGTCGCGCTTTTCCATTCGCACCCGCCGCTCGGCTCCCGCTTGACCGCTTTGGAAAACGCAGTCTCACGCAAGGGATAAGCCCACCTCTCTCCTTGCCGCTGCATTCGGTTTGCGCCATACTGCATGCGTCGCCAAAGATTTCCCGCGCCAAAGGATGCAGTCCGGCGCGTTCCCATAACACGCCCAGTTCAAGGAGATCGCAACCGTGAACACCGAGCAGCCTCGTCCCGGCCACAGGCCCCACGCCTCGCTTCTTCCTAATATCCCGGCTCTGCTCAAGGCCTACCATGCCATCAAGCCCGATCCGGCCGATCCGGCACAGCGCATTTCCTTCGGCACTTCAGGACATCGGGGCCGTTCCCTGGCGGGCAGTTTCAACGAGGATCACATCCTGGCCGTGACCCAAGCCATCTGCGAACATCGCGCCAAAGCAGGCATTACCGGACCGCTTTTCCTGGGCATGGACACCCACGCCCTGTCCGAACCGGCCCGGCGCACCGCCATCGAGGTGCTCGCGGCCAACGGCGTTTCCGTGATGGTCCAGAAAGGCTGGGGGCATACGCCCACGCCGGTCATCTCCCACGCCATCCTGGGCTGGAACCGCGACGGCAAGGGCGGCACAGCGGACGGCGTGGTCATCACGCCCTCGCACAACCCGCCCACGGACGGCGGCTTCAAGTACAACCCGCCCTCAGGCGGCCCGGCCGGCCCCGAGATCACCACTCCGGTGCAAAACCGCGCCAACGAGCTGCTGGCCCAAGGGTTGGCGGGCGTCAAACGCATGCCTTACGCGCGGGCCATCAAGTCCGGTCTGGTGCGGCCGCACGACTACATCATGCCGTACGTGCTTGATCTGGCGAACATGGTGGACATGCAGGCCATCAGAAACGCAGGACTGAAAATCGGAGCAGACCCGCTCGGCGGTTCCGGGCTGGCCTATTTCGACCCCATCGCCGAGACCTATGGCCTGGACATCGAAGTGGTAAACCGGGAACTGGACCCGACCTTTGCCTTCATGCCTCTGGACCACGATCTGAAAATCCGCATGGACTGCTCCTCTCCCTACGCCATGGCCGGTCTTATTGAACTCAAGGACGACTTTGACGTGTCCTTTGGCAACGACCCGGACTTTGACCGCCACGGCATCGTCACTCCAAGCGGGCTCATGAATCCCAACCACTATCTGGCCGTGGCCTGCGACCATCTTTTCCGCACGCGCACCGGCTGGACCAAAAATGCGAGCCTGGGTAAAACCCTGGTCTCGTCCTCGTTGCTGGACCGCGTGGCCGCGTCCCTGGGCCGTACGCTGTACGAAGTGCCGGTGGGCTTCAAATGGTTCGTGGAAGGGCTGCTGGACGGATCCCTGGGATTTGGCGGTGAGGAATCCGCAGGCGCGAGCTTCCTGCGCAAGGACGGCACGGTCTGGACCACGGACAAGGACGGCATTGTCATGGATTTGCTGGCCTGCGAAATCACGGCCACAGGCCAGGACCCGGCCCAACGCTACAGAAAATTGACCGAACAATTCGGCGCGCCGGTCTATGCCCGTATCGACGCACCCGCCTCGCCCGAGCAGAAAGCCGCCTTCAAGCAGCTCACCCCGGACATGGTTTCCGCTTTGGATCTGGCAGGAGAACCCATCCTGGCGCGGTTGACCCGCGCACCCGGCAACGACGCCCCCATCGGGGGGCTCAAGATCACGACCGAGAACGGTTGGTTCGCGGCCCGGCCTTCGGGCACCGAGGACATTTACAAAATATACGCCGAAAGTTTCCTTGGCGCGGACCATCTGGCCCGCATCCAGGAGGAGGCCAAAGCCATTGTCCAGGCGGCATTCCGGGCAGCCGGGACATAATGCGTCTCAACATTTTTATTTAAGGAGTTCCCACTCCATCCTCTTTCGTGTATTTAGAAATGCCGACTCAAAGGGGGGGATAGACCTATATGAGTCCTGGCAAAAAAGACCTTCTTTTCGGCGGAATCGCCGCTGGCGCACTGACATTTGCCATCGGCGCCTTTGATCCGACCGAGCACTATATGGCGTGGACGTCTCAATATGAACACGCCAACCTGGATGATTTTCTTTTTGGCGCGTCCATTTCACTGATCCTCCTGCTCTTCTTTCTCCTTGCCCGGCGCTACAGGGAAGCCCGCAACGAACACCGTCGCCTGCAACAACTGAAATCCGACCTGCGTATCGAGCGCGACACATTGGAATTGCGCGTTGCAGACCGCACCCGCGAACTGTCCGAAACCAACACCCGCCAAATTCGCATCCTGCATGAACTGGATTTGGCACATACCCGCACAGCGGCGTTGACCAATACCTTTATCCAGCTCGGGGCCGACCCCGAAAGAAACATCGACATTCTGGTCAAGGCCGCAGGCAGCATACTGGAAGCCGCTTGCGCCACCTATCACAGGACGAGTGAAACCGAAGCCTCCACCTATTGGTGCGGCTACAACGCTCCGACCAGCCTTCATGAAGAAGATGCCGCCCGTACAGTCTGTCGCGAGCTTGCAGAACAAGGCGCTCGCGACATCCTCATACTGCCGGACCTGCACGCTTCCCTCTACGGGAAATCCGACGCATCCATAGACCAACACGGCCTGCGCTCCTATCTCGGCCACCCGGTCCGGCTCCAGGGACAATCCGTGGGTACGCTGTCCATAATGTACATGCAGCCCCGCCATTTCAGCCCTGCGGAAGTGGAAATACTGGCAACCTTGGCCAAAGGCATCTCTCTGGCCGAAGAACGGTCAAAAATAACAGGCAGATTGCTGGAAGCCCGTACAGCCGCGGAGGCGGCCAGCGTGGCCAAAAGCGAATTCCTGGCCAATATGAGCCATGAAATCCGCACGCCGCTCAATGGCATGCTGGGCATGATGCAGCTCACGCTGCTCAGCGAACTCACCCCCGAACAAAAGGAATATGTTTCCGCGGCTCTGGATTCCGGGAAGAGCCTGCTCACCGTCATCAACGACATCCTGGATTTCTCCAAGATCGAAGCAGGCAAAATGGCATTGAAGAACATGCCGTTCCAGCCACGGGCCATCCTTGAAAAAGCGACCAAGGTATTGCAGGTGCAAGCGAGAGAGCAAGGCAACAAGCTGAGCCTGCGTGTTGCCGAGGATGTGCCGCTCTGCCTCTCGGGGGACGAAGGGCGTTTTCGTCAGGTCTTCTTCAATCTGGTGGGCAACGCCCTGAAATTCACGCAGGACGGGCGGGTCGATGTGGAACTGTCCTCACTCCTTCCCACGCCGGACGGACGCGTACGCTTGCTGTTCTGCGTGCTGGACACGGGCTGCGGCATTCCCGAGGACAAAATTGAAGGCATTGTGGAACCCTTTGCCCAGGCAGACGGCTCCTTTAGGAAAAATCATCAGGGCACGGGGCTGGGATTGAGCATCGTGGCCAAAATGGCCAGGCTCATGAACGGATCGCTGTCTCTGGAAAGCGAAGAAGGCATAGGAACCACGGTCTGCTTTTCCGCGCTGTTCGACTCGGCAGTGGGTGACTGTGAAAAAACCGCGACCGAAGAACAGGAAGAACAAGCCTCTCCCTCCCTGCCCCCCTTGCGGCTGCTGCTGGCCGAGGACAACCGCGTCAACCGCATTGCGCCCCAACGTTTCCTGGAACGCCAGGGCCACAGCGTGATCTGTGCGGCCAGCGGAGCGGAAGTCTTGGTTAAATTGCGTTCTGTAAAATTCGACGCGGTATTCATGGATATCCAGATGCCGGATATGGACGGGCTGGAAGCCATGCGGCGCATCCGCCGGGGCGATGCCGGGCCGGAGAACAAGAACGTGCCCGTTATCGCGCTCACGGCCCATGCCCTGGACGGCGACCGTGAAAACTTCCTCGATGCGGGCATGGACGGCTACCTTTCCAAGCCGGTCAGCCTGCGGCGCATGGAATATGAATTGGCCCGGGTGCTCAATCCCGACGCCAGGAAAAACTGACGGCTACCCCGCCATTTTCCTGGTCGCGGCCGACCGCGCTTCCTCGTCCTTGCCCTGCACTTCCAGGGCGCGCACGAGCAAATCCCAGTATTCATCCTTTTCCGGGGCCAGGGCCGAGCATTGCCGGGCCAGAACCTCGGCGATCTGGGGGTCTTCGCCCGAATCCAGATAGAGCTTGGCCAGCAGGAACATGGCCTGATGATCGTTGTGGTTGGCATTCAGGGCCAGATGCAGGCACTCCCGCGCCCGTTCCTTTTGCCCCCGGCCCACGGCAATCCTCGCCAGATGACGCATGGTCAGCGGTTCGCCTCCGGGCAAGGCCGCGGCTTTGAGATACCACGCCTCGGCTTCGTCCATATCCCGGGCCTGCTCGGCCAGGGCACCCAGCCGCAACATGCTGTAAATATGCGCCGGGTCCAGCGAGAGGCAGCGCTCGAAATATTCACGGGCGCGGCGCACGTCTTCCAGCCGCTGGCTGATCCAACCCAGATTGTACAGGGCCATGATGTCGTCGGGCGCGGCGCGCAGGGCTTCGGCGAACTGCGTCCGGGCCTGTTCGGCACGGCCCAGCTGGGCATAGCAAATCCCCAGAGAATTGCGCGCCAGGACATTGTCCTCGTCGGCCAGGAGCGAAAGCTTGTATTCCTCCACTGCAGCGAACATGTCGCCCTGCATGTAGAGCCGGTCCGCGCTGATATTCAGGGAGATGGAATCAAACACGGCGGCACGGGGCGCAGGCAGAAGCAGCGCATGCTCCAGGGCCTTGCGGGAATTTTCCAGCATATCCGCCCGGGTAAAAGACATATAGGGATAGACGCCGACTCCGGCGGCCAATTCCAGACCGCGCCGCCCGGCATCCTCCACCACTTCACGCAGCAACTTGCCCGCACCGGGGCCATCCAACCCAGGCAGGAACCAGGCCACGCTACCCAGACCGAATTCGCCGCCCAGAGCCTCCTTGCCGGTGCGGGCCTCCATCAGCTCGGCCACGATGCCCATGCGCGCGCGCATGGCCTTTTCATAACCGCGCGGAAACCCGTCAGCCCCGGCCAGGATTTTGAACAGGGCCACGCCAAAGCGCTCCGGCCCCCTGCGCAGAGCGGACAAACGGGCCATGAATTCCTTGTGGGCATACAGACCAGTAACTTCATCCTTGTACGCCATGCTCTCTCCAGTGGGTTCCTGGTCAAAGGGAGTGGATTCCTCGGCCACGGCGACAAGCCTGTCACCGGCCACGATGGGCAAAGAGGGGTCTGCCGGATACAGGATTTCGGCGAAGGCCATGTCTTCC
The DNA here is from genome assembly GCA_036541255.1 of Desulfovibrionaceae bacterium. Taxonomy (GTDB): domain Bacteria; phylum Desulfobacterota; class Desulfovibrionia; order Desulfovibrionales; family Desulfovibrionaceae; genus Paucidesulfovibrio. Next base: position 20,394 of record JAZHDD010000044.1, on the reverse strand, counting down.
TGCACCTCGATGAGCACGGCTTCGCCCTTGTGCATGGCCGGGGTGCTGCCGGAAAGACGCTCCTCTTCGGTCAGCTCGGCCATGACGCTACGCGGCGGACCCGGCGGCAGGATCAGAAAACGCAGGCCCACACGGGCGTCCACGTCCCGTCCCAGGCTCACGCTGAGCCGCTCCATGGGCAGGACTTCCAAGATTTTGCCGCCCTTGGCCAAAATATCGGAGAAACCGAACACCCTGTTGCGGCCATGATGCTTGGCGGTGGATACGGCCTTGTTGGCCTTGCGCAACAGAATGCGCGCCCGTTCCGAAGCGTCGCGCCCGAGCTGAGGGCCGCTCATGCCCTGGGGGTAGTTCACATGCCCCAGGCTGGCCGTCAGGGAAATGGCGTCGCCCGTGACCTCGTCCTCATGGACCAGACGGGAAATGCCCGACCGGATCAATTCGGCCAATTGGAAGCAGGCCTTGGGACGGGCATCGGGCAGCAACACGGCGAAACGGTCATGGATCAGCCGGGCGGCCACGGCATGCTGCGGGCAGATGCGCTGCATGGTCCGGCCCGTCTCCTTGACGATGGCGTCCCCGACCTTGTAGCCGTAGCGCTCGTTAATCCACATGAAGCGGTCCAGGTCCAGGGTGATCACTCCCAAACCGCTGGTGAAGCCTTCGGCCACGCTGCCGCCTGCTTGCAGGCTCTGATCCACCAGCCCGATTTCCCGCTCCAGCAAATCCAGGAAATGATCCCGGTTGCACAATCCTGTGAGCGGGTCGGAAATACCGCGCTTGTACAGGGCAAGCTTTTCCAACTCGGCCCGGGCCAGCCCGGCAAGATAGCGCGGCGCGGACTTGGGCGCGCTGAGCTTCACCCCCCTGGCCACGAACCAGCCCAGCAGGCGATCGTCCAACACTAGGGGCAAAAGCAGTTCCCCGGCACCCTGACGGTAGGACGGTTCCGGGCCGCCCACGCCCTCGGGCAGGGATTCCGGGAAATACAGGCTGTAGGAGTCAAAAGAGACATGGGTCCGCAGGGCATCCTTGAGCGTGTGCTCGAATTCCACCAGATCCCGGCCGCTCAATGGTGACACGCCCCTGGCGAGATAATCGCTTTGAGTTCTCATATCCCGGGACCTTACCCCCGCACGCAGCTTTTCTCAAGGGCCGGACTGGACATCCGGTGCAAAATGACATAGCGATTTCTGGCCTTCCGGAGGCTGCTTCCATGAACACAACCCAGAATCCCCAAGAGTTGCAGGGTCTCTGCCGTGCCTGGCGCACGCAGGGCCTGAGCGTCGCCCTCGTCCCGACCATGGGCTTTTTCCACGCCGGTCACTTGGCCCTCATGGACCGGGCGCGCGGCCTCGCCGACAAGCTCGTGGTTTCACTTTTCGTCAACCCCACCCAATTCGGCCCCAACGAGGACCTGGACAGCTACCCCCGCGACCTGGAGCGCGACAGCGAACTGGCCCAAGCCCATGGCGCCGACCTGCTCTTCACGCCCGAGCCAGGCAGCATGTACGCACCGGACCACGCCACCTGGATTGAGGTGCCCGAACTGGCCCGCGGCCTGTGCGGCGCGTCCCGGCCCATCCATTTTCGCGGCGTCTGCACGGTGGTGAGCAAACTCTTCCACCTCGTGGACCCGGATGTGGCCGTCTTCGGAGAAAAAGACTGGCAGCAGCTGGCCATCATCAGACGCATGGTCCGCGACCTGGATTTCCCGGTACGCATCGTGCCCCAGCCCATCGTGCGCGAGGAGGACGGCCTGGCCATGAGTTCGCGCAACGTGCGCCTCACTCCGGAGGAGCGGCTCCAGGCCCCCGGCATTCAGAAAGGACTGGCCATGCTCCAGGAGCTAGTGCATGGCGGTGAAAGATCCGTGCCCGCCCTGAAGGAAGCCCTGTTCGCGCACTATGCCGAGAATGTACCCCTGGGACGCGTGGACTATGCCGAAATCGTGCACCCCGAGTCGCTGACGCCCGCCGAAACTCTGACCGGACCGGCTCTGGCCGCCGTGGCCATACACATGAGCAAGGCCCGGCTCATAGACAATTTTCTGCTGGAGGTGTAAAGGTCATGCCGACCCGGTGTTTCCTGAATGCCAAGATACACGGCGCAACCATCACCCGCGCCGATCCGGCCTACCACGGCAGTCTTTCCGTGGATACGGCCTTGCTGGAAGCTGCTGGAATCCTGCCCTATGAGCAGGTGGACGTATACAATCTGGGAAATGGCGAACGGCTCACCACCTACGCCATCCCCGGAGCGCCCGGCGAGATATGCCTGAACGGGGCCGCGGCCCTCAAAGGCGAGGCCGGGCAAAAGGTCATTGTGGCCGCCTATGCCCAGCTCGCAGCCGAAGAAATTGCGGCCCACGCGGCCCGAGTGGTCCTCGTGGATAAGAATAACGGCATAGAGCGTATTTTAACGCAACGCCCCATGGACAAACAACACCCTTAAGGAGGACACGGAATGTTTTTTTCGCCCAAAGGGAAATACATTTTCACTTCTGAATCCGTGACTGAGGGACATCCCGACAAAGTCGCCGACCAGATTTCCGACGCGGTACTCGACGCCCTCATCGGCCAGGACCCCAACTCCCGCGTGGCCTGCGAAACCCTGGTCACCACAGGCATGGCCTTTATCGCGGGTGAAATCACCACCTCGGCCTATGCCGACCTGCCCGACATCGTGCGCAACACCATCCGGGATATCGGTTACAATTCTTCCGACACCATGGGCTTCGACTGGCAGACCTGCGCCGTGATCTCCTCCATCGACAAGCAGTCCCCGGACATTGCCCAGGGCGTCGATCGCCAGAAGCCCGAAGAACAGGGCGCCGGAGACCAGGGCATGATGTTCGGCTTCGCCACCAGCGAAACCGCTCCGCTGATGCCCACTCCGATTTATCTGGCTCACAAGCTTTCCCGCCGTCTGACCTATGTACGCAAGGAAGGCGTTCTCGACTTCCTGCGTCCGGACGGTAAGACCCAGGTGGCCGTGCAGTACCAGGACGGCAAACCCGTGCGTATCGACAACGTGGTCGTGTCCTCGCAGCATGACGAGAACATTGCCCATTCCGACCTGGTCGAGGCCATCAAGAAGGAAGTCATCTTCCACTCGCTGCCCCAGAATCTGCTGGACGACAAGCTCAAGGTCTACGTCAACCCCACCGGACGCTTCGTCATCGGCGGCCCTGTGGGCGACTGCGGCCTGACCGGACGCAAGATCATCCAGGACACTTACGGCGGGGCCGGCGCTCACGGCGGCGGAGCCTTCTCCGGCAAGGACCCCTCCAAGGTGGACCGCTCCGGAGCCTACATGGCCCGCTACGTGGCCAAAAATGTGGTGGCCTCGGGCCTGGCGCGCGAATGCGAAGTCCAGATCGCCTACGCCATCGGCGTGGCCGAGCCTGTCTCGGTGGTCGTGACCTCCCACGGTACGGGCGAATGCGACGACGAGACCCTGACCAAAGCCGTGCGTGAAGTCTTTGACCTGCGCCCCTACTTCATCCAGGAGCGCCTCAAGCTGCGCCGCCCCATCTTCCAGAAGACCACCAACTACGGTCACTTCGGCCGCGAGCTGCCCGAATTCACCTGGGAACAGACCGACGCCGCCGCCGACCTCAAGACGGCCTGCAAGCTGTAAGCACAGACCGCAACAAGATCGCAACACAACAACGGGCAGGGGTTTCGACTCCTGCCCGTTGTCCATTCTTCACGCTTGACAACCGCCCCGTGCGAGGATATACGTGCCCTGCTAATAATTAGCAGGCTACCTATTTCTCTTGGACGGCTTAACCACTCTTTGTTTTGGGAAAAAAAACGTGAAGAACAGAAAACAAATCGCCCTTGTCTGCGGCCTCGCATTGCTCCTTGCTTCCGCCCTGTCCGCCTGTTCCGGCGACGACCAGAAAGCGGGCGGCCCTCCTCCGCCCCTGGTCCAGGACATGACCTTGGCCCTGCGCGACCAGCCCATGACCTTCGAGTACATGGGGCAAACCGCAGGCGCGAGAGAGATCCAAGTCACGGCCCGGACCGGCGGCATTCTTCTGGAACGCAAGTACCTTGAAGGTTCTTTCGTGGAAGAAAACGACCTGCTCTTCACCATCGACCCGGAAAAATCCGACGCCAATCTGGCCCAGACAGCGGGCGAATTGGCCCGGCAAAAGGCCAGTCTGGAAAACTCCCGCCGTGAGCGGGACCGCATCGTCAAGCTGTATGCCGACGGCGCTGTCAGCGCCCAGGAGCGGGACAATGCCGTGACCGCATACGAATCCGCCCTGGCCAGCGTGCAGGAATCCGCGGCCAAGGTCCGCGACGCCCGCATCAGCCTCAACTACAACGAGGTTCGCGCTCCTATTTCCGGCATGACCAGCAAGGAGACCGTGAGCGAAGGCAGCCTGATCATCGCCAACACCAGCGTGCTGACCGCCATTACCCAACTTGATCCGCTCTACGTCAACTTCTCGGTCCCCGGTTCCGAGGCTCTGCGCACGCGCCGCTGGCGCGCCGAAGGCAAGATGGTCATCCCGGAGGACGGCTTCACCCTGCGCATCAAACTGGTGGACGGAACCATGTATGAACGTCTGGGACACATCAACTTTTCGGACAAGAAAGTGGACCCGGCCACGGGCTCCATCCGCATACGCGGCCAATTCGCCAATCCCGAGAGCATGGTGCTGCCGGGCCAGTATGTACGGGTGTTCGTCGAAGGCGGCGTGCTCAAGGACGCTTTGATCATTCCGCAACGCGCCGTGCTCTTCACCCAGAAAGGCCCCATGGCGTATGTGTTGGATGAAAACAATATCGCTTCGCCCCGCCCCCTGGAGCTCGGCGTCTCGATCAACGATGATTTCGTGGTGGAATCAGGCCTCAAGCCCGGCGACCGCATCGTCAGTGAAGGCGTGATCAAGGTACGGCCCGGCAGCCCCGTGAGTGTGGCTCCGGCACAAGCCAAGGACGCTTCGGAGGAAAAGGCCACGCCGGAAGACTCCTCCAAGCCGGAAAAAGCACCCACGACCGAAGGCGGGGACGCATAAAATGTTCTCCCGCTTTTTTGTCAACCGACCCATTTTCGCGACGGTCATATCGCTGGTCATCTGCCTGGCGGGTGGCATTTCGCTCTGGAACCTGCCCATCGCGGAATTCCCGGAGATCGTCCCGCCCCAGGTGGAAGTCCGCGCCTCCTATCCCGGAGCAAGCGCCGAAGTCATCGCCCGCACCGTGGCCGCTCCCCTGGAGCAGCAGATCAACGGCGTGGACAAGATGCTCTACATCAACTCGGTCAGCTCGGACAGCGGCACCCTGAGCATCACCGTGACCTTTGCCGTGGGCAGCGACCCGGACCAAAACACCATCAACGTCAACAACCGGGTCCAGGCGGCCGAGACCAGCCTGCCCGAAGACGTGCGCCGCCTGGGCGTGACCGTGAGCAAACGCTCGTCCAGCATGCTTCAGGTCGTAGAACTGGAATCCGAAAACGGCCGCTACGACACCACCTTCATCAGCAACTACGCCCTGGTGAACATCGTCGATGAAATCAAGCGCCTGCCCGGCGTGGGCGACGCCATGGTTTTCGGTTCCCGCGACTACTCCATGCGTATTTGGCTCCAGCCAGACCGGCTGGCCCAGCTCGGCTTGACACCTGCGGACGTGGCCGAGGCCATCAGGGAGCAGAACGCCCAGTTCGCGGCCGGCTCCATTGGCGCCGAACCCCAGCAAAGCCCGGTGGAAATCCAGTACACCGTGACCACACAGGGCCGTTTGACCAGCGCGAAGGAATTCGGCGAAATCATCCTGCGCGCCAATCCGGACGGCACCATCCTGCGCCTCCAGGACGTGGCCCGGCTGGAATTGGGGGCAAAGTCATACAGCCTTGAAGCCCGGCACAAAGGCAACCCGTCCTCGGCAGTGGGCATCTATCTCGCTCCCGGCGCCAACGCCCTGGAAACCGCGGAACGCGTCCAGGCCAAAATGGACGAACTCAGTGAGCGCTTCCCGCCCAGCATCTTCTATTCCGTACCCTACGACACCACCACGTTCGTCCGGATATCGGTCCAGGAGGTTCGCCAAACCCTGCTGGAAGCCTTCCTGCTCGTCTGTTTAATCATCTTCATCTTTCTCCAGGACTGGCGCGCCACCGTCATCCCGGTTCTGGCCGTGCCCGTGTCCATCATCGGCGCGTTCGCCGGCATGGAGATACTCGGCTTTTCCATCAACACCCTGACCATGTTCGGTCTGGTCCTGGCCATCGGCACGGTCGTGGACGACGCCATCCTGGTCATCGAGAACGTGGAGCGCGTCATGCGCACCGAGAAGCTGCCCCCCAAACAGGCCACCATCAAGGCCATGGACGAAGTTTCCGGCGCCATTGTGGCCACGGTGCTCGTACTCTGCGCCGTATTCGTGCCCGTGGCTTTCATGGGCGGCCTGGCCGGCGAAATGTACAAGCAATTCGCCGTGACCATCTCGGTCTCCGTGATCATCTCCGGTCTGGTGGCCTTGACACTGACCCCGGCCCTCTGCGCGCTGCTCCTGCGCGACAAGCATCACGCACCGCCCCGCCCGTTGATGTGGTTCAACAAATTCTTCGACAAGCTGACCAACGGGTACACCACGGGCGTCCGCTTCCTGCTCAAACGCGGCCTGTTGGCAGTCTGCCTCTTTGCCGGGCTGGCATTCTGCACATGGGGCCTGTTCGAACGGGTTCCCGGCGGACTCGTGCCCGACGAGGACAAAGGCTACGCCATTGCCCTGACGCTGCTCCCGGACGGCGCGTCCCTGTCGCGCACCCAGGACGTCATGAATCAGCTGGACAAGTCCCTGCTGGCCCAGGAGGAGGTGGACACCATCATCTCCCTTTCCGGACTGGATCTTTTTTCCGGTACCACCAAATCCAACACCGGCACCACCTTCATCAGGCTCAAGCCCTGGGAGGAACGCGAAGGGGAAGGACACAGCGTGGATGATGTGGTCAACAGAGTCTTCGGCCTGGGATACCCGCTTACGGACGCCTTTGTGCTTTGCTTCGGCATGCCCCCCATTCAGGGCATGAGCAACACGGGCGGTTTTGAAGGCTACCTTCAGAACCGGGGCGAAGGCGACGTGCGGGAACTGGCCGACACGACCGGAAAATTCCTGGCCGCCGTGGCCAAGCGTCCGGAACTGGGCCGCGTCACCACCACCTTTTCCACCAATTGGCCCCAACTCCGCGTCAATCTTGACCGTGAGCGCGCCAAAGCCATGGGGGTACCGATCAGCCGCGTCTTCGAAACCATGAAGGCCACGTTCGGTTCTTATTACGTCAACGACTTCAACATCCTGGGACGCACCTTCCAGGTCAACATGCAGTCCGAAGCCAACTACCGGGACAACCCTTCGGACCTGGGCAACGTCTTTGTCCGCTCCGACAGCGACGAGATGATCCCGCTCACATCTCTCGTCACCGTAGAAAACACTACCGGCCCGGTGACCATGGAACGCTTCAACGTCTTCCCCGCAGCCAAGCTGGTGGGCGGCCCGGCGCCCGGCTACAGCTCGGGGCAGGCCCTCGCTGCCATGGAAGAAATCGCAGCCGAGGTGCTTGGCTCCGACTACACCCTGGCCTGGACCGGATCGGCCTATCAGGAACGATCTTCAGACAGCAACTCCACCTACATCTTCCTGCTCGGCCTGCTCATGGTCTTCCTGATCCTGGCGGCCCAATACGAGAAATGGACCCTGCCCCTGGCTGTCATCATGGTCGTGCCCTTTGCCTTGTTCGGAGCCATCGGCGCAACATGGCTGCGCGGTTTGGCCAACGACGTCTACTTCCAGATCGCCCTGTTGACCCTCATCGGCCTCTCTGCAAAGAACTCCATCCTCATCGTGGAATTTGCCGTACAGCTCCGCAAGCAGGGACTTTCCATCATGGAATCCGCTACCCAGGCCGCCCACCTCCGGTTCCGACCGATCATCATGACCTCGCTGGCCTTCATCCTTGGCGTGCTCCCTCTGGCCATCAGCACCGGCGCGGGCGCGTCCAGCCGACACGCCATCGGTACCGGTGTCATCGGCGGCATGCTGGCAGCCACGTTCATCGCCACGTTCTTCATCCCCACATTCTACCGGATCATCATGGAGCTCACGGAACGGGCGCGCGGCAGGGAGAAGAAATGAACCGACCTTTGGACGAACAAAAGAACGGACGCACCTGCGTGGAATGGGGCGCCCGCCGAGGAAGCCACCTCCTCGGGCTGACCGTATACGAGCTTGCGCGTGAATGGCGGCGGCGCATCGACGCCCGGCTCAAGGGCATCGGGCTCAGCGACAGTCGCTGGCGCGTTCTCAAGACCGTGGAATTCCTCGGCTCCACCGCATCACAAAAGGAAATCGCGGAAACAATCGGCGTGGAGTCCCCCACCCTTGTCCGCGCCTTGGATCAACTCGAAAAAGACGGCTGGGTACAACGCCACGTTTCCGAGGAAGACCGACGCGTCAAGGTTGTGGAGCTGCTGCCAAAGGCCAACAAACTTCTTGAACGCATCACCTCGGCCTGTCTCGAGGTCCAGGCGGAAGTGCTGGACGATTTCCCGGAGGACGCCCTGCTTTGCTGTCACGAAACCCTGCTTGCCATTCGGGACAGGCTCGCCAAGCTGAACGGCAAACAGGACTGACCCCCCCCGCATGGGGAATTTACCCATTCTGTTCAGGCAACTAGTCAACTCTTTTCTTTCAGGGTATGCATTAGGTTGTACATCAACCGATCCTGCTCCCATTGGAGGATCGAGACCCGCAAAGAGGTTGACCTCATGCTGCTTGCCGTTGACGTGGGCTTGCGGACAGGCCTCTCCTGCTATGATCGCTCCGGACGACTGCTCTGGTATCGCTCTCACAACCTGGGGAATGCCTCAAGGCTGCGCAGGGCTGCGGCCGCACTGCTCAGGGAATACGCCCCCACGGTCCTGGCGCTGGAAGGCGGCGGCGATTTGACCCGGATATGGCTGACTGAGGCCCGGACCCGCAACATTCCCGTCCTACAGATGGGCGCTGAAAAGTGGCGTAAAGCCCTCCTACCTTACAAAGATCGGCTCAGCAAAGACATAGCGAAGAAAGCCGCAGACTTGCACGCACGAAAAGTCATCAGTGCCTCCGGGGCGAAAAAACCCACTTCCCTTCGCCACGATGCGGCAGAGGCCGTGCTCATTGGTTTGTATGCCGTTCAACAACTAGGCTGGACAGAAAGCCTGCACCAAACAGGGCCGTTATAATAGACCTTGCAACCGGAGCACTGACTTGCTCAGACCGTTGTTTTCCCGTCTGGGAGCCCGCTTTTCCCTGGCACTGCTCGGTGCCATTCTGCTCACGGCCACTCTGGTCGCAACCGTGGCCCTGGAACGTTTTAATCATTTCGGCCAACTCTCCACCGAGCAGAACGAAACACACATCCTGAGGCAATACCGCTCCGCCCTGTCGCTGCTTATAGGTGAACGCGCCAGGAATTATGAATCTATTTTCCGCCAGGCTGAAGCAGAGGCCCGCCTTTTGACCGAAGCCGTGCGCGAGACGTTGGCTCAAGGCATCCAAGGCCCGGATACGGACGCCACGGGAGTGACGACGCTACGCCGCCACCCGGCCAGCGGCATCTTCACGAACGATCCTGGGGAACTCTGTTCATGCACCTATTGGGGTTCCGACCAATTGTCGCAGGAGGTAAAACGCAAGGCAACGGCCCTGGCGCGTATCGACCCTTTGATCCGTCACGCCAAGGAAAGCGTACAAGGTGCCTCCGCAGCTTGGCTCATCACGAACGATGGTTTTTCTCGCTACTACCCGAACATCCACCATGTGGAATCCAAGCCGGCGCCGCAGGTGCAGACTCTCCGCACTGACGGTTGCTTCCGCGCCGTCTCGCCCGAGGACAATCCCGGCCGGGACATTGTCTGGAATAAAATCCACAAAGATGCCCTAGGACAGGGACTTATCGTTACCGTCAGCATGCCCGTATACTCACGCGACGGCCTCTTTCTGGGCGCAACCGGCATCGACATTTCGCTGAACGCCTTGATGAGCGACATGCTCGTCGGCCCTCTGGTTTTCGACAAGGACTGCTATGGGTTCAGTTTCCTGAGCACGGTCGGAAACGATATCATCGCCCTGCCCCTGGACCGCTTGCCCATGTTGGGTCTGAAACCTCCGACAACGCTTCTGCCCGGCCAATTGCTCAAACTCAATCTTACCGATTCGACCTTGCCTGCCGTGGTGAATGCAGCAGAAACGCTTCGCCAGGAACAATCCGGCACCTTCTCCCTGCCCCTGAGTGATGAGACCTATCTGGTAACCTTCCACACTCTGCCCACAACCCAGTGGCGGCTGGCGTATGCGATTCCGGAAAAAAGCATGCTCACATCGGTGCGCCAGACCCGTACGGCCTTGGACCAAAGCAGGCTGGACGCCACCAACAGAATATTCGCCCTCACCCTGTTGCTGCTCCTTGGTTCGGGATTGCTCACCCTGATGTTTCTGATGCGCAATCTGTTTGTCCCGGTACGGCGCATCCTGGATGTCATCCGCCGTGTTTCCCATGGCGACATGGCTCCCCGCATCCATCTGACCCAAAAAGACGAACTGGCAGAACTCGCCGAAGCCATCAACGACATGATCGAACGGCTTGAGGCCAAACAAACATTTTTGACCCAAGCGGAAGAAAAATATCGGACCCTGTTTGAAAATGCCACGGTGGGACTCTTCCGGACACTGCCGAACGGCACCATCCTCTCGGCCAACAAAGCCATTGCGCTGATGCTTGGGTACGACTCGCCGGAGCAACTCATTGGCGAAGTTACGGACTTGGCCCAACAGGTCTACATGACTCCCCAAGACCGCTCTGCATTTATCAACAAGATGAGCAGCGGGGATGCGCTTGGAGTGTATGAGTTCCAGGTAAGACGACGCGACGGCTCCATCATCTGGGTACAGGGCTCGGCTCGGGCCATTCGCGATGCCCACAATGAAATCCTCTTTTTTGAAGGCTCGCTGAACGATATCACCGACCGCAAGCGGGCTGAGGAATACCAACGCATCCTCGCGCGCGAACTGATCCGCATCCAGGAATTCGAGCGGCGACGCGTGGCCCTGGATCTGCATGACAACGTGGCCCAGGACCTCTCTGCCCTGAAAATCGCCTTTGAAACACTCTTTGATGATGGGCGGGACCTGCCGCCCTATATGGAAAAGCGCGCCCTGCGCTGCGCCGAGATACTCGGCAAGTCCATCGCCTCGGTGCGCAACATGGCCTATGACCTGCGCCCCTCCGGCCTGGACCAGATCGGACTGGTGGATACATTGGCCGAGTATTGCCATAACTTCAGCATGTCGAGCGGCATCGAGGTGGACTTCTTTTCCGCAGGCATGGAAACCGTGACCTTGGACGGAGAGGCAGGCATCCATGTTTTTCGGGTCGCCCAGGAAGCCCTCAGCAATGTTCGCAAGCACGGACAGGCCGACAAGGTCACGGTCCGGCTCATCGCCTCCCATCCCAACGTGATTCTTCGCGTGGAGGACAACGGCAGCGGCTTTGATCCGACTGTCCGCCCTCTGGAAGCACTCGCGGAAAAACGAATGGGACTGATAGGAATTCGGGAGCGGGCGGAAATGCTCGGCGGGAAAGCGAGCATCCATTCCGTCCCGGGCAAGGGTACCCGGTTGGTCATGGAATTTCCGTCCATGCCGTCCACTCGGACGACCAGCAGGGGCTAGACTTTGTACATGGTCACGGACGTGGCCTTTCCTGCAAATTCTTCAATCTCGCTGTGTCGCCTGATGCGTTCGGCGCTTGCAGCGGAATTATCTGCGGCTCCGGCCTGAAATTGGGAAAGCCCTTCATAGGCCCGCTTCAATGAAACCACCCGACCGCCCTCGCCGCGCTGCGCATAATAATCCAGCATGACCATAAGCGCCCAGCTGATCTCTTCCTTGGAAGCAGGCAAAAGATGCAGTTCACGCAGGCCGCTCTCCGGCGAAGGGCGCAGGCGAAGATAACTGGTGCATACGGAGTTCGCCTTGCCTATACGGGCGGTGTTGGCCTCCATGCCCCTCTGAAACGGCGTCGCCGTATATTTACGCACCACGGGAATGAGTACGAGCATCAGGCCACAAAAGGCAAACAGCGTTATCCACATCAAATCCGCAGTCACCCCGCCTCCTTGCATTGCCGGCCCATACTGGTTTGCTTTTGCATGCTGCTGCTTGTTTCGCCCGGAAAACCAAAACTCGGGCAACAGATTCGGAAGTCCAATAGCATACCGCCGTAGGAAAATCACGCCCTCTCATGCAGCAGGCGCGACGTCCCGGCCTGCCGTTCATCATACTATAACAGTTGAATAATAAATAATTTCTTTCACGCCCCGACCAAAAAGGACGCCTTCGGACACAGCACAAGAAATGACGAGCAACGTTATGTCAGGCCTCAATCATTGCCCTGTTCCCGCTTCTTCTTTCGAATCATGAAAAGAATCCGGTCATCCTCAACTACCGATTCCTGCACGTCACTGACCCGATAATGCCCCAAAATACGTTGCACTGCTTCACGCTGCCCCGAAGAAACAACCACTTCGAGGCTGACATTTTCCAAGCCGGTACGAAGCTCTCGACCGAGCTCCATCAGACCGCTTCAGCAGTCCCGCCAACACTCTATCCTGCGCATCACGCGCCGTCCTCCTGCTTCGACTCCTTTCGGACTTGCTCCAGCTTCCATTTGCGCAAACCGCCGAGCACGGTCTGCACCAAACCATGAACGCAATTCACATGGTGACTTTCCTCATCCAGGGGAGGGCTTTCCGGAAACTGCTGCAAGACAAGCGAAAGAGTGAGAATACTTTCTTCGATAGGGTCTCCTCCGGCCTGCAGCAGATCCTTGAGCGTCTCGGCATACGCGTACATGTTGTTCCAGCGATTGTCGGTATAAAATGGACTTGAATCGGCCATGTCTTCCTCCGGATGATAGTCTATGCTTTTCCCGCAGTAGGTCCTGCCGCGCCTGAACGTCAAGCCGGAAAATATCCATTGCCGCTGATCCGCCGCTTGTCCTTTTTCCTCCGAATGTGCTAATGACTGTAGTGTGGACTTGCCGTGAACACAAACGAGGCCGCATGAGCAAGATCAACGTCAACGAACTTTCGGCTGGGATGGTCCTTTCGGAAGACGTGTTCGGCCCGGATGGCCGCATGTTGCTCTCGCAGGGAACCACGCTTGAAGACAGGCATCTGCGGATACTTTTGGTCTGGGGAGTGACCGAGGCCAAAGTCATGCCCGAGACGCTTGGAGCGGAAGATGGCGAAGCAGGTCTGCCGCAGGCCGTACGTGAGCAGGCCACGCTCCGCATTGATCAACTGTTCTCCCAGTGCGGCACAAAACACGAAGCTCTGGCGGAGCTGCATCGCCAGTGCGTAAACACTCTGGGCCGCAACATGCTGCGTGGGGAGGCTCGTTCCCTGCCCTGCCGCAAACCCAACCTTTCCCTTCCCACTGACCCACCGCCTGAACTGGATGCATTCCTTACCCAGGCTGATATTTTTCTCTCTTTTCCCGAGACGTTTTTCCGCATTGTCCAGGTTATCGACGATCCCGGGAGCACTGCAGCTCACTTGGCCGATGTGGTCGGCAAAGATCCGGGCATGAGCGCCAAGCTGCTCAAGCTGGTGAACAGCCCCTTCTACGGTTTTCCGCAGCAGATCGAAAACCTCGAACGAGGCATTGCCCTGGTGGGCACACGGGAACTGTCCCAGCTTGCCTTGGGCATCACAATCATCCAGACCTTCAACGGCATCCCCTCGGAAATCCTATCTACCCGGGAAGTCTGGGGGCACTCCTTGGCCTGCGGAGTTTTCGCCAGGCTCCTGGCTTCCTACAAGCCGGGTGTTACCGAGGAAACCCTTTTTGTTGCCGGGATTCTCCACGATACGGGCCGACTGATCATGCTCGACAGACTGCCGCAATTCATGGCCCTGGCCATCACCGTCTCCATGCAGGAAAACATTCCCCTGCACCAAGCAGAACGAAGGGTTTTCGGCTGGGATCATGCCGACCTTGCCCGCGCCCTGTTCCAGCGCTGGGGCCTGCCCGCCAGTCTGCGCGACGCAGCATATGGGCATCATGCACCGTCACAGGCAACAGACAACATGGAAGCGGCCCTGTTGCACTTTGCGGACATCATGGCCATTGCTCTCGAGTACGGATATAGCGGCAACTGTCTTGTTCCCCCTTTGGAAGAAGACGCTTGGGACAGCCTGCAGCTCGCACCCAGCGTCATCGCTCCGGTCATCGCAGCAGGAACTCGGCAGATCGACGACATTGTCACCTTCTTTCTCGGATGAGCATGCACATGTCCCACGCCGAACAAATTGCCCGCCTGGAGCGACTGGTCGAAAGTCTGTCCAGGGAAAAACGAGCCGCCATGGAGGCTCTCAACCTGGCCTCTGCCTTGGGCAATTTCGATTTGAGCCACGACAAGTGCACTGATCCGCAGCATGTGATGCGCGAACTCTCGGAACGTGCCCACAGCATGCTCAAAGTGACAACAGTGGCCGTATACCTGAACGATGAGCAGACCCACGACTTCACCCTGGCCCACTGCGACCACCCGGAACATTCGGACCGCATCGAGTATGAGGTCGAATCTCTGATCAAAGATCACTCCTTTGCCTGGACCCTGCGCCGCAACCGCCCCGCCTTCTTCCTTTCCTCGGACAAAAGGCACAACTTACTCCTGCATGTCCTGGCCACCACCAACCGCATCCACGGCATGTTCGTCGGGCTGTTGGCCCAGGACAAGTCGGAAATTCCGGACACGACCCTGGCGCTGCTCACCGTGGTCATGATGTCCGGATCCCATGCCCTGGAAAACGCCTACCTCTGTCGCCGCCTGGAAGAAAGCAACCGGACTCTGGAGGAAAAGGTGGAACGCCGTACGCGTCTGCTCCAAGAAAGCAACACGCAGATGCAGACCATCTTCCAAAGTATCCCTGCCGGCATCGTGCTGGTGGACGCCACGACAAAGGTTGTGGCCCAGATCAACGAACCGGCCCTGCGCATGCTCGGCACCACCCGTGAGCAAGTCCTTGGCAAACCCTGCGACAAGCGCTTTTGCGACGGCGCGCGCGACTGCATCGTTTGCCTGGACAACAGCACGTCCACCTCGGTTTGCGACAGGACCATCACCTCCCTTGACGGAGGAACCATCAACGTCATCCGCGCCGCGGTCCCCATTCAGATCGGAGGCCGAAGCTACCTGCTGGAAAGTTTTGTGGACGTTACCGAGCAACAGAAACTCGCCCGGCTCAGGGAAGACGTCGAACAGATCACCAGGCATGATCTCAAGACGCCGCTCAACGGCATCATTGCACTGCCCGACGTGCTGCTGAACATGCACGACATACGCGACCAGGAAGTGCGCGGCATTCTGAAAATGATCAAGGAGGCGGGCCTGAAGATGCTGCGCATGATCAACATGTCGCACGACCTCTTCAAGATGGAAAACGACAGTTACGTCTTTACGCCCTCCGAGGTGAACCTGCCGCCCCTGCTGCGCTCCACCCTGATGGAGCTGGACGACCTGCGTTCCAGCCGGAAACTGGATGTCCGCATTTTGGTGCAAGGAGTTGAAGCGGAGGCGGACACATCCTTTTTCGTGCTTGGAGAAGAGCTGCTGACCTACTCCATGCTCTCCAACCTGATCAAGAACGCCTTGGAGGCTTCGCCGCGTCAAGGTATAATCACCATCCGCCTTGACCGGGACATGGACACTGGCGAAGCCGTGATCCGCATCCACAACATGGGCGGGGTCCCCGAGGCGTTGCGCGGTAATTTCTTCGACAAATACGCAACGCTGGACAAAAACGGCGGCAGCGGCATCGGCACCTATTCGGCGCGGCTCATCGCCCGGACCATGAAGGGCGACATAACCTATACCACTTCCGAGGAACAGGGCACGACCCTGACGGTACGCCTGCCCCTGCCTGGTCCCGCCTGGCATGTCTGAAGGATTGTCATTGACCCTTATCTGCCGAGAGCCTATCTAGGAAAATAGACAGGGCCCCTGTGAACTTTCACGTTCCGGCCGGGACGGGGCCTCCCGCGCCGGGCGCACCGCAGCAAAGGAGTCCCTATGATCAACGTCAAGAAGATCCTCCTTCCCGTGGACGATTCGGAATATTCCACCCGCGCCGCGCAAATGGCCGCCAAGATGGCCAAGAATTTCGGTGCGGAAGTCATCGTGCTTTCCTGCTACCGCATCTTCAAGCTGCCGCAGATGGATGACCAGACCCTGGGCCGGGCCATGGACGAACTCGTGGCCGCCCGCGTGGACATCATCGAACGCCAGACCGCCCCGTTGCGGGAACTGGGCGTGCCCTACGAGACAGAAATCCAGGGCGGACGCCCCAGCGACCTCGTGCCCCGTTTCGCACAGAGCCAAGGCGTGGATATGGTCATCATGGGCTCCAAGGGTCGTGGAGACCTGGAAGGATTGATCATGGGCAGCGTGACGCACAAGGTCATGCAAAGCGTGAAGTGCCCGGTGCTGGTGGTCAAGTAGCAAACGAAACAGTCCGGGGAGGCATCAGCTCCCCGGGCCAAAATCCTCTTCCGTGAACCAAACGCCCCGCACATGCGCTGACCGGCCCGGCACATAGCCGGGCTCGTCGCCTCCGCCGTGGTGAAACGCGCAGAAAAACCGCTTGTCCGGCAGCTCGATCCAGCCCGAATAGCCAAAATCGCCGTATGCCGCATGCCTGTCATCGGCAAGTTCCAATACGTGCGCCCGTTTCCAGGCATCGGGCAGCCCTTGCCCCGCATCCCAGTCCCAGGCGTATTCCCGGCCCAGACGCGGCTCCGAGGTGCGCAGCGAAAGCCGCTGCCAGAGATGTTCGCCGCCGTTCCGCTCCAAGGGATTGGCCGTGCCAAAGACAATGGGCCGCGTCAGTCCTGCGGTGTGGTCCACTTCCAGCACGGCCCGCTTGCGGCCGTTGACGCGCAGCGTGACCTGTCCCGGGACATAGCTCAAACGCACTTCATTGAATCGCCCTTCGGGCAGTTTGCACCATCTGCGGCGGACGCACTCCTTGCCCGCGTCGTCCAGCGCAGCCACCTCCATGACCAGCCGGTCCGGGAACAGCCGCCACCATGCTCCGCCGAAACGGATGCCGCAGCCTTCGGATTCAGCGCGCAGCACCCGGACCACGGCGGTGAGTTCGGCGCGGGAATGTACCGGGTCGGACAGCGGACGCAGGCTGTAGCGCACGGCGCTGCTTCTTCCGGAACGCGTGGCAATGCGCAGGCTGCCTCCGATGATCTCGGGCTGCGCTTCCCCGCTATCCGGCAGGGGCGTGAGTCCGCGCACCTCATAGGGCCGGGCCAATTCTTCCAATGTCCCAAGCCAAGCCGAAGTGCCCATGCACGGGCCTGTTTCACGATAGGTCACGAGCAGTTTGCCCGAGGAGGTCAGGTCCAGGGTGGGCCGGTGCCCCACGAGACAGGTGGGCGCGGGGTCGGTCCAGGTGCGGCCCTGGTCCGCACTGAGACAGAAATACATGGGTTCATAGACCATGCTGTTCTCGCGCATGAGCGCCAGAATGCGCCCGTCGGGCAGCGAGGCCATGGACGCTTCGCACAGGGCCAACCATGGATCGGCGGCCAGCACGGACAAGGCCCGGATGTTCCGGCCCTGATTCACGGCATGATAGACGAGCTGTTCCGTGCGCGGCTGGCGCAGCCAGGGTTGGGGCACGCTGCCACGATGCGAATGGCCCGTGGTCAACACCAGGCCGTCGGCCAGTTCCAGGGGACGGTCAAAGACCACCTGCTCGTACACCTTGGTGAAGTCGCGCCGGTCCCAGGTCCGGCCATGGTCCGTGCTCACGAGCAGCGTCCTGCCGTTCTGGTCCAGCAACCAGATGTGCCCATTCTTGAGTTTGCGCAGCCTGGGGCAGTGCGTGATGCCCTCGTTGTACACCTCGGGATCGGTCCACGTCGCGCCCAGATCGGTGCTGCGCCGCAGCAGCAGTCTGCGCCGGGTGGCCGCGTGCTGGTCATATTCTTGATAGACGCACAGCAGGTCGCCCTGAGTGGTCAGGCAGACATCGGGAAAGCAGAGATAGTGCTCCGGACGGCGATCAATAACCACCTGCCGCTCGGGCCGATCATAGAGAACAGGCATGGGCCTCCCCCCGGGCTGTTGCAGGACGACACGTTCGCGTCAACGGGCCGCGCGCTCAGTCGTCGGCCCTGTCGTCCTGAACCCGCTTGGTCTTGGCGAAACTGCGCGGCAACGCGCCGGGCTTGAGCACGTCCACCTCGCCCCGCACCAGAATATGGCGCCGGATTTCGTCGGCCACGGCCCGTGCAAGATTCTCGTCGTTGTCCGCACTCTCGCCGGGCAGCCGCTCCACACGCACCTGCATATGGTCCAGGCCTTCGCGCCGGGAAAGAATGATCTGGTACTCCGAAGCCAGTTCCGGGAAGTGTTCCAGCACCGAAGCAATCTGGCCGGGATAGATGTTCACCCCGCGGAAGATGAACATGTCGTCCGAGCGGCCCATGATGCGGTCGTGCCGGGGCATGGTGCAGCCGCATTCGCAGCGGCCCGGGAGTACGCGGGTCAAGTCATGGGTGCGGTAGCGCACCAGAGGCGAGGCCTCCTTGCACAAACTCGTGACCACCAGCTCGCCCACCTCACCCGGCGACACAGGCTCCAGGCTGACCGGATCAAGGATTTCCACGATGTACTTGTCGGCCCAGTAGTGGATGCCGCAACGCGCGTCACATTCCAGACCTGCGCCCGGACCATAAAGCTCGGTCATGCCGGAGATGTCGTAACTCTCCTTCACGCCCAGAGCCTCCTCGAACTGCTTGCGCATCTTGGGCGTATGCGCCTCGGAACCAAAAATGGATTTGCGCAGTTTGATCTTGTCGGCCAGGCCGCGCTTCTGCACCTCCTCGCCCATGAGCAGAGCCATGGACGCAGTGGAGCAGATCACGGTGGAACCGAGGTCCTCAAGCATCTGAAGCTGAATATCAAGTAGGCCGGGCCCCACAGGCAAGGCCATGGCCCCGAAATGTTCGCAGCCGAGCTGAAAGCCAACGCCCGCAGTCCAAAGGCCGTAGCCCACGCAAATCTGCACCCGATCAAGAATCGTCAGGCCCGCCAACTCGTAGCAACGGGCGAACATGTTCTTCCAGGTATCAATGTCATTCTGAGTGTAGGTGAGAATCTTGCGCTTGCCCGTGGTGCCGCTGGAACCGTGAATACGCACCACATCGGCCTCGGGTACGGAAAGCAGCGGCAGAGGGTAGCCGTCCTTCAAATCTTCCGCAGTGGTGAACGGCAGGCGGCGCAGGTCGTCCAGGCTGGAAACGGCACCGGGCTCGATCCCGGCCTTGGCGAACCGCTCACGATAGAACGGGCTGCCCGCATGGGTGTGGGCCACGGTCCACTTCAGCCCCTCCAACTGTATTGCGGCGATCTGCTCTTCACTGATATCGGGGATGAAGCGACGTTCCTGGCCCATACTCTCTCTCCTTTGGGACTGCTTGTCGCCCCCGGCGAAATCCGATACGCCGGGAGGTGCGGTTATTCATGCAGCAAAACCAACTTTTCTTCAAGTCACGGAGCGGCTTGCCATGCCCCAGAATCCCTTCCTGATCGAGATCTTCGCTCCGCTCGCCTTTCTGCTCGGCCTGATCATGGGCAGTTTCGGTACGGCCTGCGTCCATCGCTGGCTCAACGAACTTTCCCTGATCCGGCCTTTGCGTTCCATCTGCCCGGATTGCGGAGCCCAGCTGGCCTGGTGGGAAAACGTGCCCCTGGTGAGCTGGCTGCTGCTGCGCGGTCGGTGTTCCCATTGCGGCAAGCCCATCAGCCTGCGCTATCCCGCCCTGGAGCTGCTCTCCGGGCTCTGGGCATTGGCCCTGGCCGAACAGTACGGACCGGGCGCGGCCTGGGCGGCCCTGCTCGTACTCGGCGGCATGTTGCTCATTGCCAGCTTCATCGACCTGGAATCCTTTCTACTGCCGGATGTCATCACCCTGCCCGGCACTGTTCTGGCCCTGCTCACGGCCACTTTCCTGCTCGGACCAGGCTCCGGCGTGGAAAGCTGGCTGGCCAACGGCAAAACCGCACTCCTGGGCGCGGCCATTGGCGGCGGCTTCTTCTGGCTGCTGCGGCTACTCTATCAGCTTTTCCGCGGAGCCGAAGGACTGGGCCTGGGCGACGTCAAGCTGATGCTGCTCATCGGCGCATTGGTCGGTCCCCAGGGCTTGCCCCTGACCATCCTCCTGTCCGGGGTCAGCGCGCTTCTGGCCTCGATTCTCTATCTGCTGCGCTCGGGCAAAGGCGGCCGCACGCCCATTCCCTTTGGCCCGTTCC
>JAZHDD010000043.1:0-19906 GCA_036541255.1 Desulfovibrionaceae bacterium | reverse complement strand
GCGGCCGCGGCCAAGCGCATCATCCGGCTGCACGATGGCCGTGTCGCCGAAGGCTGAGGGCCTTTCAGGCTTGATGCGCTTTCCTAGAGCACTTGGCTGAGAAATTCCTTGGTCCGCTCTTCGCGCGGATTGTTGAACATGTGTTCGGGCAGGTCCTGTTCCAGGATGACGCCCTGTTCCATGAAGGCCACTGTATCCGCCACCTCCCGGGCAAATCCCATTTCATGCGAGACCACGACCATGGTCATGCCGTCCTCGGCAAGTTCGCGCATGACGCCGAGCACTTCGCCCACCAGTTCCGGGTCCAGGGCCGAGGTGGGCTCGTCAAAGAGCATTACGTCCGGTTCCATGGCCAAAGCGCGGGCAATGGCCACGCGTTGTTTCTGTCCGCCGGACAGGGTCTCGGGGTAGGCGCATTCCTTGTCCGCCAGTCCCACCTTGTCCAGGTAGTGGCGTCCCAGATCGCGAGCCTGCTTGCGGCGCATGCCCTTGACCTGCACCGGTCCCTCGATGACGTTGGAGAGGACGTTCATGTGCGGGAACAGGTTGAAATGCTGGAAAACCATGCCCACATGGGTGCGCAATTCGTTGATGAACCGCTCATCCTCTACGAACGTGCGGCCATTGATCTCGACGCTGCCTTGCTGGAAGTCTTCCAGGCGATTGATGCAGCGCAGCAGGGTGCTCTTGCCGGAACCGCTGGCACCGATGATCACGACGACGTCGGAGGTGGCCACGTCCAGATCGATGCCCCGCAGGACATGATTTTCCCCGAAATATTTATGCAGGTCGCGGATACGCACCATGGGGCGGTCCGTGACTCCGGGATTGCCGAAAGCGTTCATGCGTTCTCCTAGGTCCTGGCCGAAACGTTCAAGCGCACTTCCAGGCGGTGGAACATCCAGGTGAAGATGCCGGTGTACAGAAGGTAGAAACAGGCCGCCACGGTCAGCATTTCCATCATCAGGAAATTGGACGAAGCCAGTTGCTGGCTCTTGAGCAGCAATTCGTTGATGGTGATGGCGCTGGCCAGGGAGGAGTCCTTGAGGGCGATGATGAACTGGTTGCCCAGGGGCGGTAGGGCCCGCTTCAGGGCCTGGGGCAGCACGATGCGCAACATGGCCCTGCGGTAGGTCATGCCCAGGCTGCGTGCCGCCTCCATCTGACCGGGATTGATGGAAAGAATCGCGCCGCGAAAAACTTCCGCTATATAGGCGCCGTTATGGATGCCCAGGGCCAGCACAGCCGAGGTCAGGGCTTCCAGGCCCGTGATGCTGCGCAGGCCGTAATAAATGAAAAGCAGTTGCAGGAGCAGGGGCGTACCGCGAATTAGATAGATGTATGCCTGGGCCGGATAGTTGAGCAGTCTGTTCGCGGAAATGCGCATGAAGGCCGTGCCCAATCCCAGTCCCATCCCCAGGGCGATGCCCAGAAAGGTGACCTTGAAGGTCATCCAGGCCGCGGGCAGGAAATAGGGCAGGTATTTAAGCAGGGCGGAAACGTCGTATTGCATGGAGTCCCTCCGGTTGATGCGGGGCGGCCCCGGTTCGGGACCGCCCAAAGACGTCGGTCGAAGGGATTACTTTACGGTCACGTCCACGTTCAGCCATTTGAGGGAGAGCTTGGTCAGGGTCCCGTCCTCGCGCATGGCCTGCAGATGCGCGTCCACGGCCTGGCGCAGGCTGTCGTCGCCCTGACGGAAGGCCACGGCGATATCCTCTCCGCGCAGGGGAGCTCCCACGAGTTTGATGTCGAACTTTCCGGAATTCATGGCGTTTACGCCTACGACCCGGTCCGTGATGATGGCGTCCACCACGCCGCTGTTCAGTTCCAGCAAGGTCTGGTTGTCGTCTTTGTACAGGCGGATATCTCCTGCGCCGAGCTGCTTGGCGTCATTTTCAAAGGTCGTGCCCGTGACCAAGCCCACAATCTTTCCTTTGAGGTCGGTTGCTGCCTGATAGGGTGCGTCCGAGCGCGCCAGGAGCTGAGCGCCTGAATAATAGTAGGGAATGGAGAAATCCACGACCTTCCGCCGCTCATCAGTAGCGGCCATGCTGCCCAGGATGCCGTCATAGGCTCCCGCACGCAATCCCTCAATGATGCCGCTCCATTCCGTAGTCACGGGCTTGAGTTCGACGCCCAGTCGCGTGGCGATTTCGCGGGCCACGTCCACGTCGAATCCCACGAGTTCGTTTGTCTCGTTGTAGAAATTGAACGGAGGGTACCCTCCGCTCATGGCGAAGCTGATCTCCTTGGCTGCCTTGACCCGGGCCAGTCCGTCCTGTTTTTCTTCGGACGCTCCACAGGCCGTGAGCGCCAGCGTTAGCAATGCCAGGGCTGCTGCAAGGACAATGCGTTGAAAGAAATTGCGGCTATTCATAATAGGTCCCCCTTTGGATTAGGCCGGACAGCATCCGGCTTTTGCGTGCACGCATGCAGTGCTGCGCCACTTCGACGCATGAGTGCATCATTTCGAATCCGGCTATTGATTGTGCATGGTTCAATTCTTTGGTGTGCTGATGCAGAAGAGGAAAAAACACGCTTGGAACACAAATATATCGAAGCACAAAACTGGTTGCCTGATGGATGCCCCTGTGTGCCTGACCGCCAACAGCAAGGCGTGAGCATGGCGAAGCAACCACGACGCTTGTGGCGTGTGAACTTCAATTGATAATTGAAACAGTTGCAAATACAGAGAACAAGGGGGCGGATTGGGCATCCATCGGGGAGTGGTTTCTACCCGATTGGGCGTCCGATGGATGTCTGCTGGAGAAAGGTGGTCAGGGAGGCGCGCCTGCCTGTGAGGCCGAGCTTGCGGCGGATGTTTTTGCGGTGGGTCTGGATGGTCTCAAAGGATATATTGAGTTGCTCGGCGATTTCCTGGCCGCTCCGGCCCAGGCGGATCAGCCTGCAGACATCGATTTCTCGCGGGGTCAGTTTGAGCAGCAAAGGGGAAAGCGTGTCCGGTCTTCCCTCGGAGAGTTCATGCAGCCGACGTTCGGCAAGGTCGCGGTAAGTGGCGCGCATGGACGCGGAAGGCTCCCTGGCCATGCGGTCGAGCGTGGGCAGTAGTTCGTCCCTGATGTCGTTGACCGCGGCCCGCCGCATTTCGCGTTTTTCTTCTTCGGCGGAGCGTACCACGCTGCGCAGGGCCAGATTCATGCCTTCCACTTCCGCGCGCTTGTTGCGCAGGCCCTGCTCCAGAAGGACCTGGGTGGTTAGGTCCCGGAGCACGAGTTGGTAGAGGACCAGCTCTTCCAGGTCGATGCGGCGCAAGATGGTTTCGACGGAAAGACGTTTGCCGCGCAGGTCGAGGCCGCCGTTGCGGGTGATCCAGCTTTGTCCGTCACCGAGCGAATCCATGGCTTGGTCAAAGTCCGCATGATCAGCGGGAAGGAGAACGCTTCGCGCATCCTTGGCCGTAAGGCCCGCCCGGTCGGGGTCCAGGAGCTGGCAGGCTTTGGGGTTGGCGGCACGGACTCTGCGTTTGGAGTCCAGAAGCAGCATGGCGTCCTTGGCGGTATCGAAGAGGGCGTTGAAGAGCCGGATGGAATTGTCCAGCGCCGTAATGTTTTCGTCGAGGCGCTCCTCATAGGCTGCATGGGCCTGGGCCAGGGGCTTGTTGTCCGTGGCCAGGACCACGAACCCTCCAGGGGCTGCCCCCGCAGGCAATTGTACGATGCGCAGGCAATAACTGCCTTGCCCCAGAGCGGACGAAATTTCCTGGACCTGGTCCGGAGGGTAGCGTTCCAGGGCCTGTTTGAGGTTGGCGGCATCCAGGCCCAGCACGTCCCAATAGGATCGGCCCAGCAGGTGTTCACGGCCATAGAACCGGCCCGCCTTGGCATTGGCGTCCAGCACGATGCCGTTGTCCCCTGCATATAGGACATGGTCGGACATGGCGTCCAGGACTTGCGACAAATCCTGGATGCGTGGTGTCTGGCTCGTTTCCTCAATTCGTTCGTCGCTATCGGCGTCGGTAACGGGGAGGAGGTTGTCCGGAATATTGGAGTCGTGCATGGCGGCGGACCTGAGGGCTGTCGCGACCGGAGTTTCCGGTAGCGTTTTCCGTTCTTAGCACAGCCCGCCCCTGAGAACAAATCCGCTCAAGAGAATGCTACGCGCCGGACTCCTTGTCCTCGGGCTGGCCCGGCAGCGAGGCCTGGGCGCGGGCAAGCACGTCGCAGCGTTCGTTTTCCGGATCGCCCGCATGGCCGCGCACCCAGCGGAAATCGACCTTGTGCTTTGCCGTTAGCGGTATCAGCTCCTGCCAAAGATCCTGATTCTTGACCGGCTTTTTGGCTGCGGTTTTCCAGCCGTTCTTTTTCCAGCCTTCGAGCCAGCCCTTGGTCAGGGCGTTGCGCACGTATTGCGAGTCCGTATACAGCTCCACTTCGCAGGGCTGTTTCAGGGCGCCCAAGGCCTCGATCACGGCACGCAGCTCCATGCGGTTGTTTGTGGTGTTGCGGAAGCCGCCGGACAGCTCCAGGCGTTTCTTTGGGTGGATGAGCACCGCTGCCCAGCCGCCCGGGCCGGGATTGCCCAGGCAGGAGCCGTCCGTGTAGATTTTCGTCAAGGTCACTTGAACTCCTCTCCGGCAAGGGTCTGCCAGATTTGGATAAGGGCTGTCTTGAGCCCCAGGGGCCAATCCCCTGAGGCGAAATGGGCCGGGAAGTGCGTGCGCATCATGTCGCGTTCGAATTCCTGGCCCAGGGCGCGGCGCATCATGGGCGGAAAGCTCACCAGGGCTTCGCCTCGGCTCGGGGAAAGGCCGATGAACATGGTCCGGTTGTCCAGGTCGGGCACCACCACCTTGTCCTGGAAGATGCGGATGCGGCAGGTCTGGCCGAAATCCCGCTCCAGTGCCTCGGCAAAGCGCTGCACAAAGGCTCGCGCGGTCTGGTCCAGGCCGTCGGTCTCATCCACCAGCGGAGCTTCACCGGCGGCTTCCTCCAGGCTTATGCTCTTGTCGCGCTGCTGGTTCCAGATCAGGATCAGGGCGGATTTCAGCCCCTGTTGCCAATCCGCACCCCAATGCCGCTCAAAGTGTTTGTGTTCCAGATATTCCGTCAGTTCCTGCGTACGCTGCGCGTCCCACTCCAAAGGGGCGACGAACACGGCCTGACGTTTTGCCGGGCAAAGTCCGAGAAACAGCCTGCCGGTTTGCGGCTGGGGGCGGTCCACGCTTGTGCGCCGGATGCGCAGGCGGGCTTCCAGCCCATAACTTTCCTGCATGGTCCTGGCAAAGTCCTTGGCAAAGGCGCGCATCTGTGGCGTGACGCTGCCGGTCTCGTCCCAGAAGGGCTTGTCCGCGTAAACCCGCTCCATCATGTTCTGGTTGTTTTTCCAGAAGGCCCAGCCCACGACCACGACCACAAGCAGCGTGGCCAGCAGGCGGATCAGTTTTTCCGTGGGGGTGCGCCCCCCGATCTTGAGAAAACGCATAGGCAATGCCGCCGCTGTTGTCGTTGTATTGTTCGGCCCTGGCGGCCGCTGTCCGGGCCGCGCACGGTTCTGTTCCGTCAGGTTTTGTTAACAGAAAAGCCGGCATCCGGAAATAGCGGCAAAGAGAGGCCCGCAGGAGAAATAAAGTGGTGAAAAAAAGAAAAACGTATGTTACGCTGGGGTAAATGTAGAAGTATGTCCAAAAGAATGCGATTCAACGTGGAGGTTGGCATGCACTTGAAGAGATTCAAGGACTGGGGGCTCTTCAGCAAGATAATGACGATGTTTGTCGCCTTGCTGCTGGTGGTCCTTGCCGGGGTGCTTCTCTATCTCATGCCCATGTTCGAGCGTACGCTTATGAGTGAGAAGCAGGGGGCCGTGCGTGACAATGTGGATGTGGCTTGGTCGGCGGTAGCCCACTTTGGTGCCAAGGCCGAGCGGGGGGAGATCAGCGAGGATGCAGCCAAGGAATTGGCGCTCAAGGTCGTGAAGGAAATGCGCTACCAGGGCGACAACTATTTCTGGATTAACGACCTCAAGCCCAACATGGTCATGCATCCTATTAAGCCTGAACTGGACGGGGCGGACCTTTCCAAGAACGCTGACCCCACGGGCAAGCTGCTTTTCGTGGAGATGGCCAAGGTGGCTGGCAGCGAGGGCTCGGGGTTTGTGGACTACATGTGGGCCAAGCCCGGTTTTGACGCACCGCAGCCCAAGATTTCCTACGTGAAGCTGTACAAGCCCTGGGGCTGGGTGGTGGGCAGCGGCATCTATGTGGACGACGTTGCTGCCCAGGCGGCCCGGCTGCGTTTGAACATCCTGCTTCCGTTGCTTCTGGCGTCGGCCGTCATTTTGGGGCTGGTCTATTTTGTCGTGCGCGGCATTGTGAAGCGCATTCTCGAGGCGGTATCTCTGGCTGATGAAATCCGCCAGGGCGATCTGGGCCGCAGGTTGGATTTCGATCTTCAGAACGAGGTGGGCCATTTGGGCAAGGCGCTCAATTCCATGGCCGACAATCTGGAAGACAAGGCCGTGTTGGCGGAGCGCATCGCTTCGGGTGACTTGAGCGCCGAAGTGGTGCTGGCTTCCGAACGGGACAAGCTGGGCAAGGCCCTGCAACGCATGGTCAAGGAGTTGAATCACCTCATCGCCCAGATTACCGAGGCCACGGCCCAGATGGACGAGGGTTCGGCCCAGGTTTCGGAATCCAGCCAGTCCCTTTCCCAGGGAGCCACGGTCCAGGCCGCGTCCATAGAAGAGATTACCAGCGCGGTGAACGAAATCGGCGCGCAGACGCGCTCCAGCGCGGAAAAGGCCTCCGAGGCCAACACCATTGCGGGCAAGGCTCGCGAAGCCGCGGAAACCGGCGGCCAGGAAATGGAACGCGTCGTGGAGGCCATGGGCGCCATCAACGAATCAAGTCAGGCCATCAGCAAGATCATCAAGGTCATCGACGAGATCGCCTTCCAGACCAACCTGTTGGCCTTGAATGCGGCCGTGGAGGCGGCCCGGGCCGGAAGCCACGGCAAGGGGTTTGCGGTCGTGGCCGAAGAGGTGCGCAATCTGGCTTCCCGAAGTGCCAAGGCCGCCCAGGAAACCGCAGCGCTCATCGAAGGCTCCGTGGACCGGGCCAAGCATGGCAATGCCATTGTGCGCCAAACAGTGGAGTCCCTTTCCGGCATTGTGGAGCATGCCTCCAGCGTGGCCACGCTGGTGGCGGAAATCTCCGAGGCCTCGACGCAACAGGCCGAGGGGGTGGGGCAGATTTCCGAAGGGTTGCACCAGATCGACGACGTGACCCAGCGCAACACGGCCAATGCGGAGCAGACCGCTTCGGCCGCGGAAGAGCTTTCGGCCCAGTCCGCGGAGCTGCGTGGGTTGATGCGGCGGTTCAAGGTCAAGGGGCAGGATGATGCCCCGGTTCGCAAGGTCAGTGTTCAGGCGCGTCGCGCTCCGCTGCCTTCTCCGGGCCCGGCTGCGGGAGGCGGGGACGGCTCGGCTTGGGCCGCCCCTGATCAGGGGCGGACGGATGCGAAGACCGGGCCTGAAGATGTGATTTCATTGGATGACGATGAATTCGGCAAGTATTGAGAGGACGGCGACTGTGGCGTGCGGCGCGCTGCAGCGGCGAAACAGGGGAGGCCTTCGGGCCTCCTTTTTGTTTAGTCGCCCCCGCGCAGGGCGTTGATGGGGTCCAGGGCCGCTGCTTGTCGTGCGGGCTTGAGCCCAAAGAGTACGCCGATGACCAGCGCGCTTATCAGCGAAAGGAAAAAGACCTTCCATGAAAATTGGATGGTGAGCACTTCCAGTCTGGTCAGAAGCTGCCCCAGTCCCAGTCCCAGGAACAGCCCCAGCAACCCCCCTGCCAGGGTCAGGGTGACCGACTCAACGAGGAATTGCAGCAGGATTGCTGAGGAATGCGCCCCCAGGGCTTTTTTCAGCCCGATTTCCTCGCTGCGTTCGCTTACGGCCAGCGTAAAAAGATTGATGAGCACGAATCCGCCCACGAGCACGGCAATGCTCGCGGTGATTCCAAGGAATACGAGCAGCCCGCCTTTGAACATGGCCAGAAATTTGAGCACCTCTTCGGCCGTGAGAATGGTGAAGTCGTCGTCCTCGCCGGGCAGCAGTTTGTGCGAGTCGCGCAAGAGCGAACGCAGATTTTCCACATGGGAAGGCATAGACTCCGGCTCAAGGAACTTGACCCGCAGGGCCCTGAAATACTGGCGGTCGAGATTGAAGCGTACGGTCAGCGTGGTCAAAGGCATGATGAGGCGGTTATCCAGGTCGCCTCCGCCTCCTCCGCTCACGCCTCTGTAGGAAAGACGGCCCACCACTTGTACCGGGATGTTGTTCACGAAAATGACCTTGCCCACAGGGGACTCCTTGCCGAAGAGTTCCACTGCGGGCTTGTCGCCGATGATGCAGACCTTGGCGGCGCGGCTCACGTCACGCTCGGTGAAGTCCCGACCGTCGGCGAGCGGCCAGTTCCAGGATTCGGCATAGTTTTCCGTGGCCCCTACGGCCTGCACGTCCGCATAGTTCTTGTTCTTGTATTTGACGACAAGGCCCTGCTTGGCGCGCATGGGTACCACCAGGTACGCACCTGGCAGGGACTGGCGGATGCGCCGGGCATCTTCCCAGGAAAGCGTCAGGGAGCGCGCTCCCAGAGCCCGCTTCTTGATGTTGCCGCCGATGACGAAGGCCGCGTCCGGTCCGAACATTTCCACCATTTCCAGTGCCTTGCGGTTAGCGCCGTCCACGGTGGTGACGATCAGGGTCAGAGAGGCGATGCCAAAGGCCACGCCCAGAATCACGAAGAGCGAGCGGAGCTTGTAAGCCCAGATGGCTTCCAGGGCCATGTTGGTCACGCGGTTGACGAGCCTGTATCGGGACATGCGCAGCCTCCGTCTTAGATAGTAGGAGAAAGAAAAGCTTCCGTCCATGTCGGGGTTGCCTTGACTCTCGAAAATCGGGTAACAAGCAAAGGTAAGTATTTATCTAACCGGAAGATGGTGAACCATGCATGATGTGACAACGGAATTCGCACCGGCAGAGCGCGAACCAAAAGAAATCATTCGGAAACAGGCAGCGCTTTTTGCCCGGTCCCGGCTGCTGGAATGCATGGACGCCCTGCCTCTTCCCGTGGTCGTGGTGAACGGACGCAGGCAGATCGTCTACCGTAACCAGCCCTTTACGTGCTTGGCTTGGAAAGAAACCGGGACAGAGCTGCTCGGGCTGCGGCCAGGCGAGGCCCTTGGGTGCGCCTATTCCCACCTTTCGGAGGGGGGCTGCGGCACTACGCGATTTTGTCGGTTTTGCGGCGCGGCAAAAGCCATTCTGCACGGCCTTTCCGGAGAAATGGGAGTGGAGATCTGCCGTCTGGTGCGTATGACTGAAGAGGGAGACAGCCGCGACTTTCAGGTCATTACCCGCCCCTTGGACAACAGGCTTGGTCGCTTCGTGCTTTTCAGCCTGTTGGACGTGAGCCATGAGGCGCGATTGCGGAGCCTGCGGTATCAATTCCTGAAGGAAGTGCGCAACCGGGCCGAGACCATCAACCGTCTTTTTACCAGTCTCAGTCGGGAGTATGGTTCCGAGCTGGAGGGCAATCTTTTTGCCATGGGCTATGCTGCACGCCGGCTTATGGAGGAAGTGGAAAGCCAGGCCGCCCTGTTCGATGCCGAAGAGGGCCTTCTTGGCCTCGAACTGGAGCGGTTCGAGGTGCGGATTGCCGTTGTCGATGCCGTGGCGGCCATGGAGGGGATCGATCCCGGTCGGGTCATCGTGGAGGGGTGCCTTGGCGCGAACGTTCAGGCGGACGGACTGCTGCTTCGATATATCATCACGGCGTTGTTGGAGAACGGTCTGGAAGCCACGGCCCCCGGAGGCAAGGTCACGATAAGCTGTCTGCGGGAAGGCCGGAATACTGTTGTTTTGTTTCGCAACCCCGGGGAGATGCCCGAAGCGATCCGGTTGCAGATCTTCCGGCGGGGCACCAGCACCAAGGGGCCGGAACGCGGCAACGGGCTGGCCATGGCCCGCATGCTTTCGCGCCGTTATCTGGATGGCGATGTGCAGTGCGTGGACGGGAAAGAGGGAGAGGTGGTTTTTTTGTTGCGCCTGCCCTGTGGGCGTGAAGCCGGGATGGTTCCCGTTCCCTAAACGCAATCCTTGCGGTGCCAGTTCCAGGCTGATTCCACGATGTCCTCCAGGCCGCCGAAGCGCGGCTCCCAGCCCAGTTCGCTTTTGGCCCGTTCCGAAGAGGCCACGAGCACGGGCGAATCCCCTGCACGGCGTCCGGTCTCGGTTACGGCGATGCCGCGTCCCGTGACCCGGCGGGCCGCATCAATGATTTCGCGTACGGAATACCCGTTGCCGTTGCCCAGGTTGAAGGCGCGCGTTCCTCCGTTTTCCAACCAGTCCAGGGCCAGGGCGTGGGCCTCGGCCAGATCGCTGACATGGATGTAGTCGCGTATGCAGGTGCCGTCGGGCGTGGCGTAGTCTGTGCCGAAAATGGCGATGTCGGGGCGCAGGCCCAGGGCCGCCTGCAGCACCAGGGGCACGAGATGGGTCTCGGGCTGGTGCCGTTCGCCGATGTCGCCTTCCGGATCGGCTCCGGCCGCGTTGAAGTAGCGCAGGCGGCAGGAGGCCAGCCCATGGGCGCGGTGATAATCTTCCAACATTTCCTCGACCATGGCCTTGGAGCGGGCATAGGGCGACAGGGGGCGTTGCGGGTGGCTTTCGTCGATGAGCGTCTGTTCCGGTTCGCCATAAACCGCTGCCGAGGAGGAAAAGACCAGTCCTTTGACGTCATGGCGGACCATGGCGTCCAGCAGATGCAGGGTGGCGGCCACGTTGTTGAGGTAATACTTGTTCGGATCGGCCACGGATTCGCCCACGGCGATGAATGAGGCAAAATGCAGTACCGCGTCAAAGCGCCGTCCGGCAAAGACGCGTTCCACGGCGTCCGGATCGAGCAGGTCTCCGGCCACGAAATCTCCCCACTTGAGGAAGTCGGGATGCCCGGTGATCAGGGAATCGAAGACCACTGTCTCGACCCCGCGCGAGGCCAGCAGCTTGTTGACGTGGGAACCGATGTATCCGGCACCGCCGGTGATGAGCACTGTCTTCATGTTTTGGGGATACGCAAGCCACGCCAAAACGGCAAGCCCTGGCGAGTTCAGGACGGCTTTTTCGGAGCCCCTGATTGCGAGGCGGGCGGTTCGGCAAAGGCCAGCCGTTCGATGACCACGTTGGACACGGCCATGCCCTCCTTGGTCAGCCGGAGCATGCCCCGGTTGATGCGCAACAGACCGTTCTGGACAAGGGCCTGGATCAGCTTCTGGTGGGTTTTCACGAGGTCGAACCCGGCACGCTCGCGGTGCAGCCTCAAGTCCAGCCCCTTTGTGGTGCGCAGGGAAAGCATGACCATTTCCAGCAGCCGGGCCTGATCGTCCAGCTCCTCGAAGTCGCGGCCGGCGTTGTTGCTGCGCACAAGCGCCTCGTATTCGTCCATGGATGTGGGATTGGTGAAACGCCGCCGTCCCAAGGTGCTTACGGCCGATGGGCCCAGGCCCAGATAATCGCGGCTTTGCCAGTAGCCGGAATTATGGCGCGACTGGAAGCCCATGCGCGCGAAATTGGAAATTTCATATTGCAGGTAGCCCAGGGATTCGAGCAATTCGGCCCCGTAGACGAACATCTTGGCCTGTTCCTGCTCCTGGGCCAGATCCAGATCCTGTTCCAGGCTCATGCGGTGCAGGGGCGTTCCCGGTTCGATGCTCAGGCCGTAACTGGAGAGGTGTTCGGCTCCAAGCCGGGCAATGGTCTTGAGCTGGTCCAGCCAATGCCGCAGCCGCTGCAGGGGCAGCCCCCAGATCATGTCCAGGCTGATATTGGCGAACCCGGCCTGCCGCGCCATGCTGAAGGACTCCACGGCCATGCGTGCGGAATGGGGTCGCCCGAGCCGGGCCAGATCGTCGTCGGACAGGCTTTGCACGCCCAGGGACAGGCGGTTCACGCCCATGGACAAGAGCCCCCGGAACCAGCTTACGTCCTGGGCCGAGTCCGGATTGGCCTCCAGGGTGATCTCCATGTTTTCCGTGAAGGAGAAATGCTTGCGCAGGGTCGTCAGCACCTTGTCCAGGTCGCCCAGGGGAGCGAGGCTCGGGGTGCCGCCTCCGAAATAGACCGTTTCCAGCCGGGGCGCTCCCAGCCGCTGGCCCCAGAGCTTGATCTCCGCGAGCAGCGTCTTGAGATACCAGGCATAGGTGACCTGGTTGAAGGCCTGGGAATGAAATGAACAATAGTTACAGCGGGAACGGCAGAAGGGAACGTGGATATAGAGCAGCAGCGCCTTGCGGCCTTTGTCGTCGCCCCGGGGCGCGACAGGCTTGGTGCCGCGTTTCGGGGGCAGGGGTTCGCCAAAGAAACGGGGCATGGGCCTGGCTCCTCAGTCCTTGCCAAGGCGCAGGGCCAGCATGCTGCCCAGTTCTTCCGCGCGAGCCAGTATTTCGGGCATGTCGCGGACGCCTCCCCTGTCAAAGACGTTCAGCACGGGCAATTCTCCGACCACGGTGTAGCCCAGGGCCTCCAGCGGCAAACGCATGGCGTCCAGGGTGAAGCCCATATCTTTTGGCTCAGCTTGTTCACAGACTGCGGCAAGTATGGCGAAGCGCCCCTGTCCGGCCAGACGGCTGCTCCATTTCCTTGGCCGTGCGCGCATGTCGAATTCGTAATAGCAGTAGAGGCGGTCGATGAAAGCCTTCATCCAGGCCGTGATGTTGTAGTTGTGGGTTGGGCAGGCCAGGGCCAGCCCGCGCGATTCTTCCAGCCGGGGATAGAGCAGCTGCATGCCGTCATTGAGCCGGGTGCAGGCCTTGGCTGACCGGCACTGCTCGCAACCGACGCACGGCTGGATGGAGTAGTCCCGCAGGGAGGCGGAAAAGACGGAAAGGCCTGCTTTGCGTGCTCCCCGGAGCATGGCCTTCAGTAAAAGATCGGAGTTGCCTCCTTTGCGTGGACTGCCTGAACAGCCGAGAACTGTTGGGCTCATTTTCGCGCCTGTGCCGGTTGTGGCCCCAATTCCTTGCGGTAGCGCTCGAACTCGCTGTAGAGGCAGCCGCAATATTGCTGCCGGTAGATGCCCATTCGCTTGGACTCCTCGATGCCCCGTTGCCAGCCCGCGCGGAAGTCGCGGTACAGGAACGGCACGCTTCCAGCCGCCAGATCCCGGCCCAGATCACGAATGGTCTCGTGTTTCTGGTATTTGGAATAGAGCAGGCTGGAGGTGAAGCCGTCGAAATTGCCGCGCGAAGCTATTTGCGCGGTGCGGGAAAGGCGCATCTCGTAGCAATGGAAGCAGCGGTTGGCCTCGCGAAAGGCCACCTCGCGCATATACTTGGCCGGATCGTATTCCTCGTCGCGCACAATGAGCTTGAAGCCCATCTTGTCCGCGGTTTCCAGGGCGCCGTCCCGGCGCCGCAGGTATTCGGAAAGCGGGTGGATGTTCGGATTCAGGAACAGCCCCGTGACCTCGAACCCTTCGTCGCGCAATGATTCCACGCAGGTGATGGCGCAGGGGCCGCAGCAGATGTGCAGCAGGACGCGGCCGTTCACGCCGTTCCTCCGCGCAGGGGCGCGGGCCCGTCAACGAGTGACGGATCGGCGCGGCACAGGAGGCAACGGCGGAAGGCTGTGCTCATGTCAGGCTCACGAGGGCTTGCTGTTGTCGATGGCAATGGCGATGCGCGTCTCGAAACGGCGCTCCAGCTCCATGATCATGTCGCGTTTCGAGTTGAGCATGTACAGGGCCAGTTCTTCATTGAGCGTGAAGACCACGGGGCTGGTATGCCCTGCTTTGCGCAGTTGCAGGTACAGGGCCTTGATGGCCTGGAGCGACTGCCATTCCAGGTTGCGGCGCACGCCCGTGCCCCGGCAACAGGGACAGGGTTCGGTGGTCACGGCCAGAGCCGAGGAGCCCATGCGCTGGCGTACCAGCTCCATGAGGCCGAATTCGGAAATGCGGCCCACCACGGTGCGCGCCCGGTCCGATTTCAGGGCTTGGCGCATGGTTTTTTCCACCTCGCGGCAGTCCTTGGGGTTCTTCATTTCGATGAAGTCGATGACCACCTGGCCGCCGATGTCCCGCAGCTTGAGTTGGAGCGCGATTTCCTCGGCCGCCTCAACGTTGGTCTTGAGCACCATCTTGTGGAAGTTGCGCTCGCCGGAAATCTTGCCGGAGTTGATGTCCACGGCCGTGAGCGCCTCGGTGGCGTCGAACACGAGCTGGCCGCCCGAGGGCAGGGTGACTTCGCGGGAATAGATTTCCTCGATTTGGCGATGGACGTTGAAACGCTCCCAAAGGGTCTTGTCCGCGTCCGTGTGCAGTTTGACCATGAGCGAGCTGCGCGGAAAGGCCAGGCGCATGAAGTCCTTGACGCTTTCCTCCACTTCCTTGTCGTCCACCCAGACCTCGTTCATTTCCGAGGAAAGATAGTCGCGCACGGCGCGGGTGGCCAATTCCAGCTCCTGGTAGATCAGGGCCGGGGCCTTGGCGCTCTGGCCGCGTTTGCGGATGTCGGCCCAAAGGCGGCTGAGGTATTTGTAGTCGCGGGTCAGGTCCTGCTTGTTGCGGCCGATGCCCGCGGTGCGGACGATGAGCCCCACGCCCTCGTCGGGCTGGATCTGTTCGATGATCTGCTTGAGGCGTTCGCGCTCTTTTTCATCTTCGATCTTGCGGGAGACGCCCACTTGGCCGCGGCCGATGGTGTAGACGAAAAAGCGGCCGGGCAGGGAAAGATAGGAGGAGAGAAACGCGCCCTTCTTGCCCGTGGGTTCCTTGACCACCTGCACGAGCATTTCCTGGCCGGGCTTGAGTACTTTCTGAATGGGCGGATATTTTTGGCCTTTCTGGAGTTTGTAACCGCCCTGATAATATTCGGGGTGGACTTCGTCGATCTGCAGAAAGCCGTTGCGCTCTGCGCCGTAGTTGATGAACGCGGCCTGGAGGCCCACGTCGATGTTGTGAATGTAGCCCTTGTAAATGTTGCCTTTGGTCTTGGCCATGTGGACCATTTCCACATAGTATTCCATGACCTTGCCTTCTTCGGCAATGACCACCTCGACCTGTTCTCCAGGCAATGTGCTGATGAACATTTTTTGTCGTTTCTTCTGATCCATTCAATCCTCGCGAAAGTAAAAAATTTGAGAAAAATGATAAATATTGATGCGGCGCAACCAATACGCCAGGGTCAAGCATTGTCGGTCAGCGGTCGGTGCGGAGGGAGTGATATTCGCCACCCGGACCGCTGCGGGTGCGGAGCAACCCCTGTTCGTCGAGTCGGGCCAGGGCCCGGTTGACCAACTCGGGAGAAAGTCCCATACCGCCCGCCAACTGTAGTACGGTTTGCGGCCTGCGCGCAAGAGAAGAGCAAATACGTTCCACTGCATCGTCAAACGACAGGTCGCAGGTCGCGGCCCGGTCATGCGCGGGAGCGGGGATCGTCGCGCCCAGGGCCGCGCGCCAGCGGGCCAGAGTATCGGCATCCACTGCGCGGGCCGCGTCCAGTGTGCCGGGCCGGGAAAGAGTGACCACGTCCACGCGGTCCGGACCGAGCCGTCGCACGTAATCTTCCAGCAGATGCAAATTCTCTTCCGAATCGTTGTATCCGGCGGCCAGGAGCACTTCCAGGAAGATCGCGCCGGAGAATTCGCGCCGGAAAGCCAATAATCCGTCGGCCAGGCCCAGCGGCGTCAAACCGCGCGCGGCACGGTTCAATCTGCGGAACTCCTCGGGCACGAGCGTGTCCATGGAGGGCAACACCACGTCGGCCAGGGCCAGGTCGCGACGTACTTCGGGATCGTCCATGAGCGTGGTGTTGGTCAGCACGGCCACGGGCTTGCCCGGCAGGATGCGGCGTACGCCTCGGATGACCTCGCCGAATTCGCTGTTCAGGGTGGGCTCGCCCGAACCGCCCAGGGTCACGTATTCGGTCTGCTGACCCAAGGCCTTCCAACGTTCCAGTTCATCAAGGATCGCGGCGGCAGGGACGTAGGGAAGGCGTTTCAGGGTCAGGTCGATGGTGGGCCCGACTTCGCAATAGGCGCAGTCCAGGCTGCAAATCTTTGTTCCGAGCAGGTCCAGGCCCAAGGAGAGCCCCAGTCTGCCGGACAGGACCGGACCGAAAATGTATTTGAATCCCATGCCGTCTCCGGCTTGACTTGGTGTGCGCGCCTGCCGTACCTGAAAGAGCGCGCACAGCGCAGGAGGCCTGCTATGTTGAATAAGGGTGATTTGGTACTGCTCATCAGCCCCAAGGGCAAGCGATATCTGCACAAGCTGGATCCCGAGGCCGAGGTGCATACCCATGACGGGCGCATTCTCATGTCCGAGGTGGCAGCGGTCGGCTACGGACATCGGGTGCGCACGCACCTTGGACGCACGTATCTTGCCCTGCGGCCCACTGTGCACGATTTGATCAAGAACGTGAAGCGTTCTACCCAGATCATGTATCCCAAGGAGATTGGCTACCTGCTGCTCAAGCTGGGCGTGGGACCGGGCATGACCGTGATCGAGTCGGGCACGGGCTCAGGCGGCCTGACCACGGCCTTGGCGTGGTACGTGGGAGATACGGGCAAGGTCGTGACCTATGAACGGCGCGAAGAATTCTACAAGCTCGCGCGCAAGAACCTGGAGCGCGTAGGCTTGGCCCATCGCGTGGAGCAGGTCAACCAGGATATTTCCGAGGGCTTCCAGCACACCGGAGCCCATGCCCTGTTCCTGGACGTGCGCACGCCCTGGGAGTATCTTGAATCCATTCCCTCGGCTGTGATCCCCGGGGCCATGTGCGGATTTTTGCTGCCCACCACCAACCAGGTCAGCGAACTCTTGCGCGGCCTGGAGCAGGGGCCTTTCCAGGATCAGGAAGTCCTGGAGATCCTGGTGCGGCGCTACAAGCCCGTGCCGGACCGGCTGCGTCCCGAAGATCGCATGGTGGCGCACACGGGTTTTCTGGTTTTTGCGCGCTACATTGAGCCGGACGTGGCCCCTGAGGGCGAGCTGGCCGCGGATGCCGCCTTGCCGGACGAGACCGACGGCGGCAGCGTGGTGGCCGAGAACGCCGTCTCGGAAGAAGCGGAGTTTTTTGCGGCGGAGGATGCGGAGTAGCGTTCCAAAAAAGGAGGAGGCATGACCGGAGGCGTGGTTCGGGCACCCTTTTTGCGGCTGCGCGACCCCTTGGCCGGGTTGACCCACCTGCTGGGAGCCCTGGGCGGCGTGGTTGCGCTGGTCCTGCTCCTGGTGCGTGCGGTGCAGGAGGCCTCGACCTGGCATGTGGCCTCCTTTGCCGTTTTCGGGGCGGGCATGATCCTGCTCTACACGGCCAGCACCCTCTATCACTGGATACCCTACGGCGAGGTACGCACCAGGCGGCTACGCAAGTTCGACCACCTGATGATCTTCGTGATGATCGCCGGGACCTATACCCCCATCTGCCTTGTGCCCTTGCGAGGGGCCTGGGGCTGGTCCCTGTTCGGTGCTGTCTGGGGCATGGCCCTGGCCGGGGCCGTGGTCAAGCTGTTCTGGATGGGCGCGCCGCGCTGGCTTTCAACGGGCTTCTATATACTTATGGGCTGGGCCGTGGTGGTCGGAGTCTGGCCCCTGGTGCAGGCGCTGCAGGTCGGCGCGTTGCTCTGGCTGGCAGCGGGCGGACTGGCCTATACCGCAGGCGGCGTGGTCTATGCCTTGAAGCGGCCCGATCCCTGGCCCCGCGTCTTTGGGTTCCACGAGATTTTCCATGTCTTTGTGCTGCTGGGCAGCTTCTGCCACTTCTGGGTCATGTACGAATACGTGTCGCGCCTGCCGTAGTCCGTTTTCCTTTCATCCCGCGGGTTCTTTTGAAGCTGGAAGCATCGCGACAACCCCTCTGTTTTTCTCTGGTTATTCTGGACGCCGCTTTTCGTTGCCGGTTTCTTTTCTTCACTGCCGGGGCAAGATAGAAAGAAAAAACTCTTCAGGACGAAGACATGAACTGGCAAAGAATGCGGGAAAACAATATGTCGTTGGTTGTTGGGCAGGCTTTTCATGGTTTCCAGGTCGCGCTTTTGCTGTTCCTGGCGCTTTTTTTTGTCCCGCCCCTGGCCGCGATCGTTCATGCCGGGGAAGCAAGCTATAGGCTGGAACTTGTGGCCGAGCCCGGCCTTATGGATTCGCAGGATCAGACTCCGCAGGAGTTGACGAAGTTTCAAGCTGCCTTGGAGAAGCAAGGAACGTTGCTGCATTCGGTCACGCTGCTGCTGCGTTCCGAGAATCAGCCGGACGAGCGGGGAATGCGAGTCCCCACGGGCCGGGTGCTCTACGATCTGACCCTGACCCTGGAGGACGGGGTCGTGCTGGAATTGCGGCCTCGAGCCGTATCCCGGGCACGGCTGGACAAATCCCTGGCGTCCGGGGTCGAAGACGCCATGGACGAGTACCGCCACCTACGGGACACTTACGGGGTCATGCCCGGCACGACGATCAAGAACCTCTAGGCCGGTAGACCACATCGGCCATGCGCCTGGCAATGGCTTGGTCGCGTGTTTCCAGGAGCACCTTGCCCAGGCTGAACACCTTGAGGCCTCGACCGATTTCTTCGCGCAACTGCGCTTCCTCCCTGTCCTTGACCATGACCGAGAACTTCCATTGCGGCCGTTGCGGAACTTCCGCCTCATACACGCGACAGATGCCGAGATCGTTGGGGGGACTCATGGCTCGCCTCCTTGTTGACGCGCCCTTTGCCGCAATTTTGCTGCTCCGGACCATCCGGAATGGCAATCGGCGGCTGCATTATTTCTTTGCATGTATCGAGCCAAACGTGTTGCGTTGCGCGAATTGAACCAAAAGAATATCGTTCGGCCATGCCCGCACTTCTCCCCACGGAAGAAACGCGTCTTTGGCGGCCCAAGCCCTTGCCCGGCGTGGAGCTGTTGCGCGCACGTTTTGTGCGCCAGCATTTTGCGCGACATTTCCATCGCCGCTACGCCTTGGGCGTCATTGAGCAAGGGGCCATGGCCTTTCGCTACATGGGGCGCGAACTGGTGGCCGATGCGGGACGGGTCAATCTCGTGGTGCCGGGCGAAGCCCACGACGGTCATGCCGCAACGGGCTCGGGCTGGACCTACCGCATGTTTTACCTGGAGCCGCTGTGGCTGTCCCGCGCCGCTAGTGAGCTGACCGGCCGCGTCAGCG
This sequence comes from Desulfovibrionaceae bacterium, assembly GCA_036541255.1. Lineage (GTDB taxonomy): Bacteria > Desulfobacterota > Desulfovibrionia > Desulfovibrionales > Desulfovibrionaceae > Paucidesulfovibrio. The sequence continues at coordinate 729 of JAZHDD010000043.1, read as the reverse complement.
CGTATCTGCCGCATTTTTGCGCAGGCGTGCTGGATGACCCTGTACTGGCCGCCTCCATCAGGCAACTGCACCTGAGGCTGGATACGGGCGGTATTTCGGCCCTTGAAGCCCAGACTCGGCTTTACGGCCTGCTGGCCCGCTGGGTGTCGCGCCATGCCGATCAAAACGTGGCTCCGCGAGAGCCGGGAAAGGAATCCGATGCCGTGCGCACGGCTCGCCTGTTCCTGGAGCGGCGTATGGACGAGGATGTGAGTCTTGAGGAATTGGCATCGGCCACGAATCTCAGTCCGTTCCATCTGGCCCGCGTGTTCTGCCGCAGCATGGGCCTGCCGCCCCACGCCTATCTGACGCAGATGCGCATCAACCGCGCCCGTCAACTGCTTTCAGGGCCGCAACCCCTGGCCGATATCGCGGTCAGCGTGGGCTTTGCGGACCAAAGCCACCTCAACCGCCATTTCAAGCGCATCGTGGGCGTGACCCCGGGCCGCTATCGCAAGATCGTTCAAGACCGCTGAACCGCTTTGCCGCATATTCCGCCCGAATCCGGACGTGTCCGGAAGGAGGATATATGGGACAAAAGAATGCGGGTGATCTTGGCGCGTATCTGAGCTTGGCCGGGGCCATGGTCATCGTTGGCAGCTCCGCCGTGGCGGGCAAGATCCTGGTGGCGGAGATGCCCGTGGCTCTTTCCCAGGAGCTGCGGTTTCTCCTGGCGTTGCCGCTGATCTT
>JAZHDD010000042.1:0-64060 GCA_036541255.1 Desulfovibrionaceae bacterium | reverse complement strand
GCGGCACGAAAATGCCGAGCTTCTGGTACAATGGATAGGCATAGGCCTGCATAAGCAGCTCCACCGTAACCACCAGCGAAGCCGCAATGAGAATGTAGCAGGCGATGCGGACCTTGGAAGGGATCACGTTCCGCAGCAACGAAACGATCATATTTGAAAGCGTCAGCACGAAGACAACGGCCAACCCCATGCCCAGACCGTTCTCCGCGCTGGAGGTCACGGCCAGTGTCGGGCAGAGGCCGAGCACGATACGGAACGGCGGCAGCTCTTTCCACAGGCCCTTGGTAAATTCTTTCCAGATGCGCTGCATGTCCGATTCTCCTTACCCGTTCCAGGCGCTGCGGGCCTTTTCCTTGATTTCCGGATAGACTCCCGCCGCTTTTTTCACGGCATTGACCGTGCCTACCGAAGTGAACGTCGCACCGGAGACACCATCAATGTCCCCGCCTCCCGACTTGAGATCCAGCTTGTCCAACCCGTGGCCGGTAAACTGGGCGGTAAAACCGGGGACAAACACGCGGGTTCCCACGCCAGGGGTTTCGGTCTGCGTGGTCACGCCGATACCCAATACGGCATCCTTGTCCAAATCAAAGCCGACGATAACGCCAATGTCGCCAGAATAGCCCGGTGCAAACGCTTCAAAGGCCAAGGCAGCCAATTTGCCGTTCTTTATTCCGGGAAACACTGTGACGGATCTGCCACCGGACAAATCCATTTTCTTCCGGTCCTGAATGGGATTGTTTTCAAAACCCGTCAGCACGCCCAAGAGAGCCGGTCCCTGGACATACGTCAGAACCTGTTCCTCGATGCGCTCCCGTGTGGCTTGCTTGATGGTGGCCAACCCGTATCCGGACACTGTCCCGATGAGGGAAAGCACCACTATCATCTTCATCAACTCACGCATGTGACTTCCTCCTTGCGCCGAACGGCCTGGGACGGATGCGCTCCAAAAGAGGAGACATCAGGTTGGCAAGCAGGATGGCAAAGGGCACGCCGTCCAGGTAGACGCCGTAAATACGGATCACCGCAACCAGGGAGCCCGCCAAGAGACCAAAAAGAATCATGGCGGTCACACCGCACGGCGACGAGCCATGGTCCGTGGCCAGGAAAAAGGCGCCCAAAACGACCGAACCGGTGAGCAAATGAAATTGCGGCGGTGCGTACAACGTAGGATCAATGCCCCAATGAATGCCCGCTGTAAGGACAAGGCCCGCCAGGAAAGCCAACGGTACGAACGGTTTGATTATTCCGCGCACCATAAGATACAGCCCGCCCGCCAGCAATGCCGCTACTTGGGAGGCGCCAATGGCGTTGACCTGTTCACCCAGGAAAAGATGTAAAAGATCAAACTGTTCCAGACTAGCCAAACCGAAATACTTCAGTTGCGCCAAAGGCTCGTTCATAGGCAAGGCTGCCAATGCCAGATCAGCGTCCATGAACGCAGGCCAGGACACCTTGCACACGGCCCAGCCCACCAATGGAGCACAGAAGGGGTTCGATCCCAGGCCGCCAAACAACGACTGTCCTAAAGCGACGGTTACGACACCGCCTACAGCGGCCAGCCACCAGGGAGCGCCTGGCGGCAGCAGAAAGGCGAAAAGCAGTCCAGCGTAGAAAGCATTCCAGTTGTCGATTTCCAGAGAGCGCTTACGCAGCCTCGAAACCAACGCTTCCGTGGCAACGGCAGCGGCACAAGCCACGCCCACGACCTGGACGGCCGGCATTCCGAATCGCCAAAAAGCCAACAAGGCGGCAGGAACGAGAGCGATAACACATTGCTGCATCAGCCCGGTAATTGTCCGTCCACACCGCCAGTGAGACGGCGGCCCCACCGTGAGCCGAAAGGCTGTATCGGAGTGGGGCTTGATGATGGCGGCTTGTTTCATCATGCAGATAACCTCTTGCTATTCCGTCAGGATTCCCGGAGAGCCTAGCGAGTCCAGCTGGCGGCGGCCAACTGGTTGTCCTTGTGGAGCTGCTGCTTGGCGAACCGGATATAATGTTGCATTGGACGACGCGCCGGACACCAGTAGGAACACAGTCCGCATTCCAGACAGGAGTCGATCCCCAAGGCCAAGGCACGATCAAACATGCCGTATTCGGCAAACCGTGTGATCATGTTTGGCTGCAGCCGAGCAGGACAATGCTGTACGCACTCGCCGCAATTGATGCAGGGTCGATCCTCCATGGCAGGAAACGCATCTTTGGGAATGACGTTTAGTGAAAAAACACCTTTTTCCATGCCATGAGCCACGTCGAAGACTGTGTAGCCCGTGAACGGCCCGGAAAGCACCAGTCTGTCGCCGGGATGTATTTCGACTTGGGCAAAATCCAGGATGTCCACCAGAGGCGTACCGATACGGGCGCGATAATTTTTCCCGGCCAGAGTGAACACCGTCTCGTCAATGGCTCGGCCCGTTTCCACGACCCGTCCGATCTGCCAAAGCTTGTGCACGCTGAAGACAACGGCGTTTTCAGGATTCTCCTGTCCGGTCACTGCCTTGGCGACCAACGGATGCAGGGAGTTCGGATAGACGGGCTTTACGACCTTGTTGCGGCAGCCTTCCAGCACAAATCCATCATTGGACGTGACAAGCCAACATTCACTTGGCTCCACGAACTTGCGCACCAAGGCTAGGCCACGACGCAATGTTTCCATTTCATCGCGCAAAAGCTGTTCCGCAATGCTGATGCCGGGTTGCGGGTTAAGCCCATTCACGACCAGGATCGGCGTGGGCTGCAATCTGTCCACGCTGATACCCATAGCTCGCAAGGTTTGCCGCAATTCTTCACCGGCCGGCATGGAACGCAGGTCCACGGGGTCAGCCAACGTCTGTTTCTTGTCCACTTTTATGGAAAGATACGCGAAGTCCAGCTTGCTGACCTTGCCGGCAATGGTTGCCGTGGTTGCGCCGCCATCTGAACGAGGATGCGCACCCAGCAATTGGCCGCGTGCGACATTGGCCCCCCTGGCCGCGTTGATGTCATAACCGCAGATGAAAAGGTTTACCTCCTGCGGTTCCGGTATTTCCTGGATGCTCTCAGACAAATCGCACAGCAGTGAAAATGTTGTTTTGATCATAATCTACATCCCCGCATGGCAGGATTTGCATTCTTGCTCGCCCGTGGGTCCGCCCATGCTGTCATGGCAACCCATGCACTGGCCATGAAAGGCATCGGCCCGCACCGGCAACCAGTCCGTGTCCGGACGATTGTCGGGAGTCACCCCGCCTGAAGGATCGCTGTCATGGCAACGCAGGCACATATCCTTGTTCGGGAAGAAAGAGGGATGATCATGTTTCCAAGATTCATCAAAAGATGCGGGATGACAGGCTCCGCAGGGAACCGGCTTTGCAGGATCGCCTTCGTCGTGGTGACACTCTCCGCACTCCAGGCCATAATCATCGACATGAACGGTGTGAGCAAAGATGACGCGGCCCCCCGTGTTGTCGAACAACACTCGGGCAGGAGGTTGCTCCGCCGGGGCGGAGAGCAATGGACCTGCCAATGCGGCCAAAAGCAGCGCACCCGTTACGATCAGTATGGGCATGTAACGTTTGTTCAAGAAACCTTCCTCACTACTTAAGGGCATCCGCGCCCGGCAACGGGCGCAACAAAAAAACAATCACGCCCTCCTTCAGCAGGGAACATGCCAAGCGATCGGGTTTGCACGATCAAATATTTCTAATGATTTTGATTCAAGCGGCAAGGACAGCCGCTTTTCACCCGTCTGAGAAAAACTGACAAGACTGGCAAAATGTGTCCCAATGCCCCGACTGCATGATTTCTGCCCACATTCGCACGATAAATGCGCGATGCGAGATTCTTTTTTTCTTTGTGAATCAAACAATTACCAGAGCAGGCCAAAGCTGTGCAATAAAGTCTGCCTCAGAACGATAATCACGCGAAAAAGCATCTGGGCAGTGAAATATGTCTTTCCGGTCCCAAAACGGACCTAAGCATTCTTTTCAATTCTCCGGCGCCATGATAGATGGAATCTATACCTCGCGAGGAGAAAACATGCGTTTCCCTTATAGCATCTTTGTTTCGTTTTGCTTTTTCGTGGCCTTTCTCCCCATAATAGCAAACGCTGAACAACTCCCCGAACCAGCCGGATACGTTCAATCCATCCAGGGTGACGCCATTGCCCTGAACAAAAACAGCGAATTGCAGGCGTTGCATGATGGTGAAGCTGTCCGCCTGCTCAAAGCCGAGTCGCCGCTCTATTCAGGGGATACCCTGCTCACGGGTACGCATGGGAAAATGCAATTCGTGCTCATGGATGGGACGATCTTCACTCTTGCCGAAGAAACGCGGCTTGATCTGGACGAATTCGATTTCAACTCCGAGGACGAAAAGGGTTCGCTCAGTGCCTCCATCAGCGCAGGCATCTGTCAGTTCCTCACAGGCGAGATAGTTGAGCGCAACCCATTCTTCTTTACCCTGGAAGCTCCCATGGCCACCATCGGCATCCGTGGCACGGAAGCCGGCATAGCGGTTTCGCTGGACAACCCGGAATTGCACAGCGAACACATCCGCGCCCTCATGGCCGAGGCAAAACAGGCGTTATCCACCCGCGCCCGCCTTGGCGCGGCCTATCAGGAACGCGTCAACCGAGCTCTTGCACAGACAAAAGCTACCCGTGTTGACGTGGCCCATATGAGCGGTCGCAAGGAATACAGCGTCATGGTCACGGACCAGTTGGGGCGAAACCAGTTTGTCGGCCGGGGCCAATCCGTCAACGTCTCTCCGGGCAAAGGCGTATCCTCTCCCGACCGGAAGGGAATGCATTCCGGTTTTTCCAAATCAGTCATCGACCGGGGAGCCAAACGGCCAGAAAACGTTGCCAATCCAGCCTCGCAGAGTCTGGAAAAAAGTGGAGCCAAGGGAACCAAGGGCAGCTCTTCATCGCCGGGCAAGAGCGGTGAAGCTCCAGGCCGAGGCGGCTCCAAAGGCGACAAAGGAGGTAAAGGTGGCGGTGTAGGCGGCGGCAACGGCAAAGGTGGCGGAGTCGGTGGCGGCAACGGCGGGGGTGTCGGCGGTGGCGGCGGCAACGGAGGCGGCAACGGAGGCGGCAATGGCGGAGGAAACGGCGGAGGAAACGGTGGAGGCAAGAAATAGTCTCCATGAATTCAGAACCACCAACTCTCTTTTTTTTCAATATGGTCGCCTGGATACCTCAAGAGCACTCGCACCAACGAGCAACCTGCATCTAACAGGAGTTCTTGACCTCTCCGGTGCTTTTCAGGTAGCCGCGCAGAATGACCCGCATCCACGCTCTTGTGCTTTGTTTGCTTCTTGTGGTCTTGGTTTCCCCGGAAATCCAGGCTCAACCTAAGGCGTTGTCACTCTCCCAGCCCAAGCAAGCCACGGTCAAAACGCAAAAAAAACGCGTTTTGTTCCTCAACTCCTATCAAAACGGCTATGCATGGTCCGACGACATCTTGGACGGCGTCCGCAATCTTTTCATGCAAAGCGGCCTGCTGGTGGACCTCCAGATCGAATATATGGACACCAAACGCTACCGCCCGCGGGACGTGGAAGACGTCCTGCACACCTACTTCCAAAGCAAATTCAGTGATGCCCATTTTGACGTCGTTATAGGTTCGGACAATACCGCGCTCACCTTTCTGTTGAAATACCGCGACGAGCTGTTCCCCGGCACCCCCGTTGTCTTTTGCGGGGTGAACGACTTCAACCCCAATGTGCTGAACGGCCGCAGCGGGTTCACCGGCATTGTCGAAAATCCGGACGTCACTGCCAGTCTGAATCTGGCCCTTGACCTTAATCCCACATTAAAAAACGTCGTGGTGGTCGGCGATTACTCCGTAACGTCTCATGCCATCACAAACCAAGTACGCCAACAGGCCGAAGCGTTCAAAGACCGTATACACTTCCAGTACTGGGAAAGCCTGCCTCTTGCAGAAATTCTGCATAGAACCCAATCTCTTGGGCCGGATACTGCGTTGTTTTTCACCCCATTTTATAAAGGCGCGCATGGCGAATTGTACACGGCGGAGGAAGTACTCTCAGCCATCCGCGACAACGCCAACGTCATGATCTTCAGCTCATGGCGTTTTCTCCTGGGACACGGCATTGTCGGCGGCAAATTGCTCTCGGGACACGAGATGGGCAAAGCTGCAGCGACCATGGCTGTTCGCATTTTGAAAGGAGAATCAGCCGACAGCATTCCCTTGCAGCACTTTCTTGAAAGTCCTTTCATGTTTGATTACCTCATGCTCGAAAAATTCGGAATATCGGTCGATGCCTTGCCAGAAGGCAGCGAGATCATAAATGAACCTGATTTATTCTACCGCATTGAGCCCAAACTTTTCTGGACTATTGTGGCCTCTCTGGCCCTGCTTTCCCTGATTCTCGTTCTCCTGGCTTTCAATGTGTTGCGTCGTCGCCGGGTAGAGCGGGTCATCACCGCCCAGCTGGCCTTCCAGGAAATTCTCATGGATACGCTGCCATTGCTTATTTGCTGGAAGGATAAAAGCCAAAGGTATTTGGGAGCCAACAAATCCTTTACTGACTTTTTCGAGTTGCGCAGCCCGGATAAGATCCTTGGTGAATTGGACAGGGACTTGCTCGCCGATCCGGAACTGATCCGAAGACTGGAGGAATGGGATCGGGAGGTACTGGATTCAGGACGCCCCGTGCTCGGCCAAAACCTGCGCGTCTTCAGTCGCGACAACGAAATGGTCTGGCTGGACATCAACAAGGTTCCCCTGCACGACGAAAAAGGCAAGGTTGTAGGCACCTTGAGTACGGCTGAAGACGTAACACGCAAGGTCAATCTCGAACGGCAGTTGCTGCAATCTCAAAAGATGGAAGCCATCGGCACCCTGGCGGGCGGCATTGCTCACGATTTCAACAACATCCTGACCAGCATCATCAATTCCACGGAACTGGCCATCAGCGATGTTGAAGAAGACTCCATGACCCACAAAGATCTTGCCCGGGTGCTCAAAGCTGCGGACCGCGGCTCGCGCGTGGTCAAACAGATTCTGGCCTTCAGCCGCCCTTCCCAGGAAGGCTTCATCCTCACGGACATTGCCGAGGCCGTGCATGAGGCCGTGGAACTGATGAAGGCCTCCATGCCGCGCAACATCGAAATCCGCACCGACATAGCGGAGAGCGATTGGCGCATCTGGGCCGATCCCACCCAGATTCAGCAGGTGATCATGAACCTCTGCACCAACTCCTTTCAGGCCCTGCGCCCCACCGGCGGGATACTTGCCCTGGGGCTTTCGCGCACGGTCGTGGAAGGCGACAAAGACGAATTGCTGAACATTCCACCCGGCGTATACCTGCGCATCTCGATCTGTGACAACGGACCTGGGATTCCCTTGGAAATTGTCGACAAGATTTTCGACCCTTTCTTCACCACCAAAGGCAAAACCGAGGGGACAGGACTTGGTCTGGCAGTTGTGCACGGTATCGCCCAAGCCCATTGCGGCGGCGTACGCGTCAGCAGCATCCCCTGGGAGCGGACCTGCTTTGAGATCTACCTGCCATGCACCAAGGGCAAGGTCTTGTTGGCGGATGCCTGCGGAGGTGACGCACGCCGAGGAGCTGAACACATCCTCTTTGTCGAAGATGACCAGGATCAATTGGAAACCGTGCCAAGGCTGCTGGAAAAACTTGGATACACCGTCACTGCCTTGCGCGATCCTGCAGAAGCTCTGGAACGTTTGCGCACTGCGCCGGAAAAATATGACCTGCTCATAACCGACTACGACATGCCCGGCACCAATGGCTTGCAATTGGCACGAAAGGCGGTTCGAATCGCGCCCGAACTCCCTGTGATCATGGTTTCCGGCCGCAAAGACGCCCTGGCCGAAGCTGCCGCCTCTGAGTTTGTCCAGAGCACCTTGACCAAGCCCTACAATCAGGCGACCCTGTCCGAAGTCATCCGACTGACTCTGGATAAATTCCGCGTGGAGCAAACATGGCCCGAATCCTGATCATCGACGATGACCTTGAAGTCTGCGGCACCATCGAAAGCCTTTCCACCCGCCTCGGACACGAGAGCGTCAGCGCCCATACCCTGGAACAAGGGTTGACCGTTCTTGAACAAGGCGATGTGGACGTTGTGTTTCTGGACATCCGGCTGCCCGACGGCAACGGCCTGGATCGACTGCCCGACGTCAAAGCCTCACCCGGTTCGCCTGAGGTAATCATCCTCACGGGCAAAGGGGACGCAGACGGCGCGGAATTGGCAATCCAGGGCGGCGTCTGGGACTATCTGCTCAAGCCTTCCCCTGTGCGCGAAATCACTCTCACCCTGGGTCGCGCCCTAAAATACCGCGACGAGAAGTGCAACAACGCCAGTCTGGTTGCTCTGAATTTGGAAAAAGTCGTAGGGCGCAGTCCGGCCATGCGCTCCTGCTTCGACCTCGTGGCCCAAGCCTGCCAGTCCGACTCCAACGTGCTCATTACCGGCGAGACAGGCACGGGCAAGGAACTTTTTGCACGAACCATTCACGAAAATTGCGCCCGTTCCAAAGGAGAATTCGTGGTGGTGGACTGTGCATCACTGACGGAAAACCTGGTGGAAAGCACTCTATTCGGACACAAAAAAGGCGCCTTTACAGGCGCTGACAGGGACCGGACAGGCTTGATTAAGTTGGCGGACCGGGGCACCTTGTTCCTGGACGAAGTCGGAGAAATGCCCCCCTCTCTGCAAAAAGCCTTTTTGCGAGTGCTCCAGGAACGCCGTTTCCGCCCCGTAGGAGAATCACGTGAAATACACAGTGATTTCAGACTGATATCCGCCACCAACAGGGAACTATCCAATCTCGTTGATTCGGATCGTTTCCGTTCTGATCTGTATTTCCGGCTCAAGACCATACACATCCGCCTTCCCGCGTTGCGCGACCGGCCGGACGACATCAAGCCTCTGGCCATGCACTTCGCGGATCTGCTCTGCGAGCGTTACGCTACACCCGTCAAAGGCTTTGGATCCGAATTTTTCGCGGTACTGCAAAGCTACGATTGGCCGGGCAATGTGCGCGAATTATCCAACGTGATGGAGCGGGCTCTGGTAGCTTCCGGATCGGAACGCACCCTCTACGCCATGCATTTGCCGCAGGAACTGCGCATCAAGGTGGCCAAGGCCCAAATCGATGAACGTATCGGGCACCCAGTCGAAGAAGACGGCCCGGCCCAACCCGGCCCAGGCGACCTGCCCCCGCTCAAGGATTTCAAGGTCCAGGCCGAAGAACGCTACCTGCGTTCCCTGGTGGAACGCACAGCCGGAGACGTCAAGTCCATGCTCGACATCTCCGGCCTGTCTCGCTCGCATCTTTACGCTCTGGCCAAAAAGTACGACATCCGCTTCTAGTTCAGTAGCGTTGCACGTCCTCTTCAGACTCACCCCAGGCATCGTCCGGTCCGAATTGGTCACGTTGCCTTGCGTCCTCTCCCGAGTGGGTCGATCCCATACCCAGGGCAGGGACCCGTCCTGTTCCGCTTTCCTTGAGCTTGAAGCCCGCAAGCACCGACCGCAACTGCTGCGACTGACTGGAAAGCTCTTCCGCTGCCGAGGCGGTTTCCTCAGCATTGGCGGTATTGGTCTGGGTCACTGTGTCGATCTGGCTCAAACCATCTCCCACCTGGGATATCCCTTCGGCCTGTTCATTGGAGGCCGAGGCGATCTCCTGCACCAGTTCCGTAACGCTGCCAGCACCCTCCACGATCTTGCGCAAGGAATCGGACGTCAGCTTGGCAATTTCCACGCCTTTTTCCACCCGCTCGATCGTGTCGGCAATCATGGTCGCGGTTTCGCTGGCGGCCTTGGCGCTCCGGGATGCCAGATTGCGCACCTCCTCGGCCACTACGGCGAAGCCCTTGCCGTGTTGACCGGCCCGGGCCGCTTCCACGGCGGCATTCAAAGCCAGTAGATTGGTCTGAAAAGCTATCTCGTCGATGACCTTGATGATCCTGGCGATGTTGTTGCCGGCGTCCCGGATACCATCCATGGCTTCGACCATACGCTCCATGTCCGTGGCACCACGTCCGGCTTGATCCTGCTGTTGCCGGGCAATTTCGCTGGCCTTGGACGCATTTTCCGCGTTGGTCCGAGTGCGCGACCCCATTTCGGTCATGGAACTGGTGATCTGTTCCAAAGAAGCCGCCTGTTCGGTCGCTCCCTGGGAAAGGGACTGGCTGGAGTCGGAAACCTCGGTGGACCCAGCCGCGATTTGCAGACTGGCTTCGCGAACCTGGCCGAGCAATTCACGCAGATTGATCGTCATATCCTGCAAGGCTCGCCCAAGGGAATCACGCTCTGAGGAAAGCTCAACATCCCCGGTCAGGTCCCTATCGGCGATACGCTTGGCCAACGCCGCCTTGAGCCGCAAAGAATCGGCCATGGCGTTAAAGGAACGCTGCAAGTTCGCAGCCTCGTCACGTCCCTCCACATTGATGGAGACATCAAGATCACCAGCGGCGATGCTTTCAGCCAAGCTGGCCGTCTCCACCATGGGCCGGACAATACTGCGGATCACAAGCAAAACCAGGGGGAGCAACACTGCCAGCACCATGACGGCCACGCTTCCGAGAACCCAATTCAATGCGCTCTGGGCTTTTGCCCCAATAATGCCGCCGATACGGTCTTTCTCCGCCTGGACATTGTCGATGTAAACGCCTGTCCCGGTCCAGTAATTCGTCCCTGGAATCATCTCTGCGTAGGACAACTTGGGGACATCACCGGCACCAGGCTTGGGCCAGATATATTCGACGAATCCCCCTCCGGCCTGGGCCTGCTTCTCCAGTTCCAGCACAAGCGCCACTCCATTCTTGTCCTTGAGGCCGGAAAGCTCCTGACCAACCAACTCTTTCTTCACAGGCATGGCCACTGCACTAGTGCCTTTGTAAACAAAAAAATAACCCGACTCATCGGATTCATAGCGTACCTTGTCTACTGCAGCCCGCAAGAGTTCCTCCTGTTGCCCGGTATCCGCAACGCCCTCCAATAACGTCCCCAGGGAAACAGCCAAACTGTGCGAAGCTACCTCTATTTTGAGTTTTTGGCCCTCAAGCACCGCCTTCCCCGCTTCGGTCACACCCATTTCCGAAATGGTCTGCGAACTTTGCCGGAAGGCCAGAAGGACCCCTGCAATGAACACCAGGATCACAGCCGAAAGGAAAAACAAACGAGCTTTCACGCTGTACTGTCGCAACATATTCTTTCCCCCTTCTCTCATGCGGGTCTCCGCAGCTTCTCCGCAAAGGACCATGTACATAAAACCCCTCATTCTCCGTGTTACCAGAAGTTACAAAGAAGCGAAACGTGCCAGACGCTTTTTTTTGAATACTATGAAACAAGTATACTATCGTCCGAAAAATCAGACTCAAACATGCTGAAGCATTGGACTGCAAAATCAAATTTCAATCAAAAAAACCGTTGTCTTCAAAACGAGTTAAGAAGAGAATAAAGCACCACTTAATGGGCAGACCACAGCAATCTGTCTGATTTTTCAGACTCAGCAGCAAGACCACTCCGCCCCTCATTCGAGGCTTTTGGTCATAACATATCATAATACAACGACTAACCCGCAGACCAGCAGGCTGGCACATTTCTTGAGATAGGAATGTCGAGCTACGGAGTCCAACACTCCAGCCTGAAAGCGGAAACAATGGAAAGGAGATACGAATGTCCAAATTGATGAAGACCATGGACGGCAACACTGCCGCCGCTCATGTCGCCTATGCCATGAGCGAGGTGGCCGCGATTTACCCGATCACCCCATCTTCCACCATGGGTGAAATCGTGGACGAGTGGGTTGCCCAGGGCCGCAAGAACATTTTCGGCCAAAAAGTGCTTGTGCGCCAGATGCAGTCCGAGGCCGGCGCGGCTGGCGCTGTCCACGGCTCCCTGGCCGCGGGTGCGTTGACCAGCACCTACACGGCATCCCAGGGTCTGCTGCTGATGATCCCGAACATGTACAAGATTTCGGGCGAACTTCTGCCGGGCGTCTTCCATGTCACGGCCCGCGCCATTGCCGCACACGCCCTGTCCATTTTCGGCGACCACCAGGACGTCATGGCCGCCCGTCAGACCGGTTTCGCCATGCTGGCCTCCAGCTCGGTACAGGAAGTCATGGACCTGGCACTGGTGGCGCACCTCGCCGCCATTGAATCCCGCGTGCCGTTCCTGCACTTCTTTGATGGCTTCCGCACTTCCCACGAAATCCAGAAGATCGAGGTCATCGACTACGACGACATGGCCAAACTGGTGGACATGGAAATGGTCGAAGCCTTCCGGGCCGGGGCAATGAACCCTGAGCATCCGCACATCCGCGGCACAGCTCAAAACCCGGACATTTACTTCCAAGCCCGTGAAGCGGCCAATTCCTTCTACGACGCTCTGCCGGATATCGTCCTGGCGTGCATGAAGAAGGTCGAAAGCGTCACTGGCCGCGCTTACAAGCTTTTCGACTACGTGGGCGCCCCGGATGCCGAGCATGTCGTTGTCTCCATGGGCTCTTCCTGTGAAGCCATTGAAGAAACCGTGAATCACCTCAGAGGCAAAGGCGAAAAGATAGGCCTGATCAAAGTCCGGCTGTACCGACCCTTTGTCCGCGAAGCATTCCTGGCCGCTCTGCCCGCCAGCGCCACCAAGATCACCGTTCTCGACCGCACCAAGGAGCCCGGCGCCCCCGGCGACCCGCTCTTCCTGGACGTGCGCACCACCCTGGCCGAAGCCGGACGCAGCTGCGAAGTCCTGGCAGGACGCTATGGTTTGGGATCCAAGGAATTCAACGCCCCCATGGTCAAGGCTGTCTATGACAACATGAAGCATGAGGCCCGTAAGCACTTCACCGTGGGTATTGAAGATGATGTGACCCACACTTCCCTGCCCCTGTCCGAAAAACTGGACACCACCCCCAAGGGCACGGTGCAATGCAAATTCTGGGGCCTGGGTTCCGACGGAACCGTGGGCGCGAACAAGCAGGCCATCAAGATCATCGGCGACAATACCGACCTCTACGCCCAGGGCTACTTTGCGTATGACTCCAAAAAGTCCGGCGGCATCACCGTCTCCCACCTGCGTTTCGGTGAAAAGCCCATCCAGTCCACCTACCTCGTGGACAGCGCGGACTACATCGCCTGCCACAACCCGAGTTATGTGCGCCTCTACGACGTGCTTGACGGCATCAAGGACGGCGGGGCCTTTGTGCTCAACTGTTCCTGGACCCTGGCGGACATGGAAGAGAAGCTGCCCGCCGCCATGCGCCGCACCATTGCGCAAAAGAAGCTGCGCTTCTACACCATCGACGCCGTGGCCCTCGCCGGCAAGGTCGGCCTGGGCGGCCGTATCAACATGGTCATGCAGACCGCCTTCTTCAAGGTTGCGGACGTGATTCCCTTTGAAAAGGCCGTGGAACTGCTCAAGGCCGGCATTCACAAGGCCTACGGCAAGAAGGGCGAAAAAATCGTCAAGATGAACAACGACGCCGTTGACTTGGCCACCGAGGGCCTCGTTGCCATCGACTATCCCGCCTCCTGGCTCGAAGCGCAGGAAGAGGCTGTTCCCGCAAAGAACGAGCCGGAATATGTCACCAACGTGATGCGCCCCATCCTGGCCCAGAAGGGCGACAGCCTGCCCGTATCCGCCTTTGAGCCGGACGGCCTGTTCCCGCTTGCCACGTCCAAGCACGAAAAGCGCGGCGTGGCCATCATGGTGCCCGAATGGATCGTGGATAACTGCATCCAGTGTAACCAGTGCGCGTTCGTCTGCCCCCACTCGGCCTTGCGCCCGGTCCTGGCCGACGAAACCGAAATGAATACGGCCCCGGCCTCCTTTGCCACTCAGGACGCCAAAGGAAAAGAGTTCAAGGGATTGAGCTATCGGCTCCAAGTCAACGTCATGGACTGCCTGGGTTGCGGCAACTGCGCCGACATCTGCCCGGCCAAGGAAAAGGCGTTGGTCATGAAACCCATAGCCACTCAGGCCGAGGCTCAGGCCGACAACTTCGGCTTCTCAGAAACCGTCTCCTACAAGGGGAATCTGACCCGCCGCGACACGGTCAAGGGCAGCCAATTCCAGCAAAGCCTGATGGAATTCTCCGGCGCCTGTTCCGGCTGCGGCGAAACCCCGTATGTCAAGCTTCTCACCCAGCTCTTTGGCGAACGCATGATCGTGGCCAACGCCACGGGCTGTTCGTCCATCTGGGGTGCTTCCGCTCCCACCACGCCGTACTGCGTGAACAAGGACGGCCACGGTCCGGCCTGGGGCAACTCCCTGTTCGAGGACGCGGCTGAATTCGGCTTCGGCATGTCCATGGCCGTGCAACAGCGGCGTGCGCGCCTGACCGATCTGGTCGCCCAGGCCGCGGAAACCGCCCAGGGCGATCTTGCCCAGGCTCTGAACGGTTGGCTCGCTGCCAAGGACGATGCGGACAAGTCCCGCGAATACGGCGACAAGCTCAAGGCCCTGCTTCAGGATGCCACGGACCCGATTCTGGCCGAAATCGCCTCCATGTCCGACCTCTTCACCAAAAAGTCCTTCTGGATCTTCGG
The DNA here is from genome assembly GCA_036541255.1 of Desulfovibrionaceae bacterium. Lineage (GTDB taxonomy): Bacteria > Desulfobacterota > Desulfovibrionia > Desulfovibrionales > Desulfovibrionaceae > Paucidesulfovibrio. The sequence continues at coordinate 49,528 of JAZHDD010000042.1, read as the reverse complement.
CGGCGACGGTTGGGCCTACGACATCGGTTACGGCGGCGTGGACCATGTGTTGGCCTCCGGCGAGGATGTGAACATCCTGGTCATGGACACCGAAGTGTATTCCAACACCGGCGGACAGTCCTCCAAGGCCACGCCCCTGGGATCCATCGCCAAGTTCGCGGCCTCGGGAAAAAAGACCGGCAAAAAGGACCTGGGTCGCATGGCCATGACCTACGGCTATGTCTACGTGGCCAGCATCTCCATGGGCGCGGACAAGGCCCAGGCTCTGAAGGCCGTCCGCGAGGCCGAGGCCTACCCCGGACCGTCCCTGATCATCGCCTACGCGCCCTGCATCAACCAGGGCATCCGCAAGGGTATGGGCAAGTCCCAGCTTGAAGGCAAGCTTGCCGTGGAATCCGGTTACTGGCCGCTGTTCCGCTTCAACCCGCAACTGGCCGAGGAAAGCAAGAACCCGTTCTCCCTGGACAGCAAGGCACCGGACGGCACCATCCAGGACTTCCTCTCTGGCGAAAACCGCTATGCTCTGCTGGAGCGTACCTTCCCCGAGGAATCCAAGCGGCTGCGCGGCCGGATCGAGACCGAATACGCAGAGCGGTACGAAACCTACAAGCGCATGGCCGAAGCCGCCCCTCTGGCGGGGCAGCAGACGGGACAGGACGCTTGCGAGACCATGGACACGGCAGAACACGCCCGTCCTGACAGCGGAGCACCTTGCGACGACGGCCGGGCAGGTAAATAACACCTCCTCCCCTTCCTCCTGTGTGCGCCGCCTCAGCCATTCGAGGCGGCGCACCTGGAAGGGCGGGAAAAGATAGAAAAAAAAAGCGCAGATACGCCTATTGGGAATGACCGACCGCAACACCATGGGTCGGATAGGATAGCTGGTATAACTTGAAGGCGGGCAGGCCGCGAAAATTCCGTCCCCGCGGCCTGCCCTGCTCCCAGTCAAGGGAGCGATGTGCAACACCTGTATTGTGTGAGGAGGGGGATAATATGTCAATTGCTTCCCTGGCACTGATCGCCGTAATACCCATCGTGCTGGCTCTCGTGCTCATGGTGGGCATGCGTTGGCCCGCCACCAAAGCCATGCCCGTGGCCTGGCTCGCCTGCGCCCTGGGCGCCATCTTCGCCTGGCAGCTTCCTGTCGGCTATGTGGCCGCCCTGACCGTGCAAGGCTTCATCACCGCCATCGGCATTTTGATCATTGTCTTCGGCGCCATTCTGATTCTGTATACGCTGCAACACAGCGGAGGCATGGAGACCATCCAACACGGCATGCAGAATATTTCCCGCGACCGGCGGGTGCAGGCCATCATCATCGGCTACCTCTTTGCGGCCTTCATCGAAGGCGCAGCCGGTTTCGGCACCCCGGCGGCCCTTGCTGCCCCGCTGTTGCTCAGCCTGGGCTTCCCGCCCCTGGCCGCTGCGGTCATCTGCCTAGTCTTCAACTCCTTCCCCGTGACCTTCGGCGCGGTGGGCACCCCTGTCGTGCTTGGCCTGAAGTTCCTCAAGGGCCTTGTTGAAGCAGCCGTGGGAGCGAACATCCCCGGCCTGAACTTCGCCAACATGGACCAGTTCAACTTGGTCGTAGGCCAGTGGGCCACGCTGATGCATGTCGGCATGATCTTCATCCTGCCCATCTTCATGCTCGGATTCATCACCCGCTTCTTCGGCCCCAAGCGTTCCTGGATGGACGGCTTCCGCGCCTGGAAGTTCTGTGTCTTTGCCGCCGTGGCCTTCACCATCCCCTACATGGTCTTTGCTTGGCTGGTGGGTCCGGAATTCCCGGCGCTCATCGGCGGTCTCGTGGGCCTCGGCGTGGTCGTGGCCGGTGCCAAGGCCGGATTCTGCGTGCCCAAGGACACCTGGGACTTCGGCCCCAGCGCCAACTGGGACCCGGAATGGACCGGTGAAATCAAGGGCTCGGATTCCTGCGAATTCAAGGCCCACATGAGCCAGTTCCGCGCTTGGCTGCCCTACATCCTGATCGGCCTGATCCTGGTCGTGACCCGTATCCCCGAACTGGGCCTCAAGGGTTTCCTTTCCGCCCAAAAGCTCTCCTTCGACAACATCCTGGGCTATGAAGGCGTCAATGCCGCCATCGCCTATCTCTACCTGCCCGGCACCATTCCCTTCGTGCTCGTGGCCCTGCTCACGGTGCTGCTGCACGGCATGAAGGGTTCCGAGGCCAAGACCGCCTGGACCCAAACCATCGCCAAGATGAAGAACCCGACCATCGCCCTGTTCGCAGCCGTGGCCCTGGTCTCCATCTTCCGCGGCTCGGGCGTTGGCGACGCGGCTTTGAACCCCAACGGTTATCCCTCCATGCCCCTGGCCATGGCCCAAGCCGTTGCCGGATTGGTGGGCAGCGCCTGGCCCATGTTCGCCTCCTATGTGGGCGGCCTGGGAGCGTTCATCACCGGCTCCAACACCGTGTCCGACCTGCTCTTCGCCGAATTCCAGTGGGGCATGGCCTCGACCCTGAACCTGCCGCACCAGATCATCGTGGCTGCACAGGCCGTTGGCGGCGCCATGGGCAACATGATCTGCATCCACAACATCGTGGCGGTCTGCGCCGTGGTGGGTCTCTCCGGCAAGGAAGGCACCATCCTGCGCCGCACGGTCTGGCCCTTCCTGCTCTATGGCCTGGTCGTGGGCATCGTTGCCTCGCTGCTCAGTTACGTGTTTGTGCCGCACCTGTTCTAATGCGCACAGACAGGATATAGGCTAAGAGTCGAAAGAATACCGTATAACGGCCCGGGGCCTTCCCGGCTCCGGGCCGAAACACATTTCCAGGAGAAATCAAATGCCTGTCAGCCAAGCGCTCATCAAGGAATTTGAAACCATAGTCGGCAAGGACAACGTGATGACTTCCGAGACCGAGCTGCACGCGTATTCCTACGACGCAGCCGTGCTCGATTCCAAAACGCCTGCCCTGGTGGTCCGGCCCACGGATAGCGAAGCCCTTGGAAAGGCCGTGGCCCTGTGCAACGAAAACGAGCTGAAAATCACTGTCCGCGGCGCGGGCACCAACCTTTCCGGCGGCACCATCCCGCATCCGGGTGGTGTGGTCATCCTGACCAACGGCTTGAACAAGATCATCGAGATTAACGAACAGGACCTCTACGCCCGTGTCCAGCCCGGCGTGATCACGGCGCAATTCGCGGCCCAGGTGGCCTCGCGCGGCCTATTCTATCCGCCGGATCCGGGTTCCCAGGCCGTGTCCACCCTGGGCGGCAACGTGGCCGAAAACGCAGGCGGCCTGCGCGGCCTCAAGTACGGCGTAACCAAGGACTACGTCATGGGCGTGGACTTTTTCGACGTCAACGGCCAGCTGGTCAAATCCGGCTCGCGCACGGTCAAATGCGTCACCGGTTATAATCTCTCGGCCCTGATGGTCGCCTCCGAAGGCACCCTGGGCGTATTCGAATCCATTACCCTCAAGCTCATCCCGCCCGTGGCCGCGGCAAAATCCATGATGGCCGTGTTCCCGTCCATGAAGGCCGCCGCCGATACGGTCGCCGCCATCATCGCGGCCAAGATCGTTCCCGCCACCCTGGAGCTGATGGACAATTTCACCATCCGCACCGTGGAAAACTTCCGCAAGGCCGGCCTGCCCGTGGACGCCGAAGCCCTGCTGCTCATTGAGGTGGACGGCCATCCGGCCCAGGTCGAAGAGGAAGCCGTCAAGGTCGAGGCTATCTGCAAGGCCAACAAGGCCTCCTCCGTGACCGTGGCCCAGGATGCGGCCCAGCGCGACAAGGTCTGGCAGGCCCGCCGCGATGCCCTGCCCGCCCTGGCCAAACTCAAACCCACTTGCGTGCTTGAGGACGCCACCGTGCCCCGCTCCAAAATTCCGGCCATGATCGACGTGCTCGGCGCCATCAGCAAAAAGTACGACCTGACCATCGGCACCTTCGGACATGCGGGCGACGGCAACCTGCATCCCACCATCCTTACGGACAAGCGCGACAAGGCCGAATGGGAACGCGTGGAAAAGGCCATCGACGAAATCTTCGACAAGGCCCTTTCCATGGGCGGCACCCTCTCCGGAGAACACGGCATCGGCCTGGCCAAATCCAAATACATGGAAAAGGAAACCTCCCGCGCCACCATTGAATACTCCCGCAAGATGAAGTCCGTGCTCGATCCCAAGGGCATCCTCAATCCCGGCAAGATCATCGGTTAGGGGGACAACATGGCTGACATCAAGAAACTCGTAAGCATGCTCAAGGAGCTGGACGACCAGCTCGTGACCTGCATGAAATGCGGCATGTGCCAGGCGGTGTGCCCGTTGTTCCTGCGCACGGGCAAGGAAACCGACGTCACCCGCGGCAAGCTCGCCCTCATCGATGGGCTGGCCTCGGAAATCCTCAAGGACGCCGAAGGCGTCAATGAAACCCTGAACCGCTGCCTGCTCTGCGGCACCTGCCAGGCCAACTGTCCCAGCGGCGTGCAGATCGTGGACATCTTCCTCAAGGCGCGCGCGGTCATGACCGGCTACTTCGGCCTCTCTCCCGCCAAGAAGCTGATCTTCCGCCGCCTGCTGGCCCATCCAGGGATGTTCAACCTGATGACGTCCCTGGCGGGCAAATTCCAGGGCATGTTCACCAAGCCCGCGGACAAGCTGCTCGGATCATCCTGCGCACGCTTCAACTCTCCACTCGTGGGCGACAGACACTTCAACACTCTGGCCGAAAAACCCCTGCGCAAAAGCGTGTCGTCCCTGGACGAACCTGCGGGTTCCAGCGGCCTGCGCGTGGCACTGTTCCCGGGCTGTGTCATCGACAAGGTCTATCCCGGAGTGGGGCTGGCCTCCATCAAGGCGCTGCGCCACCACGGCGTGGGCATCTACATGCCATCGGGACAGGCCTGCTGCGGCATTCCCGTGCTCTCCAGCGGTGACCGCGACACCTTCGACGACCTCGTGCGGCAAAACCTGGCCAAATTCCGCGCCGGAAAGTTCGACTACCTGCTGACTGCCTGCGCCACCTGTACCTCCACCATCAAGGAACTCTGGCCGAGCATGTACACGGGCAGCGAAGAGGACCGCAAAGCGCTCCGGGAAATGGCCGCCAAGACCATGGATATCAGCCAGTTCCTGGTGGACGTGATCGGCGTGGACGCGGTGGCGTCGCCTGCCAAGGCCGCTCTTGTTACCTACCACGATCCTTGCCACCTCAAAAACTCGCTGGGCATCACGGCGCAGCCCCGCAAGGTGCTCAACGCCAACCCCGCCTACAAGCTGGTGGAAATGGCCGAAGCCGGTGTCTGCTGTGGATGCGGCGGCAGCTTCAACATCAACCATTACGATCTCTCCAAAGAGATCGGCGGACGCAAAGCCGACAACGTCATTGCCTCGGGCGCGGAAGTGGCGGCCACCAGCTGCCCGGCCTGCATGCTCCAGCTCACGGACATGCTCTCCCGCAAGAACAAGGGCGTGCGCGTAAAACACGTCATTGAATGCTACGCTGAGATGATCAGCTAACCGTAACCACGAACAACCTCCAAGGAACGAGCCCATGTCCAAGAACCTGTATGTCACGGCAACCGGGCCGCGAAGCGGCAAGTCAGCCATCGCGCTCGGCCTGATGCAACTTATTTCAGGCCACTTGCGCAAGGTCGCCTTTTTCCGGCCCATCATCCAGGCCACAGAGGGCAGGGATCACGACATCAACCTGATCCTCTCCCACTTCAACCTCGACCAGGACTACAAGCGCAGCTATGCCTTCACCCTGAGCGAGGCCCGGGAAAAGATCGGAGCCGGACAATATGCCCAGCTCCTGGAGGAAATTCTAGAAAAATACAAGGACCTTGAATCGGAATACGACTTTGTGCTGTGTGAGGGAACGGACTTCCAGGGCCAGGATACGGCCCTGGAGTTCGACCTCAACGCGGACATCGCCGCCAACCTGGGCGCGCCCGCCCTGCTTGTCTGCAACGGCAACGGCGGGCAGTCCGCCCGGGACATCACCCGCTCGGCCCAACTCAATGTCGAGGCCCTGGAAGAAAAAGGGGTGGACGTTGTCTCCTGTGTGGTCAACAGACTCAAAGTGTCCGACGCCACGGAAGACATCACCAAGAACATCAAGTGCGTTGCCCGTTGCGACGAACCTCTGCTCGTGTACGCCATCCCGGAGATCAACGCCCTGGGCAAGCCCACCGTGGGCGACGTGGGAGAATGGCTCGACGCCCGCACCCTGTATGGCGACGAAGGCTTGGACAACCTTGCCCAGAGCTACATCATCGCGGCCATGCATATCAGCCACTTCCTGGAATACCTGGAACCCGGCGCATTGATCATCACTCCGGGCGACCGCTCCGATATCATCCTCTCCACCTTGTCCTCACGGCTTTCCTCCAACTACCCGGACGTATCCGGCATTCTGCTCACGGGCGGCCTGGAGCCTTCGGAAAGCGTCAAACGACTGATTCTGGGATGGACAGGCATGCCCGTGCCCATCCTGTCGGTGGAAGGCTCCACCTTCCCGACCACCCAGAAGTTGAACGAGCTGTATGGCCGCATTGATCCCGAAGATGAAAAACGCGTGGCCACGGCTCTGGGCGCTTTTGAGCGCCACGTCAATCTGGAGGAACTCCGTGAACGTCTCGTGACCAGGCGTTCACGCCGGGTCACACCCAAGATGTTCGAATACGGCCTTGTGGAAAAGGCCCGCTCCAACCGTCAACGCATCGTCCTGCCCGAGGGCTCGGGTGAACGCATCCTGCGCGCCGCGGACATCTTGCTACGCCGTGGAGTGGCCGACATCACGCTGCTCGGCCGCGAAGAGGAAATCCGCACCAAGGCTTCGCGCATGAGCCTGGATATCTCGGACGCGGAGGTCATCCAGCCGGAAAAGGCAGATCTTCTGGAGCATTACGCCCAGACGTATTACGAACTGCGCAAACACAAGGGCATCCGCGAGATCGACGCCCGTGACCGCATGAGCGATCCGACCTACTTCGGCACCATGATGGTCCACATGGGACAAGCCGACGGCATGGTTTCCGGTTCCGTGACCACCACGGCCGCAACGATCCGGCCCGCCTTTGAGTTCATCAAGACCAAGCCAAACATCTCCATTGTTTCCAGTGTGTTCTTCATGTGCCTCAAAGACCGCGTGCTGGTCTACGGCGACTGTGCCGTCAATCCCAACCCCGATGCCCGGCAACTCGCCGAAATCGCCATCGACTCGGCGGAAACCGCCCGCATCTTCGGGGTGGAGCCTCGCGTGGCCATGCTTTCCTACTCCACGGGTTCGTCCGGCAAGGGCGCTGACGTGGAAAAGGTCATCGAAGCCACTGCGCTGGCCAAACAACTCGCCCCGCACCTGCTCATCGAAGGTCCGCTTCAGTACGACGCGGCCGTGGACGAAGAGGTGGCCCGGGCCAAAATGCCCTTCAGCGAAGTTGCCGGCCACGCAACGGTGTTCATCTTCCCGGATTTGAACACCGGCAACAACACCTACAAGGCCGTACAGCGCGCTTCCGGTGCCGTGGCCATCGGCCCGGTGCTCCAGGGCCTGAACAAGCCCGTCAACGACCTCTCGCGCGGTTGCACCGTGCCCGACATCGTCAACACCGTGGCCATCACCGCCATCCAGGCTCAGGCCGAAAAAGGACTTCTCTAAACCAGGAACGCCATGAAAATACTTATAATCAATGCGGGAAGCTCGTCCGTGAAATACCAGATGCTGGACATGACCAACGAGCGGGTGCTTGTCTCCGGGCTTGTAGAACGCATCGGTGAGCCCACGGGCGCGCTCGTCTACAAGGCTTTTCCGGACTCGGATCAGGAAAATAAAACCTGTCTTGAACTGCCTATCCCTGATCACGAGACCGGCATGAAGCTGGTCATTGATCTGCTCACCGATGCGGAAAAAGGCGTCATCACCGACATCTCGGAAGTCGCTGCCGTAGGGCACCGCATCGTGCATGGCGGCGACAAGTTCCACGCCCCCACCCTGCTGGACGATGTTGTGGAGCAGGCCATCGAGGACACCATCCCCATGGCCCCGCTGCATAATGGCGCGCATCTCGTGGGTATCCGCACGACCAAACACTTCTTTCCCGGCGTGCCCCAGGTCGTGGTTTTCGACACCGCCTTCCACCAGACCATGCCGCCCGAAGCATACATGTACGCATTGCCATACGAGATGTATGAAAAGCTGCGCGTACGCCGTTACGGCGCGCACGGCACCTCGCACCAATACGTGTCCACCGAAGCCGCCAAGGTATTGGGCAAGGCTCCCGAAGAATGCAACCTGATCACGCTGCATCTGGGCAACGGCTGCTCCATGTGCGCCATACGCGGCGGGGAGTGTGTGGACACCTCCATGGGCCTGACCCCGTTGGCAGGCCTGATCATGGGCACACGTTGCGGCGACGTGGACCCGGCAGTCTATGCCTTCCTGGAACGCGCCCAGGGCCTGACCCTGTCCGAGATCGACACGATCATGAACAAACAATCCGGTCTGCTGGGCATCTGCGGCATGAACGACATGCGCGACATCCATGCAGCCATTGCCCGGGGCGATGAAAAAGCCTCTCTGGCCCTGGAAATGGTCAGCTACCGCAACCGCCATTATATCGGAGCGTATCTGGCCACTCTCGGCGGCAAGGTGGATGCCATCGTCTTCACCGCAGGCATCGGCGAAAACGACGCCGTTATCCGCGCCAAGACCATCGAAGGCCTGGAAGGCCTGGGGATCAGATTGGACCCGGAAAAGAACGCCGTGCGAGCCAAAGGCCCCCACGCCGTGCATTCCGAGGACAGCCGCGTGCAGATTTGGATCATCCCCACCAACGAAGAACTGGAAATTGCGCGTCAGACCCGCGACATCGTTGCTGCGGCCTGAACGCCGAAAGGATACTGCCATGAACGAACGAATCGAACTCTTCAAGGAAAAGGCCAAGCTGGTATCGGCGCTGGTTTCCGAAGTCGCGACCATGGAAGCGGCGTTTCAATACGCCGTGGATCTTTGCGACACCAAGGAAGCCTGCCAACTGCTCATGTCCGGCTGCGAAGAGGCGGTTTCCGATGCTGCCCAGACGCTTTGCGAGACCAAGCAGCGTAAGGTGCTGGCCGCGCCCAACCTGTCGGATGCGGATTTTGCCGCACTGGAAACACTCTGCAAGGCAAAGGATTTCGATTGCATTCGCGAAGGGCTGCGCAACCATCTGGCGGGCATCGACATCGGGCTGACCCTCTGCCAAGGCGGCATTGCCGAGACAGGCACCCTGCTGCTGGACTCCAACCGCGAAGAAGTCCGCCTGACCACCATGGTCAGCGAATACCATGTGGCCATCCTGCCCAAATCCGCAATCAAGGCCACTTCCTACGATCTGGAAACGCAGCTCGCGGACATGCTTGCAAAAGGCCCGAGCTACACGGCCCTGATCACCGGAGCATCCCGCACCGCCGACATCGAGCGCGTTCTCGCATTGGGCGTGCACGGACCCCTTGAACTGCACATCCTGCTTCTGGAGGCCTAACCATGCAAAGCGCCGATACTCTCAAGCAATACCGGGAAGAACTCCGCGAATCCCTTGACAATGAATTCCTCAGAAAAACACTGGACACCTTTGCCGTGGCCTACCGGGCCGGACGGGCCAACGCCTTCAAAGGCATGGACCTGAAGGGCCTGATCCAGGAAATCGCCCTGTCCAAGGATGAAGCTGCGGAACATATGGACGAACTCTTCGACCAGTTCAAGCAGAAGGCCGAAGCAGTGGGCGTGCATGTCCACCTCGCCAAGGACGGCGACGAGGCCAACCGCATCATCGGAGAAATCGCCCTCAAGGCGGACTGTCGCAAGATAGTCAAATCCAAATCCATGACTGCGGAAGAAACATTGCTCAACCACCACCTGGAGGATTTGGGCCTGGAGGTTACGGAAACGGACCTGGGGGAATGGATCATCCAATTGCGCCATGAGGGCCCGACCCACATGGTCATGCCCGCCATTCACCTTTCCCGCCATCAGGTGGCCGATCTTTTCGGCGACGTCACCGGAAAAAAGCAAAATTCGGACATTGAAAAGCTGGTCAAGGTGGCGCGCCGCGAATTGCGCCGCAAATACGCCGAGGCCGACATGGGCATCTCCGGTGCCAACTTCTGCATCGCGGAATCCGGCACTCTCGGTATCGTGACCAACGAAGGCAATGCCCGCCTGGTCACCACCCTGCCCCGCGTCCATGTGGCCCTGGCAGGACTGGACAAGCTTACGCCGACCCTGCACGACGCCCTGCGGGTGATCAAGGCCCTGCCGCGCAACGCCACGGGCCAGGCCATCACCTCCTATGTGACCTGGATCACCGGTGCCAATGAGTGTCTTTCCGCCCCGGACGGGCGCAAGGAAATACACGTGGTCTTTCTGGACAATGGCCGCCGCGCCCTGGCCAAGGACCCGGTGTTCAAGGAAGTGTTGCGCTGCGTACGCTGCGGAGCCTGCGCCAATGTCTGCCCGGTGTACCGCCTCGTGGGCGGGCACAAGATGGGCCATATCTACATCGGTGCCATCGGCCTGATCCTGACCTACTTCTTCCATGGCCGCGACAAGGCCCGCAACCTGGTGCAGAACTGCATCAATTGCGGCGCGTGCGAGGACATCTGTGCGGGCGGCATCCACCTGCCCCGCCTGATCAAGGAGATTCACGCGCGCATCCAGGACGAAGACGGGCACCCCATGAAATCCGTGCTGCTGGGCAAGGTGCTCTCCAATCGCAAGCTCTTCCACCGCCTGCTCAAGGCCGCGCGCTGGGCCCAGGCCCCGGTCAAGGAAAAGAACGGCTTTTTGCGGCATCTGCCCATGGTCTTTTCCAAAGACCAAAACTTCCGGGCCCTGCCCGCCATTGCGGACAAGTCCTTCCGTGACCTTTGGCCACTGCTCCGCCCCGAAGTGTCTGCGCCCAAGCACCGTGTGGCCCTGTTCTCGGGCTGTGTGCAGGATTTCGTCTATCCTGACCAGTTGGCCGCTGCCGTACGCTCCATGGAAGGCAAGGGAGTGGCCCTGGATTTTCCCATGGACCAGTCCTGCTGCGGACTCCCCGCCCAGATGATGGGCGAGACCAAAGCCGCGCGTGAAGTTGCCAAGCAGAATATCCGCGCTTTTGAGCAAGACCGGCCCGACTATGTGCTGTGCACCTGCGCCTCCTGCGCCTCCCAGCTCAAGCACGCCTACCCCAAGCTGCTCGAAGGGGACACCACCTGGGAAGCCCGTGCCAAAGCTTTTGCAGACAAGGTCATTGACTACAGCTCGTTTCTGCGCGACGTGCTCGGCATGGACGCGACCGACTTCCAGGGCAAGGGGCGCAAGGTCACCTACCACGCGCCCTGCCACCTCTGCCGCGGCCTGGGCGTGAAAGAAGCACCCAGGGAATTGATGCGGGTGGCCGGCCTGGAATATGTCCCCTCGGACGAAGAAGAGCTTTGCTGCGGTTTCGGCGGCACCTTCTCCATGAAATTCCCGGAACTCTCGTCCGAGCTGCTGGCCAAGAAATTGACCAATGCCCAGGCGACCGGTGCCGAGGAGCTTCTGACGGACTGCCCCGGCTGCGTGATGCAGCTGCGCGGCGGAGCAGAGTCCAAGGGATTGGCCATTCGGGTCCGGCACATTGCCGAAGCCGTGGCTGAACAACGCAAGAAGTAGCACAACTCAAAGCATTCACGGGGAGCGGGGCCCGCAGAGGTCCCGCTCCTGGAAAAAAATATCACGCACAGGAGAGTCACGCATGAAACACGTCCGGGAAAAAGCCAAAGAATTGTTCAAAGGCACCTGTCGCGTTTGCAAAATCTGCGACGGCCGTGCGTGCGCGGGCGAAGTCCCGGGCATGGGCGGTATCGGCACGGGAGAATCCTTCCGCTCCAATGTGGACTCCCTGGCCCGCGTACGCTTCAACATGCGCCTCATTCACGACATCACCGACCCGGACACTTCGGTACGGCTGCTAGACCAACATTTGTCCCTGCCCGTGCTTGCCGCCCCCATCGGCGGCGTGTCCTTCAACATGACCGGTGCGGTCAGTGAAGACGACTACATCGCCAACAAGCTCGGTGGTTGCGTGGACGCAGGCATTCTCGGCTGCACGGGCGACGGCGTGCCCGACTTCATCCACCAGAGCGGCTTTACGGCCATCAAGGCCGTTGACGGCAAGGGAATCCCCTTTATCAAGCCCTGGGAGGACAAGGAGCTTTTCGCCAAGATGGAACTGGCCGAGGACACCGGCGCCGAAATCATGGGCATGGACATCGATGCTGCCGGTCTGATCACCTTGCGGCTCATGGGCCGCCCGGTCACGCCAAAATCTCCCGCAGCCCTCAAGGAAATCATCGGGCGCACACGCATGAAGTTCATCCTCAAGGGCGTCATGACCCCGGATGAGGCGCGTATCGCTGTGGATTGCGGCGCCGACGCCATCGTTGTCTCCAATCATGGTGGACGCGTGCTCGACCACACTCCCGGCGTGGCTCAGGTGCTTCCGGCCGTTTCCAGCGCAGTACACGGCCAGATCACGGTTTTTGCTGACGGTGGAATCCGCACCGGCGGTGACGTACTAAAAATGTTGGCCCTGGGGGCGGACGGCGTACTCATCGGTCGCCCATTTTCAGTCGCGAGCGTGGGCGGAGGACGGGAAGGTGTTGTAAAATATGTGGAAACACTCAAGACCCAGCTCATCCAGGCCATGGTCATGACCGGTACGGCCAGCGCCGCCAACGTGGACCGATCGATTATTTTTGAAAATATGTAATATTAGAGTCATTGACTTCGCAGCTCCAAGTCATATGAAATAATTCACAAGGGAAAGGGTAATGGAATGATCAAGCATATTGTGATGTGGAAGCTCAAACAGGATGCCCTGGGGAAACGGGCCGCGGAAAACGCGAACGCGATGAAGCAGATGCTTGACGAACTTGACGGGATCATCCCGGAACTGAAACGGATCGAGGTCAGCGTGGACGTTCGGGCCAGCGCGCCCGAATGCGATGTCGTGCTCTATTCCGAGTTCGAAAACATGCAGGATCTGGACGCCTATCAAGTACATCCGGCGCATTTGAAATGCGTCGAGTTCATCAAGCAGATCGTCAGCGAAAGACGCGTCGTGGATTACGCGATCTAATACACCCCACGGCTCCTCCCACTTCAACCGCAGTATCGGCGGACCAGGTATGGCTTGGTCCGGTTACTGGAGTGCGCCCCTGGGGCCCTCCTGCCGAATTCATCTATTGCGCTTTGAGGACAGTATCGGAGGAAAAAATGACTTGTCACTATAATCCCAACAGTAACCGTATCGTGTGCAAATGGACCGAACCGGTCAAGTTCGTCATGAACAAGAAAGAAGGCATACTGCCCAAGGTCCGGACCATCAACGTCAACGTCAACAAGGACGGGAAGCTCAAAAGCCGGGACGAGAAACGCCATGCCGAGCATCCCATGTTCCCCTATGTCCAACAGTTCAGCGACGAGCTGCGGCGTATCAACTTCTTCAAACGTGACGAAACCCATTGCTGCGAGCGATGCGGGTCCACACACAATGTGACTCCACACTTTGACATCCAGAGCAGCACACTGACGTGGCGTTGCTCCGACCCCATTCTTTGCTCTCACGGAGATCAAGCAGACAGCTCCACCTAGAGACGGTTGGCGGGGCTTCACCGCTCCGCCGGCCGACTCAGGATGCCTTGGGCTTTCCATTACGAGCAATGCACTGCAAACAAGTTTGACTTCAGCCAAAAAAACCTGCAATTCAAGAACATCAGAGGATGTTTGCCCGGAAACGGGCCGACGCCTCGTTCCCCTCAGCAGTGGATGTGCAATGGTTGATGTTTCTTTGCGTGCACTCGTGCAATCGCTTCGGGAAGCGACTTTGCAATGGAAGCCGTCTGCTCATTTCGATCTGGCAGGTCTTGTCCGCCAAATCCTGCTGATTCGAAGAGAAGCGCAACCCTGCAAGGAACGGGATGTTCTGGAAGCCGAAACAACGCTGCTTCTGGCACATTTCGTCGGGGTAAAATCAGAAACCGCGCCCAAGGCTGCTTTGCCCGGCCTGTTGCGCCTGGGGCGATTCGGCCGCGCCTTGGCATGCGACAGCATCATGCGCCATGGCCTGCCCCAGGAAAAAGTCCGCGCAATGCTTGCCCAAGCCCACCCGGCCTGCGGTTTGGGGTTATTCCAGGAATTTCTGCGCCCCCCGACTCTGCCGGAAAAGAACATCCAGCTCTGGGCAGAAAATCTGCTCACACACTTAGTTCAAACAGATCCCAAAGAAATCCTCTTTTTTTTGGAAGAACTTTGGCAAAGCGGCGAGAAACTACGCCACCCCCTGAGCGAAGAACTACTCAGCAGTTCCTTTGGCGCGTGGTTTGAACGACAACTTGAAGGGCAGTCGACCGATTCGCAACTCCTCACCCTGGCGCGTGCAACGCATTGCCTGAACAAACCAGAACTGGCCCCGTTGTTGGCCCAGGCATTGACTCGGAGCCTATCCGAAAAGGACATGCTGGCTCCCGCTGAAATATATCGGCTTTTATCCCGTACAGCGCGCCCCGATGACCGGATCAGTTTGAGCACGCTCCATGCCGCAGCCAGACAGGGCATGAAAGAGGATCGCATAGACGTCTGCCTGACGTGTCTGGCCGGTCTTGCCGCCCTGCGTTGGCCTGGAACAGGCAAAGAGGCTGCATGGTTCCACTCCCGCTCAAAAGCTTTGGCCAGATCCATCCCTGTGCTCGCAGCGCTCTTCCCCGAGGCACTGTACCGCCGCTATCTCAAAGCCTTGCCCGAAGCCGTGCGCAACCGCGTGCACGCCGAAACGTTCCGAGCCGCCTGCAGAATGCAACCCGGCTTTGCCCAGGCTCGGCTCAATGCCGCTCCAGACCTGGACGACACAGCCCGCCACGCCTTGCAAGCCATGGCTGATCAGGAACGCGCCCATGCTTTGCACGATCTGGACCTGACAATAACGCCGCCCCCCCGAAAAGGCCCCCTGGTACGCCAATCTCCCAAAGGCTTGCTTCGTCGCCTGCTGCCGGAAAAACAACCCACTCTGGCTGAATTCCTTGACCGGCATCAAAATCCGAAAGACGCGGTGTTGATCAGCTCCCACCTCAAGGAAACCGCCTTGACGGGCCGCGCCATGGACGATTTGAACCTGTCCGGTTCCAATTTCACGAATGTCCAGGCCATCCGCTGCACATTCCGTCATATCAATTTTACCCAAGTGGCATTTCAGGGAGCGGACTTCACAGGCTGTATCTTTCAGGATTGCGATTTCACGGCCGCACAATGGCACGATACAGCCATGATCAACTGTACCTTCGTCCACTGCGAATTCCCCAAGATTGTCATGGTACGGACGACCATGGAAAAAAACGGTTTTGAGCGCTGCCTCCTGGAAAGCTACGCTCTGTACGATTGCCGGCTGGAGCATTGCCGATTCCAGGAAACAGCCCTGAGCCTGGGCCGAATACAAAACACTTTCCTGGCTTCTCCCCTGTTTCGCAGATGTGCGTTGACGGCTAATCACTGGCTGAACGTTCGACTGAACGGAGCCTGTTGGCGGGATTGTTCGTTGCGGGAGGAAAGCTTTTTGGACACCCGCTTCACATCCCCGGCATTGCCGGATTCCACGGTGATCGGCTGTCGGGTGTTGGGCACCAGCCCAGGAACAGCCCTCCTTGATCGCGCCGAGTTGGACCGTCAGGACAAGGTTGTACTGCATCTGGCCCTGGCTGCCGCAACCGCCCCCTCCCGGTCTGGAGCCATCAAAAACGACGAGGCCCAGTCCTTCCTGTCGCGAAGCGCGGACCTCTGGATTCGCCGCAGAGCGTTGCTTGAGTCGGAAACTTGTATGCGCGAAGCCAACGAACGAAGACTGCTCTGGTCCGAAGCGCGGATGCGCGGAGCAGCTTTCCTGCGCATCGTTCCCTATCTGCTCTCCAGTTCGCTCTTTGAACAGGCCAACAAACTCAAGGGCATCCCTCCATGCAGAATAGCGGGCTATACCCCTTCTCTCGAAATCCTGGATATGGCCGAAGAGTTGTTCCCAGGCCTGCATAGCGCAGCGCCACCCGGCGAGGCCGTGGTCATCGAATCCTTCAGTTGCATGGGCAGTACAGGAAGTGTAGCGCAAACCAATCGTTCGGACGCGGATTTCTGGGTCTGTTACGATGGGGCCACGGCTGGACCGGAAGCTGTTCAGGCTCTGCGCGGCAAGTTGGACGCCTTGAGCAAATGGGCTGACAGCCAGTATGATCTGGAAGCTCATTTTTTCCTCATGAGCCTCGAAGACGTCTGGGCCAACGAATTCGGCTTCAGCGACAAGGAAAGCTCCGGATCGGCGCAGGCTTTGATGCTCAAGGAAGAATTCTATCGCACGGTTCAGATGTTGGCTGGCCGCATTCCGGGCTGGTGGCTGACTCCGCCGGGCCTTTCGGAAAAGTCCTACAACGCGCAACTGCGTAGCGCCGTGGCCGATCCTCTTGCAGACCAGGGACGTTTCATGGACGCGGGCAATGCCTCGCCCGTCCCTCCCGAAGAATTTTTCGGAGCGGCCCTCTGGCAGATCGCGAAAAGCATCGACAATCCCTTCAAGTCCGTGCTCAAGCTCGGACTTTTGGAGCATTACGCCGCAACCGGCTCCAAGCCGGCCCTATTGTGTGACTTGATCAAACGCAACGCTCTGCTCAAATTACAACACGTGGGGGAATCGGACCCCTATGTATTGCTCTCGCGGACTGTACGCGATCACTACCGCGCCCGAAACGATCAGGAGGCAGTGCGTCTTCTGGACGAGGCCCTGGCTCTCAAGGCCGATCTGGGTGACATCCCCCTGTTTCTCAAACGCCCTTTTGCCTGTGAGCACGCCAGTTTGATGGCCTTTCTTGGCAAAACCCCGGAATCGCTGGCCGCAGGCTTCGCCAACAAATCCCGCCCCTTTGCCCGCAGCCTGTCACTGGGAAACGCCGTAAGCCGATTCATGACCACGGCCTATAAACGTATCAGCACGGCAACCAAAGCCAACAAAAGCGATGCGGCCATTGGCCCCGAGGACATGACCAAACTTGGCAGGCGCATCGCCGCCATGTTCTCGCGCAAAAAATACAAAGTCATGCGGGTGCCTTTGCCCGGTCTGCGACGCGACGGCATTGCCGAACTCCACTTTGCCGCGGACAAGGAACCAGGAAAAAAAACCGTCTGGCGAGTGGAAGGCAAAACCGGACTGGGCGGAAAAGCTGCAACGCGTTACAGCGAACCGTTTCTTTCCGAATCGGACCCGGTCCGCCTGATGGCCTGGCTTACGGTCAACGAGCTCTACTCTTCGCAGACCCTGGTGGACGGAGACCGAAGTATTGCGCCCCTATCCACGCCAGACATAGACAATCTGCTAAAGCAATTAAACGAATTTCTGAAACCCTCCGAACTCTCCAACATTACCCCGCACCGCTTTCTGCGCGCTGAACGTGTCACGCATGTTTTTCTGGCCCCCAATCTGGCCGTGCAACCGGAGGTGGATCGGCTCAAGTCCATGGCACTGGTCTGGCGGACCAATTGGGGCGAGGTGTTTTGCGCTTCGCCCAAGCCCCAGGACAGTATGCTGAAGATACCCGCGTCCGAATGGCTGAAAAAAACGCTGCCGCAGGCCATGCCGCAACCGCCGCGCATCAAGGCGTATTACGCCAAAGGCTCGCTCTGTCCACGCCTGAAGCTTGTCTGAGGGAAAAATCAACGCATGCGCGTGGCCAACCAGTCCAGCACAAGGGACGGATTGACAGGACTTGGCCGTGCAGCAAGCGCATCCTGAGCCTGCGACAGGGCCAGATCAAAACGCCGAAGTCGGACCGGGTCCAGGCCGATCAGAATGCGGGCCAAAGAAGAATCTCTCCGTCCGCTCATGGCCTCGGTCAACGCAGCCTGGAGCGCAAGCAGCACGTTGCTTGCCAATTCCGCGTCAGGCTTGCCCATGGTCCGGGCAAACCAACCCCGTCCCGAACGCCAGAATTCAAGCATGGACTGCGCCCATTCCAGAGCTTCGGCATCAGGCCGGGTCGTTTCGGGCCAAGCCAATGTCAGCACCCAACTGCGGGAAACCAGCGTTTCCAGCAGCCGTTCGCGTTGCGGGGTGAGCAGCACGAACACGTTGCCGGGCCGGGGTTCTTCCAAGGTCTTGAGCAGGGAGTTGGATATATCAGGACTGAGATCCGTAACCTTGGGGAAAATGGTTACGCGATAGCCCTCGCCATTGGGCGGCTGGCCCCAGACAGGCCGTAATGCGCGCACGGCATTGACAGAAAGCTGCTTCTTTTCATCCACGTAGTAGTTTTCGTCGATAAAAAGCAGGTCGTTGAACACCCGGTCCAGGATTTGCCTGCAGGAAGTGCATTGGAGACAAGGACGCTTTTCGGCAAAACAATTCAACGACATGGCCCAATGCAGGGCCACGGCCACGCGTTCCTCATGGCTCCCCCCCTCCAGGAGCAGACTCTGCGGAGGAGCCTGCTCCGGGCCAGGGGCAAGGTGGGCCAACAGGTCGACAACGCGTTGCTGCCGCCCGAGCAGGGCGATATGCTCCGCGCTTCTTCCCATCTTCTTAGCCCCGAAGGAAGGTCTGCGCCCGATCCGGCCCCACCGAGACAATGCCCACGGGCACGCCCGAAAGTTCCTCCAGGCGTTCCAGATAGGCTTTTGCCGCCGCGGGCAGACCGTCCCACGACTTCACAGCGCTGATGTCCTCGCTCCAGCCCGGCATGCTCTCGTACACGGGCTCCACATGGGCCATGCCGTTCTGCTCCTGGGGAGGATAGTCCACGGACTCGCCGCGGTATCTGTAGGAGGTGCAAATCTTCAGCTCGGAAAGGCCGGAAAGTACGTCCAACTTGGTCACGGCGAGTTCCGTCGGCGTGTTCAGACGCACGGATTCGCGCAGCACAACCATGTCCAGCCAGCCGCAACGGCGGCGGCGGCCCGTGGTCGCCCCGAATTCTCCGCCCTGGGACTGTAGAAGATCGCCAATTTCATCAAAAAGTTCGGTGGGAAAGGGACCGCCACCCACACGCGTGGTGTACGCCTTGACAATGGCAATGATGCGATCTAATTTGCGCGGCCCGCATCCGGAGCCAGAGGCGGCATTGCCCGTGACCGTATTGGAAGAGGTCACAAAGGGATAAGTGCCGTGATCAATGTCCAGATGGGTGCCCTGCGCGCCCTCAAAAAGGACGAATCCCTCGGCCTCGGCTTTCTGGATCGCGCTGGAAACGTCGCCGAGATAAGGCACCAGCCTTTCGGCCACGGGCAGCATGTCCTGGAAGACCTTTTCCGGGTCCATGGGCTTCACACCGTACAAATGCTCAAACAAAACATTTTTTTCCTGCAGGGCCAGAGCGATCTTGGCGCGCAGCAGGGCCGGATCGGCCAGGTCGGCCGCCCGGACACCGCATCGGTGCATTTTGTCCTCATAACAGGGACCAATGCCCCTCCCTGTGGTGCCGATCTTTCCGGCATCATCCTTGGCCGCTTCGCGGCAGCTATCCATGAGCCGATGATACGGCATGATGACGTGCGTCTTTTTGCTGACCATCATCCGCCCCGGCCCAACGTCCACGCCTTTGGCGGCAAGAACGTCGACTTCCTTGCAGAAGACCTCGGGATCGAGAACCACGCCGTTACCGATCAGGCAGGCTTTTCCCGCATGAAGAATACCCGAGGGGATCAGGTGCAGGATGCACTTCTCGCCTTCCACCACCAGGGTATGCCCGGCGTTGTTGCCACCCTGGAAGCGAACAATGGCGGCCGACTCTTCGGCGAGCATGTCCACGATCTTCCCTTTGCCCTCGTCTCCCCATTGGGATCCGAACACCACGACGTTGGCCATTGATAGTCTCCTTGAAATGAATAGGAACGTTCATCCGCATATTCTGCGCACAAACGGCATTTCTGCCTAAAAAAGGAATCAACGCATGTCAACCGAGGCACGCGCAAAATCATCAGAAACTCAAACCTTCGCTCCGGGCCTGTCCGGTCTTGCAACGGGTTTTTTCTTCGTTATTGCTTGCGCAGGAGCCCTTTGGGGCTTCCTCGCCACCCAACCAGTACCTGTTTCCACGCTGAAAGTCGCGGCTCCTGACCAGGAAAGAATTTTTTCCACAATTTCTCCCTATGGTCCGGGCCTGGAGCAGGAACTCATGGAAGAATTCTGCCGCCGCTACGGTTACCAGCTCGAATGGGTCCGCACCGAAAGCCTGGAAAAGGGCTGGGAAACATTGGCCCAGGGCAAGGCGCATGTCTTTGTAAGCACGGGGTTCGAACCGGAGTCCATCCCGGGGGAACTGGCCGTGGCCCAGGGGCCGATCTACGAAACCCACCAGTCCATGTTGCTCGGCCCAGCCTCTCGCCCGGGCCGGCGCCAAGCCGAAACGCTCACGGCCCAACTGGCCATGAATGAGGATGCCCCGCCCTTGATCCGCAGCCTGTACCGCGCCGCATCAGGAGAGGATGCCCAGGACGACCGCATAGAGGCGGAAAGCGGCCTGCCGCGTACACCCTTGCGCCGCGTCACACTGCCGAACGGCCCCTCCCTGAGCCTGGCCGAGACGGGATCGTTCCTTCCCTGGCGGCCCTTTCATCAACGCCTGCGCCCGGCCCTGACTCTGGAAGAAACTGTCGACTACCGCTGGTATTGGCGCACCGACACGGCAAAATTGGGTCAGCGCCTCAACGAGTTTTTCCAGGACATCGAAAACGAAGGCTACCTGGACGACCTGCGGGAACGCTATTATGGATTTTTCCCGGAAGAAGGAGCCTACGGCCAGCTCTGGATGCTGCGCAACACCATGCGCACCAAACTGCCGCTCTACAAGGACCTGATTCTGAAGGCAGCGGCCAAATATCAACTCGATCCCCTGATGCTCGTGGCCGTGATCTTTCAAGAATCGGCCTTTGACCCAGACGCGGTAAGCCATACCGGCGTACGCGGCCTGATGCAGCTGACTCAGGGCACCGCCGACGCCCTGGGCGCCACGGACCGCACTGACCCGGCGCAAAGCATTCTTTATGGAGCCAAGTACCTGAAAATGCTTTGGGACGGCATGGAAGAGCTGGACCTGGACACCTGGGACCGTTGGGCTCTGGTTTTGGCGTCCTACAACCAGGGTGTTGGCCACGTCTACGACGCCATGCTCCTGGCGGAGCAGCAGGGACTGAAACCACGCTCTTGGCGCACGGTCAAGACCATCCTGCCCCTGCTCGAACAGGAACAATGGCACAGCCGCACCATCTTCGGCTACAGCAGGGGAACAGAGGGAGTGGAATACGTGGATAAGGTCCGTTTCTACTATTACGTGCTCAAAGGCCTGTCACTTCTTCCGGGGTTTCAGCTCGAGCAGCTTGCCCCGCTTGTGCCCGACTTCCGGAGCGCCGGACTTCGACCCCTTCTTGAGGGGGTCCGTCTTCCCGGTCTCACGAGCTGATTTTCCGGCCTCGCCTTCCTCGGGCTCGGGCACGGTCAGGGCGGCCAAATCCACACCCCGCTCGGACGGGCGGCGACGGGACTCGGCAAGATTGTAATTGAACAGCTGATTCTTCATGCGCATGCCCTGAATAATGGCCAAGGACATGGCCGCCTCTTCCCATTCCGCCGTGGGATCGAAGCGGTTCACACGCTCGGCAAAACGCTCCCAAAGGCTCATCAGAGAAGCCTCGTCATAGGAGTTGATCTGCTTGGCGATCTTCAACAGTGCTTTTTCTATGGACATGGTCGACCTCGCGTCCCGTGTGCCGGGGAGTATCCCATATTCCATTCGACGGGTCCAGGCAACGCTTGATTGCCCCTATGCCGGGCTTATGCTATGACGCCTCTTCCACGAAAGCTAGCCAGGAGCGAAACGCCATGAGCGATCTCAAGGACATGTATAAGACCCTTCAGCAGGACCCCTTCCCCTCCGAAATGACCATCCGCCTCGGCGACAAGGAAATGGTCTTCCGCAAACGCACCTGGGTGCTCGACGGCGAGACCAGGGGACTGCGTTACGGTGAAAACCCGGACCAGCCCGCAGCCCTGTATGAACCCGTTTCCGGCGGACTCGAAGTGGGCGGCGTGGCCCTGCGCGGCCCTGGCAAGGGACTTGTTTCCGCCATCACCGAAGAGCATATGCTCCAGGCCGGAAAACACCCCGGCAAAATCAACCTCACGGACGTGGACAACGGCCTGAACATTCTTCAGTACCTATCGGCCAAGCCCGCAGCCGTGATTCTCAAGCACAACAACCCCTGCGGCGCAGCCTGGACCGACGAAGGACTGGCAGTGGCCCTGGAACGCGCCTTTGACTCGGACCGCATCGCAGCCTTTGGCGGAGCCATCGTGCTCAACAGGCCGGTGGACATGGCCTGTGCCAAGGTCATCAACTCCGCCTATTTCGAGGTAGTGGCCGCACCGGCCTATCATGCCGACGCCCTGGCAGCGCTCAAGACCAAAAAAAATCTGCGCATTCTCCAGGTCCCCGGCATCGACGACCTGACCGCTCTGGCCTCCGAGCCCTTCCTGGACGTGAAGTCCCTGGTGGACGGCGGCGTGATCGTGCAGTTTTCCTTCCGCAACCGCATCCGGACCGCAGCGGACTTCTTGCCTGCCCGCGCCGAAAAGGACGGTACCGAACTACTCGCCCGCGCCCCCAGCAAGGCCGAGGCCGAAGACCTGCTCTTTGCCTGGGCCGTGGAGGCGGGCGTAACGTCCAACTCCGTGCTTTTTGTCCGGGACGGCATGACCACGGCCATTGGCACCGGTGAACAGGACCGCGTGGGCTGCGTGCAGTTGGCTATCGGCAAGGCCTACACCAAATACGCCGACCTGCTGGCCTTCCGCGAGTTGGGGAAATCCCTGTATGAGCTCAAATTAGCCGCGCGTGATGATGCGAATATGGCCAGTAAGCTGCAAGACATCAAGCAACGCACCGACGACGCCAAAGGCGGATTGAGCGGCTCCGTGGTGGTTTCCGACGGCTTCTTCCCCTTCCGGGATGGCGTGGACCTCTGCATCGAGCAGGGCGTATGCGCCATTGCCCAGCCGGGCGGCTCCATCCGTGACAACGAAATCATCCGCGCCGTGAACGAAGCCAGTCCGCAGGTCGCCATGGTCTTTACGGGCCAGCGTTCCTTCAAGCACTAATACTACAAGGCCGGGCGGGGGCTGCTCCCTTCCCGGTCGTATTGTCTCCAGCATCCAGGACAAACCAGCATGGCCAAGCCTCATTCCGACATCATCATTCGCCCCGGCTGCGTGGTCGAATTCATGCAGGGCAATCAGCCCCAGCTCGCCTGGATTCTGGAAGAATCCCAGGGCAAGGCCAGAGCGCTGACCCTGAACAAACGCGAGGTCAAGCTGCCCTTGTCCCGTACTTTGCCCTGGGCCGGACCGCAATACGACGCCCAGGCCAGCCGCCAGGAAATCCAGGAACGTCTGGAAAACCACCACCGCAGGCGCGGAGAAATCCAGGCCGGGCTCGACGTCATGGAAATCTGGGAATTGGCACAGGGCGAACTGGAAGAAGCTCCGCTGCACTGGTTCGCCGAACTGGTTTTCGAGAACCCCGGACCAGATGAACTGGCCGCCCTGGGGCGCGCTCTGCTTTCGGCCAAGAGCCATTTCAAATTCCGCCCCCCCCTGTTTGAAATTCACCCGGCGGACAAGGTTGAAGAACGATTGCGCCAGGAAGCCGAGGAGCGTATCCGGGAACGGCTCACCAGTGCGGCCCAGACGCTGTTCAAGACGCTCTGGACCAGTCACCGCGTTCCAGCGGACCTGCATTTGGACGAAGATGTGGAGCAGGGCCTGCGCGAAATGCTCCTGGCCCAAGTGGCCCATTCCACGGACGAACGCCTGGCCAAACTCTGGGCCACAGCCAGCCAGGGCCTGCCCGAACACCCCCACCTGGCATTGCTGCTAGCGCAAGCCTGGGGCGTGCTGCCGCCGCACCACAACCATCTTTTGGACGAGGCCGGATACGAGCTGGGCGACGCTTGGTCCGCCCCCCTGCAACCGGAAATCGACGTCCTGCTCGCACACCTGGAGCAGGCAAGACAAACGCCCCTGGACGATCCGTTCGTCAGCATCGACTCGGCCACCACCAAGGACATCGACGACGCCTTTCTTGTCCGACGTGAAGGCGAAGGCTACCGGCTCAGACTGGCCTTGGCGCGCCCCAGCCTTGGCTGGCATTTCGGCTCGGACCTGGACCGTGCCGTGGCTTTCCGCGCCACCAGTCTCTATCTTCCCGAAGGGGACGGGCACATGCTGCCCCAATCCCTAGGCCTGAACGCTTTCAGTCTTATGGCAGGCGAAGTCCGGCCGGCTCTGGTCACTGATTTCCTGTTCGACGCCGAAGGCAACACGCTTTCCGTGGAGCCCTGCTTGGCATGGGTGCGGGTGGCGGCCAACACACCTTATGAAGAAGCGGAAACAGCCATGGACACGGGCAGCGACGCCATGCTTGCCCTGGCCCACGAACTGGCCGAAAAACTCTTCCAGAAACGATTGGAGGCCGGCGCCTCAGTCATTGACCGACCCGATCCCGAAGTACTCCTTGAAGCGGAAGGCACCGACGTGAAGGTGGACATCAAGCTCAAGCCCCCCACACCCAAATCCTCACTGACCGTGAGCGAATTCATGATCCTGACCAACAACGGTCTGGCGCGCTGGGCACGGGACAAAGGCGTGCCTCTGCTGCACCGCACCCAGAACATTGCCCTGCCCTCCGAAGCGCAGGGAGTTTTTTCCGCGCCGGAAGACATTTTCCGGGCAGTGAAATTCATGGCCCCGCCCATGCTCGAAGCCCAGCCCAAACGCCACGCCGCCCTGGCCGTGGACGCCTACGCTCCGGTGACCTCGCCCATCCGGCGTTACACCGACCTGATCAATTCGGCCCAGATCTGCGGCTATCTGGAGCAGGGCGCTCCGCCCTTTGACCAGGACGCCCTGGAAGCCTTGCTGCCGAGTCTCAATTCCCGCATCGGCACGGTTTCGCAGGTACAGCGCTTTCGTCCACGTTACTGGAAGCTGGTCTATCTGGCCCGCCGCCGAGGCGAAATGAACCCGTGCGTGCTCGTGGACGAGAATGGTCCCTATCCCAGCCTGGCCCTGCCTCATCTGCAAATCAACGTTCGCACGCCGCGCGCCTTGCTGGGCGACAAGCTCTATCCGGGCCAGCGCTTTCAGATCATCTTCGGGCGCATCGACCCGCTGACCAACGAAATCAAGGTTGCCGAAGCCCTCGAAGACTAGCCCTTTGCAAGGGATTGTCCCTGGGATACAATCGGCCAACGCGCTTCAAGGAGTTCTTCAATGCACTGGATTCTCTGGCCCTTGTTCGCTTATCTGCTGGGCGGCGTGCCCTTTGGACTGCTCCTGTGCCGGACGCTCAAAGGCATGGATATCCGTGAACACGGCAGTTGCAACACCGGCGCAACCAACGTTGCCCGCACCTGCGGCCTGCCCCTGGGGCTTGCGGCCCTGGCCCTTGATATCGGCAAAGGTCTGCTGCCGACACTGCTCGCCCCCAACATGGACAGCCATTGGCTCTTTCTCAGCCTGAGCGTGTTGGCTCCGATATTCGGGCATGTGTATTCGCCCTTCCTGAAATTCAAAGGCGGCAAGGCCGTGGCCACAACCATCGGCGCGTTCGCCGGTCTGGCCTTCATGTCTACGTTGCTGGCCGTAATCTGTTGCGTGGCCGCCATTCTGCTCTCGGGTTATGTTTCGCTCGGCTCTCTGATACTGGGCACGGTCCTCCCCCTTGCCCTGTTGCTGATCGGCCCCGCATACCTGGCCCCGGCAGCCTGCGTGGTCAGTCTGCTGCTCTTTTGGCGGCACAGGGAAAACATCGCCCGGCTGGCCCGTGGCCAAGAGCATTCCTGGCGCAAAGATAAAAACTGACGCACATCCCCGCACGTCGACAAATCAAGCCCCCATGCATGGTCAATGCGTGGGGGCTTGATTTGTCGACGCAACACGGCCATTCTAAGCAAAATCACGTCATCGTCGAACAAAGCACCGTCCCAAAGGAACGCCATGGCTTCTCCACGCAAATACGCCCTCTATTCCATCGCCGCGTCCATCTTCACGTTGGTACTGAAATTCGGGGCTTGGTATTTGACCGATTCCGTGGGCCTGCTCTCGGACGCCACCGAAGCTCTGGTGAACCTCACCGCCGGAGTCCTGGCCCTCTCGGCCCTGACCATCGCACTCCAGCCTGCGGACGAATCCCATGCCTATGGTCACGGCAAGGCCGAATATTTTTCCTCGGCCGCCGAGGGCCTGCTCATTCTCGTAGCCGCAGGCGGCATCCTCTATGCTTCCCTGAACCGCTTCCTGCACCCCGTACTTCTCAGCGACCTCTGGCTGGGCATGGGCGTGGCCATTGTGGCGGCTGGCATCAACTGGGTTACGGCCATAGCCATGCTGCGCGCGGCGCGACGCTTCGATTCCATCACCCTGGAGGCGGACGCCAAACACCTGCTCACGGATGTCTGGACCTCGGCGGGCATGGTGGCGGGACTGCTGGTCATGGCCCTGGCTCCGCCCTCCTGGCAAGTGCTCGACCCCATTATCGGCTGCGTCATGGCCGTGAACATCGCCATCACGGGCGTGAACCTGCTGCGCCGTTCCGCAGGAGGCCTCATGGACGCGGCCCTGCCCGAGGAAGAGGTGCAACTGATCCTGGCCGCCATCAAGGAAAAGGCCGGAGAAAACGCCGTGTTCCACGGACTGCGTACCCGCAAGGCCGGCTCGGGCCGCTTCGTGGACTTCCATTTGCTCCTGCCTGGAGCCACAACGGTCAAGGAAAGCCACGACCTGAGCGAGGCCATTGAAAAACGTATCCGCCAGTCTCTGCCCCGTTGCCATGTGACCGTGCATTTCGAACCGGTGGAGGACCACCGCTCCTGGGATGGATGGGCCGTGGGCGGCATCTGTTCAGGATGCAGCAAAGAGGGGAAAAAAGACTAACCCAAAGGCAAAGATCCTTCACCGGGCAACAGCCCCATGATCGCCCGAACCAACGGCTCCAGACTCCCCTTGTCCAAGGCGCTCATGGGCACGCCGGTCGGGAAGACATTGCGCATCATTTCCTGTTGCTCCGCATCCAGCCGGTCCCATTTGTTCAGGGCCAGCACGCGAGGCAGCTCCACAAGTTCCATTTCCTCGAGTATGCGCATAACCGCGGCCACCTGCTCCTCCACTTCGGGATGCGAGGCATCGGCCACGAGCACCAGTACATCCGCGGACTCCAATTCCTCCAGCGTGGCACGGAAGGCTTCGCGCAAATCCGCAGGCAAGCGGCGGATGAATCCCACGGTGTCCGTGAGAATGACCTCCTGGTCGCGGGGAAAACGAATGCGCCGCGTTGTGGGATCAAGCGTGGCGAAGAGCTTGTCCTCGGCCAGCACCGCCGCGTTGGTCAGCGTATTCAGCAACGTGGATTTCCCCGCGTTGGTGTAGCCCACCAGCGAGACCACGGGCACGCCGGACTTGGCGCGGCGCTCGCGGGTCTGGGAACGGTGGCGGCGCACCGACTCCAATTCTTTTTTGAGCCGGGTGATACGCTCACGTGCGCGACGGCGATCCACTTCGAGCTTTGTCTCACCCGGTCCGCGTCCGCCAATACCACCCATAAGTCGTGACATGGCCTTGCCGCTGCCTGCCAGGCGCGGCAGCATGTATTTGAGTTGGGCCATCTCCACTTGCAATTTGCCCGCCTTGCTCGTGGCGCGTTGGGCAAAAATATCCAGAATAAGTTGGGTACGGTCCAGAACCCGCCGTTCGGTCAATTCCGCCAAATTGCGCATCTGGGCCGGGGAAAGATCCTGATCAAAAAGCACGAGCCGCGCCCCGGCCTGGAGCGCCCGCACCTCCAGCTCGGCCAATTTGCCCTTGCCCATGATGGTACGCGGATTAGCCTCGCGCACGCGCTGGACCATGCTGTCCGCAGGCACAAGTCCGGCAGTCCTGGCCAGATCGGCCAACTCTTCCAGGGAGCGTTCCTGCACCAAACGGGAATCCGTGGACACGCTCACCAGCAGAGCCTTGTCCCCTTTTTCCAGTTCCACTGCGCTTTGTTCGCGCCCAAGCTCCTCCTCCAGGGCCTCCACCATGGCGTGCAGGTCCAGGCTCTGACGATCGACAGGCTCGGAAGACAAGACCTCATGGGAGCGCTTTTCAGGGTTGGGAGGCAGCAGATGCGCGGCCTGGATACGCCCCGGAAAACCGTCCGCATCCACGCCCAGGGCGACAACATTGTCCAAGCGCAGAAACACCATGTCCATGAGATCTTCTTCGGACAGCTTTTCCGACCCCAGATGGGTATGCAGCAGCCGCAGGCCACGGAGCCGCCCCGACCCCAGACGCGAGCGCGGCAGTTCCGGGATGTAGATGGCCTCGGGATCGCCCACCAGAACCATGGAGACCCGGCCCTGGCGGTCGATGAGCAACGCGATCTGGCGGCCCGTGTCATGAGAAATCTGGGCCAGTTCACGTGCCTGTTCCGGAGTGCAGGCTTCGCGCAGAGGATAGCGCCGACTCGAGAGCCTGTTCAGGCGCTTGAGTTCGCTGGGCTTGAGACCCTGAATATTGCCTTGGGTTTTGGACATCCAGCGTAGATATCGGAAAAGCGGGGCGTTGACGAGCAGTGGAATGCAGGCCTGCCCGGCGAAAATCCGCTGCCCGGACACAATGCCGGACAGCGGACTTCTGCTGGAGCTAGGCCGTATGGCTGCTCAGGTAGTCACAAATCATGCGATCGTATTCGGAAACCATACCGAAGGTTTCGGCGGCGAGCTCGCGGCGCAACTCCAGGCCAATACAGCCTTTGTTGGCACGCATTTCGTCGATGATCCGGGGATAATGCGCCACGCCGGGCACCACGAGCATGGAATGGAAGTTCTTGGCCGTGGCGCGCAACAGGGTCGGACCGCCGATGTCGATTTCTTCCACGGCCTGTTTGAGATCCAGACCTTTCTTGGCGGCCTCGGCAAAATTATACAGGTTGACGCAAATCAGATCGAACGGCTTGATGCCGTGCTCTTCCAGCGTCTTCAGATGTTCGGGATTGTCCTTGTCCGCAAGCACTCCCCCATGCACGTTGGGATGCAGGGTTTTGACGCGGCCACCCAATATTTCAGGAAACCCGGTCACGTCGCTGACGGAGGTCACGGGCAGCCCGGCCTCGGCAAGCAGGCGTCTTGTTCCGCCCGTGGACACGAGCTCCACACGACTTTGAGAAAGATACGTTGCGAATTCAACAAGTTGGGATTTATCTGTCACGCTCAGAAGCGCGCGACGCACAGGCAAAAGATCCATGCACACACCTCACTGTTTCGTGAGGGAGTGCCAGATTCTGCGGGCATGCGCAAGCCGCCCATAAGGCTCCCGGAATCAATGGTATCGATCTCCCGCTCAGCCCGACCAAGAGCGGAACGGGAGATCGATGGGGAGGGGAGACCAAATATGTTTTAGTCCTGGACCTGCGCGAGCAGTTCCTGAGCCGCACCGTTGCCGGGATCGGTCTCCAGGATACGCTCCAGCTGGACGCGAGCGTCGGCCTTGCGGTCCATGCAGACCAGGCACCCGGCCAGTGCATAGCGCACTTCATGTTTGCCCGGGTCAACAGCCAGATAATCCTCCAAATGCGGAATGATCGCACCGAGACGATTCAGCTCATGACCAAGACGCACCATGCTGAACAAGGCAACCATGTTTTCGGGATTGCGCTTCAGAGCCTGTTCGAAATGGCTGAAGGCCTTGTCGCCCTGCCCCGATTCCATGAGGATCAGACCGATCCCTGCATGGCTCTTGTCCGTGGGTACGATGTTGTGCGCCTTTTGGTACTGATCCATGGCTTCGTCCAACGAACCTCGCTGCACGGCGATGGTGGCCAGCCCCAAATACGGGTCAGGATGGATGCCGTTGGATTTGGCGGCCTTCTGGTAATATTCCTCGGCCTTGTCCAACTCGCCCATGAAGAGATAGCACTCTCCAAGTTCCTTGTTGATTTCATAATCCAGGTGTTCACTCATGACATTCCCCTCCAGAGAATCTCGCCGGCCCCAATGGCCGGGCTCCTTGAACTTTGTGCCTCAGTAGGCCCTCATCGCCTTGCAACACATGTGCCAACGGCAACTTAGACCACATTCCCTGTTACCCAAATCTTGTTTGAAGCCACGATGTACGCCTCCCGACAGCAGGAGTCAACATGCTGAAATAAAATATATTTCTGTTAAAAACAATTAAAAAGAACCGTGAGCCCGCAGCAATCTCCGCCACAACCTGCCACCGCTACCACACAGGATAGGCAAACCCTGCCGCAGCCTCTTTGACAAGGCTTCGACGGTCTCCCTTTTGCATATTCACAATATTATTTCACTATTTCAGCATGATATACGATTGGAACACATGTTGCTTTTCCCTTCGGCAGTTCAGGCGGAAAAAAGCTTCCGCCTTACCGAAAAAACGCATCTAATGTAGGAGTGGCAAGGCATGAGAGGACTGTTTGAACCACACTTGGACCTGACGGCAAAGGTGCTCGACCTCCGCTTGGAGCGTCAAAACCTCGTCGCGGGGAACCTCGCCAACGTGGATACCCCCGGCTACCGGGCCAGACGCCTGGAATTCGAGGAACGTTTGCAGTCCGCCCTCGCTCTGGACCAACGCGGCAAGGTGACCCGCACCGACGACCAGCATATGCCCACCGCTTTCAAGGTGGACGGTTTCCGGGGTCAGGGCATCAAGGAATTCGAACCGCGCCAAGTTTTCGGTGAGGACAGGGTCGACATGGACAAAGAAATGGCCCTGATGGGCAAAAACGCCATGCTCTACAACGCCCTGACCGAAGTCATCACCAAAAACTTCCACGGCATGCAGCAAATCATTCAGGAAGGAGGCAAGTAAATGGACTTCATGACAGCACTTGATGTCAGCGCGTCCGGCCTCAAGGCCCAGCGGGCATACCTGAACGTCATTTCCATGAACATGGCCAACGCCCGGACCACGCGGACCGTCGAAGGCGGACCGTACCGGCGCAAGGCCCTGTCCCTGGAATCCTCGCCCGTGTACACGCCTTTTGACGAGGCCATGAAAGACCAGATGAACCGCGACCTGCACGGCGTGACCGTGCGCGGCATGGTCAACGACGACCGGCCCTTCAAGATGGTCTACGAACCGGGCCATCCCGACTCCAACGAACAGGGCTATGTGGCCTATCCGGATATCAACGTGGTCGAGGAAATGACAAACATGATCACGACCATGCGTTCCTATGAGGCCAACACCCAATCCATCGCCGCAGTGAAGCAGATGTTCACCAAGGCCACGGCCATCGGCAAGTAACGCCGAGCCGCAAGGAGATTCGTCATGATCAAGAGCGTCGCACTGCAGGCCTACAACAACGCCCTCAAGGACACCCGGCAACTCTCGCAGGGCATCCGGGAGCGCACCGTACAAAAGGAACCCGCCACCGGGTTCGACACCATGCTGGAAGGTTCGCTGGGCAAGGTCAATGAACTGCAGACCCAAAAGACCCAGATGATCGAGGAATTCGCCTCGGGCAAGACCCAGAACGTGCACGAGCTGATGATCACCATGCAAAAGGCCGGACTGGCCATGCAGATGACCAGCACGGTTCGCGGCAAGATCATGCAGGCGTATCAGGAAATCATGCGCATGCCCTTCTAGGGTTTGCTTAGGGACCATTCGACCCGCTTTCGAGGAGAGAGACCATGCCCCCGTTCGTGAAAGAGACCTGGAGCAAGTTCGAAGATTTCTGGGGACGCCGCACCATTTCCCAGCGCGTGCTTATGGGCGGCCTGACCGTCATCGTCACCCTGGCCTTCATCTTCATGATCTACTGGTTGAACATGCCCGACTACCGGGTGCTCTACACCAAGCTCTATCCCGAAGACGCCTCCAAGGTCGTGAGCATGCTCCAGGCGGCCAAGGAAGACTACAAGCTCGAGGAAGGCGGCCAGACCATCCTGGTCCCTGCCGACCGCGTCTACGACCTGCGCCTTAAGATCGCCGGTGAAGGTTCCCTGCACGGCCAGGGCATCGGCTTTGAAATTTTCGATGACGTGAAGATCGGCCAGACCGACTTCGTACAGCACATCAACTACCAGCGCGCCCTGCAGGGCGAACTGGCCCGGACCATAACGGAATTCCCCCAGGTGGAGCGCGCCCGCGTCCATCTGGTCATCCCGCACCGCAGCCTGTTCATCGAAGACCAGGTGCCGCCTTCGGCATCGGTCATCCTCAAGCTCAAAGAGCAAGCCCAAATGGGCAAGAAGGAAATCACCGGCATCGTCAACCTCGTGACCATGGCTGTGGAAGGCTTGGAAAGAAGCCGCATCACCGTCACGGACATGCAGGGCAAACCGCTTTACGAGCCGACCGAAGACGAAGCCACCGTGGGCATGTCCACCACTCAGCTCGAATACAAGGCCGACATGGAGCGCAAGCTGGAGCGCCGCATCGAGGAACTGCTCATGCCCGCGCTCGGCCCAGGCAAGGTCATTGCCCGCGTCAACGCGGAATTGGATTTCTCCCAGAAGACCATCCACAAGGAACTGTTCGATCCAGACGCCACGGTGCTGCGCTCCGAAACCCGCAGCGAGGAAACCACCCAGGGCCGCGCCAACCTCGACGGCGGCGTGCCCGAGGCCAATTTCCGGGGCGACGGATTCACCGGCACCCAGTCCACGCAGGACTCCACACGCGAATCACGTACCTCGAACTTCGAAATCAACAAAGAAGAACACAATATCGTCACTCCGGTGGGCGAACTCAAGCGCCTGACGGTTGCGGTCCTGGTCGACGGCACCTATACTATCCTGGAAGAGGGAGCCGAGCCGACCTACGTGCCGCGTACAGCCGAGGAGATCGCCGAGTACAAGCGCCTGGTGCAGAGCGCCATCGGATTCGACGAAAATCGCGCGGACATCGTGGAAGTCTCCAACATTTCCTTTGGAGAGCCCGAGGGCATCGACAGCGAATCCCTGATGCGCACCATGCTCGAATACGCGCAGCGCTTCGGCAAGCCTTTCCTGAACGGCCTGCTCATCTTCCTCTTCCTGATCCTCGTGGTCCGTCCCGTGGTCATGGCCCTGATCCGGCCGCGCGTCCACGAGCAGGACATGGACGAGATGGCCGGCCTGCCCGGTGGCGATCACCGGCTGGCCCTGGACGAAGGGGAAGTGGACGAAGAGGCCCTGGACACCTCCATGCGGTTGGAAAACGCCAAGAATCTGGCGCTCCAGCTCTTTGACGAGAACACGGACCAGGCCGTCCGCCTGCTCAAGAACTGGATCAAGCAGGAGGCTGCGTAAATGGCCACGTATACCGGGCAGCAGAAGACCGCCATCGTGCTTCTGGCACTGGGCGAGAAGTTCACTGCCGAGACGTTCAAACGCCTTGAGCGCGCGGAAATCGCCGCCATCTCCAAGGCCATGCTCGATACCGAATCCGTGCCCAAGGAGGACGTGCTGGACGTGCTCAAGGAGTTCAACGACCAGCTCGCCTACGGCGCCGAGATGCTTATCGGCGGCCCGGACCAGGTCAAGCGCCTGCTGACCAAGACCCTGGACAGCGAAACCGCCAAGTATATCCTCGACAGCCTGGACATCGCCACGGGCCCGACCCCGTTCCAGGAGCTGGAGAACGTCAGCCCGAAGATCCTGGCCCAGATCCTGCGCAACGAACATCCGCAGACCCTGGCCCTGATCATGGGACATCTGCATCCAGACCAGGCCGCGGAACTTATCCAGAACCTGCCCTCGGGCGTACGGGCCGAAGTGCTCATGCGTCTGGCCAAGCTGGAAGCCGTGGCCGAGGA
Source organism: Desulfovibrionaceae bacterium (assembly GCA_036541255.1). Taxonomy (GTDB): domain Bacteria; phylum Desulfobacterota; class Desulfovibrionia; order Desulfovibrionales; family Desulfovibrionaceae; genus Paucidesulfovibrio. Next base: position 15,666 of record JAZHDD010000042.1, on the reverse strand, counting down.
GATGCTCATGGAAGTGGACAAGGTGCTGCAAAGCCAGCTTATCGCCATCGGCGGCAAGGAAGGCAAGAAGGTCGGCGGCGTTGCCGCAGTGGCCGAAATCCTCAACGCGGTCAACCGCGAGACCGAGGAAGAAGTCCTGGCCGAGATCGAGGAAGAGTCCACGCAAATGGCCGAGGACATCCGCAACCTCATGTTCGTGTTCGAGGACATCAAGACCATCGACGACCGCAGCATCCGCGAACTGCTCAAGGAGGTCTCCAACGAGGACCTGACCATGGCGCTCAAGGGTGCGAGCGACGAACTCAAGGAAAAGTTCCTGTCCAACCTCTCGGAGCGCGCCGGCGCCATGATCAAGGAAGACCTGGAAATCATGGGCCCGGTCAAGCTCTCGGACGTGGAAGGAGCGCAGCAAAATATCGTCAAGACCGTCCGCCGACTGGAGGACGAGGGCAAGATAGCCATCAGCAGAGGCGGCAGCGATGTCTTCATCTAGCGCGACTCCGCAACGGCACACGGGACGGGTCTTCCTCGGCGTGGACACGCCGGGTCCGGACCAGATGTCCATCCAGGAGCTGGAGGGCAAGAAAAAACTCACCTGGGACGGCGCCATGGACGAGGAGTTCATCTCCCGCGTACGCGGCAAGGCCCAGGTCATGGCCAAGGACATCATCGCCAAGGCCATGCGCGAAGCCGAGGACATCCACGAACGCGCCCGCCAAGAAGGATTTGCCCAAGGCATCGCCCAGGGCGACGAAATGCTCCGCGCACAATTGGAAGAGACCGCCCTGGGACTTTCCCAGGTGCTGGAGACCATCCGCGCCCAGACCGAAGAAGTCTGGGCCGTGCGCCGCGCCGACATGCTCCAACTGATCCACGTGGCCGTGGAAAAAATCGTGGCCGTAGAAATAGATGAACGCCGTGCGGAAATCCTGGAGCAACTCCTGGAGGAAGCGCTGGACCGGCTCGAATCGGACCGTTTCCTGACCGTGCGTTGCGCCGCCGAAGACGCCCCGGTGCTGGAAGAATTATTGAAAAAGGCCCAAACCACCAATCCCAAATTGGACAAGTGGTTGATCAAGCCTGATCCGCGCATCAGCGCCGGCGTCGTGCTGGAAGCGGTGAACGCCAAGGTGGAAAACGGCGTGGACGGACGCTGGGAAGGCGTCCGGGAAATCCTCGATCAGCTCACCCTGCGCCGCCTGGGCGAGAAGAAATCCGAGGGCGGCGATGGCGCTTGACCCGCGCGAGGCCGCTCAGCTCATCAAGGAAATCGACCCCTGCCGATCCTACGGCAAGGTGACCAAAGTCGTCGGTCTGATCGCCGAAGGCCAGGGCATCCGCGCCCCGCTCGGCTCGGTCTGCCACCTGCTGCCCCAAGGCGTTTCCGGAAAAAGCGTGGCCGCCGAGGTGGTGGGATTCCGCGACCAGTCCTGCCTGTTCATGCCCTACGGCGACATGCGCGGCATCCAACCCGGCAGCCTGATCCGCAACTCGGCGACCCCGCCCCTGGTTCCTGTGGCCCAGTCCATGCTCGGACGTGCCGTGGACGCCTTTGGCGCGCCCCTGGACAACAACGGCGCATTCGCGCCCGAAGACTACGTACCGCTTTACAACGAGCCTCCCAACCCCCTGGACCGTCCCCGCATCACCGAACCTCTGGATGTGGGCGTCCGCGCCATCAACGGACTCCTGACCCTGGGCAAAGGCCAGCGCGTGGGCATCATGGCCGGCTCGGGCGTGGGCAAATCCACACTCATGGGCATGATGGCCCGGACCACCAAGGCGGACGTGAACGTCATCGCGCTGGTGGGCGAACGTGGCAGAGAAGTGGTGGAATTCATGGAGCGCGACCTGGGTCCGGAAGGTCTCAAACGCAGCGTGCTCGTGGTGGCCACTTCGGATAAAAGTTCCCTGATCCGCATGCGTGCCGCCTATGCGGCCACGGCAATCGCGGAATGGTTCCGCGACCAGGGCAAGGATGTTCTGCTGATGATGGATTCCGTGACGCGCTTCTGCATGGCCGGACGCGAGGTGGGACTGGCTGCGGGAGAACCTCCCACGCGCGGCGGGTACACGCCTTCGGTCTTTGCGCATCTGCCCCAGCTTCTGGAACGGGCGGGCAAGAATTCCAAAGGTTCCATCACCGGCATCTATACCGTGCTCGTGGACGGCGACGATTTTACCGAACCCATTGCCGACGCCACCCGCGCCATTCTGGACGGACATATCGTGCTCACCCGCGACCTCGCCGACCAGGGGCACTACCCATCCATCGACGTGCTCAAGAGCATCAGCCGACTCCGTTCCGATGTTACCCCGGAACAGGTTCAAGAGGCCGGACGCGCCATCCTCCGCCACATGGCCACATTTCAAAGAGTGGAGGACATGGTCAATATCGGTGCTTATCAGAAAGGCTCAAATCCGGACATCGACAAAGCCATTGCCATGCGCAAACCGATCAATTCCTATTTGCGTCAGTTGGTTGACGAAAAGGAACCTCTGGAAACGAGTTTTCTCAAACTTACGGAGCTTGCAGACAACGCAAGCTAGAACAGCTTGCCCAGTTCGTCGATGAACTTCTCCACGGCTTCGGCTCCGCTCTCGATCACATCCCCGACAGCCTCGGCGCTCTTCTGCACCACCCCGCCGGCCGCATCGGCTCCGCCTTGTACAACCGTGCCCACGGCATCCGTGCCCGTGCCCACGACACCACTGACCAGACCGACCACGCCACGCGCAACGCTGGCCGCATATTCCGGTCCGCTGACCCAATACCGGGGCTTGTCGAACGTGCCGGAAACACGCACGGGAATGGGCACGCCATAGAATTCGTCACAAGCTGCCCCTCCCTGCCCCTGGGAATCGGGCACGGCCATGGCGCGCACAAGATAATCGATCTCCTCGCTGGACAAATTCACGAAGCCTTCGCCGCTGGCCCGCAATCCCGGCCCCTTGACGCAAAGATTGTCGCAGTGAACCACGCCATTCTTGGCCACAAGAGTACCCGTGGCCTCGCCAAAACGGGTACGGTCATCTTTCTTGCCTTCGAGCACCGAAGTGATCTGATCCACCACCGCAATCATGGAGAAGATGTCCAGCCCCGGATACACGCCGTCACGCACGGCAAATGATGCCTGCCCCGACAGGCTGCGCTTGAGTCCGGCCACGTCCAGCCCCTGCCAGGTCAACGGTTCCAGGGTCCGCATGGTCAATGTCCCTTCGAAATCCTTGATACCCGCAAAGGAACGCAGCGGCGGGCCGAGCTTGAGACTGCGAATCTTGGCCGCAAGCATATTGGTCCCGGTCTTGGTGCGGGCATCGAAGCGCCAGGCCAAATCAACCGCGCCTTCCCCATAGGTGAAACTGAGCGGAGCCAAATCCACCACTCCTCCGGCAGCGCGGGTTTCAGCATGGATGCCCTTCAATTCGACATTGCGAAACTTGATCACATCCACGTCAACCGTGCCCTGGGCATCCAGCTTGCGGGCTTCGGCAAGAAGATCGGTACGCTCCCCCTCGCTTTTTCCCCCTTTGTCTCCGGGCTTCGCACCTGCCTGCACTCCAGGCTCCGGAACGGACGGGACAGAAGACGCGCCTTCCTTGACCGGCGGCAGGTAGCGATCCAGATCAAGCCGCCCGGCCTTGAGCGCAAAGCGATATGCCGCAGGTTCCGCGGCGCTGCGCCGGAAAAAGCCCTTGATGGGGGCCCCGTCCAAACGCAGATCAAAATCGGGCACGGCAATGCCCTGCGGTGCATACGCAAAGGCGAACGTCCCCTGCACGTCGCTGAGGGCCATGGGATCGGCCATTTCCGGCAAGGTCAATTTCAGAACGTTGGCCAGTTCGCGGACATTGAGCCGTTCCATGGCCAGAGAGCCTTCCACGTCCGGAGCGTCGAGCAGATTCGTACCTGAAAACCGACCCGAAAGATTTCCGGACGGTCCAGTCAGGCGAAACGAATCCACACGCAAGGCCATCTTGTACAAATCGCCAAAGGCCTTGCCCGTCTCCAGCGCGTAATTGCTGTCCTCATGTTTCAGCCCAAGGCGCAATGGTTCCAGCGCCAACACGCCATTACGGGCCCGCAACCGCACCTGCACATCCTGAAACCGCAAGCCCCCGGCCTTGAGCTTGTCGGCCCGGAGACCCACATCCATATTCAGGTGACGCAACGGTTCCAGTGTCTGTTCCAACTCCGCGGCCTGGATTTGCCCCTGCCCCTCTTGCAGGCCCACACCTGCAACAGGCACTTCAGCCTCGGCGAAGGGCTGCTCCACGACGTCCGTGCCCTTTTCTGTCGGAGCAAGGTACCGATCTACATTCAAATCAGCGGTTTCCAGGTCAACGGCATAAACAGGCGCGTTGAAATTTTCAATGCGCAAGCTCCCGCGCACCTTATCGCCATCCGCATCCAATTCCAGGAAGGGAATCTCCAGCAATTCCGGTGAATATCGGAACTTGGCAGTGGTGGCCACGGAGGTAAACGCATTGGGATCGGCAGTTTCCGGCAGCTTCAAGCCCAAAGAGCCACACACGGCGCGCAAATCGCACGGCGACAATTCCACCACGCCTTCGGCCGAAGGGGCCTTGAGCAGATCGCGGACCGTCAATGAACCATTGGCTTCAGCCCCATGTCCACGCAACGTGAACCCGGAAATACCCAAAGTTTGCCTATCCAGATCCAAGAGCACATTGTCCGCGGCAAGACCGAATTCCACTTGTCCACCAGGCAACCCCTTGCCCTGAGCCTGCACATGCAGATCCAGGCGGGGCATGGCGTATTGCTGCGAAGAAATGTCATACCCCAGGTCTCCGGCCAGTCGCAGCGTGGCCGCCACCTGCGGCTTGTCCGAGGTGAATCCGAAAGACAGCTCCAATGTCACGGGTGCGCCCAGACGGACCGCCCCCATGCGCAGTTGCGCATCGTTCAACTCGTAATGCGTGTCGGCGGAGCGGTCGTCCCAGACCAGATGCACATTCGTGGCGGATACACCCTGCAACGCAAAATCATAGGCGGCAGAGGATTCGCGGCCAGGCGTTTCATTGCCGGGGCGTTCCGTAGCGGGCGAACCTTCCGTGGCAGGTTGATCCAAATCCTCCCAGTTGGTGCGGCCCTGGGCATCTCGCATCAGGCGCAGTTCCAGTCCGTCCATATCCACATGACCGATGCGCACCCTCCCCTGCAACAACGGGAGCAAACGGATATCCAGGGAAGCGCGGCGCACCTGCGCCATAGGAGCGTCACCAAATCCCTGCGCATTGCCCAGGGTCACGTCCTCGGCCTCCAGAGCCAAGGAAGGAAACACGGAAAGCTTGAGCGGACCGGCCAGAACCAACTCGCGTCCGGTCTGTTCCTGGACGAGTTGCGCTATGCGGTCGCGGTATTCGTTGGGATCGAGAAACAGAATCACTCCTACCGCTGCGATGACGCAGAGCAGGGCAAGAACAAGAGCCAATTTGAACAACAGCTTGATTATTCTCAAGAATCAACTCCGCATTGGAATTTCGCGATTACGCTCATGAGCGGCAGCGGTTCATCCATTATCCGGGCGAACCGTGTCGGTCCGCAACCAACGAGACTACGCTTTGAAAAGGCCGAGAATGGCGCGCAATTCCGACGCCACCTCACGCAAGAAAAAACGATCCGAAGAATCCGAGACCGAGGGGGAAGACGTTTCTTCGCCCTCCTCTAAACGCTTGCGCGCCCCTTCGATGGTCAGACCTTCGTTATACAGCAGCTGTTTGATACGTTTGAGCAGCTCCATGTGCTCCGCAGTATAGAGGCGCTGTCCCGATTCCGTGCGCACGGGATCCAGCTGGGGGAACTCGCTCTCCCAGAACCGAAGTACCGAGGTCTTCACGTCCAGGATTTTGGCGGCCTTGCCTATCCTGTAGCGCTTGAATTGACCGAGTTCACTCATGGCTTTGTCCATATCAGAGACAACGCCCTTGGGAAAGAGGCGATACCATGGAGCGAAATGAGGTCTCTCAGCAAGCCCTGCGGCCCACAGTATCTGTAGCAAAGCACCGCCTGATTAAAAATAGCGATCGATAGTAGTTTGGAATAAAAAGACTTTAATTTAAAAAGGCCTGCACAGGTCTCCCTGCACAGGCCCCATGCAAACAAAAGAAAATAGCTACATCTTCACAGACAACTTTTCCATGAGGCTCTGAACCAGGCGGGTATGCACCTTGTCCACTTCCTTGTCCTTGAGGGTCTTTTCCGCATGGCGATAGGTCATGCGGAAGGAAAGGTTGCGTTGTTCCGCGTCACTTTCAGGGGCGTACACCGCCACCAGGGTTGCCGACTCCAACAATGTGGGCTTGTCCGCGTCGATAGCCTCCAGGATGCGTCCGGCCTCCAACGTGACCGGTGCCCGGAAAGTGACGTCGCGCCGGACCGGCGGCAGCTTGGGCAGTGGGGCAAAAGCCACCACATGACCGGTAATCATTTCGCGCAGCAAGTCCACATCCAGTTCGGCCATCCAGACTTCTTTGCGCGCATGGAAAGCGTCAGCCATGTCCGGACGGACCATACCCAAAACGCCCAGAGGGCGCCCCTGGACCGACACGTCCACGCAAGGCTCCAGGAAGGGATGCGACGTTGCACGGCTGAATATGCCTTGGCCCAGCTTGAACTGATCCAGCAGTTGTTCGACAAGTCCCTTCACGTCGAGATAGTCGGCATCTCCCTGGGGCCAGGGCCACTCCTCAGCGAATCGGTTGCCATACAGCAGCACGCCCAAACGGGTGCGTTCGCAGGTTTCGGTGTCGGAATCACGATCGACATGGAACACTTTGGCGATTTCGAACAAACGCAGCCGATTGTTGCCCTGGGCCAGATTGTTGCGCAGGCTCGTGAGCAGTCCGGCGGAAAGGGCCGTTCGCAGCACGTTCTGGTCTTCGGAAAGCGGATTGGCAACAGCCACCCGGCCTTCCACTGGCAACCCCAATTTGTCCAGATCGCTCTGTCCTACAAAGCTGTAATTAACGGCTTCGCGCAATCCAGCTCCACGCGCCCAGGTCTTGAGCAGACGGTTGAAGCCGTACGCTGTTTCGCGGGTGATTTTTGCTTCGGGCGCCTTGGAAATACGCGGCAACACTTCGGGGATACGGTCCAAACCGTGCACGCGAGCGATTTCCTCGAAAAGATCCACTTCGCGCTCCAGGTCCAACCGATGCGACGGACTGGAAACAACCCATTCCTCGCCACGGCCATCGTCAACCACGCAGCCCATGCCTTCCAGGGTCTGCCTGCAAAAGCCGGCGGTGAAATCGATGCCGATGAGCGAATTGAGGCGGGCGCGGCGGAAAATCTGGCGGCGTTTCTGCCAGGGACGCGGTTCGGCTACGGAAACATGCGGCAGGACCTGCGCTCCGGAAAGTTCGGCCATGAGCTGCGCTGCGCGGGCCGTGGCATAGGGCGTGCCCACCTGATCCACGCCGCGCTCGAACCGGTACGACGCTTCGGAATGGAGCGCCAAACGGCGCGCTGTCTTGCGGATGGTGCCGGGACGAAACACGGCGCCCTCCAAAAGCACGTTCGTGGAAGCCGCATTGATCTCGGTATCCAGGCCACCCATGACGCCGGCCAGGGCAATGGGCCGCTCACCATCCCAGATGAGCAGGTCAGAGGCAAGCAGGGTGCGTTCCTGGCCGTCCAGAGTCGTAAGCTTGGCCCCCTCCTCGGCCGGGGCGATGCGCACTTGGTCTCCGCGCAGCAAATCCCAGTCAAAGGCGTGCAGGGGCTGGCCCAGCTCCATCAAAATATAGTTGGTCACATCCACCAGATTGCTGATGGCCCTCACACCGACCGCATGCAAACGATAGCGCATCCAGGCGGGAGAAGGCCCGATCTTGGCACCGCGGAGATAGCGCGCGGAATACATGGGGCACAGTTCGGCATCGTCGATGACGATCTTGGCATAAGGCCTGTGCGCTTCGCCGCCCTCGTCCAGTTTCAGCTTGGGCAGGGCCAAAGGAAGTTTGAAAGCCAGAGCAGCCTCGCGTGCAATGCCCAGATGGGAGAGACAGTCGGCCCGGTTGGGCGTGATGTCGATATCCAGGACCTCGCGCTCCAGTCCCAGGGCGTCCACCAGGCGTTCGCCCGGCGCCATGGAATCCGGCAGCACAAGAATGCCTTCGTGATTGTCGGAAAGTTCCATTTCCCGTTCGGACAGGATCATGCCGTTGGAAGGCTGTCCACGCAGCTTGGCCTTTTTCAGTTTGAGGCCGCCGGGCAGGGTCGTCCCCACCTTGGCCACGGCCACCTTCTGGCCCTTTCCCACATTGGGCGCGCCGCAAACAATATCCAAGACCTCATCCCCCACATCCACGCGGCAAACAGAAAGCTTGTCCGCCTCGGGATGCCTGCCGCACTCCACCACATGGCCGATGACCACTTCGGCTATTTCGGCAAAGGGGTCCTTTATCTCCTCCAGCTCCAGGCCGAGCATGGTGAGACGGTCGCCCAGAGCCTGGGCCTGACCTTCATACGGCGTGAATTCGCGCAACCATTGCAGACTGACAAGCATAAGCGCCTCAAAAATGCGGGATTAGCAGAATTGTTCAAGAAAGCGGACGTCGTTCTCAAAGAACATGCGCAGGTCGCCGATGCCGTACTTGAGCATGGCCACGCGCTCTACGCCAAGACCGAAAGCGAATCCCTGCACTTCTTCGGGATCATAGCCCACGGACCGGAACACGTTCGGGTCGATCATGCCGCAGCCCAGAATCTCCACCCAGCCAGTGCCCTTGCAGACCCGGCAGGTGCAGCCGTCCTTTTCTCCCTTGCCGCCGCAGAGGAAGCAAGAGATGTCGGCTTCGGCTGACGGTTCGGTAAAGGGGAAAAAGCTGGGACGGAAACGAACCTTGACCGACGAGCCGAACAACTGGCGCACAAAGGCGGTGAGCGTTCCGCGCAAATCGGCCATGCTCACGTTTTTGTCCGCAAGAAAACCTTCGATCTGGTGGAACATGGGCGTGTGCGTGATGTCCGAGTCGCGGCGATAGACGCGCCCCGGCGCAACGGCGGCCACAGGAGGCTTGCGGTCGCGCATGGTGCGGATCTGAAGCGAAGAGGTGTGCGTGCGCAGCAGGATGCGGTCCGAGACATAGAGGGTGTCCTGCATGTCTCTGGCCGGATGGTCCGGCGGCATGTTCAGGGCCTCGAAATTGTTCCAGTCGTTCTCCACTTCGGGTCCGGAGACCACTTCAAAGCCCAGGCCCGTGAACACGTCGCATATTTCATCCATGACCAGAGTCACGGGATGCAGCGAACCGGCCCAGGGCTTGCGACCAGGCAGAGTGGGATCGAAGCGGGAAAGCCCTTCCTCGGCTTCGGCGCGTTCCAGCTTGTGCTGGGCCGCATCGAGAAGCTCCGTGAGGGCCGTCTTGACTTCATTGGCCTTTTTTCCGGCTTCGGGCTTGTCTTCGTTGGAGAGATCGCGCAGATCGGCCATGCTTGCGGCAAGCTTTCCCTTGCGACCCAGGAATTCGATCCTGAGTTCTTCGACTTCCTTCAAAGAGCAAGCCTGACCAGCTTTCGGCTCGCAATCGCTGGTCAGGCTCTCAAGTCCTTTGATAAAGGACTGCAGGTCGATGGACATTTTAGCTCAGCTGGGCTTTGGCCTGGGCGGCAACCTTGGCGAACACGTCCTTGTCACGAACGGCCATATCGGCCAGGACTTTACGGTTCAGCTCAATACCGGCGATCTTCAGGCCGTTGATGAACTTGCTGTAGGACAGGCCGTGCAGACGGGCAGCGGCATTGATACGGATGATCCACAGCTTGCGGAATTCGCGCTTGCGCTCTTTGCGGCCGCGGAAAGCCATGCACAGGGCTTTTTCCACGCGCTCCCGCGCGGTACGGTACAGACGACTGCCCGCTCCGCGGTAGCCCTTGGCCATCTTCAAATATTTCTTGTGGCGCCGACGGGCAGCCACGCCTCTCTTCACTCTCATTTAAGCCTCCATCGCTTCGTACCTGGCCCGCCTTTGGGGGCATGGACAGGTGGACGTGTTATGGTCACTCAAAAAACCGCGTCGGCCCAACGGCCCTACGCGTAAGGCATCAGACGTTTGACAGCCGCTTCGTTGGTGGAATCCACTAGGGCGGACTGTCCCAAACGACGCTTCCGCTTGGCGTTCTTCTTGGTCAGGATGTGGCGCAGGTTTTTCCTGCGACGGCGGAACTTGCCGCTTCCTGTCTTCTCGAAACGCTTGGCAGCGCTGCGGTTGGTCTTCATCTTAGGCATGTCATCCTCCTCAGATGCCAGGCATGGCCCGGATCATTAATCGCTTCATTTCCAGTCAACCACGGCTAGGCCGCGGAAAGCTTATTTCTTTGTGGGAGAAAGCAGCATGGTCATGGTCCGTCCCTCAGCAGAGGGCGGCTGTTCCATGCGAGCAATCTCTTTGGTGTCCTCGACGACTCTTTCCAGAACCATAAGACCGCGATCCTTATGCACGATCTCGCGTCCCCGGAAGAATACCGTCACTTTGCAGCGGTCACCCTTGTCCAGAAATTTAATTATGCTCCGAAGCTTGGTCTGGTAGTCATGATCATCCGTTTTGGGGCGGAATTTGACTTCCTTGATCTGAATGACCGTCTGCTTCTTCTTCGCTTCCTGCTGCCGTTTCTGCTGCTGGTACTTGAACTTGCCATAGTCCATAATTCTGCAGACAGGAGGATCGGCAGTAGCGGCGACCTCCACGAGGTCCAAACCTCTTTCTCGGGCAATGGCCAGGGCTTCCTGCGTGGGGATGACGCCGAGCTGTTCGCCCTCTTCGTCAACCACACGAACCTGAGGAATCCTAATCCGCTCGTTGCGGCGGACGCCGTCATCCTTACGCGGTATGCGGCGATCCTGTCGTCGAAAAGCTATAACTCATCCCTCCTCGTTGGAACGGCTCACAAGCTGCGGAAAGAATCAGCTCCGCAGCGTCCTCATATGCCATCATTCCGGGATCATCTCCGTCGCGCCAGCGAACGTTGACGGCCCCGGCTTCCACTTCCTTGTCGCCGACAACCAGCATGTACGGGATTTTTTCCATTTGGGCTTCCCGCACCTTGTAGCCGAGCTTCTCATTCCTGAGATCGGCCTCGGCCCGAATACCTCGACTCACGAGATAGTCACGGACCTTGCCGGCGAACTCATTCTGCGCATCCGTTACGGTCAAGACTCGCGCCTGAACTGGAGCAAGCCAGACAGGAAAAGCCCCGGCAAAGTGCTCGATGAGCACGCCGAGGAATCTTTCCAGGGATCCCAGGATCACCCTGTGCAGCATGACCGGACGGTGGCGTTCTCCGTCTTCGCCCACATATACCAAGTCGAAACGATCTGGCAAGGTAAAATCACACTGGATCGTGGCGCATTGCCAACGACGCGCCAGAGCGTCCTTGATGATGATGTCGATTTTGGGGCCATAGAAAGCGCCGTCGCCCTCATTGATATCGTAGGCCCAACCCATGGCGTCCAAAGCGTTTTTCAGGGCTTCGGTAGCGCGTTCCCAGTCCTCGTCCGAGCCAATGGACTTCTCGGGACGCGTGGAAATTTCCGCCTCGAAATCAAATCCGAACATTTCCATGACATCTTTGACGAACTGCGCCACGCCGATGATTTCCTGCTGAAGCTGATCCGGGCGACAGAGCAGATGGGCATCGTCCTGAGTGAAGGAACGCACGCGCAACAGTCCGTGCAACACGCCGGATTTCTCATGGCGGTGTACAATACCGTGCTCGAAATAGCGGATGGGCAAGTCGCGATAACTGCGCAAGCGCGACTTGTAGATCAGCATATGCGCGAGACAGTTCATGGGCTTGATGCCGTAGGCCTGCTCGTCGATCTCCGTGAAATACATGTTTTCACGGTAGTTGTCATAGTGACCGGACTTTTCCCACAGCTCCCGCTTGAGGATCAGGGGCCCCTGCACCAGCTGGTAGCCGCGCTTGAGGTGTTCCTTCTTTTCGAAATCCTCAAGGATGGCCCGCACCAATGCGCCCTTGGGATGCCAGAGGATCATCCCCCCGCCCACGTCCTCGTGGATCGAAAACAGGTCCAGCTGAGTGCCGAGCTTGCGATGGTCGCGTTTCTTGGCTTCTTCCAGGCGGTCCAGGTACTGCTTGAGCTGCTTGGGGTTGGCCCAGGCCGTGCCGTAAATCCGTTGCAACTGCTTGTTCTTTTCGTCGCCGCGCCAGTATGCGCCCGCCACGGAAAGCAGCTTAAAGGCCTTGATCAGGCCGGTGCGTGGCACATGGGGCCCGCGGCAGAGGTCGGTAAATTCGCCATGTTTATATATGGAATAGCGCTCTGCACCGAGATCGTCAATAATTTCGCCTTTGTAGGTCTCGCCTTGGGCTGCAAAGAAAGCCTTGGCCTCGTCCCTGCTCATCTCGCTACGGGAGAAGAGCTTGTCCGCACCTACGGACCGCTCCATTTCAGCTTCGATTTGCTCCAAATCTTCGGGCGTAAAAGCGCGCTCGAAATCGAAGTCGTAGTAGAAACCGTTTTCGATGGCCGGACCAATGGTGACCTTAACCTCGGGAAAGAGCTTTTTCACGGCCTCGGCCATGAGGTGCGCAGCGGAATGGCGGATGATGTCCAGGCCCTCTTCGCTGTCCGCGAAGACGGGCTCAAGGGTTCGACAGTCTTCGGGCAAGGGCGAGGTCAGGTCCAGAAGGGCGTCGCCACAACGGCAAACGACTGTATTCTTGAACTGTTTTTTGGACAGGCTTTCCTGGAGCACATCTCCGCAGGGGGCTCCGGCCTTGGCTTCCACCATTTGTCCGTTCACTTCGATCTGCACGTCAACTCTCCCGGCCAGTGGCCGTATTGCACCAAATCTGTTTATTCTACGCGCTCTTCATTGCTTTAAGCAAGACGCTCCCAAAGAGGAAACGTGTTAAACGTATGGCCTGCGGATGTCAAGAACTCAGCACCATACAATACATTTCGCTTAAAAATATTTTCCTTTCAGACAGTTACATCGCGCCCCCTTGAACACACAGGGTAAAATTGATAGAACTATACTAACACAAGGAATCCAGTCCTCTCCTTGTTATTATTTTATTCACACGCGACTGACGGTCGGGACTACCGAGATACAGCTTAACCACGGAGATTGGTTATGAAAATCGGAAGCAAAGTCATCCTTCTCGGAGCAGGTCTGGTTCTCGCTACGGCAATCTGTGTTCTGAGCGTCATGCTCATGAGGCAAGCCCAACTTGGTGACAGCATGGAAGCCCTTCTGGGCGAGCAAATAGCCAAAGAGGTTGCCGGAGCGAACAATGACATCCTCAACCTCCTGGAAACCCAAAACCAGACCCTGTTGCGGGAACTGGAAGGGCAGCTGAACACGGCTCGAAGATTGCTCAATGAACACGGATCACCACATCTGGCCCTGGAAACAGAAAACTGGAACGCCATCAACCAAGTCAGCAAGGAAGGGGGCAACATCGAAATTCCCCGTTTCATGCTCGGGGATGTATGGCTGGGGCATACCACCAGTTTTGACGTGCCCAGCCCTGTCGTGGACGAACTCACAAGCCTGGTGAACTCCACCTGCACCATTTTTCAACGCATGAACCAGAAAGGCGACATGCTGCGTGTCGCAACCAGCGTAAAAAAACTCGACGGGAACAGGGCTGTGGGCACTTACATTCCAAGTGACAGCCCCGTGACCCAAACCCTGCTCCGCGGCGAGACATTCCGTGGCCGCGCCTATGTGGTCAATGACTGGTATCTCACTGTTTACGAGCCGATCAAGGACGCAAGCGGACAGGTCATCGGCGCATTGTATGTCGGCATCCAGCAGACAGGAATCAAAGCGCTTATCGAAGCCATCACGCAGCGCAAGGTCGGCAAGTCCGGCTCCGTAACCATTCTCGGTGCGGAAGGCAGGGATAAGGGAAAAATCGTGGTCCAGCGCGATGAAACGCTTATCGGCAAACAGGCCACCGGAGAAACCGACGCAGCAGGAAGGGATATTTTCGCGGAATTGATTGCCGCGGCCACTCCGCGCGGTCAGGACCCTGCAGTTCTTCGCTACCTCCAGCAAAAAGCCAAGGGCAATGCGCCTGTGGAACGCATCTCCGCGTCCTCGCTTTACAAGCCCTGGGATTGGATCGTGGTTTCCACGGCTGATCTGAGCGACTTCACAGACACGCTGGAAAGCGTCAACAACGAACTGTCCAGCATGCGCTTCTGGGTGTTGCTCCTTTCCGCCGTGGTGGCAATCCTCGGCGTTGCCGTGAGTGCGTATTTTGCCCGCTCTCTCAGTCGACCTGTACGTGAAACAGCGGCCAGACTCGAAGCCGTGGCCTGTGGGGACACTCGCCAGGACCCGGATGAAAGGCTTCTGCTCCGAGGCGATGAAATCGGTGATCTGGCCCGTAGCGCAGCCCGGTTGCTGACCACACAACGGGAAAAGGCGGCACTGGCGCGTGCCATTGCCGAAGGCGACCTGAACGTGGAGGTCCATCTGGCTTCGGAAAACGACGACCTCGGTCTGGCGTTACACGATATGCTTGTCGGTCTGCAGGACCTTGTGCGTGAAATTCGCCGCGCTGCGGAAAATATTGCGGCCAGTTCCAGCGAAGTGTCCTCCGCGACCCAGGCCCTGTCCCAGGGAGCCACTGAGCAGGCCAGCTCACTCCAGCAAATCACCAGCTCGCTCACGGATATCGGATCACGGACCGAAACCAATGCGGAACAGGCAGCGATTGCCCGTGAGCACACCTCCAAGGCCAGCGAAGGCGCATCCACCGGCAACGAGGAAATGCGCCAGATGCTCAAGGCCATGGAGGAGATCAACAAGACAAGCCAGAACATCGGCAGCATCATCAAAGTGGTTGACGAAATCGCCTTCCAAACCAATCTGCTGGCCCTGAACGCGGCTGTGGAAGCTGCCCGTGCAGGCAGCCATGGCAAGGGATTCGCCGTGGTGGCCGAGGAAGTCCGGAATCTTGCGGGACGCAGCGCCAAGGCCGCTCGGGAAACCGCCGGGCTCATCGAAGGGTCCATCAAGCAGGTCCAGGATGGCTCCAAGGTCTCGGACCGCACGGCAGAACAACTTCAGGCCATTGCCGAAGCCGTGGGCAAGGCCGCGTCCATCACCAAGGACATTGCCGACGCCAGCTCGCATCAGGCTGAAGGCATCCGGCAGGTCAACAACGGCCTGACCCAGATCGAGCTGGTCACGCATCAAAATACGGCCAGTGCAGAGGAAACAGCAGCGGCCGCGGAAGAGCTGAACGGGCAGGCCGAACTGCTCAAGAGCGCGGTGGCCCGGTTCCGGTTGGCCAAGCAAAATCCAGGGCAAGCCTTGCCGCAAAGTTCTCAGAGACATGCCCTGCCCTCTGCCCAGGATGAGTATGCCCAGGACTCGGACGACGGTTTTACGGCCTGGTGACACCTGGATTCTCCGGCCATTTGAGTTGGGAATAAACAAAGCCCCCCTGCCGCTTGACGGCAGGGGGGCTTGATCATGGACCAAACAATATTACAAAGGCGTGGCCGCCAGCCGCTGTTCCTGCGTCATTGCGGCAAGCCGCTTCACTTCCCCGACATCCAATCCCAGCCCCTGGGCGACCCGCGAACCGTATTCCTCGTCCGCAAGGCAGAAAATGGCGCACTGGCGCAATTGTATGGCGCGCGGCACGCTCTG
>JAZHDD010000041.1:0-20302 GCA_036541255.1 Desulfovibrionaceae bacterium | reverse complement strand
CGGCGGTATCGACGGAATCATCAACGAAGACAAGTTGGGCCTCGACGTGATCTATATCCAGGCCAAACGTTGGGATCAGCCCGTGGGCAGGCCGGAAATACAGAAGTTCGCGGGGGCGCTGCTGGGCAAGAAGGCCAAGAAGGGGGTCTTCATTACGACCTCCAGCTTCACCTCGGAAGCGATACAATATGCGAAGGACATTGAAAGCCGGATCATCCTGATAGACGGCGTGAAGCTGTCCGAATTCATGATCGAGAACAATGTCGGCGTGTCGCTGGCCCAGTCGTACAGCATCAAGCGGATAGATTCCGATTATTTCCTGGAAGATTGACGTTGCAGGGCTTTCCCCTTGTAGACAAAAGAGGCGGCGCGTCCCGGAGGATGCGCCGCCTTTTGTTCCGCCGCCGGAGGAAGAATCCGGCGGCGGTGTCCTGAGGAAGGAGTCTATCTACGAGCCCTGAGGCTTCGTTACGTTTTTTCGCCTGCGGGGAGGCGTCAATCAACTAAGGTTTCACGTCCGTTAACGCTTCATGGCGATGACTTCGCCGAGCATGGAGTCCGCCGTGGTGATCACCTTGGTGTTGGCCTGGAAGCCGCGCTGCGTGGTGATCATGCGTACGAACTCCGTGGCCATGTCCACGTTGGACAACTCCAGCGTGTTGCCGTCGATGGTGCCCTTGCCGTTGCTTCCGGCAAAGCCGGTCAATGCCTGGCCCGACTGCTGTGTTTCGCTGAAGAGGTTGCCGCCTTCGCGCCGCAGGCCCCATTCATTGGTGAAGGTGGCCAGGGTGATCTTGTACAGCTCGATGACTTGTCCGTTGGAATAACGGCCCGTAAGCACGCCTTCGCGGTTGACCGAGACGTTTTGCAACACGCCCGCCGGATAACCGTCCTGGTCCTGGTACAGGGTGCTGGAGCCGCCCGTGTCGAAGCTCTGGGTTGCCAGGGCGCTGATGGAAGGAATTTCCATGTTGGCCAGGGTGGACTGGACCGAGGTGATATTGTTGCCGACCATGTTTGCCGTGGTGGGCACTGCGCCGCCGCCTGCCACTGTCCAGCCTGCGCCGATGTTCGAGGTGGTGATGTTGGCGGTGTTGCGCATGCCGAAGTTGATCTCGATGGGTTGCGCGTTGGTGCCGTTGGCCACCGAAGCGTTGGACACGCCCAGGAAGTTGGGGGTGCACAGCGGATATCCCTGGGTCGAGGTGCGGGCCAAAGACCAGTTGGAGAGCGAACCCACGTCGCCGCTGGCCGAGCCCTTGTAGGTGTAGGCCGACTGGCCCACGAGCTGTCCGGCGCGGAAGGTCAGGGTGCCGATCATGAGCACGCCTGCGCCAGAGGTGTCGGACATGCGCTGCAGACCCGCGCCCGAGCCGAAATAGCGTCCGTCATCGGACGGCGGAACCGTGACCATGTATTCCCAGACCGAATAGCCGCCCGCATTGGACAGGGTGACCTGGTCGTAATAGATGCTCATGGTGTGGGCCGTGCCGATTTCGTCGTAGACCTTGGTGCTGGTGGAATACGAATAGGATGTGTCCGCGATGTTGCGTCCGTCGTTGTCCGCATCCTGTCCGTCCCATCCCTGGAACATGGCGAAATAGGGCGAGGTGGCGGAATTGGAGCGGCTCGCTTCGGACGGGTCCAGGTTGGTGATGAACGAGGCCTGGGTTGTCGCTTCAGGGGGCGACTGGAAGCTGTCCAGCCGGACATCGGTGATGGCGCCGCTGACCTTGCTGGTGGTCAGGTCGGCAAGGCTGCCCGTGGTGGCTGCCGAAGGCTGGGCCCGCTGGATTTCCCATCCCTGGACAACATAGCCGTGCGGATCGACGAGATAGCCGTTTTTGTCGAAACGGAAGTTGCCTGCGCGGGAGTAGAAGTTGGCGTCCTCACCCCGTGGCGAGACCATGAAGAAGCCGTCGCCGCTGATGGCCATGTCCGTGGACTCGTTCGTGGTTTCGAGCGCGCCCTGGCCGTAGTCGGTATAGATGGCGGCCACGCGGACGCCTCGACCCACCTGGCTGATGCCGCTGGTGGTGGCGAAGTCCTGACTCATTAAATCCTCGAAATGCATGCGCGCACCCTTGTAGCCCGTGGTGTTCACGTTGGCCAGGTTGTTGCCGATGACGCTCATGCGTTCCCCGTGGGCCGAAAGGCCGGTAATGCCGGAGAACAGTGACGATGCCAAACTCATGATAGACCTCCTTGACTCCTCTGGTTCCTCAATGGCTGGAGCCCGCGGCTGATTCTTCCCTTGACGCCGCAGAGCTCCGAATAATCGAAATGTGCCTTATGCGCCGCTTGTCTCACTATCGGTCCCGCTATCGGTCCCGCTGTCGGTCCCCGTATCGGTTTCTGTGCCCGTGCCATTGTCAAGGGCGTTCTCGGTGACGATTTCCGTGACGAACTTGAAGTTCACGTAACGACCGTCCTTGAGCTTCAGGTAGTAGCCGCCGTTTTCAGCGACCACACCTTCGACCACGCCCGAGACTTCGGTGGTGACCATGACCTGCTTGCCGTTGATGTCCTGGCCGAGCATGCCCACGGAGTAGGTGCCGTCGGGCACGAGGTTGCCCTTGTCGTCGCGGCCGTCCCAATTGTACTGGGCGATACCGGGCTGCTTGGAGCCCAGGAGATCCGAACGGACAATGTTGCCGTCCGTGTCGTAGATGTTGACTGTCAACTGGGCCACGGATTCGCCGAGGTTGTAGGAAATCTTGCTGACGTTGCCGTCGTCCTTGGTCACGGTGTAGCCCTTGGCCGTGACGGACTTGCCGATGAAGCTCACGGCGGTGGTCATCTGGTTGGCCGCGTTTTGCTCCAGCAGGGATTCAGCCGTGGTGTTCAGGTTGGTGAGCTGCTCCAGGCTGGAATATTCGGCCAATTGGCCGGTCATTTCCGTGTCTTCCATGGGGTTCAGCGGGTCCTGGTGGTTCAGCTGAGCCACCAGCAATTTCAGGAAGTCGTCCTTGTCCATCTGCGACTTGTGCGTGGGCGCGTTCTGTTCGGCAACCAAATCTTCGTAGCCGCCCACGATATTGCTCACTCCGTAATAGCTCATGACCTTCTCCCTTGCTTAGGCGATGACATGCAGTCCGTTTCCGGAAAGAATTGCCTGGCGGGGATCATTCTTCATTTCTTGTGCCAATTCTTCGGATTCGCCGGAGCGCAGCAGCCGCATGCGCTGGTGCATGCGCTGGCGGGCGTCTTCGGCCTGGGCCTGGTTGTGCCCGTTTTCGCCCATCCAGGACTGGGAGTCCTGGCCTGGAAGCTGGGTCTGGACCTCAAGCTTGGTGACCTTCATGCCCTGGGCTTCCAGGGTCTGGCGCAGGGCCTGCATCTGTTCGGCCACGATCTTGGAGGTCTCGGCGCTGTCCGTGCGGATCACGGCCTGGACTTCCTTGTTCTTGACCGTCAGAGCCACGGAAAGATGACCCAATTCCTGGGGACTGAGCTGGATGGTCAACCGCCGTCCGCCATTGGTCAGGTTGCGCAGAACGGCATCCTGTACCTGCTTGAGCACGCGGGGTGCGGAAACATTTTCCCAGCTCTTGGCCGCGGGGCCGGTTTCGGTGCGGGCCATGGACAAGGGTTCAGCCAGGGTCGCCTTGGCAGCCTGCGCGCTCAGGGGGCGCGTCGCCGATGATTCGGAACGGTCCTGGCGCACCTTGGACATGAAGTCGCTCCAGGCGGTCTGGGCCTGATCGGTTTTGGCTTCCTGGCCGTTCTGCTTGGGCTGGTATTGCTCTCCGAATTCCTGATGCGCCTGTTGCTGTGTCTGCTGCTGGCTCTGCTGCCGGTTTTCGCTCCGGGTCATGCCCTGTGCAAATTCCTGGGCGTTCTTGTTCTCGGAAAGCTTGAGTCCGTCACGCACGCTGGATTCGACCTTTTCCTGGCCGGCCTTGAGCTGTTCTTCCGGAGCAAGGACTTTGATGGTCTCCTGGGCCGTGCGAACCGCTTTGCGGGTGGCTTCGGCAGCGGTCAGAGCGGTTTCCACGGTCTCGATCTTGGAAGCGTCGGTGCGGGTGGCTTCCTTGGCGGCTCCTGCCAGGGTCTCGGCCGCGTTCTTGGAGCCATCGCCGGTCTGGGTTTGCTGCATGACCTTGTCGCGCGCCTTGGCAATGGCCTGCTGCATGGTCTTGCTGACCACGCGCACCAGACCCATTTCCTTGCCTTCCAGGTCGCCCTTGAGCTTGCGCAGCTCCTGCATGAAGGCGTTCATTTCGTCCTTGTCCATGCTCATGAGCTTGTCCTTGGGCATCTGCTCAATCTGCCGTCCAAGGGCATCAAGCACCTTGTCCACGTTGCCGCGGGCCATTTCCGCCACCATGGTCTTGGCCTCTGGCGCGGAGAATCCCAGCTTCTGGAACATGGTCATCAGTTTTTGGCGCTGGCCCGAGCTGAATTGCAGGGTCCGGTTGACCTCGGCCATCTTGGTGGAAAGGAAGCTCACGAACTGGCCCCAGGTAAGGCCGTCCTTGCTCTGCACGCGCTCTTCCAGTTTTTCTATCTCCGCCTTGGTGATGCCGTATTTTTCCAATTGAGGCTTCATGGCCTGGAAGCTTTCCGCATCCACCAGAACGTTCTTCATGTCGTCCAGGGCAGGCTCTTCATTGACGTTGTCGGCCTTGGCTTCAATGCGGCTTTCTACCTTCTTGGCCTGAGCCACGCCGCGATCAACCGCCTTTTGCCCGGAATTCCCGACGTTTTCCGCAGCATTCTCCACGCGGCGCAGCGGAGTTTTTTCTATGGGAGTCTCCTCCTGCCGGGGCAGGGGGGCGGGCTCGCTTTCGCGAAAAATGCTCTTCAGATTGGGAGCGGCCGCAAAGGTCTCGTCGTTGGTGTTGGCCAACGCAGCCTGATGGTTCATGAACGTCTCAAACATGTCCGAGCCGAAATCCGAACCGTAGCCGCCACCTCCGAACAGGGGGTTGACCGTGTTCGGACGGGAAGTGCTCTGTTGGTTCTGGATCAAGGGAACATCTTGCATGGCGGACTCCTTTGCACCAAGGTAATCAAGAGCCGTGCCAAAGTTGTAGTCGTTTTATTTCAAACGATTATGAAAGACAGGATGTGTGCGGGAAGGGATATTTTTGCCGGGTTCAACCGGAAAGCAGTATGCCCAGAGCTTCCAGGTGGGCCAGTTGGGCCGCGTGCTCGGTCGGGGCGAAATCAGCATTGCGCAGGGTCATGTCCGCATAGCCCGTGAGCAGGGAAAGCGGGTCTGGCCCGGCATTCCAAATGGGGGCGTGCGGTCCTTGCGCCAGGGTGTTGCGCAGCCTGGAAACGGCACCGGGCAGGGTGGCGGCCAATTCGGAGCGTTGTCCGGAAGAGAGCGCGGACAACGCCTCTCGTGCGTCCTGTTCCGTGCCGAGGCCCAACCGCCAGCAAAAAAAAGCCTTCCAAAAGCGGCCGAGCCGTTCGTCGATATCCGGTTCTGAACCGTCCAGGGGCACCAGCGTGTGCAGACCTCGGCTGTCCCGGCCTGTCTCCCAGAGGCGCAAGCCCTGCGGAGCGCGGAAAAGCGGACGGCCTGCACAGGCTTTGCCCGCCACATAGGCCACGGTTTCGGGAGTGAAGGCCGCGTGGCATTCAAGGGCCGGGCGGGTGCATTCCCAACATCCTTCGGAGCAGGGCAGGTCGGCGCGCAATACAAGGTGGCCGGGCTGGTAGGGGCCGGTTTCAAAAGGGCTGACGTTGCCCATGGACAGGTTCAGGGTGCGGCAGCCTGTCCAGGCAGCAAGGTGCATGGGACCTGTGTCGGGGGTGATCAGCAGGGAGCAGGCGTTCAGGGCGCGGCCCAGCTCGTCAAGCTTGAGCTTGCCGCAGAAGTCGGGGACGGGTCGTCCGAACAGGGCGCGGGTTTCCCGGCCGAGTTCTGTTTCGCCGGGGCCGCCAAAGAGCACGGGGCGGATGTCGCGGCGTACCAGCTCCTTGAGCAATCCGGCCCAGAACGCGGGCGAAGGCCGTTTGGCCGCATCGCTCGCGCCCAGGAACAGGCCGACCTGGAGTTTGTCGGTTCGCGGCGGCCGGGGCGGGTCGAAACGGGTGGCGGCCATGCGCTGCATGGGGATGCAGTCCAGGGCGTTGAGATCGGCCCAGTGGAAGCGGTTGCCGCGGTTGTTGCGTACCAGGGCTGCGCGGTAGATTTGCCAGGGGCCGTGCACGCGATGGGCCTGCCGGCGAAGCACCGGGCCGAGAATTTCCTCGGTGTCCAGTTCTCCGGCAAGCCGGGCCGCCTCTTCGCGAATGGACAGGTTGATGACCAGCCTGTAACGGCGTTTTTTGAGCTCTCCTGCCGCTTCCCAGGGGATGTAAGTGGCCTGGGGACTGAAAGGCAGCAGAGGGGTAAAGAAGAGTTTTTCCGCCGCCACGAACAGAGCCCGGCCCGGATAGTGGCGTTGCAGCCAGAGCATCAGCGGGAAGGACAGAATCAAGTCCCCCATGCGCTGCATCTGAAGGATCAGGATCGGTTCGGCGGTCATGGCGTCAGTCTTACGATGCGCCTGGCGGCTATGCAAGGCCCCGGAGCAGAAACGCGGCCAGGGCGATGAACACGGGCAGGGCCGCCACGAGCAGTCCGGCCTTGCGTCCGGCAAGCCATGCGGCGATCCAGGAGGCCGGAATCGTGGCCAGGAATGCCGCTCCTGTCCAGCGGATTGCACTGGCCGCCGTGGAACCGGACATGCTGGGCGAAGCGGATTGGGACGAGTAGATAGGCAGCAGGGAGAGATCGAAGATCAGCAGTCCGAACAGGGCGGCAAAGAGGACCACGGCGAGAGCCAGGGCCAGCAGGTTGAGCAGGGCCAGAGGCAGGGCCTGGGACAGCAGGCGGGTTGTTTTGTCCTCGCTGGCCGGGGGCGCTGTGGGCATGACGCTCTCCTCCTTGACCCTCTCGGGCCTGTTCAGACCGTGGCCGCTGGTTCGAAGGTCAGCCGCATGGTGTCCAGCAGCGTGGTCAGTCGATGGTCGTAGGTGTGTTCGGCAAGAATGCGTTTGCGGGCGGCGTTGGTGATGTCCTGCCGCGCGGCATCGTCCGCAAGATAGCGCTGGACAAGCTCGGGAATCTCTTCGGGATCGGCATAGACGGCCACTTCCGCGCCGGGCTCAAAGAGCCGGTCCATCTGGCGGCGTTGGTCCGTGAGCAGGAACGCGCCGCAGGCCGGCACGTCGAAAACGCGCTGGTTCACTGCGCCCTTCATTTGCAGGCTGGTGCAGTTGAAGTTGATCCTGCTCTGCGGGTACAGACCGGGCAGGTCTTCATAATAGGATACTTCCTGGTGCAGCCGCCAGCCCTGTTCCTGGCCGAGCAGGTCGCGCCAGCCCGGGTCGCCCACGAGCAGCGGTTCAAAGGGCAGCAAACGGCGCACGCAGTCCAGCCGGTAGTCCAGAGTGGACTGCCAGGTCAGCAGGGTCTCGAAGGCCAGCATGCGCAGGGGCGTTTCCAGAGCCAGGAAGTCGTCTTTCAGCTCCGGGTAGTTGGTGAGCATGAACCGGGCCGCGGAGCGCTCCTCGGAGGGGCCGAAAGCCGTGGCAATCTCGCGCACGCGCGCGGCCAGGGCTTCGCCGGGCTGGGCCGCCTCAAAGCGTTTGAGTACCTTGGCGACCATGGAATTGCCTACAAAGGAGACGTCCGAAGTCCATTCCGGGCGTCCGCTCGCACCGGGCTGGAAGCGATGCGGATCCACTCCCAGGGGCAGCCAGGCCACGTTGGGGTAGCCGAAGTCGCGCAGGGATTCCAGATTGTCCGCGTCCCAGGAAAAAAGCAGGGTCTTGTCCGCGTGCAGGCGGGGATAGGCGGGCAGGATCAGGTGCGGATTGTCCACGAACCAGGAGGCCAGCGGCAGGTTCAGGGCCTCAAGAATCTGGAGCAGCACGCCTTCGCGGTCAACGCCAAGGTGGTTCACGGTGAGCACGAAATCGGGCCGGAACGAGGTCAACGCGCCCAGGATGGTGCGCACGAAGTCTTCCAGGTTCATTTCCTTGGCTTGCAGGTCGAGCAGGACATGGGGTACGTCCAGGCGTTCGCAGGCGGCCACCAATTCGCCGAGCAGGAAATATTGGCTGGTGAGCAGCAGGACGCGGGGTTTGGTCCCCTGGAATTTCGGCCACTGCCGGAGTTCTTCGGAAGGCTGTTGGGTCATTTCTTTCTCCTGGGCGGCGTGACGCCGCTGCCGGACAGTAGCGGCCAAGAGCGGGAAAGTCCAGGTGCCGCGCTGTTTCCGGTCATATTTTCTCTTTACAGGCCACGGCCTTGTGCTAGCGTTTTTGCTGTGACGCAGCAGAGGCGGGAAGACCGTGAAACCAGATCGGGAGGATGAGCATGTTCCGCATTCGGCGCATATTCGATGATCTTCTGCCGCGCGACCAGGAAACCCTGCGCCGCGTGCAGTCCATATTGAAGGAACAGTTTCCCGGCGTGCGGGAGTCCGAATACAAGGGCATCCCGGCCAAGCTGCGCAATCCGCTCAAGCATCGCTTCCGGACCATTCTTTATGTGGCCGAGAAGCGGGGCGAGGTCATGGGCTTTGCCCTGCTTCTGCACGTGCCGGATCTGGCCTTTTGCTATCTGGACTATATCTCGGCGGCTCCGGGCGTGACCGGCGGGGGCGTGGGCGCGGCCCTGTATGCCCGGCTGCGGGACGAAGCCCGTTTTCTGCACTCGACCGGTATTTTCTTTGAATGCGCGCCGGACGAAGCCCGGCTTTGCGCGGACAAGGCGAATCTGCCCATGAACCGGGCCAGGATGCGCTTTTACGAGCGGTTCGGGGCACGGCCCATCGTGAACACGGCCTATGAAACTCCGCTTCAGCCCGGCGACGACGATTGCCCGCCCTGCATGGTTTTCGACGACCTCGGTTCGGGCAAGCCCCTGGCTCGGGATACGGCCAGGGAAGTGGTGCGCGCCGTTCTGGAGCGCAAGTACGGCAAGCGCTGTCCCGAAGGCTATGTGGATATGGTCGTGAATTCCTTCAGGGACGATCCCGTGCGTCTGCGTCCGCTCGACAAGATTCCCGCCGAACCGCGCATCCCGCCCGTGAACGCGCCGCTCATCGCCCTGACCGTCAACGACAAGCACGACATTCATCACGTGCACGAACGCGGCTATGTGGAATCCCCGGCCCGGGTAAGGCGCATCGCTGCGGAGCTGGAAAAGACCGGTTTGTTCGGGCTTGTGCCGGTGCACAAGTATCCGGAACGGCACCTGCTGGCCGTGCATGACGCGGGCATGGTCAGCTATTTCAAGCGGGCCGTGGCCAACCTGCCCGAAGGAAAATCCATCTATCCGTATGTGTTCCCGATCCGCAACGCGGCCCGGCCGCCCAAGGAACTGCCCGTGCGTGCGGGCTACTATTGCATCGATACCTTCACGCCCTTGAACAGCAACGCCTATCTTGCGGCGCGGCGGGCCGTGGACTGCGCCCTGACCGCTGCCGAGCGCATCCTGGACGGCGACCGGTTGGCCTACGCCCTGGTGCGCCCACCCGGACACCATGCCGAGCGCCGCGCTTTCGGCGGCTTCTGCTATTTCAACAATGCGGCCGTGGCCGCGCATCGGCTCTCCTCCCTGGGCCGGGTGGCCGTGCTCGATGTGGACTATCATCACGGCAACGGCACCCAGGACATCTTTTATGAACGGGCCGACGTGCTCACCGTGTCCATCCACGGCCATCCCAGCTTTGCCTATCCGTATTTCAGCGGATTCGGGTCCGAACACGGAGCCGGGGCCGGAGTGAACGCCAATCTGAATATCCCGCTGCCGGAAGTGGTGGACGGGGCCGCCTATGTCAAAGCCCTGGACCGGGCGCTTTCGCGCATTGCGCACTTCAAGCCCATGTTCCTGGTGGTGGCCCTGGGCCTGGACCCTGCCAAGGGCGATCCCACCGGCACCTGGAGCCTCACGGCCGCGGATTTCGAGGAGAACGGGCGGCGCATCGGCGTGCTGGGCCTGCCCACGCTGGTGGTGCAGGAGGGCGGCTATCGCATCCCGTCATTGGGCCTGAATGCCCGGCGTTTTTTCCTGGGATTGCGGGAGGGTGTCTATGGCCGAACCGCGCTGGGAACGGCTACGCTCAATGGAAAGAAAAATGGGGCCAAAGGCTAGGAAGAGAAGTCCGCAGAGTCGAGCGCAATGGTCACGGGCCCGTCATTGACCAGCCCGATCTGCATTTCCGCGCCGAAGCGGCCGGTTTCGACCGGCCCGGTGTGGCGTTCGCGCAAATCCCGCACAAGGCTATCATAGAGCTGTTCGGCCAGGGCTGGCGGGGCGGAAAACCCCGCGAACGAAGGCCGGCGTCCCTTGCGGCAATCCGCGTAAAGCGTGAACTGGGACACCAACAACAGGCCGCCGCCCGTGTCGCGGAGCGAAAGATTGAGTTTGCCCTGGCTGTCGCTGAGAATGCGCAGGTCGAGCAACTTGTCGAGCATCTTTTCCCAGGCCGGGGACTCGGGCAGTTCCATGGTGTCGGCCATGCCGAAGCCCGCCAGCACCAGCAGGCCCGGCGCATGCTCGGGAGCCACGCGGCCCAGCAGCTCGCCGCCGCTATGCACCGTTGCTTCGGAAACACGTTGGATCAGAAAGCGCATAGTTCCTAGATTTCCATGTAGGTGGCTTTTTGAGCGTCTTTTTCCGACACGGAAACTTCCACGAGGCGCACGTTTTCCGGCAGCTTCCCGGCAAGTTGTTGATAGACGTAGAGGGCCAGATTTTCGCTGGAGGGGTTGCGGTCCACAAAAAAGGGATGCTCGTTCAGGTGGCAGTGGTCCAGCTCGGCAAGCACGTCCTTGGTCAGTGTCTTGAGCACCTTGAAGTCCACGAGATACTGGATTTTTTCATCCAGCTTCGAACCTTCGACCACCACTTCAACGCCGAAGTTGTGACCGTGCATGCGTTCGCATTTGCCGCCGTAGTTCCTGAGTTGGTGCGCAGCCGAGAAGTCGAGCTTCACGGCCAGCCGCCAGAGAGACGCGCCCATGGGGCCTCCTTGGATCATTCCAATGTGAAGTCCTGGTCGGACTCGGGTTCAGGTTCGGCCTTGTCGGGCATGTTGGACAGGGCTTCGGCACCTTGCAGCGCGGATCGGGTTTCCAGCCGCCTGAGGGCCTCGCCCAACAGCGCGTTGGTCTTGGCCTGTTCCTCCACGAGCTCTTCGAGCAGGCGGCGGGTTTCGGAATTGTTGCGCCAGTTGAGCACGGGCAGGGCCAGGATGCAGAGCAGGCCCACGCCGAGGGCGAACAGCAGAAAAGTCCCGAAATGCTGGTACTCCATGCGTAGCTCCTATGCCGTGAGGTCTTCGCGCCATTCGTCGATGAGCTTCCAGAACAGGGCGTCGGGCCGCACGCGCCAGCCATTGCCCAGTTCCAGGGTGCAGTCGCAGTCGCCCAGGCCCATGCGCAACAGCACCGGGGCCGGGCCCTTATGGTGCTCCAGGATGCCCTTGAGCTGGTCCAGCCGGGCCTGGTCGCAGCAGCATTCCTCCAGGTCCAGGACCACTGCCGCGTCGCTGGACGTGGTGACCTCGCCCAGGAGCTTGACTTTTTCGGCCAGGAGCTTGGCGTTCTGCATGCCGTCCTCCTCGCCCGGTCCATTGCGCTTGTCCACCTTGGCTTCCACGTACAAGGGCAGGTCCTGTTCCAGCAAGGCTTTGGCCTCGGCATAGACATTGGGCAGCATGGTCAGCTCGCCCTGGGCCGTGAGGTCTTCCATGGTGCAGAAGGCCATCTTGTCGCCCTTTTTGGTGATGTATTCCTTGCGGGTGGGGATGATGACCGCCACCTTGACCTGGGTGCCGTCGGGCAGGTCCTTGCATTGCTCCACAGTGGTCAGGCGCATGCGCACCATGTCGGGACGGTAGGGCAGCAGGGGGTGGCTGGTGAGAAAGAATCCCAGGGCTTCTTTTTCAAAGCGCTGCTTTTCGTTGTCGTCCCATTCCGGGGCATTGACCTCGTCGAGCTGGATGCAGACCGGGGCCTCTTCCTCGCCGCTGCCGCCGCCGAGCATGTCCAGCATGTTCAGCATGCCCGAGGCCTTGTCCTTGGCTTTTTTCTGACCCAGGGAAACGGCCCGGTCCAGGGCCGCGAAAAGGCCCGCCCTGGTGCAGCCCAGGCTGTCCATGGCTCCGGCCTTGATGAGATATTCGATGACCCGTTTGGAGATGCGCTTGAGGTTCACGCGCATGCAGAAGTCGGCGAAATCCTTGAACGGGCCGTTCTCCTCCCGTTCGCGCACCAGTTCGTTCACGGCCTCGTCGCCCACGTTTTTCACGCCGCCCAGGCCGAAGACGATGCGGCCTTCCTGCACGGAAAAGCGGCGGCGGCTGATCTGGATGTCGGGCGGCAGCACCTCGATGTCCAGGTCGCGGCAGGCGTTGATGTAAGCGTAAACCTTGTCCGCGTTGGAGAGTTCCGAGCTGATCAGCGCGGCCATGAATTCCACGGGGAAATGGGCCTTGAGGTATGCGGTATAATAGGAAATCAGGGCGTATGCCGCCGAGTGCGACTTGTTGAAGCCGTAGGCTGCGAACTTTTCCATGAGGTCGAAGATTTCGTTGGCGATTTTGTCGCTGATCTTGTTTTCGCGTGAGCCTTCCAGGAAGCGCTTGCGTTGCTGGGCCATCTCTGAGGCGATCTTCTTGCCCATGGCCCGGCGCAGGAGGTCGCCCTCGCCCAGGGAGTACTTGGCAATGACCATGGCCGTGGCCATGACCTGCTCCTGGTAGACCATGACCCCGTAGGTGGGCTTCAGGGTCTCTTCCAGGGAGGGATGGGGGTAGCTGACCTCGATCTCGCCGTGCTTGCGCTTGATGAATTCGTCCACCATGCCCGAGTTGAGCGGGCCGGGCCGGTAGAGCGCGAGCATGGCGATAATGTCCTCGAAGCAGGAAGGCCTGAGCATGCGCAGGTATTTTCGCATGCCCGAGGACTCGACCTGGAACACGCCGTCCGTGTCTCCGCGGCAGAAAATGTCGTAGGTCTTGGGGTCGTCCAGGGCCAGGGTGTCCAGGTCCGGGGCCTCGCGGCCCTGTTCCCGGATGATGTCCAGGCAGTCTTCCACCACGGTCATGGTGCGCAGGCCCAGGAAGTCGAACTTGATCAGGCCGACTTTTTCGACCCGCTTCATGTCGTACTGGGTGACGAGTTCGTCCTTCTTGCCCTTGTAGAGCGGAAGGTACTCGTTCATGGGCTTGTCCGAGATGACCACGCCCGCAGCGTGCGTGCTGGCGTGGCGGCACAGGCCTTCCAGGCGCTGCGAAATGTCCAGGAGTTTCTGCACCCGCTCGTCGGCCCCGGCCAGGATTTGCAGCTCGGGCTCCATCTCCAGCGCCTTGCCGATGGTCATTTTCATTTCATCGGGGATGAGCTTGGCGATCTTGTCGCTTTCGGCAAAGGTCATGCCCATGGCGCGGGCCACGTCGCGGATGGCGGCCTTGGCCTTCATGGTCCCGAAGGTGGTGATCTGGGCCACGTGGTCCTGGCCGTATTTCTCCGAGCAATACTTAACCACTTCCAGGCGGCGGCGCTCGCAGAAGTCCACGTCGATATCCGGCATGGAGATGCGTTCCACGTTCAGGAAGCGCTCGAAGAGCAGATCGTATGGAATGGGGTCCAGGTTGGTGATGCGCAGCGCCCAGGCCACGATGGAGCCGGCTGCCGAGCCGCGGCCCGGTCCCACGGGAATCTTGTTGTCCTTGGCCCAGTTGATGAAGTCCTGGACGATGAGAAAATAGGCTGGGAAGCCCATTTCCTTGATCACCCCCAGTTCGTAGTCCAGCCGTTCGCGGTAGCGTGCTTCGTCGATGGGGTAGGTGGCGGCTTTGATGCGCCGTTCCAGGCCCTTGCGGGCCATGCGCTCGAATTCCTCGTCGATGGATACGCCCTCGGGCAGTTCATAGACCGGGAAGGAGTAGTTGCCGAGTTCGATTTCCAGGTTGCATTGCTCGGCGATGCGTTGGGTGTTGGCGATGGCCTCGGGCACGTGGGCAAAGGCCGTTTCCATCTCTTCGGGCGTTTTGAAATAGAGTTGGTCCGTCTCCATGCGCATGCGCTTTTCGTCATGGATGGTGGCCTGGGTCTGGATGCAGAGCAGCACGTCGTGCGCTTCGGCGTCGTCGCGGGTCAGGTAGTGGCAGTCATTGGTCGCCACCAGGGGCAGGCCCGTGCGTTCCGCCACCTGGATGAGCAGCTCGTTGGCCCTGGTCTGCTCCTTGATGCCGTTGTCCTGCAATTCCAGATAGAAATCGCCCGGAAAGATGTCCGCGTATTCCTTGGCGCATTCGATGCCTGCCTCCAGCCCCTTGCTGAAGAGCATGCGGTTGACCTCGCCGGCCAGACAGGCCGAGGTGGCGATGAGGCCCTCGGAATATTTGCGGAGCAGATTTTTGTCCACGCGGGGCTTGTAATAGAAGCCGTCGAGCCAGGCCGTGGAGACAAGCTTGATGAGGTTTTTGTATCCGCGCAGGTTTTTGGCCAACAGCAGCAGGTGGTAGGCTCCGCTCTGGCCCGGGGTTCTGTCCGTGTGGCTGCCGGGCGCGACATAGACCTCGCAGCCGATGATGGGCTTGAGGCCCATGGCCTTGGCCTCGGAATAAAAGGTCACGGCCCCGTACATGTTGCCGTGATCCGTGATGGTCACGGCGGGCATGCCCAGGTCCTTGGCGCGCTGGAAAAGATCCTTGAGGCGGATCGCCCCGTCCAGAAGGCTGTATTCGGTGTGGACGTGCAGATGAATGAATTCGGCCATGTTTTCTCCGTTCGATGGGGCAGGTATAGCCCAATAGGCCGTGGTTGGAAACCGTTGCGAACCAACCTGAGGAGGCCGCTTGTCAATACGATTGGTTTGCCTTTTTCCGTTGTTGTGGTATGGAAAAAACTCGGTTTCTCATGTGGATGAATAGCGGATGAAGCTGGACCCGGGCCGGTCGGAGAGGGAAAGGGATGGTGAACGACCAAAGCGACGGGGAAGGGACACTGCGCGCCGAACTTGAAGCGGCACGGCAGCGCATTGCCGAACTGGAGGGAATGCTGGGCTGGGATTCGGCCTGCAGCCCATCCTATCTTAACGCTCTCGGCGTGCCGGTTTTCGTCAAGGACGAGAGCCACAGGTTCATCTACGTGAATAAGTCGTTCTGCAAGGCCATGAATCTTCCGGCCGCGCATTTCCTCGGCAAGACAGACGCGGATTTTTATCCCGGCACGGAAGTGGAGGTTTTTCTGGCCGTGGATGACCGCGTCCTGGCCACGGGAGAGACCATAAGCAACGAGGAGCAGGTCACCTGGGGGGAAGAGCCCCATCCTGTCTGCACGGTCAAGAGCCGCTGGACCGATCCCGCCAGCGGCAAGCATTACGTCGTCGGCGTGATCCACGACCTCACGGAACGCGATGCTTCGCGGCGCGCCATGCACGAGAGCGAGGAACGGCTGGCGTTGATCATGGATACCGTGGCCGAGGCGGTCGTGCTCCAGGACGCTGCGGGACGTATCGTTTTTTGGAACAAGGGAGCGGAGCGTCTTTTCGGCGTGAGCGGAGCCGAAGCGCTCAATTCGACCTTCGAGAGCAGGGATTGGGGAACGCTCCATGCCGACGGCAGACCCATGCCCGGATCGGAGCATCCGTCCATACACACCCTGCGCACCGGGGAACCTGTCCGGGATTGCGTGATCGGAATCGTGTCGAAAACCGGCCACACGCGCTGGGCCCTGGTCAATACCCGGCCTGTTCCCGGCAAGAGAAAGGACAAGCCCCGCGCCGTGGTCATTTCCTGTCTGGACGTGACCGAAAGCCGCATTGCCGAACAATCCTTGCGCGACAGCGAGGAAAAAAACCATGCCCTGGCCAGCGCCACGTTCGAGGCCATCTTCATTTCCGACAAGGGGGTCTGCATTGAGACCAACCGCGCGGCCAGCGAGATGTTCGGCTACAGCTACGACGAGCTCATCGGCATTTTCGGCACGGATGTCATTTCCGAAGACACCAAGCACATTGTGCGTGAGAACATGCTTGCGGGATATGAGGAACCCTACGAGGCAGTGGGGTTGCGCAAGGACGGAAGCCGGTTTCCGGCAGAGTTTCAGGGGAGGATGTTCCTTTACAAGGGGCGGCCTGTGCGGGTCACGGCGGTGCGCGACCTGACCGAGCGCAAAAAGGCCGAGCGTGAACTGGCCGAAAGCGAACGCAAATACCGTTTGTTGGCCGAAAACGTCGAAGACGTGATTTTTGTCACGGACAACAATCTCAATTTCAGTTACGTCAGCCCCGGCGTGGTTCGTTTGCGGGGCATTACTCCGGAGGAAGCCCTGCAGGAGAAGCCTGAACAGGCCATGACACCGGCCTCGGTGGAAGTGATCCAAAAGGCGCGGCTGGCCCGCATGGCTGCGGAAGCCCGGGGCGATCTGGGACTGGTGAACCGCATGGAACTGGAAATGTACCGCAAGGACGGGTCCACGGTCTGGGTGGAGGTCCTGACACGGGGCATGCGGGACGAGCAGGGACGGACTGTGGGGCTTGTGGGGCTGGCCCGGAATATCGATGCGCGCAAGCAGATGGAGAACCAGCTGGTGGCGGCAAAAGAGGCTGCCGAGGCGGCAAGCCGGGCCAAAAGCGAATTCCTGGCCAATGTCAGCCACGAGATACGCACCCCGCTCAATGGCATGTTGGGCATGCTCCAGCTGCTCCAGAACGCGGACCTGGACAGCGATTCCGCGGAGATGATCCGCACCTCCCTGGATTGCGGCCGTAGTCTCGTGTCCATCATCAACGATATCCTTGATCTTTCCCAGATTGAAGCCGGGGCCGTGCGTCTCTATTACCGGGGGTTTGACCTCTCCCGTACCTTGCACTCGGTCAAAAGCGTGTTCGAGCACCAGGCTGCGTCACGCGGCTTGCGGCTTTTCACGGAGGTTGCACCGGGTACGCCGATGCAGTTGCACGGCGATGAGGGCCGTTTGCGGCAGGTACTGTTCAACTTGGTGGGCAACGCGCTCAAATTCACGGAACAAGGCAGTGTCGGTGTGGAAGTGCAGGCCCTGTCCAGTTTGGGAACAGGACATGACATCCGGTTGCTGTTTCGAGTCAGCGACACGGGCATAGGCATACCTGACGACAAGGTCGATGACGTCTTCGATGCCTTCACCCAGGTGGATGGCTCCTACACTCGCCGGTACAGCGGTACGGGTCTGGGCCTGTCCATCGTGCGCAGGCTCGTGGGCCTCATGAACGGCAATCTCTGCGTAGACAGCGAAGAGGGACGGGGTACGGACATCTATCTGGCCTTGTGCTTTTCTCCGGCAAGGACCATGGCTGCTGTTTCATCCCCTGAAATAGCTCCGCAGCCGAGACGGCGTTTACGGGTCGTGTTGGCCGAGGATGACCGGATAGGCCGAATCGCCGTGAGCCGGCTGCTGGAGAAGCTGGGACACGAGTGCGTTGCCGTGGAGTGCGGCAGGGAGGCCGTCCAGGCTGTTTTGGGGGGCTGCTTTGACTGCGTGCTCATGGATATCCAGATGCCGGACATGAACGGTCTGGATGCGGTTCGGATCATCCGCGAGCAATACTCGGGCGAATGTGCCGTGCCCGCCATGCTGGCGCTCACAGGGCATGCCATGTCCGGCGACAGGGAGGAATTTCTTGCCGCGGGCATGGACGGCTATCTGGCAAAGCCTGTGAGCCTAGACGACCTGCAACAGGCTTTGGACGCAGTGGCGGTGCGACGCCCAAAGCGTAGTTGAATCCTGGCGATTGACACCTTTTCTGGCGCGTGCCAATCCTGCGGCCTGGAGGCGTCATTGGAACATCTTACCGAACTGGGCCGCTATCTTTGGTTGCGGTTGCCCCTGATCCTGCTTTTTGCCAACGCGTATCTCGTGTACCGGCTGCTTTCCGTTACCGGACTGACCACGGTATGCGTGCAGCGGCTCTTGGGGCGAAGCCGCAGCCTGCCGGGATTGCTCTTCCTGCTTATGCTCGCAGCGGCCTTGCTTTCCTTCTTTATCCCCAACGCCATTACCGTGCTGACGCTTTTGCCGGCGCTCACTGCCCTTGAGCGTGAATTGCGGGTCGAAACCGGTCGGCACATGGCCACCCCTTTGGCTCTGGCCGCCATTTACGGAGCCAATATCGGCGGCATGGGGTCGCTTGTTGGCTCGCCTGCCAACCTGCTCCTGGTGGGCGCGCTGGACCTGCTTGCCGTGCCTGGCCGGGAGCAGATCAGCTTTGCCAGTTGGTTTCTCTGGTCGCTCCCCTTGGTGGCGCTGTATCTGCTTGCGGGTTGGGCGCTCCTGGCATCTTTTGCCCTGCCCAAGGGGGCGCAACGCCCTGTTCGGCCCAGACCGCAGGCGAAACCGCTTTCTCCCTGGCAGCGTTCCGGACTGGCCCTTTTTGTTCTGTTCCTGACCTTCTGGACTTTCAGTTCCATTGCTTCGGAAATCTGGCCTGCGTGGCGCTCGCTTGAACCTGCCGTCGCTGCCGGGTTCTTTAGCTGGTTTGTTTTTTTGGTTTTTTTTCGGGCGGCCACGCCTTGTCAGGGAACGAGCGCGCCGTTGTTGCAATTGCGTGATGTTTTTACGGGACTGCCGACGCGTGGACTCGTGTTGCTGGCTCTGGTGTTGGCCCTGGCCCTGGCGTTCAAGTCCCTGGGGCTCGACTCCTCTTTGATGTCCCGTCTTTCCCGCCTGCTTGGTGCGGAGATGTATCCGGCGCTGGCGGTCTTGGTTACGGTGGCCGGGGTTATCCTGATGACCGAGGTGTTGAGCAACACGGTTGTTTCCGCAGCCTTTTTTCCGGTGGCGTATGCTCTGGCCCATGCCAACGGCCTTTCCCCGTTGATTCTGATGCTTGCGGTTTCCCTGGCGTCCACCTGTGCGTTCATGACGCCGGTGGCCACGCCCTGCAACGCATTGGTGTTTGGCGAGATGCGCGGCATCAGGATTGGCAGCATGCTTGGGTTGGGGCTGGTGTTGAATTTGGTCGGAGCCCTTTTGCTGACCGTCTGGGTCTGCTGGGTCATCCCCTTGGTATATTCGTGAAACGTCCGTGCTTCGTGCATTGACGGGCAGCCGGGTGTCGGCTAGGTTGGGCTTTCGATAAAGCCAAACCCACTGCAAGGTGGGGACGGAAAGCCACGGGTCTCCCGCAGACAGCCGGGCCGCCGCTACGCCATCATTTAATATGGGCGTTCATCCGTTCCCCTCCTGCCGGAGATATGTACGACAGATGAACAACCAGACCGCAGCCGCCCGCCGTGTCAAACGGCCTTCCTATTTCGCAATCTCTCCACACCTGATCATGCCGCGCACTGTCGGCGATTTTGCCGTGTACCTCAAGCAACAGGGGCGAATGGTCCTCTATGCCTCCAAAGGCGAGCAGTTCACGCCGATGCACCGAGTCCGGCTTTCCGACCTGGGCGTGAAGCGCCTTTGGATATTGGCGGACGACCGGGACAGCTATGATGATTATGTGCGCATCAACCTGTCTGAACTGGTCAGCGACGAGGATATTCCCGTTGAAGCCAGGGCCGAGGCCTGGTGCAGCGCTTCCGAAACCATGATCCGGGACATGTTCGACCTGGAAAGTTCGGATGACCAGCTCGTGGCCCGGCTCAGCCGCATCCGCGGCCTGCTCAAAGGCACGCTCAAGTTCATCACCGAACCATCGGTTCTGCGGGAGTTGGGGCGCTTCTTGCGCAACGGTTTTGAGGAACATCAGCACGGTCTGAGCTGCATGGTGCTGACGGCTTCGGTGTTGGACACATATGAGAAAATCCCTGGGTCGCTGCTCACGGCCTGCTGCATTGGCTCGATTCTGCACGACATAGGCAAGTCGCGGCTCTCCGAGACGCTGCGCAATGCCGATCCGGCCATGTTGGGCCCCGAGGAGTTGCCCATATGGCGGACGCATCCTTCCGTGGGGGTCAGTGTGTGTTCCCGCTTGCCCCTGCAGCAGGAAACCCTGCAATGCATCCTCTTTCATCATGAACGGGAGGATGGCCGAGGGTTTCCGTCCGGCGGCAGCGGCAATGACCTGCCGTTCTACCCGCGCGTGCTCTCCTTGTGCAACGCCTACGACAACCTGACTCGTCCCCGTGCCGGCCGTGAGCCGTTGACGCCTTTCGAAGCCTTGACCCAGATCAAGGCGGATCATGGCGCATACGACCCGGACATGCTGCGCCGGCTCATCCGGGTTCTCTCAAAGGCGGAACTCGTCTGATTTTTTGTCTCGTTAAATCAGTGTGTTGAAAATTAAATGCACATCGTTCAAGAAAAGCGCTTGACGGGTGGATTGGATTTGCATAGATACCCCCTTCGCCGC
>JAZHDD010000040.1:0-186114 GCA_036541255.1 Desulfovibrionaceae bacterium | reverse complement strand
TCTGCCGCGTGCTCAAATCCGGCGCGGCCGACCGCGTGCGCGGCTGCTGGCGGCTCCAAAGAACCTCTCACTTTCAGATCTCCGCTTTTTTTATCCAGTGAAACTGTACAATTATACACTTTCCCGTTGGCAGGATCCAGGATTGTACCTCCGGTCAACTTCAAACCATCCTCCCTGAGGCTACGTGCCGGATCACGCCGAAAGCCGTCAGAATCTCGCGCACCCGCACTGCCAGATTGGTGGTGCGTTTGGCCAACACAGCCAAATCCACCACTATCATGATTTCCACTTTGAACGAACCGGCTTCCCAGAGCTTGGTAATGCCGCTGATCAAGGCCGGTTCCAATTGGAGCATGCGGCACATGCCTGCAAGTTCCTTTGCGTTGCGGGCGCGGAACAGGAGCATTTCCTCCCGAGCCGGATCAGACCGCCAGAGTTTGTTTTTTCGGATGCGGGTCAGGCCGTTCTCAAACAGGGCCTGGACATCTTCGTCCTTGGCGCGGCGTGTGCGGTTTTTGAGTACCTGGATTTTTCCGCCTTCGTGTTCGGCCTGTTGCCGCAGGCGAAAGGCCAAATGGTCTTCCAACAGGCCGGAAACGACCCTGTGGAGGTTGTCCAGGCTGAGGTCGCGCCCCAGGAGCTGGAGTGTTGCCGTTCGTTCGCTGACGAATTCCCCCAAAGCTGCGGAGAACTCCTCCCGAGTCTGGGAGACCGCAAGTTGCGCGCCCACACCGGCGGCAACGACCTGTTCCATGAGGAAACTGAAGCTTTTGGCGTCTACTGCGGCTTCAGCCGGTGCTGTTTCCTTCTTGGCTTCTCCCTCGGGGGCAGACGCGGGCGCATCTTTTTTTTGCACCCGGTCCTGGTAGGCGCTTCGAAACTGTTCGCTGACCTCATCGACGCAGGCTATTCGGGCCAGTCCTTCCAGATCGGCTTCGCCAAGCATCTCCTTGGGCAAGAAGGAGAGGCCGCGTTGCAGGCAGTTGCTGACCAGGCGCAGGGTGCGTCGGCCTTCGTAGCTGCGGGTACGTTCGAACGCCTTCTGGATGCGAGTTTTCTCAATGTTTTTTTCCGAGGGCGTGAGCTGCGAAAGCACATCGTCCATATAGAAACGGACAATGAGCATTTTGCCGTCCTTGGCCACGGCAAAACGTTCGTTCGCGAGGATTTCGGCATGGGCCGCAGCAACGGGGTCGGCCACGAATTCCCTCAGAAACGCGCGCCAGAAGGAGCGATCCAGTTCGTTGTTCTTGAGGAGCGCGCTATAGGTTTCCAGGGCGTGTTCGCCATAGACCTTGAGCACCAGCTCCTCGAAGTTGTCCGTGATCAGTCCGTTGGCGTAAATAATGCCCTGCATGCATTTGACGAGCAGAGTTTCCGTGTTCAGCAATCGGGTGCGGGTCTGGTCTGCAAGGACCGTGTCTCCGCCGGGCAGGGCTTTGGCCAAGCGGGTGAGCAATATCAGGAAATTGCCGGTCAGTTTGTTGATGAATTCATATGTGGGATGGTCGGAGCGTTGGCAGAGCAGGTTGATGACCGAGTGCTGCTGTGTTTCCAGCAGTGGAAATTCATTGAGATTGTTGCGGTTGATACGGATGAAGGCCAGAAGAATCTCACGTTCCAGGACTTCGCGCAGGCTGGTGCGCTCGCGCCGGAGTTGTTCCAAGGCGTCCAGGTAGGCGGTAAGACGTTGCTCTTTGGAGAGCCGTTCAGGATTGCCGCTAGGGTTGTTCATTATGATGACCTTCAGGGTTGCGGCTTAAAAAAAAGGTGGGCGGCGATCACGTTTTCGGCGCAGGCAAACGTGGTAATCCGGGCCGTGCTGCTCCAATATGTGTTCAAGATACTGCATGTTTTTGCAGATGTTGTCCTCGTAGACATCGGTGTCGGCGCGCCAGCGCGCCCTAAAATGGGCCCGCATGGAACGGTCCACGCCCTTGAGGTCTTCCTGGAGGCGCAACCGCATGATCTTATGGAAATTCAGGGTCTCACGCATCAGGTCGTATTCGCTTTCATACGTCAGGATGCCTGCTTCACGGAATTCCCGGTACAGGCCGGGCAACTTTTCCATGTAGAGCTCGTCAGCCATTTGCGCCAGGATGTCAGCCGCGCCCAGGGCGAGACCGACGAGCATCGCGCTCGGAGTGCTGAAGGCCAGATCGGAAACAGCAATGTTCAGGTCGGTGCAGCGCAGCATGGCCGCGCAGTCCAGGCTGTCCTCGTCAGGAATTCCGTGTTCCGTGAAATATTGCTGCATGAAGACGATGCCGCGTTCCACATGGATCAGGGTGTATTTCGCGCCGCTGCCTTCATCGTCGCCGATTTCCTGGATGTAACCCACATCATGCATCAAGGCAGCGTAGAGCCCCAGGGTCACGCTCCGTTTATCCAGCGTGCCGCGCTCAATGTGCAGGCCATGCAGGAGCCTTGCCGTGGCCAACAGGACGGCCAGGGTGTGGGACAGGTCGTGGTAGTCGGTGTTGGTGGCCTTGTAGCCGGGATAGTCGCCGATAAAGAGCCGCACCACGTCGATGAACATGCGTTCATAGGTGGTGAAATCAAAATCGGGATGGATCAGGTCCACGATGGTCCGTACTTCGGTGTCCAGGGCTTTGAGGTCCCGAATGTGCAGCCATGAAGGTGTCTTGTCGAAACAGTCGCGCACAGCTCCCTCGCTTGGGGAAGGAATGAAATCGGTTTATCTTCTCTCAATATGGGATAAGAGGGTAGTGCGTCAACGTTTCGTGATTCGGGTCGGTTGTTGACGCCGGGCCGTTGTGGGAGGATGATGTATCAATGATCGTATGCACGCGCTGTGGCGTTAACAATCCGGATGAGGGAAGGCTTTGCGTCTCTTGCGGCCATAAGCTGCAATCCATGCGCTCCCCCGGGCCGGAAATGCAGCAAAAGGAATTTTTGTCGCCCTTGCAGTCCTCTGGTCGGGGCGGGAAATCATTACGCGCGCTTTTATGGCGTTGCCTGGAGGTCTGGGGGGTGTTGGTCTTGATGCTGGGCGCTGCGGCCTGGACCCTGGCGGAAAAACGCTGGGAGCCGGGGGTGGCCCTGGTGGGCTTGGCCGGGGTGTATGCCTGGCTGCGGCGCGGTTAGTTGGTCTGGTTGTTCTCGCCGGCATCGGGCGTCCGGGTCGCGTTTGTCTCTTTGGCGATGCCCGTGCGCAGCTCGTCTTCAAGCAGTTCCGGGATAGGCCGATTCCAGAAATCGATTTCTTTCTGCTTTTCAATGTCTTCCCGGGTCTTGGGTGCGCAACAGCGCACCGGTCCGCGCGGGCACTCCGGGGCATAATAACGCATCACGGCGCAGCCTCCGGTCTCGTCCGGCTCCACTGTCAGGGTGCGCAGGATGGGCAGTGGGGCATTGCCCTTGATGCGGATTTCATTGCCTGAAACATTGCAGATGAAACGCTCTTCCTTTTTGGCGTAGAAGACGTTGAAGGAATAGTTTTCCGTATTCATATAACGATCGATGTATTCGACTTCCGACGGCGGCTTGCACACGGTGCGGGCAATGGCCTCGCGGCAGAGGCAGATGTTGCGGGCCTCGATATCTTCAGCCAGGCCGGGGCAGGGGGTCCCCAGAAGCAGTGTGGCGGCGATCGTCACCATCAGTGGCAGTGTGCGTGCGTAGTTCATTTTTGCGGCTCGTAGAGGAAGGCCTGAAAGCCTTCGGGATCATCGGTTTCGCAAGCAAGATCGCAGCCCGAGCAGACAAACCAGCCATCCTTGAAGTACCATCGGGCCTTGCGCGGATGGGCGCATTGAAAATAGTCGAACACGGCGGAGTGCACCGCGCCCGTGAATTTCACATAGCCCTTTTCCTTGAGTTCCTGTTCCTTCAAATCAAGCTCCTTCCGCGCATGCCTCGGCTCTGGCCTTCTGGATACAGCGTTTTCCCGTGATTTGCAAAGCATGGCGGGGCAGTGCGTCGTTAGGCACAATAATCGACAATCGAGAATTTGATTTTTGCACATGCAGGTTTTCCACTCCATTCATCTCATCGGCAGAAAAGCTTGTTTCATAAGCCTTCAAGGCCGAATCACGCGTTTTTCTAGGCGAGAGGTGAAAAGGTTCTGGTCAATTCCAACTGCCCTTGATATAACATCTTTCCACGCAGCGGCAGATCGGCCGCAACCTCCCGTCTCTTTTCTCTTTTCTACAATGCCTGTGAGAAAAAAAACTTCTAAACTCTTTCTAGAAAAGGTGCAGTATTCTCACTCTCTACGTTCTCAACAGCCTGTGGAAAACTTTTCTAGATAAAATTTAATCTGCCATAGTCGCCCCTATTCTCCAGAATTACCTGTTGTGGATGAATAATATTGGAGCCCCCCCTGTACAGAAATTGCCATTTGGGGTATTCAATCCGTCATGGTTGCAACGCCCCTATTCTCCAAAATATATCTATCGGTCAGGGGCTCGGGGTGGGGTGAGGTATCCCGTTTTTTTTGTGAGATGCATGTGTATGGCCGTCAGGCTGATGACAGGACAGGCCGTCCTGGTGTTGCAAAAAGCAGCAATGGAACCAAATGATGAGCGAACCTACCGGAGTCTGGAAATATGTACGCGGGCTGGAGCGTTTCAGCCTGTGCGACTGGCCGGGCGTTCCCTGCTGCGTCGTTTTTCTCGGTACCTGCAACCTGTTGTGTCCGACCTGTCACAATCATACGTTGGCCTGGACTCCCGAGCGCCTGCCTTTGCTGCCCCGCTGGGCGATCAAGGCGTATCTTGCTGAACGCCGCAAGTGGCTTGGCGGCATTACCGTCACCGGCGGCGAACCAACCCATGTGCCCCATGTGGGCGAGTTGCTCTGGGAGCTGAAGCGGTTTGATCTGCCGGTGAAGCTGGATACCAATGGCATGCGTCCGGACGTTGTCCGTGATTTACTTGATTCCGGTCTGGTGGACCGCTTTGCCGTGGATGTGAAAGGGCCTTTTCGCATGTACCCGGAATTGACCGGAAATGCTGTGTCCGCCATTGCTGCCCAGGCCAACATCGAGGCTATTTTTGCCCTGGCCCAGGATGCTCCGGACAAGTTTTACTTCCGCACTACACGCGTTCCCGCGTTGACAGATAAGCATATGGACGAAGTCCGCGACCTTTTGCCGCGTGATTTCGAACTCACCGTTCAAGAGTATGTAGCGCCCAGGAGGGAAAATGCCGTCGCAAATCATGAAGAGAGACGGGCGGTTGGAGACGTGGTCAGCTGACAGAGTCGCCCATGCCATCTTCAAAGCTCTGAGTGCCAGTGGAATCAAGGATCCGATCCTTGCCGCCCGCATGGCCCGCAAGGTCGAGGCCAAACTTGAAGGCATAGAGATTCCCGAGCAGGAGCACGTCCAGAACATGGTCGAGCGGGTGCTCATGGAGTCCCGTCAATTCGATGTTGCTCGGCGTTATATCCTCTATAGGGAAAAGCGTCGGCAGCTGCGTGAGCAGAAGCAGGCGTATCTGGATATCAAGGAAACCATTGACGAATACCTGGGCAAATCGGATTGGCGCGTTTCCGAAAATGCCAATATGACCCACTCCTTCCAGGGCCTTATGCTGCATCTTTCCGGCACGGTCCAGGCGCGCTACGCCCTGGAGAAATATCCCGAAGAGGTGCGCCTGGCCCACGAGCATGGCTATTTCCATATCCATGACCTTTCGTTTGGTCTGGCCGGATATTGTGCGGGCTGGAGTCTGCGTGACGTGCTCTTGGAGGGCTTTAACCTGGAAGGCCGTTCTTCGGCTGGCCCGGCCAAGCACTTCGACGCCGTGCTCGGCCAGATGGTCAACTTTCTGGGAACGCTCCAGAATGAGTGGGCCGGAGCGCAGGCCTTCAATAACGTGGACACCTACCTCGCGCCTTTCATCCGCGAAGACGGGCTGGACTATGGTCAGGTGCGGCAGGCCATGCAGAAGTTCGTGTTCAACCTGAACACCACTTCCCGCTGGGGAGGGCAAAGCCCCTTTACCAACCTCACCTTCGACCTGGTGCCGCCCAAGCATATCGCCAAGGAAGCCGTGATCATCGGGGGCGTGCTGAAGGATTCCACCTACGCGGATTACCAGCAGGAAATGGATTGGATCAACAAGGCCTTCCTGGAAGTCATGCTCGATGGCGACTACCATGGCCGGATTTTCTCCTTCCCCATTCCGACGTACAACGTCACCGAGGATTTCCCCTGGGAAACCGAGATAGGCGAACTGCTGCTCAAGCTGACCGCCAAGTACGGCGTTCCCTACTTCCAGAATTTTATCAATTCCGACCTCAATCCCGAGGACGTGCGGTCCATGTGCTGCCGGCTCCAGATGGATATCCGCGAGCTGCGCAACAAGACCGGCGGCTTGTTCGGTGCTGGCGACCTGACCGGATCCATCGGCGTGGTTACGTTGAACCTGCCCAAGCTGGCCTATCTGGCCCAAGGCGAGGACGACTTTCTTGACCTGCTCACGGAATATTCCACGCTGGCTAAAAATTGCCTGGAATTCAAGCGCAAGCTGATTGAGGACAATCTCAAAAACGGCATGTTCCCCTGGTCCAGCCGCTACCTCAAGAACGGCTACAAAGGCCACTTCTCCACCATCGGACTGTTGGGCGGCAACGAAGCCTGTTTGAACCTCCTGGGCAAAGGCATTGAAACCGAGTCCGGAGTCCGCCTGATGCGCCGCACTTTGAACCATCTGCGCGAGATCACCAAGCATTTCCAGGAAGAGACGGGCAACCTCTACAACCTGGAAGCCACTCCGGCCGAGGGCACAAGCTACCGTCTGGCCAAGATCGACAAGAAGCTCTATGCGGACATTGTGACTCAGGGCAACGGCACGCCGTACTATACGAACTCCACGGCGCTGCCTGTGGGCATTTCCGAGGACGTGCTCTTCGCGCTCGAACATCAGAACCAGCTCCAGCCTCTGTATACGGGCGGGTCTGTGTTCCATACGTTCCTGGGCGAGGCAGTGGCCGACATCCATGCCTTGAAGAACTTCATCGTCACGGCCTTTACACGCACTAAGCTGCCGTACCTCTCCATCACGCCGACCTTCTCGGTCTGCAAGGAGCACGGCTACATCCAGGGCGAACACTTCGACTGCCCCACCTGCGGCAAGGAAGCTGAGGTATACACCCGCATCGTGG
Source organism: Desulfovibrionaceae bacterium (assembly GCA_036541255.1). Taxonomy (GTDB): domain Bacteria; phylum Desulfobacterota; class Desulfovibrionia; order Desulfovibrionales; family Desulfovibrionaceae; genus Paucidesulfovibrio. The sequence goes on along the minus strand of JAZHDD010000040.1, from coordinate 178,980 downwards.
GCTACTACCGCCCGGTTTCCCGCTGGAACAAGGGCAAGCAGGCCGAGTATTCGGACCGGGTGGTTTTCAGCAACTGCTCCAGCTGCTGATCGACATCAAACCGCCTGCCGCATGTCAACAAGAAAGGCCCCGGGATATCCGGGGCCTTTCTTGTTGGTGTCTAATTAAGTCGCAAGACGTTAGTAGTATTCGTCTCCAGGCGGCAGGGCCTGCATCTCTTCGGATGTCAGCATGGGATTCTCCGCAGAGAAGTCACGCATGAGTTTTTCCAGCTTGTGGGCTTCCGCACCCATGAGCTGGATCGAGGAATCGATTTCCTCTGCGTGGGCCGTGGTTCCCTGGACAACATCGCTGACTTGGTTCAGGGCCGTGTTGATCTCGGAAAGCGCTCCGGCCTGATGCTGGGAGGCATCGGCAATCTCCTGCACGAGCTGCGTGGATTCCACGATCCGCTCCACGATGTCCTTGAATGAAGCTGCCGTGTCATTGGCGATGCTGTCGCCCATGCGCACCTTTTCAAGCGAATCCTCGATAAGGCGTGCGGTTTCCTGGGCAGCTTTGGCGCTTCGGCTGGCCAGATTGCGGACTTCCTCGGCCACGACGGCAAATCCCTTGCCGTGCCGACCTGCGCGGGCCGCCTCCACTGCGGCGTTGAGCGCCAGCAGATTGGTCTGGAAGGCGATTTCATCGATGACCTTGATGATTTTGGCGATGGATTGGCTGGATTCGGAGATCTCGCCCATGGCCTTGGTCATGCGGTCCATTTCTTTGCTGCCGTCCACAGCCGCGGTCTGGGCGTCGGCCGACAGGGTGCTGGCGTGCGCCGCGTTGGTGGCGTTTTGTTTGGTCTGGCCACCGATCTCGTTCAGCGAACTGGTGGTCTCCTCCAGGGAAGCGGCCTGCTGCGTGGCACCCTGAGCCAGTGCGGAACTGGAGGATGAAATACCCTGAACGCCGCTGAGAAGCACTTCGCTGGCGCTTTCTATTTCGCGCAACAGCACATTGAGTTTTTCGTTTTCGCGTTTGACTTCCAGGTCCTTCTGGCGCAGTTGATTCATCATGGCTTCCAGGTTGTCGGCCAATGTACGCAGTTCGTCGCTGCCCGCCACTTTGAAATGCTGCTCGTGGTCGCCGTCACGAATGGCCTGGCTGGCCCGCGTGATGGAGATGATCCTGTTCAGGACCGAGCGGCGCATGAACAGCATGATGGCGGCCAGCAGAGCGACAAGGCCTACCAGTGCATAAATGATGTCATGCCAGAGTTGGTTGTCGATGGCCTGCATCTCGGCTTCCACATCCTTGACCACGACCAGACTGCCGAGCACTGGCTCGGAGGAACCATGGCAATGATGGCAGGCCCTGTCGTTGGAAATGCTTGAAGCGCGGGCAAAAAGGCGTCGGCCGTCCATCGCCGAGGAAGCGCTGGTCGATTTATCGGAAGCCAGCGAATCGGCCACGATCTCAGCGACTTCCGGGCTGGTGATGTCCGTGTTCAAATCTTGCCGCAGCGTTTCTTCACGAGTGGCATAGGTAATGTTGCCGTCAAAGTCGGTGATGAATATCTGGGTGTCGGGAAACATCTGGCCAAAGGCCGCGACCTGATCGCGTGTGCCCTGGTCGTCGCCGACAACCATGGGTTTCTTGATTGCCAGGGAGAGCAGTTCCGACGTGCGGACCATGCCCTGGTTGAGTTGGTTCGTCATGGATTCGTATTGGGCTTTCAAGGACACGGCTACGAGCAATGTGATGACTGAAGCCACGAGCAGGGAAAGAAGCAGAAGTATCTTGGCGTTGAGCGATGTGCGGATATTCAGATTCATGCCTTCCCCCTAGTGCGCGCCCGAGAAGCGGAGCGGCTTGAACTGGAAATCGTGGATGCGCTCCTTGCTGTGGCAGTGTTCGCAGTCCTTGATGGTCGGAGTACGCTTGATGTCCGCTGTGTCGAGGGATTCCGCATGCCGTTCGCCCGGGCCATGGCAGGTTTCACAGCCCACGTCGGCCATTTCCGGTGTGCTTTCGTAGGAAACAAAGCCTCCAGGCTGACCATATCCTGTCGTGTGGCAGGTATAGCATTCCTTGAGCTCGTTGGGCTTGAGATTGCTCTTCATGCGTTCAATGCTGTTCCAGGAATGGGCTTTTTTGGAATCGCGGGTGAAAAATTCATGCTGCTCGTCGTGACATTCGCCGCATCGAGCCGAGCCGATGTACCGGTTCGACTCCTGGCTCCAGGCGCTGCCTGCAAGTCCAGCTGAGATGAGAAGAAATAATAGGATTGCGTATTTGCTCATGGATACTCCTTGTGCTGCCTTTCAAAAATGCCTGTCCAACCCCTCCGCCATGCCTACTGTTTTGCCTCACCCGTTGCGGTGGGAGTGCTCACTTTTGCCCGTTTTTACCTACTATGCCCATATCCAGTCCTAATCGGCATTTATTCTCCGCACAAAAGGGCATGAAGCATATTTGCAAACTGGAGAGCAAATCCGACCGATCCTGCCGTTGAGGGCAACTTGGTGGCTTTCACAGAGCCTTTTATCGAAAACAACCTATGCAGCGATCAGAGGCAATAATCAAGCCTTCTCATGGTTTTTCCTGGAAAAAAAGATCGACCGAAACAGCGGGAACGGATGTGTGTCAAAGATTTTCAGGCAAGAGTAGGACCCAGTCGCGGATTTCGTCGCGTATGCGTCGATAGTGGCTCAGGGCCTCCTCAGGCGTGGCCGCATCTGCTGCAAGGACGGGCGGATCGGCAAAGCCGACATGGATTCGGCGAGCCGACCCCGGAAAATAGGGGCAGTTCTCGTTGGCGTGTCCGCAAAGTGTTATTACATAATCGAATGCGATGTCGGGCAGGTCAGAAACGAGTTTGGAGCGGTGGCCGGAGATGTCCACTCCGGCCTCGGCCATGACTTGCACGGCCAAGGGATTGAGCCCGTGAGTTTCCACACCGGCAGACCATGCTTTAATTGTGTCGGACTTGAGAGCCTTGGCAAAGCCTTCGGCCATCTGGCTGCGGCAGGAGTTGCCGGTGCAGAGAAACAGGATGCGGACAGGAGTAGGCATGTGTGGGAAACCTCCCTGGAATGGCCTTTGTGATGAGAAAGGCGCGTTAAGAAAATCAATACACCCCACAACCTACAAAGGCGTCCATGCCGGGTACGGGCAGGACCCAGGTTTTTTTGTCTTCAACCTGGTCGGAGGCAGGATTGGCGTATTTGTATTTCACCCATCCCCCGCCAGATTTGGCCTGAGCGATCATCTCGCGCACCTGGTACACGCCGTCAGGATCCTTGACATCCCAGCGGTTTAGGCCTGCGATTTCCGGCTTGGCGCCAAGGGCGATGCAGGTGCCGTCATAGCTGTAGAAGAGCAGGTAATAGCTGCCGTCGATGAATCCTGCGTCCGGGTTCATGAAGTCCGAGGCGGCCTGCTCGGCGCCGACCGCTGCGATATGGGCGATGCCCTTGTCCACAAGTGCCATGGCCTTCTTGTCCTTGTTGCCAAGAATGGCCATCAATCCAAACGTCAGGATGATGAGAGCGGCAAACCATACGGTGGATTTTTTCATCGGGCTGCTCCTTGGGAACGGGCTGTAAAAGATTCGGTATGTGTCGATCCTGCAGGACTCTTGCTGGAAAGAGTATCTCCGCACACTGGCTGTGGAGGTATGCTTAAGGTTCGGGGCTTACGGTTTGCAACTAAAATGGCAGACACCCGCGTGAGTTGTTACGGCATGGGGATAGAACTTTCGTCTTATCCAGAATGCGACATTGACCAACCAGATGAGCACCGGAACCTCCACAAGCGGGCCGATGACTGCGGCAAAGGCTTGGCCGGAATCAATGCCGAAAACCGCAATGGCCACGGCAATGGCCAGTTCAAAGTTGTTGGAGGCTGCCGTAAAGCTCAATGTGGCGGACTGTTCGTAATTGGCTTTGGCTCTCCAGGAAAGCGCAAAGGAAACCAGGAACATGAGCAGAAAGTAAACGCACAGCGGGATGGCGATACGTACTGCGTCCAAAGGCAATTCTACGATATATTCGCCCTTGAGCGAAAACATGACCAGAATGGTGAAGAGCAGGAAGACCAACGTCAAAGGGGAAATGCGTGGTACAAGCTCGTTTTCGTACTATTCTTCTCCTTTAAACCGAAGGCCAGCGAAGCGGGTGAGTACGCCAGCCAGGAAGGGAATGCCTAGATAAATGAAGACGCTTTCAGCGATCTGGCCCATGGAGATGTCCACGCGTGCGCCTTCAAGGCCGAGCAAGGGGGGGGGCACCGTGATGAAGAACCAAGCGTAGACTGAAAAGAAAAGAACCTGGAAGATGGAATTGAACGCCACCAGCCCGGCGCAGTATTCTCTGTCGCCTTCGGCCAGATCGTTCCAGACTATGACCATGGCGATGCAACGGGCCAGTCCGATGAGGATCAGGCCGACCATGTAGTCGTGTTGGTCGGAGAGGAACGCTACGGCCAATCCGAACATGAGTACCGGACCGATGATCCAGTTCTGGATCAGGGACAGAGACAACACCCGAACATCCCGAAAGACAAGATGCAACCGCTCGTATTTGACCTTGGCCAGGGGCGGATACATCATCAGAATCAATCCCAGGGCAATGGGCAAGTTGGTGGTGCCCACGGAAAAGGAATTGATCACATCCTTGACGCCGGGGCGCAGCCAGCCCGCAAAGATCCCTATGGCCATGGCCAGAAATATCCAGAGGGTCAGGTAACGATCTAGAAAGGAAAGGCGCGGACCGGATGCGCTACTCATAGGTTTGCTCCCTGTCGGATTAACTCTTGAGCCAGGAAAGGGCTTCCGCCTTGGTAGGAACCTGTCCGATGCATTTGGTTTCGCCGTCAATGACCACGGCCGGGGTGGAGAAGATGCCGTGCGCGGCTATTTCCTGGAAATCAGTGACCTTTTCCACTCGTACGTCATCCGTTTCCGCAATGCCAGCCTCTGCCAGAGCCTCGTGCATGATCTTTTCCGCCTGGGCGCATTTTGCGCAACCAGGACCGAGTACCTTGATGATCATTGTTCCTCCGTGCGGGCGCAAATGTTGCGCCGGTCAATGTCTTTCAATTCCGTTTTCAATGCGGTGAGCTTGTCGTCCTGTTTCAGCCAATCATGCAAGGCGTTGAGCATGAACGTCGCATGGGGCGTGTCCGGCGCATTGTTCAAGCTGTATTCCACCCACTGGCCGTCCCGGTTGCGTACCACGAGTTGGGCCTCCTCAAGCACGCGCAGGTGCTTGGAGATGGTCGGTTGGGCCAGCTTCAGGCATTGCTGGAGTTCGCAGACACAGAGTGGGCGGGTTTCCAGGAGCTTGAGCATGGTAACCCGGCCGGGGTCGGACAGAGCTTTCATCAGTTTGACCAGTGCGTTCAATTCGTTATGCATTGTTGCCTTGCAAAAATACGCGTTATGCCGGTTTGCATTGTTTGTCTCAGGTCAGGGCATCAGCGATGTTGCGAACAATCGTGTCCACTTCGTTGTCTGTCATGGCGCATTTGCCTTTCTCCATACCCATGTCGGTCAACCTGAGGTGGACCGCTACGGGAAGGCCTGCGGCTTCCAGGCTTTTTTTGGCGCAATCCATGGGGCATCCATCCACGGCAACAAGACGGGAAGCCGCTTCGCAGGCCTTCAGGATTGGTTCTACTCGTCCGCCAACCCCGGCAAGACAAAACATTTTGGCATGACCGCGGGTTGTGGCTTTCCGACCGGCTTTATCCGCGAGAGCGCCAACATCCGCTCCCCCGGAACAGGCAAACAAGAGAGTTGGAGCGGTCGTGCAGGCGCAATTGTTTTTTGACATGTATATCTCCTGTTAATAATAGTGATATGTAGATATTGCCATTAAACGATATGCTTGGGTGCGATATCTGTCAAGCATGGCAAGCTATGGAGGCGGGAGCGTTTTCAGTCCACGCGATACAGGATGGCTTTGCCCAGACGGATTTGCTTGAAGGCCGTGCTCAGGCCGTAGACGCTTTCCGTGGAGCCAAGCACCAAGTGGCATCCTGGGCGGAGCATTTTGCTGAAATGGTTGAGAATGCGAACTTTTGTGTCGTTGTCGAAATAGATGAGTACGTTGCGGCAGAATATTGCATCGAAAAGGCCCAGCCCGGAAATATCCGTAGTCAGATTGAATTGCTGGAACTCGACCATGCTGCGCAGTTCACGGGTGACGGACCAGTCTTCGCCGGTCCCCGTGAAGAACTTTCGATAGTCTTCGGGGAGTCCGCGGGAGAGTTCGAAGTCGGAATACACGCCTGTGGTGGCCTTGGTGAGCGCCCGGGCGGAAATGTCCGTGCCCAGGATATGGAAGTCGTGAGGGCGCAAGCCGTTGGGGCTCAGGCGAAGGTGCTCGTGGATGAGCATGGAAAGAGTGTAGGCTTCCTGGCCTGTGGCTGCTGCTGCGGACCAGATGCGGATCGGGCTGCGATCGTTGTTCTTGCGGCGTTCGGTTGCGGTTTGGCAGATTTGCGGCAGGAGATGGTCGCGAAAGGCGTCAAAGGGGTGCTGATCACGGAAGAAACTTGTCTCGTTGGTCGTGATGGCCGAGATGACCTCGTTGCGAATCTGGGCGCTGGAATCCTTGCGCAGAAATTCATACAGCTCGCGCCAGGAATCAACGCCCACGGCCCGGCGAATGCCGTTCAACCGTTGGGTGATGAGGTATTGTTTGTTGTCCGGAATATGCAATCCGCACAGTTCATAGATGTAGCTGCGCAGGTTGTCGAAATCCCGAAGATTCAATTCCATTCAGTCTTCCTATGGCATCAGCGGTGCGAGGCGCAATCCCGCATCTGGCTCCAGCCCGAGCATGAGGTTGGCGTTGGACACTGCCTGGCCTGAGGCTCCACGGCAGAGATTGTCTATGGCTGCCAGCATGATAAGCCGTTTTGTCCGCGGATCGACCACAAGGCCGATGTCGCAATAGTTGGTCCCGCGCACCCAGCGGGTTTCCGGCAGGCTGCCCATGGGCAGCAACCGGACCCAGGGTTCGGCGTCATAGTAGCCGGCATAGGCCGCATGCGCCTGCTCCAGGCTGAGTTCACCCTTGCAGCGGGTGTAGATGGTGCTCAGGATGCCCCTGTCAATGGGCAAAAGGTGCGTGTTGAAGGACACGGTCAGGGAATGCCCGGCGATCTTGGAGATTTCCTGTTCGATCTCCGGAGTATGGCGGTGTTTGCCCAGCCCGTAGGCCCGGAAGGAGTCGTGCACCTCGCAAAAAAGCGTGCCCACGGTTGCCTTGCGTCCTGCTCCGGAAGTGCCTGATTTGGAGTCGATGACAATGTCGTCGGTTTCGACCAAACCTTCGGCCAGTGCCGGATAGAGGCCCAGGATGGCCGAGGTCGGGTAGCAGCCCGGGTTGGCCACGAGGTCGGCACCTGCGATTTCGTCGCGGTAGAGTTCGGGCAGGCCGTACACGGCTTCGGACAGACGACCGACACGGCTGTGCTCGGTCTGGTACCATTTCTCGTATACGTCCTTGTCGTTGAGCCGAAAATCCGCTGACAGGTCCACGACCTTGGTGCCTTCACAAAGCAGCGCGTCGGCGATTTCCATGGCGGTCTTGTGGGGCACGGCCAGAAAAACAAGACGGCAGTTCGCGGCAAGCTCTTTGGGATTGGGAGCGGTGATTTCCAGGCTGCCCAGGCTTGTGCCGGTCAGAAATGGGTATATTTCCTGGAGAAGTTTGCCGCTTTCAGCGCGCGAGGTGACGCAGACCAGCTCCATGGAGGGGTGATAGGCCATGATCCTGGCCAGCTCCATGCCTGTGTAGCCGGTAACGCCCACCAGTCCGACGGGAATCCGATCATTCATCCGTATGCTCCGACTATTTGACTTTGTTCACGTACTTCATGCGCAGATTGTACAGGAGATCACACATCAACTTGCTTTCCTGTTCGGTCAAACCCTTGCAAAACTTTTGTTGCAGCATGGCGATGATGTCGATGGTCTGCTTGGCGATGTGGGGCATGAATTCCTGTTGACCCGTGGTCGGGTCTTCGGTTTCGCCCAGGGCCACCAAGGCCGAAGAGGACAGCGACATCAAGAAGGTGGAAAAATCTATTTCCGGAAGCGGCATCCCTTTCAGGGATTCTTTGCACCCGCAATCATTGCCCATGACTTCCTCCGTTGCAGACGTTTGCGGGACTGTAGCCCAAGACCCACAGGAGATTCAAGGCCGGAAAGAGGGCTGGGCCGAATGATTCACGGCAGGCCGGAGTGTTCGAATCAATGCGCCTCGGCCCAATTGTGGCCGATGCCCATATCCACTTTGAGCGGCACGCGCAATTCGATCACGTCCCGCATTACTGCAGCAAGGCGTGTTCCGGCTGCCTGGGCCAGATCGGCCGGGGCTTCCAGGAGCAGTTCGTCATGCACCTGAAGCAGCAGCGTCGCCTTCAATTCGTGAAGCTTTTCGTCCCTGTGCGCTGCCAGCATGGCCAGCTTGATCACATCGGCCGCGCTGCCCTGGATGACCGTGTTCACGGCCTGGCGCCGCGCCTGGGACACGACCTGCTGGTTGCGCGAATGCAGGCCGGGCAGCAGGCGGCGGCGTCCTGCCAAGGTGGTTACGTAGCCGTGCGTGGCAGCGTCTTCCACAATGGTGTCGTAAAAGCCCTTGAGCGTGGCCAGCTTGGCGAAATAGCGGTCGATGAATTCCTTGGCCTGGGGCAGGGGGACCTTGAGTTCGCGGGCCAGCCGTTGCGGTCCCATGCCGTAGATCAGTCCGAAGTTGATGGTCTTGGCCGAGCGCCTCTCTTCGGTGCTCACGGCGTCGGGTGTGTCCTTGTCGAACAGCAGGGCCGCCGTGCGGGCGTGGATGTCCTCGTCGTGGGCAAAGGCGTCGAGCAGGGCCGGGTCGCGCGAGAAGTGGGCCAGCACGCGCAGTTCGATCTGGGAATAGTCGGCCGCAGCCAAGAGTGTTCCGGGCGAGGCAGTGAAGCAGGCGCGCATGCGTTTGCCCTGCGGTCCGCGGATGGGGATATTTTGCAGGTTGGGACCGGAGCTGGAAAGTCGTCCCGTTGCCGTGGCCTTCTGGTTGAAATGCGTGTGCAGCCGTCCATCCTGATCCGCCAAGCGGGGCATGGGGTCCAGATAGGTGGAGCGGAGTTTCTCCAGCATGCGGAATTCGAGGATGGCGTCCACCACGGGATGCGCGTCGCGGATTTTTTCCAGCACGGCATTGGCTGTGGAAAGCGCGCCGCCCGGCGTCTTGCCCGCTGGCCGCAGTCCGAGTTTGTCAAAGAGCACTGTGGCTGTCTGCTGGCTGGAGCGGATATTGAAATCCTCGCCCGCCAATTCCAAGATGGTGCTGGTCAGGCTTTCAATTTGGCCTTCCACTTCGGCCAGGAAATGCTTGAAGGCCTCAAGGTCAAGCGGGATGCCTGCCCGCTCCATGTCCACCAGCACGGGAATGAGCGGCAGCTCCATTTCGCGCAGGAGCTGGTCCAGTCCCGCATTGCGCAGGCGCGGGGCCAGCCGCTCCATGCAGGCCAGGGCGGCCAGACCCTGGGCATCCGGGTGCAGGTCTCCGGGGCCGGAATCATCGGGCTGGTCCGGATCGACCTGATACAGGCTTTGCCGCAGCCGATCCCAGGCGTAATTGCGCTCCTCCGGATCAAGCAGATATGCGGCCAGGGAGAGGTCAAACCAGTGCCCCAGAGGCAATGCGTCCCAGGCAGGCTCGCTTCGCACCAGGGCCTGCACGTCCGGTGTGGCCACGCTGTCGGCCTTGGTCAAGGCGAGAATCAGGTCGTTGAACAGGCCGTTGACGGGTCCGGTGTAGCGGTATTCGCATCCGTCCACGCCGAGCCGGATATCGGTCTCGTCCACGACCAGTCCCACGTTTTTTCCTGCCATGTCCGGCAGGCTTTTCGTGCTGGAAACCGTTGTTACGTCCAGAGGTGGGCCGCTTGGCGCGGGCGCATCAAAGAGGCTGAATTGCGTTGTCTCGGATTGGGATGGGCGAGGAGTCCCTTGTGATTTCGTTTTGGCCGCGGCTGGCGCTGGCTCCAGGGTGGCCATGTCGCGCAGCAGGCTGCGAAATTCATAGGTGCGCAGGAATTCCGCCAGATTGACGCTGTCCAGCGGGTCAACGGACAAGTCCGAGAGACTGGTGGTGGGGCAGCAGTCGGTCTTCATACGTGTGAGTTCGCGGTAGAGAAATACATTGTCGATATGTTCGGCCACCTTGGCCTGAAGCTTTTCCGGGAGCCGTTCCAGGCCGCCGTCCCGCAGGGCTTCCAGGGTAGGGGCTTCGGCCATGATCTTCAGGGCGGTTTTGGGGCCCACGCCAGGGATGCCGGGGATATTGTCCGAGCTGTCGCCGGACAGGGCCTGGAAATCGGGCCATTGAGCCGGTGTCAGGCCGGTATCTGCTGTGAAATCGGCCAGGGTGGTGATTTTTTCGTTCTTGCCTGCCGGGTCCCAGAGCACCACGTTCTGGTCCAGACACTGCTTGAGATCTTTGTCCGACCCTACGATGACCACGGGACGTTCCTGTTTGTATGTGGCAGCCAGCGAGGCGATGCAGTCGTCCGCCTCCACGCCGTCGGAAACGATCAGGTGCAGTCCCATGAGCTGCACGGCCTCGCGCAGGGGCTCTATCTGCACGGCCAGATCCTCGGGCATCCGGGGCCGTTGGGCCTTGTATGGCTCGAACATCTCGTGCCGGAACGTCGGCCCCTTGCCATCCATGAAAAAGCCCAGATAGCGGGGCTTTTCCTCTTTGAGCACGCGTAGCAGGATGCGCAGCACGATGAAAATGGCGTTGGTGGGCAGGCCGTCCGAGCGTTTCAGGTCGGGATAGGCATAGAAACCGCGGTACAGGAAGCTGGTTCCGTCCACGAGGTACAATGGCTCGGCGTCGATGTTGAGGCGCTCTTTGATGGTCATGCGGCAAGGTAGCCTGAGCCGCCCTGCGAGGCAAGGCTTTGGACATGTTTAGACAACGCCGGGCGCAACTCTTCAGGTGAATGCGTCCTGTTGCGTCGACTTTCCCGTGCCGCATAAGAGGCGGATGCCTACAGTGGCTCTATGCGCAACCCCAGGATGGGGTTGCGCTGTTTCCTATGATGAGGGAGGAATCGGTGTTCGGGACAACGGACTAAAGCCGTTTGAACATCTTGCGCTTGCCCTGGCCAAGCTTCTTGAGCATGAACATTTCCGGGTCCTCGCCCTTGAGGGCTTCAAGCGGCGCTTCGCCTCGGGCTGCGCCTTTGTGGCCGCCAGCAGAACCGATATCCCCCAAGAGCTGGGCCGCGAATTTGCCCATGTCCCGGCGGATGCCGTCACCACGGAAAATGACCACCAGTTTGCCTTCGGAAACGCCGGAAATCACGACCCAGGACGCGCCGTGCACGCGGGTGAAGAAGTCGGCCACAATGACCAGAATATCGGTGTTTTCCACTTTGCCCATGGAGGCGAACAGGCCGCCCGTGCCCACTCGGCGCAGGTTGTAGAAGGCACGGGAAAAGAACCGGAGCCAGTCCAGATGGAACTCGCTGCGGGCGATGCGGTTGATCAGGCTCGTGTCCGAGAACTTGCTCAGATACTTGAAGGCGGCTACGTCCGCGTCGATGAAATCCCGTTCCCAGTCGCTGGTGTCGGTCTTGATGCCGTACATCAACGCACTGGCCAGCAGCTTGGGCGGCCGGATCTTCAGGTTGTAAAGATATTCGGTCATCATGGTGCAGGTGGCGCCGTATTTGGGCCGCAGGTCCATGAACGGGGCGTTCACGGGCTTGTCTTTCAGAATCGGATGGTGATCGATGACCAGGCTGAACGTGTATTCCTCAAAGGCTGGGTGGTGGTGCGGCTGGGAATCAATGAGCGCGAATTTGTCGTATTGCGCGGTGAGCGTGGGGGTGATCTTGCGGGTGGGAATCCGCAGATAACGGATCATGGCCAGGTTGTCGGGCCGCTTGATTTCGTTGATCTGACCGATGGCCACGGCTTGTACGCGCCGTTTCATGATGCGTTGCAGAGCCAAAGCCGCGCCCAAGGCGTCCGGGTCCGCATTGATTACGATCAGCCATCGCTCGTCCTTTTTGAAAAGGGCGAGCATTTTTTCGGTCAGTTCGTCCAGCTGTCGGAAAAGGGCCATGTTACGCCTTTTTAAGAGCCAGGGGGAGCCCGGCACTGACTAGGTATACCTGGGTTGCGACACGGGCGACAGCCTGATTGAGGCCGCCCATCCTCCGGACAAAATATCTGGTCTCCCTGTCCGCAGACAGTGGGCCGAGGCCGATTTCACAAGAAACAAGGATCAATTCCGTCTGCTTCCAGTCGTCCAGAATCTGGAGCAATTCATCTATCCTTTCATGGCCCGAGCTGTCCCGGAGACAGGAAAAGAGCCAGAAATCGAGACTGTCCACGACTATTGAACCGTAGGCCTCTTTAATCCTTCTCAAGGCCTCTGGCAAGTCGTCGCCCGTTTCCAGGACGGGTACTCCGGGCCCGCGATCCTGCTTGTGATCCAGGATTTGTTGCCGGAAATTCAAATCCATGGCCTTTCCTGTAGGCACGATAAGTCGCGGCCCAGGCGCTTTTTCGAGAAGCTCCAAAGCAAAGGCGGACTTGCCTGATTTATTGCCGCCGAGCACCAGGGTGATCATTGTCCCTCCCGGGAGCATGGCTGTGTCAGTTGGTGAAGAAACTCCAGCGAACGCCGAGCGCCGTCAAGGTCGAAGACCTCCACAGTCAGGCAGGATCCGGGCCGCAGGTGGCGCAGGAGTCGGCGCAGCAGCGTCAGGCCGGCCTTGTCCAGCATGGACAGCGGCGCGTGACGCGACGGAATGGTTGGGTCGGGCGCGGACAGGTGCAGCATGGCCGTGCGCTCCCAGAGGCCCCGTAGTTCAAGCAGGGCTTCTTGGCCGTATGCCAGGATGTGCCCCAGGTCCAGGCAGCAGGAAAAACCGCTGGCCTGGATTTGCGGCCAGATGCCGGTCAGATCGTTTTCGCGCACATTTTCCAGAAGCACGTTTTCCGGGGCCACTCCCGCCTGGGCGAAGCGTTCCGCCAAAAGAGGCAACAACTCCGCCGACGCGCACGGAGGATGCAGGACATAGCAGCGCGGCTGGAGCGGCGCGCACAGTTGCAGCAGGGCGCGGCACTTTTCCCATGCCTTCTCAAAACCCAGGTGCCAGGGCAGGTCCAGGGGCAGGTGGACATGAAAGGAAAAAGGAGCGGCTCCCTCGGGCCAGGAGGCATGGAGTTCCTCCCGGCTGTAGGCCAAGCAGGCTTCGGTTTCCAGAAACATCAAGGAGATTTCTTGGACCTTGCCTGCGAACTCGCGAGCGGCAAGCGTGCAATTTTCCGACACCGTGCCGGGTGCCAGCCAGCTCGGCACAGCGATCAGGAAGGGCAAAGCCTGCCTACCTTCGGCGCAAGACGCAGTCATCATATGAGAAGAAATTTCGGGCATGGCGGTTGCAATATCTCGTTCATGCAAAGAGGTGCGCCTTGAGGAGGTCATAAGGATGAATATCATCCGGCATCGTCTGCAACATATCCTGAATCCGCTGCACTTGTTCTGCCGTCTGCGTCGAGCAGGCCTGCGTACAGGGCCGGCCCGGCTACTTTGCCGGTTCTGGGAACGCGGAATCTATCGTTTCCTGCTCTGACCCATCAATCCAGCAGGCTGATGGTGCGTTCCTTGCGCACCGTGCGGGCCGTGAGCGTGGAGCGGCTGAGCAATTCTCCTGGAATATCCTTGAGGAATCGGGAAGGTTGCGGGTTGAGCGTCCTGCCGAAGAGCATGCGTTTGTCCGCATGGCTGAGGAAGAGCTCCTGGCGTGCGCGCGTCATGCCCACGTAGAGCAGGCGGCGCTCTTCGGCCAAGTCGGCGGGTTGGCGCGTACCGCTACCTGCCTTGCCCGTGAGCATGTCGGTTCCGGCAAAGGGCAGGATGCCCTCCTCCAGTGCGGGAAGGAAGACCGCCTCGAATTCCAGTCCTTTGGAAGCATGCAGGGACATGACTTGCACCTTGTCCGCGGAACGGCGCACGAGCTCCAGATCACTTTGCAGGTGGACCCAGTTGACCAGCCCGGCCCAGCCTCCCCGGCGCTCATAGGCCTGGTTCAGTTCGCGGAACGCCTTGCCCTTCCAGAAAAAATCGTCGTATTCGCCGGAATCCTTGAGGTAGGCCCGCAGCTCCGCGGGGCCTCCCGCGAGGATACGCTCCGGGAATTCCAGGCAATTATCCCCGCCATGGGCGTCGTCTTCGCCGCAGGCCAGACCGAGAATGCGCCCGGCAGCGCGCAAGATCGAGGCCACGCGCGGTTCGTTCCAGAACGCCTCGGTTTCCGGCGTGGCGCAGGGCACCCCGTAGCGTTTGAGGGCGCCTTCAATGACTGGGATGAGCCCACGGAAGCGCACGAGCACGGCCACGTCGTTCGGCGCATAGCGGCCCTGTCCGCCCGCGTCCGTCAGGGTGTGGCTCGTGGCACCGATGAGTTTCTTGATGCGCTCGCTGATCCAGGCGGCTTCGCGGCGGCCGTCCGGAGCCCGGAAAATATGGACGCGGGCGTTGCAATCCTGTTGCGCCGCCAAATGCTTGGACTCCGGGAACAATCCGCGTGCGGCGTCCAGGATTTTCTGGCCCGAGCGGTAGTTGTCAGTGAGGGTGATGGTTTCCAGCCCGGGCCACGTCGCCTGGAAAAAATCGGCGGCATTGCCCGCGGCTCCGCGGAAGCCGTAAATGGACTGGAGCGGGTCGCCGATGGCGAAAAAGCCGCTGCCCTTGTTGCCGGCCAGGGCCATGACCAGCTTGAGCTGAAGAGGAGAAAGGTCCTGCACCTCGTCCACGAGCAGGTGGTGGTAGATGCGTTGGAAGGTTTCGCCGCCGGTCTGTTCCAGGAAAAATTCCAGCAGGTCGGTGTAATCCGCCAGATTCCAGGATTCTTTTTGTTTGGTGTAATGCGCTGCGGCCCGGGCCAGATCTTCGTCCAAAGGGGTCAGGGTCTCGCGCGACAGGTTGTAGCGTTCCCAGATGTGATCCAGTTCGCGGACGGGCAGATCCGGATTGGTTTCCGCAAAGATAGTTTTTGCCGAGCGCTCGTCCAGCACCACAGGTGCTTCACCATGGGCGTGCCGCCAATATTCGAAGGCCAGGGCATGCAGGGTGCCGGCCTGGGGCAGGGGGGCTTCCTCGTTCAAGCCCAGGGTGGCCTGGAGCCGTTCGCGCAGTTCCACGGCGGCTCGGCGCGTGAAGGTCAGGGCCAGGATGCGCAGGGGCGGTTCGCCCGCCTCCAGAAGGCGGGTGATGCGGCCCATGAGCGTCTGGGTTTTGCCGGTGCCCGGTCCGGCAATGACCATCACTGGTCCCGGCCCGGCGGAAATGGCCCGGCGTTGATCCGAATTGTAACGGACCCGCGTGGCTTCCGGAGCAACGCGCACAGCCATGGGCTGGGCCGTTGCCGCTTCGGGTGCGCCCATGCCGGAGGGGAACGTTTTTGGGGTTGGTTCTGGGAGGCTCACAAGAAAAAGGCCGTTCTGGATGCGGGAGCGTTCCTGGGGCGTGAATACGGAGATGACGCCGAATTCCCCGTCGTAGCCGGGCTGCCGCATGACCTGGCCTTCGCGCATGCGTCCCACTCCTTCGGCAAGGACCGGGTCCTGGCGCTTGAGGTCTTCCAGGGGCGCGCGGCGCAGCACGTTCAGCTCGGAACCAAAAACGGACAGGAGCTCCAGGTAGCGCTGATGGACCTTTTTGGATCCGGAACCAACTTCCAGAATTTCGCCGAGCAGCTCTTTGAGCGGGATGAGCGATTCGAATCCAGGTTGGCCCGAAGGGCGGACCGGTTCGGGCCTGTCCGCCAGATCGGAGATGCGTGAGAGCACGCCCCTGGTCACGGGCTTTCCGCAGACCGGGCAGATGCCGCCGCGCATGGCTGTTTCCTGTGGGTCCATGACCACGTTGCATTTGCGGTGGCCGTCCATGTGGTACTTGCCCTCTTCGGGGAAGAATTCGATGGTGCCGAGAAATTTGTGGCCCAGGCCTTCGCCGCGCAGGGCGCGGTATACGCCTTCGTAGGAAGCCTCGCCCTGGAAAAGATTGCATTCCCTTCCCAGTTTTTCGCCGGAATGGGCGTCGGAGTTGGAGATCATGCGGTACCGGTCCAGGGCGCTCCAGGTCCAATTCATCTCCGGGTCGGAGGAAAGGCCCGTTTCCATGGCAAAAATGTGCGGAGTGAGGTCGCCGTAGCATTCCTCAATGCTGTCGAATCCGGACTTGGAGCCGAACAGGGCGAACCACGGCGTCCAGATGTGGGCCGGGACCAGGAAGGCCATGGGGTGCGTTTCCAGCACCATCTCCAGCAGGTTGCGCGAGTCCAGCCCGAGGATGGGGCGTCCGTCCGAAGCCAAGTTGCCTACCTGGGCCAGACGTTCGTTGAAGCGGCGTACTGAATCGAGGTCCGGCATGTAGACAAGGTTATGCACCTTACGGACTTTGCCGCCGCGTTTGTAGATGGAGCTTATCTCCGTCTGGAGCAGGAAGCGGGTGACGCCGGAGGGTGTATTCTCCAATCCGGGTACTTCCGAGGCGATGCCCTCGGTATTCTTGAGCACATAAAGCCCGCGACCATCTTCGCGCAGCAATTCCTCCATTTCCGCAACCCATTCCGGATGGGTGAAATCGCCTGTGCCGAGCACGTCCAGTCCCTTGACGCGGGCCCAGGCGGCCAGTCCCCGGAGGTTCAGGTTCTTGCTCGTTGCGCGGGAAAACCGGGAGTGGATGTGCAGGTCAGCGGTAAAACGGTCCATCTGCGCAGAGTATTCTCTCGGCAGCGAGAATGCAAGCAAGACCGGCCCGCACGCGGTATGAACCATGGGAAAAAAGGCGCGGCACTCCGAAAACGGAGGCCGCGCCCGAGAAGGTGTTCAGATGTGGGTCAACTCAATCGGGAGAGAATCTGGAACGCCGCCGTAGCCAGACCGAACGCCAGTCCCGTATTGAAGACCAGGGCGAATCCGGCCCAACCCCAGGATGCTTCCTTGGCCATGGCCACCACGGTCACGAAGCACGGCGCATAGAGCAGGATGAAGATGATCAGGGATACGGCCGTGGCCATGGTGAAGGACTTGTCCGCGGCAAGGCGCGCCGAGAGCGGGGCCGCTTCCTCAGCATCGATTTCACCCAGGGAATAGGCCGTGCCCAGGGTGGAGACGATGACTTCCTTGGCGGCCACGCCGCCGATAAGGGCGATATTCACGCGCCAGTCGAATCCGGCAACGCGTGTGACGCTCTCGAAGGCCTGGCCTACGCGTCCGGCCAGGGAGTTTTGGAGGGCGGTTTCTCCCTGAATGTTGTCCACCTCGGCCAGAAGCTCCTCCCTGGCGGTCTCGTCCAGGTCGGTCCGGGCTTCAACTGCAGTTCTCTGCGCGTCGAATTCGGCCACGCGTTCCGTAGGCAGCTGCGGGAAGGTCATGGCCGCCCAGAATAGGATGGAGATGCCCAGAATGGTAGTTCCGGCCTTTTTGATGTACTGCCAGGCCCGTTCCCAAGTGTGCAGCAAAACGCCGCGCAACGTGGGCATGCGGTAGGGCGGAAGCTCCATGAGGAAGGGGGTGGGTTCGCCCCGGAGTACGGTCATGCGCAAGAACTTGGCCACGAGCAGGGCCATGGCCCAGGCCCCCAGGGTGATCCAAAACATGGCGTCCCCCGCGGAATCGGGGAAAAACGCGGCCACGAGCAGGATGAACACGGGCACCTTGGCACCGCAGACCATGAAGGGAGTGGTCAGGATGGTGGCCAGCCGCTCCTTGGGGCTGCGCAGGGTGCGCGCGGCCATGACGCCGGGTACGGCGCAACCGCCGGGGATGCCGCCGGAGATGATGAAGGGCATCACAGAGCAGCCATGCAGGCCAAAGGCCTTGAAGACCCGGTCCAGCATGTAGGCCATGCGGGCCATGTAGCCCAGGTCTTCCAGGAAGGCGAGCATCAGGAACATGATCACGATGAGCGGGACAAAGCCGAGTACGCCGCCCACGCCGTCGATGACGCCGGAAACGATCATGGAGCGTAGCAGTCCGTCGGGCAACAATGATTCTGTTGTTTCGCCCAGCCAGCCGAAGAAGTTTTCGACCCAGCCGAGGGGCACGTCGCCGATGGTGAAGGTGATCTGGAACATGGCATAGAGTACGAAAAGCATGAGCAGAGGACCGATCACGGGGCTGGTTACGACCCGGTCGATCTTGTCGGACAGCTCGATACGCGTGAGTGAAGTGCCTCGCCGTACCACGCCCCGTTTCATGAGCGAAGCGATGAAGCCGTAACGATAATCGGCAATAATGGCTTCCGGGTCGGTATCCAGGGTTTTGCGGCAGTGGAGCTCCACACGGGCGGCAATGGCCTCCAGGCTGGCGGAGAGAGGTCCTGCTTTGCGCCCCTCCACGCGGATTTGTTCGTCGCCTTCGAGGTATTTCAGGGCCAGCCAGCGGGCCGGGTAGCGGTCCGTGAGAAAGTTTGCATCGTTGATCAACCCTTCCATTTCCAGAAGAGCTTCATCCATGTCTGTGCTGTAGGAGATGCGCAGGGGTTGCCACTCGCTTTCGCTGTCGGCCACGTTCAGGGCGGCGCGGATCAACGTGTCACGGCCTTCGCCCGTGCGGGCAACGGTCTCGATCACTGGGCAGCCGATCAGTTCGGAAAGCAGGGCGGAGTCGATCTGGATGTCCTTTTTCCGCACCTCGTCCATCATGTTCAGGGAAAGCACCAGGGGAGCGCCCATTTCCAGAAGCTGCACAGCCAGATACAGGCTGCGCTCCATGGTGTTGGCGTCCAGCACGTCCACGACCACGTCCGGGCGCTGGACCAGAAGGAAATCCCGCGCCGCGATCTCCTCGGCAGTATAGGCTGTCAGCGAATACGTGCCGGGCAGATCCACGACGCGCACTTCGCGACCATCAAGCTTGAAGAAGCCTTCCTTGGAAGTCACGGTCACGCCGGGATAGTTGCCCACATGCTGTCGGGACCCGGTCAATGCGTTGAAGCTGGTGGTCTTTCCGGAATTGGGGTTGCCGGTCAAGGCGATGGTGGGAATATTCGCCACGCTAGTCAACCTCCACCTGGATGTGGTCGGCCTCGTTGTTGCGCAGGCTGAGCGTGAAGCCATTCAGGCGCAGGGCCACAGGGTCACGCAGAGGGGCTCTTCCCGTAACGGCTATTTCCGTACCGGGGATCAATCCCATCTCGCGAATGCGCCTTCCCAGGTCGCCGTGCGCCTCTACGCTGTGTATTACAGCTGTCTGATCCACCTTCAATTTACGAAGGCCGATGATATTGGCCATGTGAACCCTCCTTCAGGGGTTGAAGTGTTCATGCTTGCAGGCCTTTGATATTGACGTTGAGAATCATTGTCAACCAAAAAAAGGATTGTTTTGTTGTCGTGCTGCCGACTTGGAAATCCTACCACAGTGAGAGGAAAGAGTGTTGACGAATGTGGACGAAGTGGTTATTGACTTTCGTTCTCAATAAGGGGGGTGCCATGGATAGAAAAAGCAAGGGGCAGAAATCGCTCTGCCGTTTTCCCGAGGGAACGCTTGTCCGGGTTGAGGATTTGGCCGGGTGCCGCAATGCGCGTTCTCGGCTTTACGCCATGGGGCTGACCCCCGGTACGGAGTTGGAAGTCATTTCTTCGGGGCCTGGCCCCTGTCGGTTGCGTGTTCGCGGTTCAGATTTGGTGTTGGGCCATGGTCTGGCCGACAAGATCATTGCTTGCCCTGTGGGCGCTTGTCTCGATCCCGACAATTGCGCCATTGAAGACGCCGAGTCCTGATCCCGGCTTCAAAGCATTTTTCCCGTCGGTTTATTCTTCCCTTTCTCGTTTTTCCTCACGTTTTTTGTGGCGTGTTGCTGTTTTGGAACATCTTCTGCAGCTCTTCTCCAAAAGGAATTCTTTGCCGTTTTTTCACGGTCAAGAGGAGGGCATATGTGCGCAATGACCATCGACAGCAACTATAGCAGCTACGGGCTTACCAATTCCAGTCTTTATAATTCCAGCACGACCGGGAATAGGTCTTCTTCAAGCGGTCTTTCCAGCACCAACACCAAGGAGTTGCGTGCCGTCATCGATAAACTGCTCGCGGATGTACCCAAGGGCGAGGATGGCAAGCTCTCGTTTCAGGATGTTCTGGACTATCGGGACAAGCTTCGGGAAGAGTTCGAAGCCAAGGCCAAGGAAGATCTGGAGGCGCTTGGGGTGGACACCGACCTGGATTTCACCCTCAGCTACGACGCCGACTCCAACAAGGTCACTGTGGATTCGGGCCACCCGCAGAAAAAGATCATCGACAAATACTTCGAAGACAATGAAGACATGCGCGACTCCTTCGCCAAGATAGTGACGCTTTCCAAACTGACCCAGGCCGCCGAGACCAAGCTTTCTCCGACAGATTATAAGCGACAGCTTCAGCAACAGGCTCTGGAATGGTGGGCCCAGGATAGCGGTGGTTTGGACTGGTTTGCGAGCGGCGGCATGCTGATGCGTTCCAACGGATTGAGTTTGCTCAGCGGTGTGAATCTCAAGGTTTGAGCAGGCAGGGAAACGTGGGCTATTCTTGGCCGGTGGGATTGGAGCGCACTTTCCGGATTGCGTTGCCGATTTCCCAAATGATTTCCGCGTCAGGGATACGTCCGGTGATCTCCACAGTACCCAATTGCTTGTAGCGTGGCGGCAGGTGATTCAGGGCCAGGGCGTATATGTCTTCCACGTCCAGGGGCGTGGGCTCGTAGCCGGGGAATTCTTCCAAAGCCATGGGCAGAAGCTGAAGCACCCGCTTTTCGTTGCTGTTGCGGATGCGGCTCAGATCGGCGCCCAGAGTCAGTTTTTCTTTTGCAGTCATGCCAGCTCCTCCTGCTTAAAATATGACTTCTTTAAAATCTACGCGCAGTACGTTCCCGTGACAATGATTAGCGTGCAGCCAGATATGTTTCCAATCGATTCATGCCTTCTCGAATGTTTTCCAGGCTGTTGGCATAGGAAAAGCGCAGGTAGCCTTCGGCTCCCGGACCGAAATCTATGCCGGGCGTGACGCCGAGATGAGCCTTTTCCAGAATGTCGAAGGCCAATTCCAGCGAATTTTCGGAAATGTGGCGGAAATTGACAAAGACATAGAATGCGCCCGTGGGCTCGTTCTTGATGGTCAGCCCCATGTCGCGGAGCCTGCCCAGCAGGTAGAGACGCCGCTCGTTGTAGATGGCTTTCATGCGTTGCACGTCCTCTCCGGCTTCCCGCAGCGCGGCCACCCCGCCCCATTGGGCCGGAGCATTGGCAGAGATGAAGAAATTCTGGCAGAGCTTCTGCATGGGGCGGATAAAGGGGCGCGGGGCGATGAGATAGCCGAGCCGCCAGCCCGTCATGGCGTAGAGTTTGGAAAAGCCGTTGAAGACAAAGCACTTGTCCGTAAATTCCAGAATGGAATGTTCCCGTCCCTCATAAACCAGACCGTGATAGATTTCATCGGAAACGATCCAGGGGCCGTTGTCGCGGCCCATGTCGGCAATGGCCTGCATGCGTTCGGCGGAAAGCAGGGTGCCCGTGGGGTTGGCCGGGGAGTTGATGAGCACGGCCTTGGGGTTTTGGGGGAGTAGTTCCCGTATGGCCTCGGGACGGTACTGGAATCCGTCGTCCTCGTGGACCCGGACCGGCAGCGGTATGCCGCCAGGAAAACGGATGAAGTTGCTGTAGCAGGCATAGCAGGGGTCGGACACGACCACCTTGTCGCCGCGTTCCAGCAAGGTGGAGAAGAGCATGAACATGGCCGGGGAAGTGCCCTGGGTGACGATGATCTGATCCGGATGGATTTCCACACCGTAACGGTTCAGATAGTCTTCGCAAATGGCCTCGCGCAGCTCGATGATACCCAAGGAATGGGTATAGTGGGTCTTGTTTTCTGCCAAGGCGCGGCAGGCTGCTTCCTTGACGCATTCCGGCGTGTCGAAATCGGGTTCGCCGATTTCCAGATGGATGACGTCGTGTCCTTCGCGCTCCAGGCGGTGGGCCGCTTCCAGGACGTCCATGACCAGGAAGGAAGTCATCTCGTTGCAGCGGGCGGAAATGTCGGGGCAGGTGCGGTCGTTCACGTCTCTTTCTCCTCGGGCGCGGTCAGGGCCCGGCTACGGGAACGCCCCGCCTGCCCGGAGCACGGGAGGGCGGGGCGTTCGCATGGGGGATGTCGGATTGTTAGCCGATTTCCACGAGGCTCAGCTCGAAATTGAGGGTTTTGCCGGCCAGCGGGGGATTACCGTCAAGGGTGACGTTGTCGCCATTAATGCTGGTCACGGTCAGCTGAGCGGGTCCGTGCTCGGTCTGGACCTCGAGGATCATGCCCTCTTCAGGGTCCAGGTCCGGCGGCATCTGGCTGCGCTCCACCTCGAAAATCAGATCATCGTTGCGGGCGCCATAGCCCTCTTCGGGCGAAATACTGACGCTGACGGAGTCGCCGGGCTCCATGCCCAGGACGGCCTTTTCAAAGCCTTCGATGACATGGCCCTGCCCCAGGACGAATTCCAGGGGTTCGCGGTCCAGGGAGGAGTCGAACTCGCTTCCGTCTTCCAGGGTTCCCGTATAGTGGACCTTGACCTTGTCGCCTTCTTTCGCCTTGGCCATGTGGGCTCCTTCTGTTGGTTTGGGGTTGCTGACGCCGACAATAACACGTGGCGGCGCAGGGGGAAAGCCGCCTAGAAGTCGAAATTCAGAAGCTTTCGGACTTCTTCCACGGTTTCACGGGCAGCTTTCCGAGCTTTGACGTTGCCTTGTTCCAGAATGGCGTTCAGCCTGTCCGGGTCTTTTTCCAGGGCGGCGCGGCGTTCATGCAGGGGCGTGAGAAAAGCTTCCATGGACTGGACCAGTTTTTTCTTGCAGTCCACGCAACCCCAGGAACAGTCGCGGCAGCCCGCCTGGATCTCGGCCTGGGTCTCGTCGTCGGTCATCAGCTTGTGGTAGGGGAAGAGGTTGCAGATGTCCGGATCGCCGGGATCGGTCTTGCGCTTGCGGTTCACGTCCGTAAGCATGCTCATGATCTTGGGCTGGACGTCGCTCATGGGTTCGCCCAGGCCAATGGAGTTGCCGTAGCTCTTGCTCATCTTGCGACCGTCCAGGCCGGGCAGCTTGGCGTCCGGGGTGAGCATGTCCTTGGGTTCGGGCAGATATTGCCCCTGGGTCAGGAAATTGAAGCGGCGTGCGATTTCGCGACAAAGTTCCAGATGCGGCAGCTGGTCATGTCCCACGGGAACCGCATGGGGACGGTAGATCAGGATGTCCGAGCTCATGAGCACGGGATAGCCCAGGAAGCCGTAGGTGTTCAAATCCTTCTGCACGAGCTGCTGCTTCTGTTCCTTGTAGGTGGGACAGCGCTCCAGCCAGCCCAGGGGGGTGAGCATGGAAAGAAGCAGGTGAAGTTCGGCGATTTCCTTGACAGCGGACTGCTGGTAGATGACGCATTTGGATTCGTCCAGGCCGGCCGCCACCCAGTCGAGCACAAGTCCGGGAACAAAGCCCTTGATGCGTGAGGGGTCGGCGTATTCGCTGGTCAGGGCGTGCCAGTCCGCCACGAAAAAGAAGCAGTCGTAATTTTCCTGAAGCTGAATCCAATTCACGAGCACCCCGAAATAATGGCCCAGATGAAGGGGGCCGGTGGGGCGCATGCCTGAAACAATGCGTTGTCTGTCTGTGTTCATGACTTCACCGAGGTTGAGGTGATCAGAAAAGAGGCACGCCGAGCAAATCGGCGGCGAATTCCACAGGCGGCAAAAGGATGCTGCCGAGGATGGAGACATTGAAGAAATGGGCCAGCACGGCCAGGCCCAGAATGATGAAAAATCCGTAGCGGGCCAGGGCCATGTATTGGATCGCCAAACGGGGCGGCAGCAGCCAGGCCAGGATGTTGCTTCCGTCCAGGGGCGGCACGGGCAGCAGGTTGAAGATGGCCAGGATCAGGTTCACGAACACGCCGGTCTGGCAGATGAGCAGTACGGGCACGAGCACGTTGTAGGCCAGGGAGCCCTGCTCGGGCATATCCAGGGAGCCTACCATGTGGAACAGGGCGGCAAAGACCAGTGCCAGCAAGATGTTCACGCCCGGACCAGCCAGGGCCACCAGGAGCATGTCCCGGCGCGGCTGGCGAAAATAGTTCGGGTTGACGGGCACGGGTTTGGCCCAGCCGATGTTGGCGATGAAGAAGATCAGCGTGCCCAGCGGGTCCAGGTGCTTCAGGGGATTGAGCGTGAGCCGTCCCATGCGCTTGGCCGTGGGATCGCCCAAAAGGTAGGCCACGAGCCCGTGCGCCGCTTCGTGAAAGGTCAGGGCCACGAGCAACGGTAGGGCGATGATGCTGATTCTGAGGGCGTAATCCGCCAAGTTGGTATCGAACATGAGCCCTTGGCGCTAGCACGAAGCGCATTGCGGGGCAAGGGAAAAGGGCGTTGTCAGGCAGCGCCTGCGGCCTTGTCCATGGCGGATTTGACCTTGTTTTTCAACTCTGTCAGATCCACGGACTTGACCACGTAATAGTCTGCGGCAATGGACTTCAGGTCATGCTGGAAGCTGTCGTAGGCCGTGCTCAGGATGACGGGCAGGCGCGTGTCCTTGCTGCGGATGTCCTGGAGCAGGTCGAGTCCTGAACGGTCCGGGCCGAGCTTGATGTCCAGGATCACGATGGTTGGGTCCTCCCGCTTCAGGACCATGAGGATGTCCTCGCTTCCGTCGGCAGTGGCCACCTCGTACCCTTCACCCTCCAGTTCTTCCTGATAGAGCATGCGGATATGCTTTTCATCGTCGACGACGAGGATCTTGGGATTGGACATGGGACCTCCGTGGAGCTTGTACTCCTTAGTAAGTATGCTATCCCAATCCCCAGACAGGGGCAAGGTGATGAGCTTGATTTTCATGCCGGGCTCCGGACACTGTCGCCGCAACTTGACAGCAGCGCGCCTGCCAAGGCACAACCGACGGCCCGTCAGGGCCGATCCCGGCCTCAATACGGCAAAGGAGACGCCATGATCACCGTTCACGTCGAACCCGACAACGAAACCCTGACCTTCGCCTCCCTGAACACGGTTTTGCAATTGCTCAATCGTCTCGGGCTCCGGTCCACTCAGGCTCTGGTCGTGCGGGACGGCAACCTGCTCACCGCTGACCGCAAACTTGGCCGCGACGACGTGATCACCATCAAGAAAGTCGTTTCCGCAGGGTAGGAGAACACCATGAAATGCAAGCGATGCAAAGCGCCGGCAGTGGTCGCGCTGCCCAGCCACAACGCCGGTTTTTGCGAGCCGTGCTTCTTTCTTTTTTTCCGCAAGCAGGTGGAGACCGCGATTCGGCGGCAGAAGATGTTCACCCGCGATGACCGCATCCTGGTGGCTCTTTCCGGCGGCAAGGATTCCCTGTCGCTGATGCTTGAACTGGGAGAATTGGGTTACGACGTGACCGGCCTGCATATCGACTTGGGCATTGGTGAATCCTCGGCTCTGGCCCGGGCCAAAGTGGAAGCCTTTTGCCAGCGTCACCGTTTTGCTCTGCATGTGTTGGAAATGGAAAAGGAAGGGCTGCCCATGCCCCTGGTCAAGGAACATGTGCACCGGCCCATCTGTTCGGTCTGCGGCAAGGTCAAGCGGCATTATTTCAACAGGTTTGCCCGCGAGAACGGCTTCACGGTGCTGGCCACGGGCCACAACCTGGATGACGAGGCGGCCCGATTGTTCGCCAATACCTTGCGCTGGGATACATCCTATCTTTCCGACCAGGGACCGGTTTTGCCCGCCGAGCAAGGTTTTGCGCGCAAGGTCAAGCCGCTTTTTCGTCTGACCGAGTTCGAGACCGCCAACTATGCCTTTCTACGCGACATAGCCATACACTCCGCGCCGTGCCCGTTCAGCGGGGGGGCGAGCTTTACCGGACACAAGCAGCTTCTTGACGAGTTGGAATATCGCAGCCCCGGCCAGAAATTCAGCTTCTACGAGAAATTTCTCAAACAGGGCAAACCTGCTTTTGCCGCAATGGAGGAAGCTGACGGGGCCGAGCTGCATCCGTGTACCGAATGCGGGTCGCCCACCTCGGCGGAGCTGTGCGGCGTATGCCGCGTGCGCGATTTGTTGCGGCAAAAGAGAGCGGGGGGCGGAGCGTAGTATGCTTTTGTCTCAATTGCTTGCCTCGTGCGCCGTCTGAAGCTAACAACAGGGAACGAATTTGACGCAATCAGGAGTGATCATTGCCTTGTCCCGCGGTTTCCGTAACCCTGCCCTGCTTCAACGCTGAGGCTACGCTGCCTGCCTGTCTTGACAGCCTTCTGGCCCAAAGTCTCAAAAACATCGAAATAGTGGCCGTGGATGACGGTTCCGAGGATACTACGGCCTCCATCCTGCGTGCGTATGCCCAACGCGACGCACGTGTGCGGCCCATATTCGAGCGCCACGGCGGCGTGGCTGTGGCGGCCAATACGGCCCTGGCCGCGACTCGAGGAAGGTATGTGGCGCGCATGGACGCGGACGACCTGGCTTTTCCCGAGCGGCTTGCGGCCCAGGCAAGTTGGCTGGATACGCGGTCCAAGATCGGACTGGTGGGCTGCCGGGTTCGTTTCGGCGGGGACCGCAACGCGGCTGGGGGGTATGCCCATTATGTGGATTGGACCAACCGTTTACTTACGCGCGAGGCCATCGGTCTGAACCGTTTCGTGGAGTCGCCGTTCGCCTTTCCCTCGGTCATGTTTCGGCGCGAACTGTATCTGGAACATGGCGGATTTCGCGACGGGAATTTCCCCGAGGATTACGAATTTTTGCTCCGGCTGCTGGATGCGGGAGTGGTCATGGAAAAGGTAGATGCGGAACTGCTGGTCTGGAACGATCTGCCCACGCGTCTGACACGCACGGACCCGCGTTATGCCGTGGAAGCGTTTTACCGGGTCAAGGCCGAGTATCTGGCGCGCTGGCTCCGTCGGCGCAATCCGCATTATCCCGAGGTGGGTATTATCGGCGCAGGCAGGCCCACGCGCAAACGGGCGGAGATGCTGGAGTCGCATGGCGTGCGCATCGTGGAATATTACGACCTGGACCCGCGCAAGGTGGGGCAGGTGCTCAACGAGCGTCCGGTGCTGCATCGGGAGGATGTGCCCCGGCCCGGCCGTCGCTTCCTGATTTCCTATGTGGCCTCGCGCGGTGCGCGCCACGACATCGCCGCCTTTCTCGGCACCCGGGGCTACCGCCTGGGCCGCGACTGGATCGCGGCGGCGTAAGACCTTATTCCTCCCGCTTCCGGGACGTGTAGTCCTTCCGGTTCCGGCCCCATTTTTGATATTTCCCCACAGCGGAATTGTGCTCCTCCAGCGTCTTGGAGAAATGATGCGTGCCGTCGCCCTTGGCCACGAAGTAAAGATATTCATGGTCTTCGGGCTGAGCCGCCGCGGCCAGGGCTTCCTTGCCGGGCGAACAGATCGGCCCGGGAGGCAGGCCGTCGTGCTGGTAGGTGTTGTACAGGTTGGCCGCATCCAGCAGGTGGGACTGGCGCAGGTTGCCGTTGAAGCTCTGGCCCAGGCCGTAGATCGTGGACGGGTCGGCCTGGAGCCGCATGGGCCGCCGCAGCCGGTTGGCATAGACCCCGGCAATGGCCGGGCGTTCCGAGGCGTCGCCGGTCTCCTTTTCCACGATGGACGCCAAAATGACCAGCTCATGCAGCTTGGCGGGTTCGGGCAACTCGTCGCCCAGGACCTGCCGGGCGTTCTTGAAGAATTCCTTGAGCATCATTTCGGCTACGCCGCGGGCCGAGTTTTCCCGGGCGCGGGTGAACATGTAGGTTTCCGGGAACAGATATCCTTCGGCGGAGTCCGCGGGAATGTTGAACTGCGCCAGCAATTCGGGGTCGTGCACGGCCGCGTCGAATTCCGTGGCATTGCCGAATCCGGCCTCTTCCACGAGCGCGCCCACCTGCCACCAGGTCAGGCCTTCGCGCACCTGGAAGCGGTGCAGGATGCCGGGCGTGGTGGTGATGGTTGCCAGGACTTTTTCCGGCAGCCAGCCGGTGTTGAGCAGGAATTCCCCGGCTTTGACCTTGCTGCTGAGTTGGCGTTCCTCGGCCAGGGCCACGAACTGCTTGACGTTGGAAACGATGTTTTCGGATTTGAGGCCGCGGGCGATTGCCAGGAAGCTTTGTCCCGGCTCGATGACGAAGACCGCTTCGCGGCCCGGTTCTTCGGGCGGCACATACAGGAAGGTATAGGTCCGGTAGAGGAACCAGGACCCCGTGGCCATCATGCCCAGGCAGAGCACCACGCCCGCCAGGGCCAGATATTTCAGCTTGGGCTTGTCGCCAGCCACGCTTCCAGGATGATCACCGCCGCTTGGCTGTCCAGTTGACTCTTCCGTTTCTTGCCGCACAGTCCGGCCTCCTTGAGCCTTGATTCGGCTTCGACCGAGGTCAGGCGTTCGTCCATGAATTCGATGGGCAGGGGGGTTCTGCGTGCAAGGCGTTCGGCAAAATTGCGCGCCTGCCGCGTGGTTTCGGTTTCCGAACCGTCCATGGCCAGGGGCAGCCCGACCACGATGCGTTCCACGTCTTCCGTCTCAATGACCCGCAACAATGCGGAAAAAAGTTCGTCTCTGGTGCCGCGTGTAATGGCCGGGCGGGGAAAGGCCATGGATCCGCCCGGATCGGTTACGGCAAGGCCCACCCGTTTGAGGCCGAAGTCTATGCCGAGAACCCGCATGTCCCCTCCAGGACGGGAGTTTTCCGGGAAAAGCCTGCTGTGTCAAGCACCGTGACAGCATTACGCCGGTGCATGAGGCTCTTTTTTCCCGGTCTGGACCATGAGGCTGCGCCCTTTGGCTTCGCCCGCATCGAGCATGGCTTTCAGTTCGCGCCGCCATTTGGGGCCGCCCAGCAGTTGCGCCAGATATTCCACGGTGTGCAGCACGGGATTGCTCCGCCCCATCTGGATCAGGGAACGCTTGATTCCGCTTTTGCAGGACGGGCAACCCACCAGCACGGGGCGATCCTTGCCGGATTGGCTCAGGTCCGCTTCCAGTTGGGCTTTTTTGCGGTGGCGTATTTTGTTGTAGATTTCCGGACTGCTCACCGCGCCCGTGCCGGATTCGCCGCAACAGCCGGGTGAGAGATCAACGCTGGCGCCGGTCATTTCCGACAGGGCCGCGAGGTAGATGTCCGGGGCCTTGGCCTTGGGCTGACCGACCCATTCGGCGTGGCAGGCCGGATGATAGAGCGGGGCCGCATCGTCCTGGAAGTGGAGCGCGCTGCGCTCGTGCAGAAACTGCATGACGTCCTTGTGCTGCAACGGTTCCATGAGCTCGCGCGAGAGGTCGAAGCTCTCCAGGGACTCGCGGCAGGTGCCGCAGGCCGTGAGCAGGGTCGTGGCCTTGAGCCCGGCCCGGCCCGTGGTGATCAGGGTGTCGATGAGCGCCTGGCTGGTGCGGTGCCGGTTGGTTTTGTACGCTTCGGCCGCGCCCGCCGAAAGCAGGGGGTAGCCGCAGCAGAGATGCTCCTGGGGCAGGACCACGTTGGTCCCGGACTTGAGCAACAGATAGAGGGTGGCCTGACCAATGGAGCGCGAAAAGAGTCCTGCGCCGCAGCCCGGGAAGTAGATCACGGTCTGGTCGGCCGCCGCCTGGGAGTTTTTGAATACGTTGCGTTCGTTCAGGCCCAGTTCCTGGGCCAGACTGGCGAAGTCCAGACCGGGGCCAGCGCTTTGAAACATGGGCGAGGTCATGCGCCTGCGCCAGAATCCAGGAATCAGCCCGACGGCTTGATTGGTCAGGGATTGGCCTACGGCCAGCGCTTTGGCTGCCATGGGCAGCCGCCGGGCCGGGTCTTTGGCCAGATAGGTGAGCACACGCCCTTTGATGGCGTGGCCTCCCTTGCCCTTGTAGTCCAGGAAGGCGCGCACGCTGAGCGCGGCTCCTGCCGAGTCGATTTTCACCGGGCAGACCGCGGTGCACTTGCCGCAGGCCGTGCATTGATCCATGAGCGTGCGTAGCCGCACCAGCAATTCGGGCGCGGGTTCGCCGAGCTGGAGTTGCGAGTAGTAGACCGCCTCGATAAGCGCGCCCAGGCTGATGTTTTTGTTGCGCGGATGGGCCATGAGGCCCTGCTGCGGATAATACATGGGGCAGACCTGCTTGCACTTGCCGCAACGGGTGCAGGTCTGGACGTTCCGGAGCAGTTCTGTGAGGTATTCCCGGTCCTTGAGCGCGGTCTGGTCCAGGTCCTGGATAAGCCGGTTGAAGGAAAAGGTGTAGGGCTTGCCGGGCAGGTCGCGCCGGGTCAGCTTGCCGGGGTTGAGCACGCCCTTGGGGTCGATTTGCTCTTTGTAATGACGCAGCGCGTCGATCTTGGCCTGATCCTGGAAGGCGATCTTGGTGATGCCGATGCCGTGTTCGCCGCTGACTTCGCCGCCCAGGGTCAGGACTTTGGCAAAGACTTCTTCGGCAGCGTGGTGCCCTTCGGCGAGCATGTCCGCGTCGTTGGAGTTCACGGGCAGGTTCACATGGCAGTTGCCGTCGCCGGCATGCATATGGTTGGCGATGACGATGCGCGTGTTTTGCAGCCTGGTGAAAATGGCGGCCAGTTCGCGATCCTGTTTGGGATAGGCGTCGCGCAGCCCCTGGAACAGGTAGCGGATCTGCGCTTCCTGCTCCACGTCGGAGATGTCCTTGGCCGTGACGCGTCCGGCCAGGATGTCCTCGATGCGGCGTTTGGCCTCTTCGATGCGCGGGTCGGAATATTCCACACCGGGCAGGGCCGTGGCGCGCGACAGGGCACGGCGGTAGGCCAGAGCCAGATATTTGAGGTTCAGGTTTTCCAGGAAGTCGGAAAAGTCCGGGATGGACTTCAGGGGAATGACCACGTCTTCGTTGATCTTGAATCCCGAAGTACGCCGCGCAATGGCCGAGAGCTTGTGGCGGTCCTCCCAGAACAGTTCGGCCTCGCGGTCGTCACGGGCAGCGAACACGTCCACGCCTTCATAGGGCTGGACCAGGGAGACCACGGTGTCCACTGCTTCGTTCAATGCGTCGGCGTGGTCCGAGTCGAGCTGGAGCAAAAGGACGCTGATGGGGTCGCCCTCGTATTGCGAGGACTTTTTGACGTATTCGATGGCCTGGACATATTTGGGGCCGAATTCTTCCAAGGCGGAAATCTTGACCAGATCGCCCTGCTCGCGGATGCGGTTGCGCAGCGAGACCACGTCGTTGATCACGAGCATGGCCGCATGCATGGAGCGGCCAAAGAACTCCAGGCACAGGGTTCGGGAATGGCTGGGCCGTTCGTGGAGCACGAAGCAGGCCTCCGTGATCACGCCGTCCACGCCTTCCTTTTGAACACCGGGCAATCCGCCCAGATGCTTGTTGGAAACGTCCTTGCCCAGGCCGGATTTGCGCAGTTCGTCGCCGCGCAGGGTCACGGTGCGCAGCAGGGAACCTGCTGCGTCGCGGACTTCAAACGTAGCTGTGTCCTGCTCGAAAATCTTGTGCCGTGGATGGTCCTTGCGGGTGATTTCAATACGTTCGCCCTGGGGCGTGACCATGCGGTAGGAAAGCAGATTGTCGATGGTCGTACCGTATTCAAAGGCAAAGGGGCCGCCCGCGTTTTCGGCCACGTTGCCGCCCAGGCTGGAGGCCGCTTTGGAGGCCGGGTCAACTGTGAGCAGCAGATCTTTTTTAGCTGCGGCGCGAATGGCATCCAGAGTCAGCACTCCGGTCTGGGCGCAGAGTACGCGGGCGTGCGTGTCTATGGACAGGATGCGCTTCATGCGCGCCAGGGAGAGTACGGCTGTGCGTCCCCGGATGGGCACGGCCCCGCCGGTGAGGCCGGTTCCGCCGCCGCGTGGGATGAGCGAAAAGCCCATTTCCCCGGCAAGGCGCACGATGGCCTGAATCTGCTCCTCGGTTTCAGGGAAGAGCACGAGCATGGGCAGCTCCAGGCGCAGGTCTGTGGCGTCCGTTGCGCTTTCCACCAGGGTATGCGGCGAATCGCCAACAGCGTCTTCGGGCAGGATGGAACGCAGACGTTCGAGTACCTTTTCCTGGAAGCGCCTGTCCGCGTCGTAGCGATCCCAGAAGTCGCGGATGGCTTCGGAAAGTATTTTGGGATACTCGCCCGAGAGCATGGGCCGGGACATGTCCAGGCGGCGCGACACGCTTTTCTTGACCAACTCCCGGTCGATGAAGGGATTGTAGCGCACAAGAAACAGCTCGGCCGCGAGACTCGCGGCCAGCTTGCGTACGGCTTCGGGCCAGTGGGCCACCTGCTCCAGGTCGGTCACTCCGAGGATCTTGGTGAGCAGGTCCTCGTCTGGGATGGAGATGTGGGGGCCAAATTCAGGCATGTAACGTCCTCCTGGGCGGGAATCCCGCCTGACAGCGGGAAAGCAGAGACTATAGGTTCGCCTGGGGCGCTTGGCAAGGGCGTGACAAGTCCTTGATAACAATTCAGTATTTCGCAATAAAAAATAGAGACAAGCATCTTCTGGACACGGAACTGTTCAGGGTATATGGATATTGTCCTTTACGCGATTCGCAATCCGCCACAAATACGAGCGAGGGATTCATGAATACAAACGATTTCGCATCACTGAAGCTGTTCATCACCGGACCCACCATGATCCGCGAAGAGGTTCGCCAGGCAGGCACCCTGCCCGAGTTCGGGCACCGCGACAGCGAGAACGACAAGCGTTTCAAGCCTATCATGGGCTGGCTGAAGGAATTGGCCGGGGCGGGCGACGACTATACCCCCGTGCTGTTCCTCGGTTCCGGCTCCTCCGGCATGGAAGCTTCGATCCGTTCCCTGGTGGCCGACGGGGAGACCGTGCTCAACGTTTCCGTGGGCGCTTTCGGTGATCTCTATCACAAAATGGCCGTGGCCAACGGCAAAAAGGCCGTGCAGCTCAAGTTTGACTACGGCCGGGCCATCGACCTCGGCGTGCTTGAACAGGCGCTTCAGGAACACAAGCCCGCAGTGGTGACCTTCACCCACAACGAGACCTCCACGGGCGTGACCAACGACATAAAGCCGGTTTGCGATCTGGTGCGCAGCTACAAGGCCATGCCCCTGGTGGACGGCGTATCCATCTTCGGCGGGGCCGAAATTGGGCTCAAGGGGTCCGGCGCGGCCATGTACTGCACGGCCACGCAGAAAAGCCTGGGCCTGCCCGCGGGGTTCGGCATCGCCTTTATTCACGCCGAAGCCGAGGAAAAGGCGAAATCCGTGACCAACAAAGGCCACGCCACGGACATCCTGAACCAACTCGGCCGGGCGCGCAAGTTCCAAACTTTGAGCACTCCCAATACCACGTTGGCCAACCAGATGTTCGTGCAGCTCAAGTACATCATGGAAGAGGAAGGCATGGCCAACCGCTTCGCCCGACATCTGGCCATGCGCGAACAAGTGGCCCAGTGGGCCGCGGGCATTCCTGGTTTCGATCTCTTCGCTCCCGAGGGGCACCGTTCCCCCACCGTGACCGCGCTGCTCGTGCCCGAGGGGGTGAGCATCAAGCAGCTCAAGGCGGCCAAGGAGAGCATGCGCGTCAAGGGCTATCTCTTCGATCCCGGCTACGGCAAGCTCAATGCCCTGCTTGAGGAACAGAAGCGGCGGTTGGTCATCCGCATCGGCCACATGGGCGACATCACTCCGGAGCTTCTCGCAGACTATCTGGAAGCCCTCAAGGGCGTACTGAAAACTCTTTAGGAAAAGGGACGGCAATGCGCATACTCGCCAATGACGGACTGGTTGAACAGGCAGTGGAATACCTGCGCCGGGAAGGCTTCACCGTGGAGACCGACAAACGGGACCATGACGACCTTCTGGGCGAGATCGGAGGCTATGACGCATTGCTGGTGCGCAGCGCCACCAAGGTCACGCGGGAGGTCCTGGAAGCGGGAACACGCAACAACGGACGGCTCAAGATTGTTGGCCGTGGCGGCGTGGGCACGGACAATATCGACCTGGAAGCGGCCAAGGAGCTTGGCGTCATCGTCAAGTTCGCACCCAACGGCAACACCAATGCCACGGCCGAGCATGCCCTGGGCCTGATGTTTGCCATAGCCCGGCGCGTGCCCCTGGCGCACGAGACCCTCAAGTCCGGCGTCTGGCACAAGAAGCGTTTCGTGGGCGTGGAATTGCAGGGCAAGACCCTGGGCGTCATCGGCTGCGGCCGCATCGGTCAAGCCCTGGCGGGCAAGGCGCGCGGCATCGGCATGAAGGTGCTTGGCTATGATGTCTATCATTCCATCGATTCCAAGGCCGAGTATGTGGACAGCATCGACGAGCTGCTACGTCAGTCCGATTTCGTGAGCCTGCACACGGGCGGCAAGGATGCCATCATCGGCGAGCACGAATTGAAGGTGATGAAGCCCACGGCTTATCTGGTCAACGCCTCGCGCGGCAACAATGTGGACATCGACGCCCTGCACAAGGCCCTGTCCACGGGCGAGATCGCGGGTGCGGCCCTGGACTGCTATCCCAACGAGCCCAAGCGCGAAGGCGATCCTTTCGCCACCAAATTGCATGAATTGGATAACGTGGTTTTTTCGGCCCATCTGGGCGCGTCCACCAAGAATGCGGGCATCCGCACGGGCATGGAGATAGCCGAGGTCGTGACCCGCTATCTGCGGCGCGGCGATTTCGGCAATTCCGTGAACGTGGGCGAAACCGTGGAGCAGGAAGGACAGAAGATCTACACCATTTTCATCACCCACGAGGACAAGCCCGGCATGTTCGGCAAGTTCGGCACGGCTCTGGGCGAAATGGGCGTGAATATCCGCGAGAACAATTCCCGCAAGCTCGCCGGACTGGTGCAGACCGTGTACGTCATCCACACCAAGCCGGATCAGGCCGTGGCCGAACGTCTCCGCGCCATTGACGGCGTGGTGCGGGTCGCAATCTGACGCCGGTATTCAAAGAAAAAGCAAAACGCCCGGTCAGCAATGGCCGGGCGTTTTTTTATGCATAATTTCAGCCGTCGAGCAGCAGCTTTTGGCGGCCCCAGGCAGCCTGTCCCAATGAAATGCAGGCGTCGTTGGGCGGCACAAGATTGTGTACCAGCGGGGTCAGCCCGCGCAGGTGCAACGCTTCGGGCAGTTCCACGGCCAGGGTCAGATTCTGCATGACCCCGCCGGAGAGCGCCACATGCGTTGTTTTTTCGCGTGCGCAGAAATGGGCGGCCATGTCGGCCAGCCCGGCAATGAGGCCCAAGTGGAAGCGCCGGGCCACGACTCCGGCGGATTCGCCCTGCTCGTGGTCATGCAGGCAGGCCGCGAACAGGCTGCGCGTGTCCAGTACGGCGGGCTCGGCGTTCAGGAGCAGCCCGCAGGGATAGGCTCCGGTCTCGTTGTGGTCCTGGGCCGCTTCCAGAAGAATGGCGGCCTGTCCTTCGTAGTCGATGCGCAGGGTCAGGCCCAGCAACGCGGCCACGGCATCGAAGAGCCGTCCGCAACTGGTGGTGCGCGGGCAGTTCAGGCCCCGTTCCAGCATTTGCGGCAGGAATGTGGCGGCCTGGGCATATTCGCGTCCCCAGCTCCAGTTCTCCAGATCGGGTTCGCGCTGATCCAGTTCCCAGAGCATGGCCTGGGCAATGCGCCAGGGTTCGCGCACAGCGGCCTCGCCGCCCGGCAGGGCGCAGGGGGAAAAGTGGGCCAGCCGCTTGTGCTCCAGGCTCTTTGAATCCACAAAAAGACATTCCCCGCCCCAGATGGTGCCGTCTTCGCCGTAGCCCGTTCCGTCCAGGGCCAAACCCACGGCCGGTCCGGCATGCTGGTTCTCGGCCAGCACCGAATGGATGTGTGCATAGTGGTGCTGGAGTTTCAGAACGGGAAGGTTTTCCCCTCGTGCGTGTGCGTCCTGCGCCAATTCTTCGGCCAGCCGACTGGTCATGTAGTCCGGGTGCAGGTCGCGCACGATGAGTCGTGGCCGGACCTGGAGGATGTCCTGCAAATGCGCGTTGATTTCCTTGTGGAAGCCGAGGGTCTCCAGGTTTTCCATGTCCCCGATGTGCTGGGACGGAAAGGCTTGGTCTCCCTTGGTCAGGCAGAGCGTGCACTTCAGTTCCGGGCCCAGGCCCAACACGCAGGGTGCGTCGCTTTTTTCCGGAGCCGGAGCGAGAAATACGGGCGAAGGCGTGTAGCCGCGCGCCCGGCGCATGAACAACGTCTCGCCGTTGTCCGGGTGTATGCGCACCACGGAGTCATCCGTGCGGATCAGAATATCCCGGTCGTGCAGCAGGAACAGGTCGGCGATGTTGCCGAGCCGGGCCAGGGCTTCGCGGTTGCCCAGGCAGATGGGTTCGGAGCTCATGTTGCCCGAAGTCATGACCAGGGCGGGCAGGGCCGCAAGGCTGGAAAGATGTTCGAACAGCACATGGTGCAGGGGCGTGTAGGGCAGCATCACGCCGATGTGCGTTGTGTCCGGGGCAACGCCTGGAGCCGCAGGGCAGGGCTCGTGCTTGCGCAGCAGGCAGATGGGCCGCTCCCGGCCCTGGAGCAGCATGGTCTCGGGCGCGGAGATGCCCGCAAACCGTCGGGCCGTGTCCAGGTCCGGGACCATGATGGCCAGGGGTTTGGCCGGGCGGTGCTTGCGTTTGCGCAGTTCGGCCACGGCAGTCTGGTTCGTGGCGTCGCAGGCCAGATGGAAACCGCCCAGACCTTTGATGGCGGCCACGCCGCCCGCGGCCAGATGCGCGGCCAACCGTTGCAGGGCCGCGTCGCCCTCGGCCAGATGCGCGCCCGTCTTGTCCGTGAGCCAAACCTTGGGGCCGCAGACAGGGCAGGCGTTGGGCTGGGCATGGAAACGGCGGTCCAGGGGATTCTCGTATTCGGCCTGACAGTCAGGGCACATGGGAAAGCAGGCCATGGACGTGGCAGGCCGGTCGTAGGGAATGGAGCGGGTAATGGTGTAGCGTGGACCGCAATTGGTGCAGTTGGTGAAGGGATAGCGGTAGCGTCGGTTGTCCGGGGCGGCCATGTCCCGCAGACAGTCCGGGCAGGTGGCCGTATCCGGGCTGATGAGCACGTTGTGGCCGTGGCCGCCGCTGCTGGCTTTTATTTCAAAGGACGATTCGTCCGGGCTGCCGGGCACGTCCTCCTGGCGCAGGTCCATGATGCGCGCCAGAGGCGGCAGGGTCTGCACGAGGTCGTGGCCGAATGCGTCCACGTCATCTTCAGGGCCCTGCACCTCGATGACCACGCCCTCGGAGGTGTTGCGCACGTTGCCGGTCAGGTTGCGGGCCAGGGCGATGCGATAGACAAAGGGCCGGAATCCCACGCCCTGGACTTGTCCATTGACGATGAAGCGGCGGCGAATGGCTTGCTCAGGCATGAGGGTTCATAGCCCCAGGCGCGGGCCGTGGCAAGGGGTGGCTCGTATCGCGACGAGCAGTCGTTGGGGCGGGGTCAATCCAGGGTCTGGCGGAAGCGCTTCAGTCCCACCGCCACCACCACGGCCCAGAAAAGCAGGATGGGCCAGGCGTGGACCAGCGAGGTCTCCAGGCCATTGCCCTTGAGCAGGATGCCGCGGGCCAAACGCAGGTAGTGCGTCAGGGGCAGGACCGAGCCGATATATTGCGCCCATTGGGGCATGCCCCGGAACGGGAACATGAAGCCGGAGAGCAGCAGCGAGGGCAGGAAGAAGAAAATGGACATCTGCACGGCCTGGAGCTGGTTGCGGGCTACGGTGGACACGGTCACGCCTACGCTCAGGTTCGCGCCGATGAAAATCAGGGTCAGCAGGAGCAGCAGGACAATGGAGCCGTGCATGGGTACGCCGAAGAGCAACTTGGCCGCCGCCAGGATCAGCAGCACCTGGATATAGCCCACCATGATGTAAGGCAGGATCTTGCCGAGCATGACCTCAAGGGGCCGCACAGGCGTGGTCAGCAGGTTTTCCATGGTGCCGCGTTCGCGTTCGCGGGTGATGGCCAGAGAGGTGATCATGACCAGGGTCAGAGTCAGGATCACGCCCATGAGGCCCGGCACGATGTTGTAATGGGAGATGGCCTCGGGGTTGTATTCGGCGTGCATGCGCAGTTCCACCGGGCCGGGCTGGCTTGGCAGCGCGTGCAGCGGACCGTCCAGGAGCCGTGCCAGCCCCTTGTCCACGATTTGAGGCAGGTTCTTGAGCGCGCCGCCCGTGGCCACTGGGTCGGTGGCGTCCGCCTCCACCAGGAGCACGGGCCTGTCTCCGCGCAACAGGTTGCGGGAAAAGTTTTCAGGAATGGTCACGCCGAACTGGATTTCGCCTTGTTCCAGCAGTCTGGCCATTTCCTCGCGGGTTTCGGGCAGGGTGCGCACTTCGAAATAGCCGCTGTTGCGCATGGCCGCGAGCACGGCGCGGGAATAGGGGGAATTGTCCGCCGAAAGCACGGCGGTGGGCAAATGGCGCGGGTCCGAGTTGATGGCGTAGCCAAAGAGCACCAGCTGCATGATCGGGATGCCGATCATCATGGCAAAGGTCAGCCTGTCGCGGCGCATCTGCACGAATTCCTTGCGAACGACGGCCAGGAAACGGGCGAGGGAGAAGCGGCGGAGCAGACTGGGCATCTCAGTTCACCTCGGCGTTGCGCATCATGTCGATGAAGACCATTTCCAGGCTGGTTTCGGCAGGAGTCCAGGTGTAGCCGTTGTTGAACCGTGCGGGCAGTGCGGCCAGGGCCGTTGCGTCCCGGCCGCAGACATTGAGCATGGTGCCCACGGCCACGACCTGTTGCACCCCCGGTTCCTTGTCCAGTCGGCGGGAAAGCTGAAATACGGCCTCGGCGTCGTTATCCGTGGAGCGGACAGCCCAGGTGATCAGGCCGGAATCGCGCACGAGCTGTTCCACCGGACCTTGAGCCAGCAGTTTGCCGTAGGCGATGTAAGCCAGCCTGTGGCAACGCTCGGCCTCGTCCATGTAGTGCGTGGAAATCAAGGCCGTTAGCCCCTCGCCCGCAAGTTTGTGTACCTCGTCCCAGAAGTCCCGGCGCGCGCCCGGGTCCACGCCCGCTGTGGGCTCGTCGAGCAGAAGCAGCCGGGGCCGGTGCTGGGTGCAGGCTCCCAGGGCCAGCCGCTGCTTCCAGCCGCCGGAAAGCGATCCCGCGAGATTGTCCACGTACCGCTCCAGGCCCATACGTTCGATGGTCTGATCCACTTCGCCGCGCACGTCCTCCAGGCCATAGACCCGGGCCATGAACTCCAGGTTTTCACGTACGGTGAGATCTTCGTACAGGCTGAAACGCTGGGCCATGTAACCCACCTGGGGTTTGATGTCCCGCGCCTGCGTGAGGATGTCCAGGCCAAGGCAGCTACCGGTCCCGGCATCGGGCCGAAGCAAGCCGCAGAGCATGCGGATGAAGGTGGTCTTGCCCGAGCCGTTGGGGCCGAGAAAACCGAAAATCTCACCCCGACCCACCTGCATGTCCAGGTTGTCCACAACGGTACGGCTGCCGAAAATCTTGGTCAGGCCGCGCACGTCGATAACAGGGGCGTTGGAATTGTTCGGGCTCATTGCCCCGCCTTCTCCAGACGTACGTCCACGGGCTGGCCGGGCCGCAGGCCCGGCGCGGCGTCAGGCGTTGGCCGTGCTTCCACCAGGAAGACCAGCTTGGCGCGGTTCTCGCTCGAATAGATCACAGGCGGCGTGTATTCCGCTTCTGGAGAAATATAGGTTATGCGGGCGGGGATGGGCGTTTCCGCGCCGTCAAAGCTGGCCAACACGGTCTGACCGGGGCGCAGGTTGCCGACACGGGTTTCCGGTACGAAGAAGATGACCTTGCGGTTTTCCGGAGGCAGCAGCGAGACCACGGGGCATCCTGCCGCGACCCATTCGCCGGGCTCGAACAGCGTATCAAAGATCAAGCCGGACTTCGGAGCGGCCAGGGTTTTCTGATTCAGGTTCCAACGGGCCTGCTCCAGCTTGGCCCGGGCTCCTTCCACCTCGGCCTCGGCAGCGGCCAGAGCGTCGCTACGTCCGCCGAGCTTGGCCGTATCCAATTCGGCCTTGATCCGGCTGACGGCTTGGAGCGTGCGATTGTATTCGGTGCGGGAACGGTCCAGCTCGTCTGCGGAAATGGTTTGTTCCTGGAAGAGGCGTTTCTTGCGTTCGTAGTCGGTGCGCGCAAAATTGAAGGAAGATTGGGCCTCGCCCAATTGGGCACGGATGGATGCGAGTTCAGACGGTCTGCCTCCTTTGGATTTGTCCGTCAGGGTCAGTTCGGCTCGGAGCAAATTTTGCTCGGCCTCGGACACAGCTGCGGCCTCAAAAGCAGATTCCAGATCGAACAACGCCTGTCCGGCCTGCACTTCCTGTCCGCGCCGGACGTGTAGTGTCTCCAGGCGTCCGGACAAGGGGGCGGCCACGAGCACATATTCTCCCTCGACATACCCTTGCAGCAGATCGCTTTCCCCTGTGCAGCCGCCAAGCAAGGCAAGCAGCAGGGCCAGGACAGGAAAGAGGCGCGGGGTCATTTGTTTGCGCATGCCGGGTCCTCCGTTTGCAGCAGATGTTGGGTCAGGGTTTGGCGGAAGATGTTCCAATTGCGTTCGACGTGGCCTTCCAGGTCGAATTCACCGCGTCGCAGGAAGTGCATGTAGGCCGGGAGCAGCATTTGCCCGAGAAAAAGGATCGAGAGATCGCGGGCGGGCACGTCGTTGCGGATGGTTCCGGACTTTTGGCCGAGGGCCATGATGGAGGAAAGCCCCTGGATCATGTCGTCCTGGCCCTGCACGAGCAGCGGGCGGATGGGGCTTTGGTCCGAAGCGATGTCATCGGAAAAAAGGATGCGGGGCACGGCCTTGTATTCGCGGATAACGGCGAGATGGCGTCGCCAGAAACGTTCCAGCCCGACCAGGGAATCCTGTGCAAGGGCGGCATGCTCCAAATTCGCGAGAAGCATGTTCCGCAGCAGTCCGAACGCGGCCTTGAGAATCTCGTCCTTGTTGCG
Source organism: Desulfovibrionaceae bacterium (assembly GCA_036541255.1). Lineage (GTDB taxonomy): Bacteria > Desulfobacterota > Desulfovibrionia > Desulfovibrionales > Desulfovibrionaceae > Paucidesulfovibrio. The sequence continues at coordinate 138,047 of JAZHDD010000040.1, read as the reverse complement.
GAAGTGGCGATACAAAGCCGAAGGCACCATGCCCACGGCCTCGGACACGCGGCTCACTGTCACGGCCCGGATGCCGTTCTCTGCGATTTTGAGTGCTGCCCGGGCAATCTGCTCCTGACGACTCTCGGTGTCCATGCGCCAAGTGCCTCTTTCCTGCATCGTACTTTTGCCTCCCAAAGGTGAATGTGAATTCACATTCACCAAGAAGGACTCTCTTGTCAAGATGGAAATATGATCCAACAACAAAGAAAAGTGTGCTCAGCTTCGCCAGCCGAGCCGCTCCAGAAAGCTTCGAACGCGGCCTCTGGCCAGCCGCAGCGGATGAAAGCTTTCAGGTTCCAATTCTTCTGGCAACAGGAATCCGTCGGTGTTGAATTCTTCTGGGAGTTCTACTGGATAATAGAGATTGGCCGGGTCTGCGCCGGGCAGGCTCTGTTGTAGGGCCTCGGCCCAGAGCGGAACCTGTTCGGGAACAAGGTCGAGCAGGGAGTACACGGCGGTATCCAGTGCGATAGGGTCGGCGCAGGCGGCCAGCAGACCGAGATCAAAAGGATCGCCCTTGACCGGCCCGGTGCGGTGCATGGGGCGGATGGCGTCCAGGAGCGAGTAGGTTTTGGGCAGAGTCAGGGCTACTTCCAGGAGCAGGGAGCGGAAGCGGCGGCCCTGGTCGCCGTGCCGGGCGTGGGCCACGGCCTTGCGCCAGCCCGTGACGCAGCCGAAAAGGTTTTTGACCGCGCCGGTCAAGCGCATCTGACAGTGCGCCTTGAGCCGGGGCACGTTCAAAATGGCGTCGGCGTGCAAGGCCATGCCGGAAATGCCGATTTCTCCGCCAAAGGAAAGGCGCAGGGGCTCGGGCTTGTCCAGATCGCGCACCTGGAGGCCGAGCGGAGCCAAGGCCTTGTCCAGCCCTGCGGCGCGGGCCACTTGAAGGGCGCTGCCAAAGGCTGGCGAGTCTGCCACGGTCACGCGGGCGTTTCGTTCCAGCAGCCAGACGCAGGCGGCGCGGACCACCAGGGGATGCGTGCAGGACAGTTTTGCGTTGACCCGGGAAACCAGGTTGGGCTTGACCAATACGCGCATGCCCGGCTCAGGGGCAAAGCCGGTCTCGTTCAGGAGCAGGCCCACTGCGGCTTCGAGCAGGGTGGATTCATATTCCAGCATGCGGGCCATGGGCACGGCGAAAGGCACGGAAGGGTGCATGTTTCATCCCTGCACGGAAACGACGCCAAAGGCAAGAGGCCTTGCGTCCCGCATGGCTTGGAGGCAAGATGCCGGATCATGAAGCACCCAACGCCTTTGATAGTTTTGCAACAAGCCACGGTGCGCCGGGGAGACAATGATCTTCTGCGGCAAGTGGACTGGAAGCTGGGTCCTGGCGAACATTGGGCCGTACTTGGCGCCAACGGCGCAGGCAAGTCCACGTTTCTGGCGCTCTGCCGGGGCGATCTGCCCCCGACCTCTGGCGGACGGCGCTATGGACTGGATGGCACGCTTCAGGAAACCCCCATTGGTTTGCGCCAGCGTCTGGGGCTTGTTTCGCCCGCATTGCAGGACAAGTATGTTGCGGGGAATTGGAATGTCACAGCCCGGGAAATCGTGGCGGCAGCGTTTCAGGACGCCTTGTTTTGCTATCGTCCCGCATTGGAATCGGAAAGAGCGGCTGCAGACGCCCTCTTGCGCGATCTGAACCTGGAGGAATTGTCCGGGCGTATGCTACCCGAACTTTCCACCGGGCAGTTGCGGGCCGTGCTGCTGGCGCGGGCTTTGGTTGTGCAGCCGGACATTCTTTTTCTGGACGAATGCCTGGACGGGCTTGATGCCCGGGCGCGGGAGCGCATGCTCGACGTCATGGACAGGGCTGCGTCGCGCTGCACTCTGATCTGTGCCGCGCATGATCCCGCGGACATTCCCAAGGCCGTGGGCCAAGCCCTGCTGTTGCAGAAGGGACGAGTGGCCGTTTCGGGAAGTCTGACCGAAGTGCTCGAGGTTCGTTCGGAAACCGTGGCCGCACCCGCAGTTTTGGCGCTTCCTCCTGTCCAGGCCGTGACGGCTCCGTATTTTTTCCGGCTGCGCAATGTTTCGGTGGTGTTTGACGGACGCAAAGCCCTGGACAGCGTGGATTGGGAGATGCTGCCGGGCGAGCATTGGGCCGTGCTCGGCGCCAACGGCGCAGGCAAATCAACCCTGTTGCGAACTCTACTCGGCCTGGAAGACATCGTCTTGGGCGGCAGCCTGGGATGGTTCGGCGTGGACACGCTGCCCGACCTTGTCGAGGTGCGTCGCAATGTGGGATTTGTTTCCCCGCTGTTGCAGGCGACCTATGCGTACGACCTGAATGTCCGCGAAACCGTCTGGTCCGGCTTTTTCGGCAGCGTGGGGCTTTACGACGCCCCAACTCTGTTGCAACAGGAACAGGCCGAAGCCGTCTTGAATTTTTTCGGGCTGATGGATTTGGCGTCACGGCGTATTCGTACCTTGTCCCACGGGCAGTTGCGCAAGACGGTGCTGGCCCGCGCCGTGGCGCCAAGTCCGCCCTTGTTGCTTTTGGATGAACCGTTGTCCGGGCTGGATGGACGGGCCAGAGTCGATGTCCTGTCCCTGTTGGAGAAGGTTGCTGCGAACGGCACACATCTCGTCCATGTCACGCACCTTTCCGGAGAACTGCCCTCAGTCATTAACTGCGTGTTGCGTTTGGAAAAGGGACGAGTCCTTGCTCTGGGAAAAAGGACAAGTGCTGTTTAATGAGAAAAAGTTAACTTTTAAGAATTAAAATTTATTGACAAACAATAAGTACAAAAATAGTATGCACTCCATGTCGACGCTGGGACGTCCGGCTGTCGTGTGTTCGACCTTGTCTCCGGGGCGCTGATCCCGCTCCGCAAATAAGAGGATTGATCCATGGAGAGAATTAGAAAGGTAAGCATATGGTTCAAATGGATTTTCATGGCCGGACTGGTGGTTTATCCTCTTTTTGTCATGGTCTTCTGGGCGCTGGCGGACCAAGCCGACCTGCCATACATGCTCGGTGTTACCATGGGAAACTGTTATCTTTCCGATATTCCTGTGTTGAGCCCTCTGACCTGGGTATCTCGGTTGTTGGCGTTTTCAGCCTGCCTTTTGCCCATGAGTGCCACCATGGTCGCTCTTTATGCTCTGGTCCGGCTGTTCAGTTTGTATTCGCGCGGCGAGATATTCTCGCGGAGGAATGTGCAGTTGATCCGCTGGGTGGGCTATGCTCTCATCGCACGGCAGATTGTCGATCCGTTTCACCAGGCGTTGCTTACGCTGGCTCTGACCATGAACAATCCGGAAGGTGAACGCCTTGTCAGTATCGGGCTGAGCGATTCGAACATCACAGCGTTGTTGGTGGGGTTTGTCATCGTGTTGATCTCCTGGGTCATGGATGAAGGTCGCAAGCTCAAGGATGAAGAAGCGCTGGTCATCTAGCGGGAGAATACCATGTCTATCACCGTGAATCTCGATGTCATGCTGGCGCGTCGCAAGGTGAGTTCCAAGGAGTTGGCTGAGGCCGTGGGCATCACGGTTCAGAATATCTCCATTCTCAAGACAGGCAAGGCCAAGGCCATACGTTTCAATACGCTGGAGGCTATCTGCGCTTTTTTGGACTGCCAGCCCGGCGACATTCTTGAGTACAGCCCGGAACCGGAAACGGAGCAACAGGAATAGAATTGGCCGTTCCTTTTTTGTCCTGCCGGGTTGTCTCTCGTCGCGAGTGCGCGTTGCGCCCAAAGCGGTGAGAAACGCATGTCGACTTTTGCCCCGTCATCATGGCGGGGTTTTTTAATGTCGGAGACATGTTGATCAGTGTTGATCAATGTTGATCATAAAGAGGGGGAAGGGAGGGAGAGGGGAGAGCGGGAATCCCTGCCGCCGGGCCTGAGGTGGGGTTGATTGAAGGCGGGCAGAAAAAAGCCGGGGCGCATGGACTGTCGGATATCCGATCTCCTTTGCGGGTGCCGGGGCTCAGGGCAGGAAACGTCCTTCGTGTCAGAACCTTGGGGTGTACGGACCAGAGGAGGCAGGAAGAGCCCAAGCGGCAACTGCGGAGTTTATAACAGGCTCAGTTTCCTTCGCGGTACTTTTCTTTGATTGCCAGAATGGTTTCATAGAGTTCCAGAAAACATTCCACCACCAGCGGGTCGAAATGGCGGCCCTTTTCCTCGTGGATCAAGGCCAGGATGCGGTCTTCCGGCCAGGGGTCCTTGTAGGAGCGTGAAGAGCCGAGCGCATCGTATACGTCGGCCAGGGCGCATACCCGTGCGGCCAGGGGGATGTCGTCGCCCGCCATGGGATTGCTGCAGAGCTGTGATACGCTTCCGAGGTCAGCGTCGAGGCGTCCCGGATAGCCTTTCCCATCCCATCGTTCATGGTGGTACAGGGCTATTTCGCGGCAGAAGGCGTCCAAATCCGAGGTGGTGTTGGAAAAGAGGGCGGCACCATAGACCGTATGCCATTTGATGTTCTCGAATTCCTCCCGTCTCAGGCTGCCGGGTTTCTTGAGAATCGAGTCGGGAATGCCCACTTTGCCCACGTCATGCAACATGGCCGCCAGCCGGATGAGGTCTTTGTTGCGCCGTACCTCGACTTCGTCCATGCCGCTGCGTTGCGCCACCACGTGGTAGAGTTCGGCGGTGTAGGCTCCGACGCGCAGGACGTGCGAACCTGTTTCCGAAGGGTCGCGCATTTCGGCCATCTTCATCATGCGCAGAACCATTTCGCGGGTCATGACGCCGCGTTCGATAGCCACCGAGGCATGGTTGGCAAAGAGCGGCGCATATTGCACGTCTTCGGCTGTGAAGGGGCGCACGCGGCCTTGCTCGTCCTTGGCGTTGATGAGCTGCATCACTCCCACGCGGGTCTGGCGCGGCGTCTTGAGGGGAATGGTCAGGATGGAGCGCGTGCGATAGCCGCTTTCCATGTCAAAGGAACGGTTGAAGCTGTAGGGCAGGGCCGGGTCCAGGGTGTAGGCGTCCTCGATAATCAGCGTTTCGCCTGTGAGCGCAGAATAGCCCACGATGGATTTGTCGTCGATGGGCAGTTTGAAGTCGGTGTAGACGTGTTTGTTGACGTCGCTTTCCGAGAAGAGCGTGTCGTTGTGCACATAGCTGAAGCGGAGCAGGCCTTCCTGGATCAGGAATATGGAGCCTGCATCGGCGCGAGTGAGCTTGCGGGCCTCGCTCAGGACACGGTCCAGGATCGTGTCCACATCCTTGAGGTGATTGAGTTCCTCAATCACCTTCATGATGTCCTTCACGACATCGACAGGAGGTTTTGTCAGGTTGATGGGCAAGAATACTCCCCAAAGAGTGAGCGTTGCGCTGTGCTGAGCAGGATAGTACACTTGGCAGGTACAAAAATCCAGGGTGGCAAGGGGTAGTATGAAGGATTCGCTTTATGGCGCGGTTCAGGCTGCCGGGATATGCGATCTGGCGGAGGCGCGTATGCTTGTGGCCGCTGGTTTTACGCATCTCGGTTTCCCTTTGGGGCCGGGCGTGCAGGCACAGGACGTGACTCCGCAACAGGCTGCAGCCATTGCCCAGGCCGTGGGTAAGGAAGTCGTCTGCGTTTGCATCACCTATCTGACCGAGGCCGAGGCCGTTTTGGATTTGCTGGAGCGTTGTTCCATGCGAGCGGTGCAGCTGCATGGAGCCATCCCCGTAACCGAGGCCGCCAAGCTTCGCAATCTGGCCCCTGACCTGCTGATCATCAAGAGCATTGTCGTGGGCCGGACCGGGCAGGCGGAACCGGAAGCCTTGGTGCGGGCATATGCACCGCATGTGGATGCATTTCTTACCGATACATTCGACCCGACGACCGGGGCCGAAGGAGCCACAGGGAAAGTCCATGATTGGGCTGTCAGCCGGAGGCTGGTCAGTATTTCATCTCATCCCGTGATTCTGGCCGGGGGGTTGCACCTAGGCAATGTCGTTCAGGCCATTCAGGCGGTCCGTCCGGCCGGAGTGGATGCCCATACCGGGCTGGAAGATGCAACAGGTCGGAAAGACCTGGAAAAAGCCCAGCGGTTCACGGTATTGGCCTTACAGGAGTTGCCTAAAAGCGCTGAACAGGGTAAGCAAAATCCACCTTTTTCTCGGCGATGCGCCGGCTCGACGTAAGCGAGGGTGATGTATGGCAAAAGAAGATGCAATTGAGGTTGAGGGCACTATTCAGGAAGCCCTGCCCAATGCCATGTTTCGAGTTGAGTTGGAGAATGGCCATTCCGTTTTGGGTCATATCTCTGGAAAGATGAGAAAACATTACATCCGCATTCTGCCCGGAGACAAGGTCAAGGTGGAGCTTTCTCCCTACGACCTGACCCGCGGCCGCATTACGTATCGCATGCGTTAGCCATCCCGTTTTTCTTCAGCGTCGCGTTTTTTCGCGTTTTTGTTTTTCCGGTTCAGGCCGGAAAGGGGCTGTCTTTTGTCCGGCGGCATTGCGTACAGGGCCATGACAAGGTATTCAAAGAAAACCGTGCCGCTTGGGCCGGTCTGATTCGTAGCAGGGAGAACCGCGTGGCGAGATTGAAGGGTGCCGTGACCTGGTTTAATGAACGCAAAGGCTTCGGCTTTATCCGTGCCGAGAACGGAGAGGACGTTTTTGTTCACTATCAGGAGATCGAGCGGGACGGATTTCAGACCCTGGAAGTGGGCGAACAGGTTCATTTCGATTTGGACGAGGGCGGCGGTGCCCCCAAGGCCGTGCGCGTCGTTCCCGTAGCTGACGGCAAGGGTCGTCCACGCACGCTTTAGAAAGCTACAGGCCGCGCATCTCCGGCGTCCCAATGGCGCTGAAGGGACGCGTTTCGGAATCATAGCCGCCCTTGCGCAGGCGATAGCGGATCAGTTCCTGCCCCAGATGGTCCAGGTAGTCCACTTCGCCCCATCCATCCTCGTCCAGCAGTTGAACCACCGTTTCCAGAAATCCTTCCACGTCGATGTAAGTGCCTTCATGGTCCACATGCAGGGCGCGGTTTTCATACCGTACCTGCGGAAAGGGAATCGAATGCTTGATCTGTTCGAACGCCTCGGGCGAAAGGCCGTGGATATCGCCGTAGGCGCGTACGTCGTCACGCATGGGAAGTGTCCTTGCATACGCCCGGGAAAAGGTCGTTGAAGATGATCGTGGCGGCGCGGTCCGGGGCGCCGGGTTCACCCACCATGGTGCGCAGCCGTTGCAGATCGTTCACTAATGTTTGCCGGCGTTGTCCCTCGGCCATGATATCCAGGGCTGTGGAAGCGATATTCCCGGCTGTTGCGGCGTCCTGGATCAGCTCTGGATAGACCTCCCTGTTCAGGATCAGGTTGGGCAGACCCGCGTATTGGACGTTCACGAGCCATTGGGAGAGCCGGTATTCCAGACGGGAAAGCCGGTAGGAAAGCAGGGCGGGTGTGCCGATCAGGGCAGCTTCCAGCGTGACCGTGCCGGATGCGGCCAAAAGGAAGCGGCTGCGGCGCATGGCCTGGTAGCGATCCTGGGGCGCGATGATTTCGCAGGGCAGGTCAGCGGGCCAGAGTGAACGCAACAAGCTTTCTTCCACGCCGGGCGCGCGCACCAGCAAGACATGCTGCAGAGGATGCCGTGCATGAATGCGGCGTGTGGCCTCGGCAAAGAGCGGCAGTAGCGAGCGTATCTCGCGCAGGCGGCTGCCGGGCAACAGACCCAGAGTGCCCATTTCCACGGGCAGTTGGTCCAGATCCGTCAGCGGCAGTTGGTCCATGAGCGGATGGCCTACATAGTCGGCCTTCATGCCGCGCTCTTCATAGAACGCTTCCTCGAAAGGCAACAGGCAGAGCATTTTACGGACGTGTTTTTTCAGGAAGTTGACCCGGCCTGAGCGCCAGGCCCAGATTTGCGGGCTGATGTAGTAGTATGCCGGGATATCCAGGCTGTGGGCGATTTTGGCGACTCGAAAGTTGAATTCCGGGCAATCGATGAGCACCACGGCGCGCGGGCGCAGCCGTTTCAGGTCCTTGCGTATGCGCCGCAGCAGAGCCAGGATGCCTGGCAGACCGAAGACGATGCCGCCAAGTCCCACGTGGGACACCTGTTCTATGCCGTGCCGTATCTCGCACCCGGCTTCGGCCATGGCCGGGCCGCCCATGCCCGTGATGGCCATATCCGGCGCTTGCCTGCGCAGGGCCTTGAGCAGCAGGGCGCCGTGCATGTCGCCCGAAGGTTCGCCCGCACTGATCCAAAGCAGGCCGTCGTGACCGGAGAATGTGCCGTCCGGGGCAGCGTGGTGGGTTCGCATGGGGGGCAAACTAGCCGGAATCACGTCGTCGGGCAAGCGCTGCCTGAGGCGTGGCGAAAACGAGGAGGCTTGCCAACGAAACCGTGAGCAGGTAGGTTGCCGCCATTCGTCAATACAACCGGACACACCCAAAACGCAGGATTGAGCCATGCTGAAAGTCGGCGTAATCGGACTGGGCTGGATGGGGCGCATTCATCTCAGAAATTATACGGAAATGCCCAATGTTGAAGTGGTCGGCGTGGTCGACCCGGATCCAGGAGCCCGTAAGGCTGCATCCGAGAACTTCGGTGTCGCCACATTCGAGAACCTGGAGGATTTTTTGGCGCTCGGCCCCAATGCCGTGAGTGTCTGTGTGCCCACGGTGCTGCACCGCGACGTGGCGCTCAAGGTCATTGCCGCGGGCAGCAACCTGCTTGTGGAAAAGCCCCTGGCCGCCACGGCCACGGAGGGACGCGAGATTGTCGAGGCGGCGCGCGTAGCCGGACTGACGCTCATGGTCGGTCATGTGGAGCGCTATAATCCGGCTGTCTGCCGCATCAAGGAACTCATTTCCGAGCCCGGCACCGAGCCCATCTCCATCACCATTGAGCGGGTGGGGCCCTATCCACCGCGTATCCAGGACGTGGGAGTGATCAAGGACCTCGCCTCTCACGACATCGACCTGCTGCGTTTTCTGACCGGGTCGGAGTTCAAGAGCGTCTATGCCGTGACCTCCACGAGCATCGGCAAGCACGAGGACACGGCCCTGATCACCGCCCAGATGGAGAACGGCGTTCTGGCCAATATTTCCACCAACTGGGTCACGCCCTACAAATCCCGCAAGATTCAGGTGGCCTGCAAGAGCAAGTATGTCGAGGCCAACCTGATTACACAGGAAGTGAAGGAATATTCGAGTTTTTCCTCTTATGACAAGAGCTATTCCATTCGGGAATGGCCGTTGATCTACCGCGAACCGGTCAAAGAGGAGCTCAAGGACTTTCTCGGCGCGGTGCGGGGCGGCACGCCTGCGCCCATTCGAGGCGAGGACGGTCTGGCCGTTCTGGAAACCTTTGATCGTATCTTCGAGTGCGCCTGCTAGAGCTGTGGGGGAATAATAAAGTCGTATACCAAAAAATATAGTTGTATACTGAAGCCGCTCTGAATTGCCCTTTTCCGGGGGACAAGGAGCGGCTTTGTTATGAGCGACAAAACACGTGACCGAACCGAACTGAACTGAAATATGTCAAGTGGATCAAGGACGGCCGCGGTCCGGCCAGGGGTCCGACTACAAGTCCTGACTCACGGTACACGATGTCCCTTCCCGGGGGCGCTCTCATCGAATCTATGGCAACAAGACTGGGCGGACCGGTAATCCCCCCATTTTTAGGGGGGGCTATTCCTCAGCCCATGGTCAAAGCCCCAAAATCAAGTTCCAACGTGACGTTGGCGGGAGCGGCCAGGGCCAGGACCATTGAGGTGGATGCCGTCGCCAAGCCCTGGTAGTTGCCGGCGTGAGCGTATTCGGCTGTGATTCCGTCCGGTATGGGGGTGAGCGAGGTGATGGCGAGCAGCTCCGGTGGTGCCGCAAGGCCGCAGCCCAGGAGCTTGCCCAGTGCCTCCTTCAGGCACCATACTAACGTCAGCGCTAGAGCCGCATGGCTTCCAGACGGCGTCGCGGATTGGGCCAAAGCGAATTCGTCGGGGGCGATCCAATCCGAAAGCACCGAAGCGTTTTGCGGGCGCACACGCTCCAGATCGATGCCGAGAGGCAGTTCCAGAGGAAAGGCCACAGCTACGGAGGCACCAAGGCAGTGCGACAGGCTGACGCCAAGTCCTGAGGCGCCCTGGACAATCGGTCGCCCCAGACGGTCGTTTTTCACCTCGACTCGGCGGGGGTCGAATCGGGTCTGGGGCAGGCGGCGTGCGAGCATGGCTCGTAGGGCGATTTTGGAGGCAATCCGCCCCTGCAGAAAGGTCTGGCGGGCCCGGGCCATTGTGAGATGTTGATACTTGGCGATTTCGTGCGGACCACAGAAAGTTGCGGCTGTGTCTTCGAGCGCGGTTGAAGACGTCGGCCCCATGGCCAAAACCGGCTGCCATGACTCTTCCCGAGAGCGAGCGGTGAACGGGATAACTCGCCAGGCCACGGAGAGTTCGTTGAGGATCGAGTCCGGATCGCCGGTAACTGCATGTTGGGTGGGCATGCATTGACCTACCCTTCAAAACGCGTCGCTTCAAGAGATCAAGAAGACCTGGGACCGGATGGAAGCGATGTTCGGAGGCACCAGCCGTCGTTCTGTCACTAGTGTTGCTGGCGAGTGTTGACCAGATGACGGCGAATCGATATGGATTGAAAAAAGTCTGTGAGAGAGCTAGATTATGCCTCACCAAGACTATGGATCGCACCAAACCGAGCGCGGAGAGAAGCGAGTTGTCATTACCGGCATGTCGGTTTTGACGACGTTGGCAGACACTCTCGAAGATTTTCACGCGGCACTCATGGCCGGCCGATCCGGCCTGGGGTTCTGGAATAACCCACTCTATGCCGATGGCATTCCCAGCATGGGCGGGGACCTCTTTCCCCTTGACCGGGAGCGAAGGCTGGCCGTCCTGCGCCAGTGTCTGCCGGGCGATGCTTTCCGCCGTCTGCGCCGTTTGGAACACAGTACCCCTGACAGCGCGGCAGCTGCCCTGTTTGTCGCTGCTGAAGCTTTTGCCGCTGCCGGACTCTTCGGTGCGGCGGACAGTCGGCGAACGGGAGCGATTCTCGCGGGGCATTACCTTTACGACCTATACAAATGGGCCAACTGGCGAGCCTACGCAGCGGATCCCGGCGATATGGACGTGTCCCTGGGGGTCAAGGAAGTGGACACCGACGCCCTTGCCTGCATCACTGACGTGCTGGGGATTTTTGGCCCGGCCTATGGGGTCGGAGGGGCTTGCGCCGCTGGCAACGTCGGAATCCGCGCCGCCATGGACGCCATACGGCATCACGGAGCCGAGGTCATGGTCGTGGTTTCGGGCTGCCACGAACTCACTCCAGCCTCGCTGCATTCCCTGGCCCAGCTTGGGGCCATTGCCTTGGATGGGGGAGAGGGCGATCCGGCATCTGCCAGCCGGCCTTTCGATTTGAATCGACGCGGTTTCGTGCCTGCCTCGGGGGCTGCGGCGCTTGTTCTGGAAAGCCTGGAGCAGGCTGTCGCGCGCGGTGCAACTCCCCTGGCCGAGGTCCTGGGCGTGGGGATGACGAATAGCGCCTCGCGCGGTCCGACGCCGGAGGAGGTGCCCATGGCCTGGGCCATGGAGCAGGCTCTGGCCGAAGCGGGCATCGACAGGACCGCCATTGGATATGTGGCGGCCCATGCTACCTCGACGCCCCTTGGCGACCTAGCTGAGGCCCGGGCCATGGCCCGTGTGTTTGGAGACCATCTGCAAGGATTGAAGGTCAATGCCCTCAAGTCCATGCTCGGTCATCTGATGGCGTCCTCGGTGCTGGTTGAAACCGTAGCCGCCGTGCAGCAGCTTCGCTCGGACTGGCTGTATCCCAACGTTCATATCGACAGGCCCGACCCGGATATGGGGTTGACGCTGTGCGCCAACCGTGCCGAGCCTTGCCGAGTTGATGCGATCATGAAGAATGCATTTGGTTTTGGCGGTGTGAATACTGCCTGCGTCCTGGGCCGATGCGACGCCGGGCGTATTCACGCATAGCGCTAGGGTTCTTGAACCGTTAAACAGAAAGGAACATTCGAATGAGCAAAGAGAAGGTACTTGAGTTGCTGGTCAAGAATTTGAAGAGGGCCGTCCCGGAATTTGCTGACGAAGGTTTCGATACGTCCAAGTCCTATCAGGAATTGGGTGTGAGCAGTCTCGAACTCGTTGAAGTGGTGACCCGAACCACCAAGGAGCTGAAACTGAGTGTGCCGTTTCAGGAGTTGGCCAAGGTCAGGACCACCGACGACCTGGCTGACGTCATCGCGGGTCTGATGCCTTAGAATTGGGATCTAATGACAGTTGCGGAACGGATGGCCGGGAGCTGTCCGTCCCGCAACCATTCAAACCTGGCCCACCTGTTCCATGTCCCGGCGTATGAACGCCAGCAGTTCATGGGTCTGGGGACTTTGGAGTTTCAAGCCGTCGAAATTCGGCGTGAAGGCGAGTTTTTGCATGAGCAGACCGTCTTCGCCGAACCACAGCGGCAAGAATCCGCCGAAGAAGAAGCCCCGCTCTCGAAGCATGTCCACGACCCGGCCTGATTGCGGTTCGCTGAGATTGACGAACACCTGGAAGACCAAAGCGCCCTCTGTCTCGCTCTTTCTCAACTCGCGGTCGAGACGATCCCCGAAATCCCGGCCCGTTGTTCTGGCCATGAGCCGCAGTATCCCCATCGCTTCGAACAGGCGTACATCGACATCCGAGTCGGTATCTGGCAGGTCCGCAACGGAAACGGCCACGCGCCTCGTCAGGGGCAGGGGCTCCAGCAACACGCCGAGAACATCTTCGTAGACCTGAGGCAGATAGAGGTCGCGAGGCGTGTCGCAAAGTACCTTGAAGGTCAGCACCGTCGAGACGCGTTCCTCGGGGGCATCGCCTCTGCCGTAGGGCGCACCCGGCATCAACGCCAGTTCGATGCCCGTCTCGACAAAATCAAACAGCAGGGAAACCCGCTGCATGACTTGATGGTTGCTGACCGCTTCGCCGAAAATCGCGTCAATCGGCTCACCGTTCCCAGTCATAGTGTAAAGGCATTCTTGGATGCACAGGATGGCCATGGTGGCGCGGTAGTCGGGGATGACCGAGGCCTGGCCGGTTTCGTAGAGTCGCGGGTTGTCTGCGGCATGGTGCAGCAGCGAGCCGAAGGCTACTATGTCGCCTCGCGTGGTGACCGCCACGGCGCTGATCATATCGCCCCGCTCATGCGCCGCGATGAGCTTATGCGGCACGTAATAGGTATCGAAGGGGTAGCCATCGTCGTACACCTCGAAAAAAGAACGGATCACGCCCCAGGCGTCTCCTGGTTCGAAGCGGCGCACCGTGAAGTCCTGTCCAGGGGGCACCCGATAGGTTTCTTCCCGAAGACGCGCAACGGCGTTGTCCTTGTTCGCAGGGAAGGGAAAAGACATGGTGTCTCCATTATGTTTGCCAACCGGGCGGCCTGGTCTGTGAGGCTCAGGCATGGCGCTCCGGCAGGGAGTCGAAGGTTTTTTGCGCCCAGCGCAGGGCGTCCTCCATGGCCGTAAGCGTTCTGGCCAGGTCCTCGTCGTCGTGACGGTGGCAAAGATACCCGTGGTGGTGCGGCGAGAGGAACACACCCCGGCGAATGAGTTGGGTGAAAAAGCCGTCACGTTTGGCCGCATGCCGATTATTTCGTTCACGCCGGAAGGTGAGGCAGAACAGCGCAGGCGGGCCACTGAACACGGCCCCCACCGGATAGCGTTCGAGCAGTTCGCCGATGGCGGCCACGAACCTCTTTCCCCTGGCTTGGATGGATTCCAGCACCCCGTCGCGTTCCAGGATCGTCATGGTGGCCAGGGCGGCGACGATGGCGTCGCTGTTAGGTCCGTAGGTTGAAGCGATGAAGGTCTGTTCGGCGGCGGCCTCCATAATGTCGGCCTTGCCGGCCAGAGCGCTGATGGCGTAGCCGTTGGCCATGCTTTTGCCCAGAGCCGCCAGGTCCGGCGTTACTCCGTAATACTCTTGGGCTCCGCCGAGTCCCAGTCGAAAATTGGTTCGGATTTCGTCGAAAGCGAGTACCGCGCCGTAATGATCGGCTAATTCCCGTACACCTTCCAGAAAACCCGGCTTGGGTTCCTCCACGGGACGGAGCATGTCATGCCCGATAGGGGTCATGATGATGGCCGCCGTTTCCTTGCCGTGGCGTTCCATGAGGGCAGTCAGCTCGTCCAGGTCGTTGTAGGCGAAGTCGTAGACGTCCTCGTACAGCTTGAGCGGCACGCCGCCTTTGATCTCCACACACCAGTCGTGCCAGCCGTGAAAGCCGCAACGCATGACCTTGAGGCGGCCGGTGTGGGCTCGGGCCACGCGGATGGCGGCGGTGGTGGCATCGGAGCCGGTCTTCAGGATGATGGTTCGCTCGCAGCAGGGAACGAGGCGGCGCAGCCGGGCCGCAAGTTCATTCTGGCAGGGCTGCGAGAAGGACAGGCACATCCCTTTTTCGGTGAGTTGGGAGATGACGGCCGCATCCACCTCCGGCTCCCGGTGGCCCAGGATGATCGGACCGTACCCGCACAGGAAATCGATGAACTCGTTGCCGTCGGCGTCGGTGATCCGGCCGCCCCGGCCCGACTCGAAGAAAATCGGATATTCGCCCGGAATAAAGTCGCAGGGCCTGCTGGTGTAGAGTGCACCGCCAGGCACCAGTCCCTTGGCCTGTTCGAAGAGTTCGAAGCTCCTGGTGAGCCGCAGCGGCGGGGCTTCATTCATAATGAGTCTCCTTGGCAGCCGACCGCCGCCAGCGTGGCGGTTTCACTGCGGGTTTGACGGATTCTGGCTCCGCTGGCCAACAGTTCTTGAACAAATCGTTCCGGGTCGATGGCGTCTTCCGGAGCCAGGAGGCCCTTTGCTGTCACGGAGTCATCAAGGAGCATGAGGGCGGCGATGGCCGCCGGCAGTCCTGTTCCCGGCCCCATGGCTCCAACCATGTCGGCGGTATACGTCACGGCGCGACCAAGCAACGTCCCGGATACCGTCACGTTGAGTCCCGACACGCCAGGACCGACGGGCATGGCCGAGGCCTGTTCCATGAGGAGCGACACGTCCGGAGCCGCAGGCTCGCAACGCGGTATGCCGCTGGATTGTTGTTCCATCAGCAGCCTGTCGGCCCAGTCGGGCAGGATGGCGCCTTTGATGGTGAGCCGCTGGAGCCCCGGCAGGCGTCGCGGCAGGGTCAAAGGTTGGGGATGGCCGACGTAGCGAACGGCAACCGGACCGATGGGCTCGGCGAACACCACGGTTTCTTCTCCATCCCCGCCTTCCGGGTATTGCAACCGGCCATCGAGAAACTGGGGCACCCGGCCTGTCAGCATGGTCGCGGCATGGGTCAGGGCCGCGCCTGTCAGGTCGGCGCAATCCACTGCCCAGGCCAGGGAGATGGATTCCACCGTAGTGAGTTTGTTCGCATACCAGAGAGCCAGAAGGTTGTTGGTGCCGGGGTCGGAGCCCATGCCGGTGATCAGACGGACCCCGGTCTTCCGGGCCGCCGCGTCCAGGTCCGATTCCAGCAGCAGGGCCGTCGCCGCAAATTCATCGCAGACGTCGATGTAGTCGGCCCCCAGGGCCACGGCGGCTCTGGCCGAAGGGATGACGGTGGTGAGAAACGGCCCGGCGCAGTTGATGAGCAATCGGGTCCCGTTCAGGGCCGACTCCAGAGCCGCAGGATCTCTGGCATCGAGTCGCAGTTGAGAAACTTTGGCGTTTTTTCGCAATCTATCGCGCAAGGCACCCGGATCGTCATGGATATCGACCAGCACGATGCCCGTCACCACCTCGGCCTTGATCAAGCCTAGGGCGACTTCCTGCCCGATATTGCCGCTTCCTCCGATGATCGCTATGCGCATGGCAATCCTGATGCTTGGTTTTGCTTGAGTTCGCCACGGTTGATCTTGCCTGTCCCCGTCCGGGGCAGGTCTTCCCGAAACAGATAGCGCCCCGGGCACATGTGGGCCGGAAGCCGGGACTGGACAAAGCCGCGAAGCTCCCGGGCAACCTCGGAGGCGTCCGCCGCCCCAGAAGCCGCCACGACATGGGCCACAGGCAGGAGCAGCCCTTCGACGTCATGCCCGGTCACCACGCATTCCTGGACCGCCGGGTGCTCTCGCAGCACCTCTTCCACGAGCAGGGGGGCGACCCAGTTGCCCCCGACCTTGAACAAATCGTCCGCCCGGCCTTGATAGCGGTATGCGTCGTCGACATGCACGAAGATGTCGCCGGTGTCGAACCAGCCTTCGGCTAGCAGGCTCGCCGCGTTATGGGCGGGCCGGTTGATGTAGCCCCTGGTGAGGCTCTCCCCCCGGAGATGCAGTCTCCCTGGTTGGTCGTCGGGCGGGGGGAGGCCGTCGTCCCCCACAAGGCGGAGCTCGTATCCAGGTACGACCCGCCCCGTGACGCCGGGGGTGGAGACTCCGGGCCTGTTGGAGATATAGATGTGAAGGGCTTCCGTGGAACCGATGCCGTCGACGATCTCAAGCCCCGTGGTTTCGCGCCACGCATGGTACAGCGCGGCGGGCAGTGATTCTCCGGCGCTGACGCAAAGTCGTAGCGACGTCAGCGGGGAAGCATCGCCGTCCAAAATGCGCAGCAGCATGGCGTAGACGCTCGGCACCGCGAAAAAAAGCGTCGGCGCTTTGTCCGCGACGAGTTGCGGCAGGGCGAACAGTTCCGCAGGGCCGCAGCCGCCGGGATGCAGAACTACCGTGGCGCCGTGATAGAGAGGAAAGATCAAACTATTGCCCAGCCCGAAGGCGAAGTTCATCTTGCTGGCGGATAGGACCACATCGTCGGGCTCCATTCCAAGCACCTCGTCTGCGTAGTGCCGGGCGCATGCCATCATATCCCGCTGGGTATGCGGCACGCCTTTGGGCTCGCCGGTGCTGCCCGAGGTGAAAAGCATGAAGTGCGGGCCGTCTTTCGCAGGTATGCAGGCCGGGGCCGGAGCCGAACGTGCGAACTGGTCGGCGAAGCCGGAGGCGTCGATACATATCCGCATTGCGTCTGGTCCGTTCCAGACGGCAGCCGGGGTGCTCCCCTCCTGGGTGACCAGGGCCGAGGCTCCGGTGTCTCTGAAGATGGCGGCGTAATGTTTGGCAGGAAGCTGGGGACTCACGGGTGCGGCGACAATCCCGCAATGCAGTGCGCCCAGAAAGGCGTGGATGAACTCCGGGCAATCCGGCAGGGCTATGACGCAACTGTCGCCGGGGCCGATGCCCAGCGCGAGGAGCAGACCGGCAAACCGTGCCACGTTGTCGGCGAGCGAGGCATAAGAGATGCTCTCGGCACCGTAGCGGATGGCCGTTTTTCCTCCCTGGCTCAGAGCGTGGCCTTGAAGAATGCTGGAAAAGTCGGAGAACTGTCGTGACATGGCGATTGGTCCGGTTGAATGTTGCGATCGACATTACCTTGCCTTGCGGGAGAAAGACAATATAGATGTTTGCCCGCGCCGAATTTTCCGTCTGAAAAGCTGGTTACAATAGGTGCCTGCCAGTTTGATTGGGTGTATTGAAATACTATGAATAATCGTTGCTTTGGTAGAGACGGATGATAGTTGCTGAAACGTGAGGGCTAGAGTGGTTGTGATGGGAAGAGAAGTGGATTCGGTTCTTCGGACCAATCAGCGATAAAACTAAGTTGGTCATGCAACACTTGTTCAGTATACAATTTTATTTTTATAAAATTCGCTCCGTATCGACCCGTCGCCCCGTTTCTGTCTACAACTTTACGGAAATCCCCCCTTTATTAGCAGAACTGAATTCAATGGGTTACGAAAAATCCAGTATACAGCTTAATTTTCCTCCCACAAGAGCGTTCGCCAATGCGTAAAGGAAAAGGGGGAGTCTTGCGGACTCCCCCTTTTTTCATTCATGCTGTACCGGTTCAGCTGTTGACCGCCACATAGGAGCGAATTTCTCTGGCCCCTTCGGTGTCGCGCACCAGCGATTCCACGCGCTCCTTTTGATCCGGGCTTTGCACCCGTCCCATGAGCACCACGTTTTGTTGCTGCACGCTCACGCGCAGCCAGGCCGATTCCAGCTGTTCGTCGGCTTCGAGCTGGGAGGCGATGGTTTTGGCCAATTCGCGGCTGACCATGGGGTCGTATTGCCCGGCTTCGGATGGGCGGAAAAAAGAGCAGGTCAGGCGGCGTACGCCCTTGACGTCGCGGACGGCTTGCCGGGCTCGCTGGGCCTCTGTCTGGGTTTCGAAGACGCCGACAAGATAGACATGGCCGTTCATGGCGTATGCGCCCAGGCTGGGGGATTGGATTTGCTCGGCCTGTAGTCTGCGCCGGACATTCTCTTCAAGCCGTCGGTCCGCGCTCTGGTCGCCCATGAAGTCCACCCGTTTTCTGGGCATGACCCATTCGCTGTAGTCGTAGGCGGTCTTGAACATTCCGGCCGCCTGGATGACAGGCATGGCTGCGGTTCCGCATCCGGCAAGCAATGTGACGATCAGCAGCAACAGGGCAACGGTGGCATGGCGCATCTGGTCTTTCTCCCCTCATTCCGGAGCTGGTGCCGGAAAATTGACTTCGCATTGCAGCTATGCAAAATCAGGGTCAAATATTATTTTCTCTTTATTCTGTTGGGGTTATATTGTCTGGCAGGTCTTGTGTTGGTCCCTGTATCGCCAGAATATACGGCTGGTCCGCAATGTATTGCTCGTGCACGACAACAAGTCCGGCCGGCCGATCGGTCCAGCGGTCCCAGTGCTTCTTCTTCATGACCACGGCCACCTTGGGATGCTCGGCCAAAAGCGCGTTGACTTCTTCGTAGTGTTTGGGGATTTCGATCAGATTCACGCCCGCGTAATATGTGTAGATGCCCGAGTAGATGTCATAGGCCACAGGCAGATAGCCTTTGTGTGCATACTGGCCGAGCAGCTGTCCCTGCTCTTTGGGGCTCATGACCGGGTCCAGGGAAGGCACGGTCAGCCGGGCCGCAGTTTGAATCCAAAGCGTGGTGCCCAGCACCAGGCAGAGCAGCAGGGTCCGGCCTTGGGCGTGCCGCAACAGTACGAGCAGTGCTGCCATGGCCAGGAGCACCAGGCCCGTGGGGATGAGTCCGGCAATGTGTACCGGGAACGGGGAAAACGTATTGCCGAGAAACAGGGCGCAGCCGAGCAGCGCGAAGAATCCCGCCGCGGCCCAGGCGAACCGGGTGCGTTGTTTCTGCTCCAGGCGCAGTAGGCTTTCCGCCGTGAGCAGGGCCATGGGCGCGAAAAGCGGCAACACGTAGATGACCACTTTGCCGCTCAGGCTGGAGAGCAGCAGGAACGAGGACAAGGTGGAGATCCACAGCCAGGCGCGGCCTTGCTCGCGTGGTTCGGTCGTGCGCCGTCCGGCCAGGACCTCTTGCCAGAAGTTTTTCTTGAACAGCAGGCCCAGGGGAGCGGCCGCCATGAACAGGGTCCAGGGCAGCCATGTGGCTGGCAGCACCGCGAAATAATAGAGGGGGCCTTCCTTGTGGTGGAATGTGTTGGTGGCGCGTTGGAAAATCTGTTCCACAAAGACTGTGTGCAGGAAGTTCGGGCCTTCCACGACCAGGGCGGCTAGAATCCAGGCCGAGGCCACCAGGGCGGCGCAGCCCAGCCCGGCCAGGGTGCGCCGGGAAAAAAGTCGGCGCAGCTCGCCGCGCCAGCCCAGATACGCCGCCAGCGAGAGCAGGGGAAAGAGCAGCCCCAGCGGCCCCTTGACCAGTATGGCCAGTCCGGCCAAGGCGAATCCAGCCAGGGCCGGGCCCTTGCCCGCATCTTCATCGTAGCCGCGCAGCAGACAGGCCTGGGAAGCGACGATGAGCGCTCCGAACAGCAGGTCCATGCGCGAATAGTGCAGGATGCCCGCGAAAAAGAGGCAGGAGGCCACGACCAGGGCACCTGCCAGGGAGGCGTCGCGGCTCAGGCGCGCGGCGCGGCCCAATCCATAGGTGGCCCAGAGGAAGAACAAACCGGAAAGGGCCGCTCCCAGGAAGAACACGTCGGGCGGCGTCAGGGGCGTGATCTTGTCCAGCAGGGCGAGAAACCAGAAATAGATCGGCGGCTTGTCCGGGTAGGGCATGCCATTCAGGGAGAGCACCACCCAGGTGCCGGCCCGGTGCATGTTTTCGTAGGCGTTGGCGTAGCGCACCTCGTCCGAAAACCACAGGGCGCGTTCGTCGAGCAGGAAGGCGGTCTGCATGGACACGGTCCCGGCCAGGGCGAGCAGGGGATGCGCGGCCAGGCGCTCCCAGATCCGTTCCCAAATGGTTTTCTCTAGGGGCATGAATCAATCCTTTGAGGTGAGCAGCTGTATGGCCAGTCCTGCGACGCTGCCCAGAAGCCAGCCGAAGAGAACGTCCGTGGGATGATGCCAGCCAAGATAGATGCGGGTGAAGCCGAGCAGGGCAAGGAGGATGCCGAGGCCGAGGCTGAGCAGGCAGCTGCGGTAACGCAGGGCCAGAGCCAGGGAGGACGTGGCCGCCTCGGTGGTGTGCCCCGAGGGCAGGGAATGATAGGAGGGCCTGTTGGTCATGGGCTGGAAAAATGGGTCCTCGCCTGGGCGCGGTCGTCCGATGATGCTTTTGATGCCCCGCACGGCCAGCAGGGAAATAACGATTTGTACCAGGATGTAGACCAACACGAAGCGTTTCAGGCCGGGGCGCTTGTCGCGCCATGCCCGCCAGAGCAGCGAGAGGAAAAAGGCGTAAAAGGCCGGGTTGGCCCAATCCGTGACGAATTTGAGCAGGGAAGCCAGTTCCGGATAAACGGCGCGGTGCTGTCGGAAAAAAAGGAAGACTTGGTACTCGTCGAATTCAAAGGCCAAGCCCAAGCCGAAGAGCAGGGCCAGGAGCGGCACGGATGTGAGCAGCCAGGGGCGCAGCAGGCGAAACAAGGGCATGCAGGCGTTATAGTGGGAAACCCCGGCCCTGGCAACCAATGGCCGGGCTGTTCAGCCTAGGATTCTTCCTGTCCGCCGCCTTTGGACGGTTCGGGCCGCTTGGGCAGTTTGGGCAGATAGCGCAGCATGACTTCGTCGGAAGCCTGGATATCCTGGAGGATGTCCTTGAGCTTGCGGCCTTCGGCCTTCCAGTACTTGTCCGCATGATCGGGGCAGGCAAAGGGAATGACCAGATCACCTTTTTCATTCAGATAGGGTTTGTCTTCAGGCATGGCCGAATCTTCTAGCCCCAAAAAAACATCCTGGCAAGACGCTCCGCTCAAGGGGTGGTTGATCCGTCTGGTGGACAGCGTGTTTGCCGGGGTGATGGTCGCCTTAATCCTGTGTCTGTCCTTTTGGGACGGAAACGGGAAACGCCCTCTTGCGAGGGCGTCCGGATTCATTCAGCATTGGGCCGGTCGTTTCAGGCCGCGTCGCATTTTTCTCCGCAACCGGAAAGGCTGCGGTCTACTTCCTTCACCTTGCGCAACACCGCGCGCATGATGCGCCGGAACTCGCCCAGGTCACGCGGCTCGTAACGGTACTTGGCGCGGGTCAGGCCGCTGATCTCCAGTGTTTCGTTAAAGAGGTAGGGCAGATAGAGCGGGTCCTGTTTGACGAATATGGTGACCTGCTCCAGGAGGTCGTGGATTTCCGACTGATTGCGTCCGACCTTGCGGAAGAGCTTTTCCAGGCGTTTTTCCGCCCGATGCAGGTTCGATGTCCAGACGCCGCTTTGGGGCTGGAAGCTGAAATTGCGCTCGAATTTCCGGCAGTATTCCATGCGCTTCAGAAAAGCGTCCAGGCTGCCCGGAGCCGAAGCCAGAGCTCCCTGCATGCGCGCTTCCTGCATGCTCAACGGCGTGGCGCCTTCTATGGGAGCGTAGCCGCCGTAGAGGTAACGGATCGGGAAGGGCGTCTTGCGGATGTCGTCCTCCAGGTCGCGCTTGGCCGCCAGATACTGGCTGGAAGTGATGATCTCCTCGCCTTCCAGGTTCTTGAGCTTGCGGTGCATCTTTGGGTCGAAGGTGCGGTTGGTGCCGTGGGCGTGGTGTCCTTCCACGTGCGATCCCTGTTCCTTCCAGGCGAAATCCTGTCCGGCCAGGGTGATGGCGCTCACGCCGCACCAGCGCAGCAGACGGATCAGGGTCAGGCTGACGTTGCCGCCCGCGTCGAGCACCAGCTCGTTGTCCTGCATCACGAACGTGGCCATGCCGCCCATGGTCCAGAGCGGAATCTTGGGGCCGGGATAGCTTTCCACGACCCGCGGGTCCACCTTGGTGGAATAGATCAGGGGCACGTTGCGCGCGGCCTGCATGTCCAGGCGTTGATAGACCTGAAGCATGGCCGCGTTGAAGTCCAGGGCCAGGCAGAGGTGGGGCTTGATGCCCAGCCGCTGCACTGCGGGCAGGGTTTGGAGCGAGGTGGCGTAGAGCGCATAGCCGGGATTTTCGGCCAACTGCGGGGCGTACTCCGCCAGGGAGGGGCCGGCACCGAGGATGACGGCGGTCAGTCCGTGGGCGCAGTCCTTGAGGGTCCTGAGGCTGCCTTCCTGCATGGCTCTTTTGAAATTCTTGAGTTCGTTGCCGACCATGAGGTCCTGGCGGTAGCGCAGGGTGGTCAGTTCCACGGAGAAGTTTTCCAGCCGTGCCTGCACCTTCTTGCCCCAGATGGCGTACAGGGACGACACCTGGGTCGAGGGCAGGTCCTGGCGCAGGAAGATGCGGCCATACAGGAATTGCAGGTCCAGGTTCTGCACGACTTCGACCAAATGGTCATCGTCCGGCGGCAGGAAATGGAGTTTGCGCGTCTCAAAGGCCGGCGTGTAGTCGGTCTGGCCGAGGCAGGCCATCAGGGCCACCGGGTCCGGTTCCAGGACAAGCACCTTGTGGGAGATGGGTGTGCCCATGCAGACATGGTTGACGCCGTAGCCCAGGTTGCAGCCCACGATGAAGGTCGCTCCGGTCTCGGGTTTTTCCTTGGGCAGCCAATCACTATAAAGCGGCGCTCCGGGCATGGATTCGAACATGCCTTTGCCATCGGGCAGCCGCATATCCAGCAGGTCCCACTTGTTATGGAAGACTCTGGCTTCGACCTCGGCAGGATCGACCGCCGCCGCGTCAAGCCATTGCGCGAGTTTCGGGGAGAAGTGCCGCAGGGCCTTGATATTGGTTTCCAAATGGGGAAGCAGCGTCATGTTACCGTCCTTTTGCTGGTTGACGATTCCTGTTGTGCAAGGATCGTGCAACTGCCTTGCAGGGCGTTTGGATTTGCCGTACAGGTCAACCAGCGATAACGCCACAAGCCTTGAATCACGGGAAATGAATATGATTTATCAGGACGTTCTTTCACGTATCGGCAACACTCCCATACAGGAGATCAACCGGCTCAACCCCTATGCGCCGGGCGTCAGGATATTGGCCAAGATCGAAAGCGTAAACCCGGGCGGTTCCATCAAGGACCGCGTGGCCCTGCGCCTGATTGAGGCTGCGGAACGTTCGGGCGAGCTGACTCCGGACAAGACCATCATCGAGGCCACCAGCGGCAACACTGGCATCGGTTTGGCCATGGTGGCCGCGGTCAAAGGGTACAAGATCACCCTGCTCATGAGCGAGCGGGCCTCGGAAGAGCGGCGCAGAATCCTGCAGGCCTTTGGTGCGGACATCCTGCTCACGCCCGGCCATCTTTCCACGGATGGGGCCATTGAAAAGGCCTACCGCATGATGCGGGAGGAGCCGAACAAGTACGTGCTCATGGACCAGTTCAACAACCCGGCCTCGGTGGAGGCCCACTACCTGGGCACGGGCCGGGAAATCTGGGAGCAGACCGACGGCAAGGTCACGCATGTGGTGATCTCCCTGGGCACCACAGGCACCTGCATGGGCATTACCAAGCGCATGCGCGAGATGAACCCCGAGGTGCAGGTCGTGGCCATGGAGCCCTATGCCGGGCATAAGATCCAGGGCCTGAAGAACATGCACGAATCTTATCCTCCGGGCATCTGGGACAAGAAGTGCCCGGACAGGATCATGCATGTGGACGACGACGAAGCCTTTGAATGCTGCCGCCGTCTGGCCCGGGAGGAAGGTATTTTCGCGGGGATGAGCTCCGGGGCTTCACTGGCCGCTTCGCTCAAGCTTGCCGAGGAATTGTCCCGCGAAGGCCGCGAAGGCCTCATCGTCACGCTCTTCCCTGATTCGGGCGAGCGCTATCTTTCCACGCCGCTCTTTTCGTTGCAGGCGGCGCAGGGTCTGAAATTGCGTAATGCCGCAACCGGTTCGGACGTGGCCATCAGTGGCGAAACCCGCACGTTGTATACCGTGGGCCCCAGCCTGGATGACCCGGACGGACTGGATGCCTGGCGTCGCGCCGTGCTGCTGGATGTGCTGGCGCGCGCCCTGGAGGACAAAGGCGTCAAGGCCATCTCCGCCGTGGGACTGGCCGATCTGGATGACCGCACTTTGGAGGCGGCCCGGGCCGCAGGGGAGCGCCGCGCGAGCTATGCCGAAGCCTTGCGCGTGCGCATTCGCGAACGCGCCGCCTTGTTCGGCCTGCGTGCCGAGACGCTGTTTCCCCTGGCCTCGGAGTCTTCCGCAGGCTGCGTCGAGTTGACCCGCAAGCTCATGGAAAAGGGACTGGCCTACGAAAAACTGCGCAGCGTGTATTTCGACGTGTTGCGTGACGAGCGCTACGGCGCCATGGCCCTGCTCGACGTGGACAAGCTTTCCTCGGGCAAGACCGTGGACCTGGACGATTACGTCAAGTCCAACCCTCTGGATTTCACCCTGCTCAAGCGCGCCAGCCTGCAGGACCTGAAGGAAGGCGAAGTGCTGGAAACGGCCTGGGGCAACGTCCGTCCCACTTGGTTTGTGCAGGTGGCGGCCGCAGGGCTGGCCGCTTTGCCTTCCTTGGACATCTTTTTGGCCGACGAGTCCCAGCGTTTCCCCCATCTGGAGAATTTGCGGGCACTCTGGTCGGCCTCGGGCCGCGAGGTGCAGGCCTGGATTCTGGGCCAGCAGGCAACGCAGGACGAAGGGCTCGGGTTCGACGAACTGCTGGATGAGGCCGGCCACGCCCGGGCCTTGCGCATGTGGCTGCTTTCCGGATTCTACCGCAAATCCCTTTCGGTTTCGCGTCAGGCCGTGGCCATGTGGGCCCGGAACTGGCGGCGGGTGCAGGACGCGGCGGCCACACTGGCACTGGCCCAGTCCAATGCGGGCGAAGATGTGCCGCAGCCCGCGGAACAGGCCGTGTTTGATCTCAAGGCCGGGCTTGCCGACGCTCTGGACAACGATTTGGGGCTGCACCGCTTCTGGCCGGTGCTGTTCAAGTTCGTGAAGGATATGCATTTGCTGGATGATTCCGGGCGGCTCACCGGGGCTGCGGCCAAGCTTTGCTTGCGGCAGTTGCGGGCAGTGGATCGGATTCTGGGCATCTTGGACGAAGAAGCCTTGCCGTTGGCCTCGCATGATTTGCCCGAAGAGGTCCGGGCGCTGGTGCTCAAACGCCAAGCCGCGCGCGACGCCAAGGATTTTGCCGCTTCGGACGCCCTGCGCGACGAATTGGCCGCAAAGGGCTACCGGGTCGAGGATGCGGCTAAGGGGCCGCGAGTCTACCGCGTGTAAGCACTACGCGACATTTGCGAGAAACGAAAACGCGGCGGGGTGACATCCCCGCCGCGTTTTCGTTTGGATTAAGCGCAAAGAGTGATTTTACTTTTGCATCGTGGGGGTAGGTGTGTGCGTGGCCAGGAATACGCCGCCGATGATCAGGACGCCCGAGACAAGGTGCACCCAGGTCACGGCTTCACCCAGGACAAGGACGGCTTCCACGCCGCAGAAGAGAGGCAGGGTGTAATAGATGAATCCGGCCCGGGACGGCCCGATATGGGTCAGGGCCACGTTCCAGAGCCAGTAGGCGGCAAGGGACGCGCCCAGCCCTATGTAGATGATGGACCAGAGCGCCGCAGGAGTGAACCGGGGTTGCGGCCCGTAGAGCAACTCCAAAGCTGTCCAGGGGATGAGCAAAGCCAGGCCGAGGCCGAAACAGGCGGCCAGCAGGGACAGGGAATCGATGCCTGTGGGCCGTTTGCGCATGAGCACGGAATAGGCGGCGAAGAGCAGGGCGGCCAGGAGCATCCAAAGGTCTCCTGCATTGAGCCGCAACTCCAACAGGAGTTCAAGGTGTCCTTTGGTTACGAGCAGCAAGACGCCGACCAGGGCTGAGCAAAGTCCGGCCAGTCGGGCCCGGGTCAGCGGTTCGCCGAGGAAAATGCGTGAGAGCAAAAGGATGAAGGCCGGGATGAACGTGGAAATGAGTGACAGGTTCAGGGCTTCGGTCTGCCTTCCGGCCAGATAGATCAGCGTGTTGAAGAAGGTTACGCCCAGAAGCGCGGCCAGGAAAACATAGCGTTTGTGTTCCAGCAGCCGGGGCATGTCGCGTCGCAGTGCGGGCAGGGCCAGGGGCAGCAGGAACAAAAACGCCACGCTCCAGCGGCAAAAGGCAAGCGTTGCCGGAGGCACGGCATCGGCAAGGCCGCGAGCAATGATGAAGTTGCCGGACCAGATCACGGTTGCGGCAAGCGCGGCCAAAGAGCCGCGCAGGGCTGGGGAAACCGTCATTATTTTTTCTTGGGCCTGCCGCCGGCGTATCGTTTCACATCGATATTGTACTTCTTCACCTTGTAGTTGACGATGCGGTAGGACACGCGCAAATCCCGTGCTGATTGGAGCATGTTGCCGCGGCTCTTTTTGAGGGAGTCCACGAGCATTTCCTGCTCGAATTTGGCCACAGCCTCGCCAAAGGAAAGGTTGATCTCCGTGGACGAGCTTTCCGCGGTCTGCAACGTTGGCGGGAGGTGATAGGTCCGGATGACCTCTTCCTCACAGACCAGCACGGCGCGTTCCACGCAGTTGCGCAGTTCGCGGACGTTGCCGGGCCAGTGATACATGGTCAGCAGCTCAATGGCCGGAGTGGAGATGCGGCGGATTTGCTTGTGGTACTCTTCGGAAAAGTCCTGGAGGAAGTATTCCGCCAGCGGAAGAATGTCTTCGCGTCGTTCCTTGAGCGTTGGAATGAAGATCGGGAAGACATTGATGCGATAATAGAGGTCTTCCCGGAAGCGTCCCTGGGAGATGAGTTCTTCCAAGGGTTGATGCGTGGCGCAGATCAGGCGGACATCAACGGAAATAGGCAGCTCGCCGCCCACCCGGGTGATTTCTTTTTCCTGGATGGCCCGCAGCACCTTGGCCTGGGCGTCCAGGGACAGTTCGCCGATCTCGTCCAGGAACAGGGTGCCCTGGTGAGCGACCTCGAACAGGCCGCGTTTGTTCTGGTAGGCTCCGGTGAACGCGCCCTTTTGGTGGCCGAACAGTTCGCTTTCCACCAGCTCGGCGGGCAAGGCGGCGCAGTTGAGCTTGATGAGCGGCTTTTCCGCGCGCGGGCTGCCAGCCTGGATGGCCTCGGCCAGCAGTTCCTTTCCTGTGCCGGACTCGCCGCGCAGCAGCACGGTGGCGCGAGAAGGAGCCACTTGCCGTGCCTGGCGCAACACCAGACGCATGGCCTTGGATGCGGCCACGAAGTTTTTGGGAGGTTGGGCGTCGGGCAGACCGGCCACACCTTGGCTGAGGAGATGCTTCTGCATGGCCATCTCCTCCTGCAACCCCGCCACCTGGTTGGCGATGGTCGCGCTGACCACCTCCAGAAAGGCCTTATGTCCTTCCAGTTCGTTGGCGGGCAGGAGCGGCAGATCCACGCTGAGCACGCCCAGGGTTTCCACCTTGTCGCGCCCGCGGCTGACCACGGGAATGCAGATGAAGGAGAGGCGCGCCAGTTCGGCGTCGGAACGGCCAAAGGCCAGGTTCAGAAAGTCCTTGTTGTCGGACATTCGTTGAACCACGACAGTCTTGCCGGTCTCGAAGACCTGCCCTACCACGCCGCGCCCAGGGGTATAGCTCACGTTGTCGGCTTTGGACGGGCTGTAGGCCAGCGAAAGCTTGAGGCTTTCGTCTTCCTGGTCACGAATGACAAGAAATGCCCGGATGTATCCGATTTCCTTGGACAACGTCTTTAGCAGCTCATTGAGGTTGGCCTCAAGGGAACCGCCTTCGCCCAGCCCGTCCAGAATGTGCTTCAGGGTGAGCAGATACTGGTGGTCGAGTACGCTCACTCTTTCCTCCCTAAGATCTGACAACGGCATTCCGGCCCAATTCCAGGGCTTTCAGGTTGATGTCGGCGACTTTGGCTTTCATGTTGCCTCGAATGGCTTCTTCCAGGGCGTCGATCCCAAAGGGGAAGGCTCCGGCTTCGGCAGCGGCGCCGAGCAGGGCGATGTTGCCGCTTTGAGCCGCTCCGGCCTGCAGCCCCAGCGTCTGGCAGGGGATGTAATGGGCCTTGCCGGTCCATTGAGCGATCTTTTCCCGCACCGCGTCCAGGTCGGGACAGGCATGCTGGCCCGTGGCCACGGACAGGGGCGGTATGGATTCAGAACTGGAGAAGATCAGGCCGTCCCTCCGCAGATAGGGCAGTGCCCGCAGCGTTTCCAGGGGTTCGAAGCCGAGCAGCACGTCGGCTTCGCCCGGTCCGATTTTGGGGCTTTTCAGACCGATGAGCAGCGTGGATTCGACCACTCCGCCGCGTTGGGCCATGCCGTGGATTTCACCGGAGGTGACGGGCAGGCCGCGCAGCAGGGCGGCTTTGGCCAGCAGCGTGGTCGCGGTCAGGGTGCCCTGTCCGCCCACGCCGGTCATGAAGATGCGAAGTGGCGTAATGGTATTCATGCTAGGCCCCCCTCTTGCGCGCCTTGATGTTCGGAGAGAGCTGCACGCAGACCATGCATCCGTTGCACATCAGCTCGTCGATTTCCATGCGGCCCTCGCAGACCCGGAAGGCCGGGCAGGCCAGGGCTTCCAACACGCCTTCGGACATGTCGTAACCCTCGTCCACATAGGCTGCCATCTTGGGCTTTCTGCCGTAGACGCGGCGGGCGAAGAGCGGACAGGGCTCCTCGGCGATAAGTACGCGCACGCCTTTCATGGCGCGGAGTTCCTCAAGCGCTTCGGTGGTCTTGGCCAGATTCAGGGGATTGACCTTGCGGATCTGGCTGACGCCGCAACCTCGGCACACGGCCTCGATGTCCACCATGGAGGTGTTGTCGCCCAGGCTGGTCTTGTCCACGCCGGGGTTGGGCTGATGGCCGGTCATGGCCGTGGTGCGGTTGTCCAGCACCACGAGCAGCAGGTTGTGTTGGTTGAACACAGCGTTGATCAGTCCGGTCACGCCGGAATGGAAGAACGTGGAATCGCCGATGAAGGCGACCACTTCCTGCCCGGTGGCCTTGGACAGACCCGAGCCGGCCGAGACGCTGGACCCCATGCAGACCAGGAAGTCCGCACAGGAAAGCGGCGGCAGGATGCCCAGGGTGTAGCAGCCGATGTCCGAGGAGTAGACGGCATTGTTGCCGAAAAGTTTGCGCACGGCATAGTAGGCGGCGCGGTGCGGACAGCCCGCGCAGAGGTTCGGCGGACGAACCGGCAAGCCCTCGGGAGCCTCGCAATGGGTGCAGGCGTATTCGCCCTTGCCCAGAACATGCAGCAGGGCTTCGTGAAGCATGCCCGTGTTGTATTCACCGAAACGGGGCAGCAGATCCTTGCCCAAAATTTCCAGGCCGAGACCGTTCTTTTGCGCCAGAGCCCGGATTTCGTTTTCCAGAATGGGTTCCAGCTCTTCCACCACCAGCAGCTTGTCCAACCCCTTGATGAAGTCGAGCACAAGCTTTTGAGGCAGAGGAGAAGTCATGCCCAGGTTCAGGATGCGGATGTCCTTGGCTGCGTCCCCTGCTTCGAGCAGGGCGTCGGCAAGGTAGGCGCGACCGATTCCCGTGGCCACGACGCCGATTTTCCCCTGGCCTTGCACTTTGTTGTACGGGGACGCTTCGGCTTCGGCCTCAAAGGCTTGCATGCGCTCCAACAGAGCCAGATGCATGGGCCGGGCAAACGCCGGGATGGGGACGAACTTGGAAGGATTCTTCGAGAAGCCGGCGATGGCGGCGGGCTCGGCAACAGGGCCGAACTCCACGGGGCCGCGCAGGTGGTTGACGCGCGTGGTGGTGCGGAGCAGCACCGGGGAGCCGATCTTGCGGGAGAGCAGGAGGGCATCGCGGGTCATGTCCTTGCACTCCTGGGCCGTGCTCGGTTCGAATATGGGCAACCCACCCAGTCGGCCATAATAGCGGTTGTCCTGCTCGTTCTGGCTGGAATGGCAGCCGGGATCGTCGGCGGACAGCAACACCAGACCGCCGGGCGAACCCGCATAGGTCAGGGTCATGAGCGGGTCGGCCGCGACATTCACGCCGACATGCTTCATGGTGCACAGGCAGAGCGCACCGCCAAGGGCCGCGCCGCCGGACACCTCGAGAGCGACCTTTTCGTTGACGGAGTATTCGAAAGTGTACTTGCCTTCAGGGGAAAGCCGGAAAAAAGTATCCGGGACCTCGGAAGACGGGGTTCCGGGATAGCAACTCACAAAGTTGATGCCAGCCTCCACGGCGCCGCGCACAATGGCTTCATTGCCGAGCAGGAGGTGTATTTCGCCTGGCCCCGCGGCCAGGAGTGGATTGGGCATGGAGCCTCCCTGGATTACCGGTTACGTCTTATTGGCCAGCCTGAAGGCGGCCGATCTTGTATTGAATGAATTCGGCGTCGGCGATTTGGCCACCGGAAAGCAGTTCCTGATAGGCAGTCAGCGCCACGTCTTTCTCCCCGGCCTGTTCCGCGGCGACGGCCAGCAGCCTGTTTACCGGCGTGACGAACTCCGCGGGCGCGGAGCCCTTGATCTCGCGGATGACCGCCAGGGCCTCGGTGGGCTTGTCGCCCAGCAGCAGGCAGCGAGCCTTGCCGAGTCCGGCTACTGTTTTGAGCTGAACCGTGCTGAGGCCTGAAAGGAGCTCGTCCCAGACGGCAATGGATTCGTCAAAACGGCCAAGTTGCATCAGGGCACCGGCCAGCTCGAACAGAGCGCCATCCTTGACGCTGGCCGGGGCCTTGTCGGCAAAGATGCGCAAGGCTTCGACGCGTTGGTCGCCGCTGGTTTCCGTGAGGATGCCGCCCAATTCCGTCCGGGCGGAATTGTGCGAGTGCTGATTCCACCACTTCACGCCGCCATAGACGGTGGCGGCGGCAAGTATTCCGACGATCACGCCGAGAAGGATCGTCTTGTGCTTGTCGATGAACGCATAGAGAGGAGAAGCCTCCCGCGACACTTCCTGATCGATTCCAAGGGATTGTCCCTGCGTCTTATCCGTATTCTCAGACATGCGTAACGTCAGCCTCCGATAAAGCGTGTTGTGAATCTCGCGCAAGCGTCTTAAGCAAAATTGTAAAAAAGGTCAAAGCGGAACCGACCATGTTTCGCGGAAAGAACGTGTATAAGCCAGTACCGCCCGGTCCGCAATATGTCTTTTGACAAAAATCGCAATTGGCAATGGCGTGTAGCCTGGGCCTTGAGGTCGTGCGTTGACAGCGCCGGGCATGGGCGGTAGCCCTAGCAGGGGTGAAGGTATTGTACGCCTCGTCAAGACCCCCATGCATGGAGGAGATATGAGCATCAAGGATCAGGTTCAGGAAATAGGCCGCAAGGCCAAGGCCGCTTCCCGTCGACTGGCTGCCTCTTCGGGACATGCCCGTGCCGAGGCATTGAATATACTCGCGGACCTTCTGGAAAGCGAGCGCGCTTTCATTGTGAAGGCGAATGGGCGCGATCTTGAGGTTGCCGCAAAGAATGGGCTGGACCCCGCTCGCACGCAGCGTTTGACCATCACCGACAAGGTCTTGGCATCCATGATCCAGGGCTGTCGGGATGTTGCGGCCATGCCTGATCCGGTCGGCGAGATAGGGGCGATGGTCAAACGGCCCAACGGTATGCTTGTGGGGCGCATGCGCGTTCCTTTGGGAGTTGTGGCCATGATCTATGAATCGCGTCCCAACGCCACCATTGATGCGGGTATTCTTTGCCTCAAGGCGGGAAACGCCACCATTTTGCGCGGTGGATCGGAAGCGTTTCATTCCAACCAGGCCTTGGCTTCGCTGATGCATCAGGCCCTTGAAAAAGCCGGGTTGCCCAGTGACGCCGTGCAGGTCCCCCCCTCTGCCGACCGTGAGGTTGTCAAGGAATTGCTGAAACTTTCCGAGTACATTGATGTTGTCATTCCACGGGGGGGCGAAGGGCTGATTCGTGCCGTCACAGAGCAGGCCACCATGCCCGTGCTCAAGCACTATAAAGGCGTCTGCCATATTTTTGCGGACGAATCCTGTGATCTGGATCAGGCGGTCGAAATTATTCATAACGCCAAAACGCAATACCCGAGCGGATGCAATGCCTTGGAGTGTCTGCTTGTGCATCACCGCGTTGCTCCGGGCCTGTTGCCGCGTGTGGCGGAACGCCTCGGCCATGACCGGGTCGTTTTCCGTGCCTGCGAAAATTCCTTGCCGCTTATGGGCGACAAGTATGCGGAACCGGCAAGAGATGATGATTGGGGGCGGGAATTCCTGGACCTCACCTTGGCTGTCCGGGTGGTGCAGGATATGGACGAGGCGATAGAGTTCATCGCCGAGCACGGTTCCAACCATACGGAAGCGATTTTGACCAACGACCATGCGCACGCGATGCGTTTCACCCGCGAGGTGGATGCGTCGCTGGTGGTGGTCAACGCGACAACGCGCTTTAATGACGGTGCCCAGCTCGGCCTGGGGGCCGAGATCGGTATTTCCACTTCCAAGCTGCATGCCTATGGTCCCATGGGAGTAAAGGAATTGACCTCGACGAAATTTGTGCTCCTGGGCGAAGGCCAGATTCGTGAATAGAGCGGTTAATTTAACGTGAAAAAACAGTTTATTGTATTCTTATTTTGCGTGACATTGGCAGGCTGTGCCGTAACCGGGCGTAGCGCAACGGAGCCGTCTGGGCCGGTCATGGGCTCTGCCCGCCTGTTGCATGGCCTGTGGGCCGAGGATCAGTTGCGTGGAAGCGATCACGACCTGGCTCGCATGGTGCTGCCCGAACCAGACCTGC
This sequence comes from Desulfovibrionaceae bacterium, assembly GCA_036541255.1. Classification (GTDB taxonomy): domain Bacteria; phylum Desulfobacterota; class Desulfovibrionia; order Desulfovibrionales; family Desulfovibrionaceae; genus Paucidesulfovibrio. The sequence continues at coordinate 105,084 of JAZHDD010000040.1, read as the reverse complement.
GCCCGCCCGAACGGACCCTCCCGCATGTGGTCCTGCCGCCGCTTCCCGAAGACATGCGGGATGTGATCCAGAGAGTGCAGCTTCGGGAGCCGGAAAAGCTTGTGGCCTTGACGTTTGATCTGTGCGAACGGGCGCCCTACCTTTCGGGATACCGCTACGATCTGGTGAACTTTTTGCGAGAGCATGGCGTTCGCGCCACGTTTTTTGCTGGTGGAAAGTGGATGCGTTCGCATCCGGACAAGGCCATGCAGCTCATGGCGGACCCGCTTTTCGAGTTGGGCAACCATGCCTGGACGCACGGCAATCTTGCGCTCATGAATGCAGGCGAGATTCGTGAACAATTACTTTGGACGCAGGCCCAGTATGAGGTTTTGCGGGAAAGGCTGGCTGAGCGGGCGAAGTTGCGTGGTTTGGAACGGGAGATGGCTGCCGTTCCCGAAGCGCTCCGCCTCATGCGGCTGCCGTATGGTCGCAATGCCGCGCATACGCTGGACGTGATTGCGGAATTGGGATTGCCCATCATCCAGTGGTCCATCGAGGGAGAGTCCGGCGGGAACGGGAGCGGACTGGAGGCCATGGTTCGCCACAATCTCAGGCATGTCCAACCTGGCGGCATTATTCTCATGCATGCCAACGCCGTGCCCCGGAATACGCAGGATCTGGTGCGTGACCTCGTGCCCCTGCTGCAACAGCAGGGCTATCGTTTCGTCACGGTCAGCGAACTGCTCAGCCTGGGCAATCCTGTCACGGTCAAAGACGGGTATTTCAGTACGCCGGATGACAACAAGTACCTGGACGGCCTGTTTGGCGGGAAAGGGACAATGAATCGTAAGAAGTAGTCTGCAATTTCGTGGAAAGCAGCAAAGGCCGGAGGTTGATAACCTCCGGCCTTTGTTTTGTCCTCGCTAGAGCGGGAAGAGCCGGGCTTTGGGATTGATCACGTATCGTGTTGCCGGCCCGCGTCCTTCCTTGATGAGTATGCCTTTTTTGACCATGTCCTGGAGATCGTAGATGGCGGTTCGGGAAGCCAGTTTTCCCCCGACGATTTCCTGGTAGTCGCTACGGGAAATGGTGCCGCTTTTGCGGATCAGCGGCAATGCCCTGCGCTGTCTTCTGTTCAGGTCCAGATGGGCCGACTGGCTTTCGTTACGGGGTGGCATTTTCTCCATCGGTTCCGCGTCAACCGGGTGGTCGCGGGATACGATGTCGCGCTCTTCCGGAGTTGCGCGATGTGGCCTGGGGGGCGTTTCGTCGAGATCCTGAGAAACGGAACGATCCAAAGGAGACACGTAGTTCAGCCCTTCGGCTTCCACACGGATTTCATCGGCCTGGATAACGTCGGTTTCCGCCATGACGGCCGCTCGGGTGATACTGTTGATGAGCTCCCGTACGTTGCCCGGCCAGTCGTATTCCGTCATTTTACGCACGGCGCCTTTGCTCAGGCAGAGATTTTGCCGGTCCACGAACTGCTCGGCCTGTTGCAGATAGTGCAGCGCCAGGACCGCGATGCTCTCCTTGTGTTCACGAAGAGCGGGGGTCTGGATGGTCAGCACCTTGAGGCGATAATACAAATCTTCACGGAACGATCCGTCCTCGATCATGTCCTGCAGGTTGGCGTTGGTCGCGCAAATGAGCCGGACATTCACGTCCACTTCGGTGTCCTGCCCCAATGGCTTGATCTTGCGCATGGCGATGGCCCGGAGCAGGGATTGCTGAACCTTGGGTGAGGCGGATTGGATTTCATCCAGGAACAAGGTTCCGCCATTGGCTTCGAGGAACGCTCCCTTGCGGTCGTTTTTGGCTTCGCTGAAAGCGCCTTTGACATGTCCGAACAGGGCGTCAAGCAACAGGTTCTCGTCCAACGCGCCGCAATTCAGGGAAATGAAGGGATGCGCCGAGCGTTTGCTGTTGTTGTGCACTGCTTCGGCCACAAGCTGTTTGCCTGTGCCCGTTTCGCCCGTAATCAACAGGTCGACGTCAACTTGAGCCGCCTTGGCGATGTCTGACTTGAACATGTCCATGCGCGGCCCAACGCCGACAATCTCCGGCATTTCTCCTTGCAGGATACCGTCAAGCATCATCAATTCGCGCTGTAGTGAGACTTTCTCCTTGAGGTTCACGTTTTCGATTGTCTCATCCTTGAGTCGTATTTCTTCCATCTGATCGCGCACACGATCAATCATGTCATTGATGGCATTTTGCAATTGTGTGGTTTCAAAACCGGAATCGGGCAGTTCAAGACGTTGTAGTTGCCCGGAAGATTGCATTCGCGTGACTTCCGTTGTGAGCCGGAAAATGGGAGCGGTGATCAGACGGCTCAAACCATATACCAGCAAAGAGACCAGAAGAATACTGCCAATAGTGATGATGATCATCACGTCGAAATACTTGTAGCCGGCGGTGAGAAACATTTGGCTTCTGTCGACGTACGCTGCTCCAGCATAGATCATGGGCGGTTTGTTCGGGGAAACAGTAAAACGCACCGGAGCCCAGGAAAGATAGTAGTTGGCGACCTTGTCAGAGTTGTGACCATCGTCGTTCAATCGAAGAAGCCCGCTATTGCCCTCGGAGGCTTCAGCGACCATGTCCCAATAGTCGGTGTGGGAAGAGCTGGGTCGAAATGCGCAATCCAGGCTCGGCCTGCCCAGTGTCCCTTTGTATCCGGAGCGGGCAAGGAAAGTGGTCAATTCCATTTCGGGCTGATCGAGAGCGTCGGACTGGAAAAGTATCCATCCCTGGGAGTCGAAAAGAAAACTGAAACGCACCTCGTCGCTCCGCGGATATCCCCAGAGGGGGGACTTCTTGGAGTTGTAGAGGGAAAGCACGTTACGGAGGTCTCGTGCGGGAATTGCCAGGCTGAGGAAGCCTTTTTGGCCTGTTTCAGGATTTTCGTACGGCGTGACGAGTCGGACAATGCGATCTTCGAACCGGTAGTTCGCATTGCTGGTGGAGGGGAAGGGATATTCAACGGCTAATATTTCGGAAGGGTGCACTTCGCCGTCTTCCATAAGAGGGAGGCGGTCGAAGTAGAGCAAGGGGTTGGGACTGATCTGGGCAAGTTTGTCCCCAGGTATGCGTTTGATTTGGTCATCCTTGACCACCAGGAAAATATGCTCGTCGCTGTTTGGAGAAAGATAAGCGAACTCGCAATAATTGGTTCCACCGGAAATCTTTACGTCTTTGAGGAAGCGGATCATGGTTTGTTCGTCCAGGTTCTGCCGGGCTGCATAGAGCAGATCCCGACGACCACGGTCCAACAATCTTTCCACGGCATGAGCCTGGGCCAAGTCTCGGACGCGGACATTGCGTTCGAGGGCAATGTGCATGAAATCACTGGAAAGTTTATAAGTGATATATCCTGTGGCCATCAGAATGATGATGACGCTAGGGATGAGGGTCAGCATCAATTTGCTTTTTAAGCCGAGCGAGTGGAAGATTCTGAAGCGGGAGCAAGGCTTGTCGTCCGGGGTCGTATTCGTGGACGTGGGCATGAGAATGAGGACCTCCGTGTGATATTCACGCAAATTCGGGTCGTTCGCGCCAGAAAAGATGTAACAGGCTATTATTAATTTAAATAAATATTCGATTATCTTTGCGTGGAAGCGTCGTCAATGATTTTTCGCAATGGCATGGCCGTTGCTACAATATCATGCAAAACACGAGGGCTGCGCTTCTTTCTTGATCAGGGGCGTATGAAGAGCGGAATTTTCCGCTACGCTGTGCCGCGAAGTGGAATGGTTTCCAGCGGGACCGCCAAGAGCATGGGCAGGAAGAAATGACCACGCAGAAAAGCAAGAACGACACCCCCCGAGGCATGAATGTGGGGAGCGGCATGCCGTTCAGGGGGATGCGAAAAATGCTGTTGGCGGCCATGATCGTGGCCCCATTGGTGCCTTTCCTTTTTGTCCTTGCCGTTGGGGACATGGCTTTTACGACCGGAGTGAAAACGAGCACTGCCGATTCGGTCCGCCGCGTGGTGGAGGATCATGGCCGGATGATTGATTCCTACCTGCTGGAACGCAGAGCAGATTTGGAAACCCTGTTTGATCTTGCATCGCCTGGGGAACTCGCTGATTCTGCGTGTCTTGCCGAACGACTGCAGACCCTCCGGCGTACCAGCCCGGCTTTCGTCGATATAGGATTCATCCGCTCCGACGGTGTGCAGGCGGCCTATGCCGGGCCGTATGACCTTGCAGGCAAGAATTACGCTCAAGCCCCATGGTACCTTGCCACATTGGAACGGGGATATCACGTCAGCGATGTTTTTTTGGGGTATCGTAACGAGCCGCATTTTGTCGTTGCTGTAGCGCGGACCGTTCCGGATGGCGTGTGCGTACTTCGTGCCACCATGGACCCTGTGCGTTTCAGCGGTATCGTGGAAAAAATACGCATGGGCACCACAGGGGAAGCCTGGATTCTCGATGGCCAAGGGCGTTATCAGACCGAGCCCCGCTCCAAGGCTCCTCTGCTTTCCAAGGCGGATATCCCCGACTTGGGCGGGCGTACATGGCAGGGCGTTCGTATCGTGGAGGCGACTTCCAACGGGAACGACTACGTATATGCATCTTCGCGCATCAATGACGGCAAATGGCTGTTGGTAGCTCGCCAGGAAAAAAGCGACGCCTACACGGCCCTCAAAGAAATCTTCAGTTGGATCGCAGCGATTCTTCTTGCCGGTGGCGTACTCATTGTGGCTCTGGCCTTCGCTTTGAGTGGCCGGATTGAGCGGGCCATGCTCCAGATCCTTCAGGAGAAGGATGTCTTGCGCAACCATCTCTATCGCGCAGCGAGGCTCGCCGAACTTGGCGAGATGACCACGGGCATTGCCCATGAAATAAATAATCCTCTTCAGGTGATGAAGAGTGACATTTCCTATATGGAAATGGTCCTTGCCGATATGGTTGAAAAGGGGGACCTCAAACAAACGGAAGATTATAATGAGATAATAACTTCAGTAGAGCAATTACGGTTGCAGATCAGTCGTTGCGCCAAGATCACCCAAGCCATTCTCAAATTCGGGAGGGATGGGGAATCAACGCTTCAGGATGTGGACATGCGTCTTTTCCTGCCGGAGATACTGTCCATGGTGGAGGAAAAGGCATCGGTAAATGGTATTCAACTGGTACTTGAACCCATGGATCGTCCTTTATTTGCTCGTGCCGACCCCGGTCAATTGCAACAAGTTGTGCTGAATCTGCTCAACAATGCGATTCATGCCGTTTCCGACAGGCACGACGGCTCTGGCGGGGAGATACATGTCGCCTGTACGTCTTCAGGAGGAGGCATGGTCGATATTCGGGTGGCTGACAATGGAACCGGTATAAGTTCGGAAAACCTGGAATGTATTTTCACTCCTTTCTTTACGACCAAGCCTCCGGGCAAGGGGACGGGACTCGGTCTTTCCGTCTGCCACGGCATCGTGGACCGACTTGGCGGACAGATGGACGTTGAAAGCGAAAAGGGAGTGGGAACTACATTTACAGTGCGTTTGCCCACCCCCAAGGCCTGACGTTATTATCCTCCACAATCAGGACCCCGCCGGGCGAAAGCTTGGCGGGGTCTTTGTGTTTGTTTCCCGCCTTCTTTTTCGGTCGTCTGAAAAAGCGGATATCGTCCCCATGAATCCTGACGAGGTTTTGCCGCGACAGGAAGCATGGCTGGCAAAGGTTCGGGCCAGGAACGTGCAAGGCGCGGTTTTTCCTTGTCATACGATTGCTTTCTGCAGAGGCCACCAACCCGGTCTTCGAATCACGTGTTTTTAGAAATGCCTCTGGAGCGGGCGACCTTGCGAGAAACTTTTGTTTGCGCTTTTTCCCGTATTGCGAGTTTGCGCGAATAAACATTTGTAATAAAATATAAAAATAGTGGCACACGCCTTGCTAAATAGGGATCGTGACAAGGGAGTAGTGCGGGAAATGCGAGAAGCAAGTGGAACCGGTCCCCGCCTGAAACATTCCGGTTCCAAGGTGAGAGGCCACAGCCAATGCGAGAAAAAGAAACGATGAGAATCATGATAGTCGATGATGAGGAACGGCTGCTTTACACAACGAAAAAGCTGTTCTCCAAGATCGGCATTGAGGTCTTGACGGCATCGACCGGAGAGGATGCCTTGCGCCTCCTGCAGGAGGAGAAGGTTCACGTCATTTTCTTGGATATCAAGATGCCAGGCATGGATGGTCTCAAGGTTCTTTCGGAAGTTAAAAAATTATATCCAATGATTGAAGTCGTCATGTTGACCGGCCACGCCGCACTGGAGTCCGCCGTGGAAGGGATCAGGCTCGGCGCGTCCGACTATCTGATCAAACCGGTCAGCATGAAGAGTTTATTGAGTAAGTCGGAAGAGGCCTTTGAAAGGAGGAAGAGGTTAGAGGAAAAAATTTACTTGGCTCGGAGTCGGAATGTTGTCTGAGGTGATTGACGCTGAAAAGGAGGTTGAAATGTCAATCAACATAAAAGTCCTGATGGTCGATGATGAAGAGAGATTTCGTACCACTACCGCCAAGATTCTTGAGCGCAAAGGGTATGAAATGGTCATGGCCGCCAGCGGAGAAGAAGCTCTTGAACTCATGAGCTCCAAACCCGATGTCGTTATCCTCGACGTGAAGATGGAGGGGATGGACGGTCATGAAACGCTGAAGAAGATTAAGGAAATAAACGCGGATGTGCCGGTGATCATGCTCACAGGGCACGGTGCCATGCCCAGCGCCCAGGAGGCGTTGCAGAGTGGCGCGCACGACTACCTCAACAAACCCTGCGACGTGGATTTGCTTTCCGTGAAAATCCGGGATGCCGTATCCGCCGCAAAGCAGGAGCCTTATCGGGAACGGACTGCGCAGGAGGTCATGATTGCGCTGTCCGATTACACCACCATCACCGAGGATGAGACCGTCCGCGGCGCCATCGACAAGCTGCGGAATTTGAGCACACGCCTTACGTCCACCGACAGAATTATGGACAGCGGGCACCGCTCTATCCTGGTCTTTGACAAGTCCGGTGAGCTGACGGGCATCCTGAGCCCGCTCGACCTCATCGCTGCAGCGCGCCCCGCCTATCTGAGCGCGCCCAAGCCCTCCATGGCCGACAGTCTGCAATACTCGGCCATGTTCTGGCAGGGGCTGTTCACCTCACGGATCAAGGAGATCGCCGACAAAAAGGTCTCCGAGATCATGTCGGACTCGCCCCCGGTTATCGACGCCGATGCCAACCTCATGGAAATCGCTGAAATCATGTTTTCCCAGAAAGCGCGGCGTCTTGCCGTGGCCAAGGCTGGGAAGATTCTCGGTGTTGTGAGGGAGCAGGAGGTGTTTTTCGAGATTGGTCGCATTATCGGCGGTTAGTCCGTCGCTAAGGCGGTGCAGACTGAAAAAAAGATAGAGGTGCGATATGGCTGAAGCAAAGAGAAAAGCTACAGGGTACGACAAGTATGTAAACTGGAAGCTGCTTATTATACCGGTCATCCTATTTGCGGCCATCCTGGTTCTGCCCACGCCGAAGAGCATGCAGAAGGTCGGCACGCAGTATCAGGTGGGACCGAAGGCCGTCGTCTCTTTCCTGGCGCAGGAATTGTTCCAGGAAAAGGCGTCCAATCTGCAGCAGTGGCAGTTGGCCACCTGCCAGATGATGGAACAGAATATGCGCATGGGCGCGCTGTCCAAGAAGCGCTTCCTCAAGCGTGATGCCAAGTGGTGCAAGAAGTACAAGATTCCCGTTGACGGTGAAAACCTGAAGCGGGCAAAGGAATTCGTCGAACAGAGTTTGACCGACGAACAGTACGGAACAACGCTGCAGGCAGCGTTCGACGTGCGCATGAACCGGTTGAATTACGACGAGCTCTCAGAAAAGGACCGCGTCAAGGCCGACAAGGGCAGCTGGCAGATCAAGGTTGCCATGGCCATGGTCGTGTTCGTGGTCTTCTGCTTCGTGACGGAATGCATGCCCCTGCCAGGCGTGGCCTTTTGCATCGGTTTGATTCTGGTCTTCTCGGGCGTGGTCACGCGCAGTGAAGTTGCCGGACTCTATTGGTCGGACGCCTGTTGGTTTATCATGGGTTCGCTCATGTTTGCGGCAGCATTCGTCAAGACCGGAGTGGACAAGCGCGTTTGCCTCATGATGTTCAAGAAACTCGCCGTGCCCAACGTGCGTTGGATCACGCTGATCTTCTTTTTGATCATCACCCCGTTGGCGGCGTTCATCTCCGACCATGCCCTGGCGGCCATGTTCCTGCCCATCGGTATGCTGCTCTATCAGAACAGCCTTACCGACGACATCAAGGAAGACCCCGAGCTGGCCAAGATGCTGATGATCGGCATCGCCATGGCGTGCAACATCGGCGGCCCCGGCGCTCCGTCCGGCGGTGCCCGTAACGTCATCATGATGACCTACCTGACCGACATGTTCGGGTTCGACATCGGTTACTTCCAGTGGGTCACCTACTGCTTCCCGTTCATTCTGGTCATGATCCCCATCACCTGGGGCATGCTCAACTGGCGCTTCAAGCCGAGGATCACTTCGCTGGCTCCAGCCATGAAGCACCTGGAAGGCGAGATCGGCAAGATGGGCAGCTGGAACAAGCAGCAGATTTGGGCTCTGGTGATCTTCATCATCATGGTCTGGGGCTGGTTCACGGAAAAGGCCTTCTTCCAGTTGGGTATTTACCCTGTGCGTCTGGGCATCGGCGTTATCGCCGTTGCAGGTGCCGTGGCCTATCTGCTGGCTGGTGTGGTCAACTGGCGTGACTACCAGGAGAAGGTCGACTGGGGCGTGGTCTGGTTGTACGCTGGTGCGATCATCTTCGGCCGCGTGTTGGACAAGACCGGCGCCGCGTACTGGATGGCCAAGACCGTGGTCGACTTCATGGCCCCTATGGGCATGGATCAGGGCCTGCCGTTGATGCTCACGTCCAACGGCCTCACTGCGGTACTCACAAACCTGATGGCGGATGGCCCGGCAGCGGCTGCGGTCGGACCCATCACCCTGAATATGGCCGGCATCGTGCATCCCGGCACGACGTATCTGCCGTTCATGGCCATGTCCACGGCAATCGCCTCGTCCTTTGCGTACTGCCTGATCATCGGCACTCCGCCGAACGCCATCGTGTACGCCTCCGGTTATCTGGAGCCCAAGGACTACCTGCGTATTGGCATACCCATGTGGTTTGTAGCCAACATCGTCTTGATCGGACTGACAGCGGTTTACTGGGCCACAAGGGGGTTTGGCGGCCTGCCAGGCTTCTGACCCCGTTAGAATGACACAACCCCGGCGGCCTTTCGTGGGCCGCCGGGTTCATGCCCAAACAGCCCGCAGGGGAGGAATCGAGATGCAACAGAACGAAGAACTCCGGATCGAAGATGTGCAGATGGATGAGAAGCCGGAACGCGTCCGGCGGCTGCACTACGAGAACGGCAGAATATATTTTTCCAAGCAGACCGAGCGAGCGTTTTTCTTCGTGCTCACCGTGCTGATGCTCGTGTTGGGAGTGTTCGAGGGTACGAACATCTTTGGAGGGTAACGGCATGGCCAATGAAAGCGTTGTACTGCAAGGCGGCCCGGACAGAGGGTCTCAGACGGAACGGGGTGCGCCACAGGCTGTGGACACGTCGAAGTTTTTCGGGACGATGACGGAGATTATTCGCGCTCCCAGGCAGTTCTTCGCCCAACTGGAAGACACGCAGGAGAACTATCGTAATTCTTTGAAATATCTGGCGTATGCCTCATTATTTTATACCATGGTCAGTATGACCTACTTTTACAGCCACAAGCTGGCCATGGCAGGCATCCTGATGATCAACTGCCTGGTGCTGCCTGCCTTGCTCGCTGCGCTGACCATGCTGGTGCTGGCCCTGTTCTTTGGCCGCCGCGTACCGTTACGGCGTGTCGTGTCCATTTACGCCTTTGCTTCGGGCACGGTCATGCCCCTGTCCTGGATTCCTGCGATGCAGGTGATTACCGAACCGATTCGCGCTCTTCTGGTTATTGTAGGCCTGACAAAGGCCTGTGACATGCGTTGGTGGCAGGCTGCTCTTGCGATCCTGGTCACCCTGGGGTTGTTCCTGATGCTTTTTTGGTCGGCCCTGCCTGTGATCATGCAGATCAAGCAGGCATTGGTGGGCTGAACCGCTACGGAGGAAGTGCTCTGATGCGCAAGGTGAGTGTGCTGGTTGTGGATGACGAACCCGAATTCCTGGCGTTGTTCAGCAAGCGGTTGGCGCGCCGGAACGTGGACGTGACCACGGCGCAAAGCGGTGAAGAGGCGCTCCGCCTCGTTTCCGGGCGTTTCTTCGACGTCATGGTGCTTGATGTGCGCATGCCCGGACTGGACGGGATATCCACGCTGCGTGAACTGCGCAAGGTGAATACGGAGACCGAGGTCATCCTGCTCACCGGCCATGCGGATGCGGAATCCGCGTATACGGGCATGCAACTTGGGGCCTTCGACTACATGATCAAACCCGTGGCCTTTGACGAACTGTTCGCCAAGATTCAGGACGCGGCCTCGGGCCATTGACTCCGCAGCTCCGGCAAAGAAGCCGGAGTCAAGGAAGGGCACAGATGGGTTCTGCATTCGTGGCCATACGGGATTTCCTGCGCAGGGCAGGCGGTGGTCGCCCCACAGAGGAACGACTGGAAGAGTTGCGCGCGGACTATCGGTCCCGCTGTCGCAGTTTCCGGCTGCTGATCAAGGCCAACCACGAGGCCTTGGCCGCCATGGCCGGGCTGGAAGAGCTGGCCCGCGGTACGTCCCCCTTTGGCATGGCCCGCATCCGCTACCTCTGCGTGCGCGCTCTGGCTGCGGGATTCCAGATGATCAAACAGCTCGACCGCATGGCTCCCGGTACCTATTCCGAACTCTACGAAAGTTTTGGTGCGATTCAACGCCAAGTGCACGAAGCCGTGGCCAATCGCGGAACGGCTCCGGCTGGCGAGAACGTTTTGCCTTTGGAAGCGTTGGGATTGGAGCATACGCCTGAGACCGGCGGAAAGATGTCCAGCCTGGGCGAGGCGCGCCGCAAGCTGGGTTTGACCATTCCCCGCGGTTTTGTGATCACGGCGTCGGCCTTCCGGCGTTTCATGGCGCACAATGAATTGCAGGAGGAGATCGACCGGCTCGTCCAGACCTCGGAAACAGACGATATGCAGGGATTGTATGCCCTCAGCTCCGCTATTGCCGCATGTGTTCAGCGGGCCGAGATTCCTGAGGACCTGGTGCGCGACGTGGAAACGGCGCTGGCGCACATCCAATCGGGCATGGCCGTGCCCCTCCGGCTGGCTGTGCGCTCCTCGGCGCTTGGCGAGGATGTTTCAGGAGCGTCGTTCGCCGGTCAGTATCACAGCGAATTGAACGTCGCGCCGGACAATCTGCTCGAAGCCTACAAGGATGTGGTCGCCAGCAAGTACAGCGTGACAGCCATGGCCTATCGATTCAACCGGGGAATTAGGGATGAGGACGTGGCCATGTGTGTGGGCTGCATGGAGATGATCCCGGCTCTTGCGGGCGGAGTGCTCTACACACGTGACCCCATGAACCCGGATTCGTCCCTGGCGTTGCTGACGGCCATGCCCGGATTGCCCAAGTCCATCGTGGACGGGAGCGCGGATTGTGACCGGTATTTTGTGGCCCGTGAAGGTCGTGTTGTTGTTTCACGGGAAATCGCGGAAAAGCGGACCAAGGTGGTGTGCGATCTGGACGAGGGCACGCTGTCCCGCGTGATTCTCGAGTCGGAACGACATGACCCGGCAGTGAGTGATACGCTGGCTTCGGCGGTCACGGGTATTGGCCTGCGTCTGGAAAAGCTTTTTGGCGCGCCGCAGGATGTGGAATGGGCCGTTCGGGAAGACAAGGCCATTATCTTGTTGCAATGTCGCGCTCTGCATCTTGCCGCAGCGGATTCGGATGAGAGGGTTGAGGAGTCCGCTTTCGCTGAAACCAATTCTGTCGTTTCTACAGACGCTTCCCCGCTGCTCCAGGGAGGAGTATCGGCTTCGCCGGGCGCGGCCGCAGGGCCGGTCCATCTTGTGCGCACGGATGCCGATGCCTTGCGTTTTCCGGATCAGGCCGTGCTGGCCGCGAACAACGCCCTGCCGCGCTGGGCGCCCCTGTTGCCTCGGGCTTCGGCGGTGGTCACGGAACATGGAGCCGCTGCTGGCCATTTGGCCAGCGTCGCCCGCGAATACAGTGTCCCGGCATTGCTCGGAGTGAACGGTGCCCTGTCCGTGCTGGCCGATGCCGGAGTTGTGACCGTGGACGCGGACAAGCGGGCAATTTATCCGGGCCGCATCGAACATTTGCTGCACCGCAAGCCCAAGCCCGACCTCATGCATGGCAGTGCCGTTAGCTTAACCTTGCATCGGGCCTTGGAACATATTTCCCCATTGCATCTTACCGACCCGTCGGCCGCATCGTTTGTCCCGCAATCCTGCCGTACGATCCATGACATTCTCCGCTACTGTCATGAGATGGGGGTGCAGGAGATGTTCTGCCGCGAACAGCAGGGCAACCTGCACAAGGGCTTGAGTCGCCGGCTGGTCGTGGGCGTGCCGCAGCAATATTGGATAGTGGATCTGGCGGAGGGTTTGCGCCCTGGCAGAGACGGAGAGCGTACCGTGGACCTGGAGGACGTGCTCTGCGTTCCCATGCGGATATTGTGGCAGGGCATGCAGGCCGTGATTTGGCAAGGCCCGCCACCGGTAGACGGCAAGGGGCTGCTTTCCGTCATGGTTCAGGCCACCAGCGATCCGGCCCTGGCCGAAGGCGCTGCATCTCCGTATGCCGTGCGGAACTATTTTCTGATCACCAAAGATTATTGCTCTCTTCAGTCCCGTTTTGGTTTTCATTTCAGCACGGTGGAGGCCTGCCTCACGGACGATGCCGAAGAGAACTACATCATTTTCCAATTCAAGGGCGGAGCCGCCGATTTGGACAGGCGCGTGCGTCGTGCCAAGTTGGTGAGCGACGTATTGGAAGAGCGCGGTTTCATCGTGGAATTGCGGGAAGACGCTGTTCATGCCCGCATTGAAGGGGTGGAGAAGCCCAGGATGCAGCAACTTCTTAAGATCGTAGGGTATTTGGTAATCCATACGCGTCAGTTGGACATGGTCATGGCCAACCCGGAAGAGTCTGCCCGCCAGGGCGCGAAGATTCGCCGCGATCTTGCGGCAATTGCCGCCAAGGACGCGGGCATTCCGCCTCCGTCACGCTCCGGTGCCGCAAAGGAAGGTTGAGAATGGACAGTAGCGGTTACGGTATCTTGCGCTGGAAACTCATCGGCGTGACCATGGTTTTCTCCCTGATTCCATTGGTCGCTCTGGGCTGGTTCATCAATTTCCAGTTCACCAATACCTATGAAGACAAGGTGACCTCGAACCTGCGGATCATGACCGAGAACAAGCGCGTGGCCATTGACATGTTTTTGCGCGAACGTGTGGCCCAGCTCAAGAACCTGGCCAATACGCACACTTTTGCGGAAATGGGCGACCAGGCTTTTCTCACGGATCTTTTCGAGACCATTCAGGCCTCCTCGGGTTTTTTCGTGGATTTGGGAGTGATCGGCCAGGACGGCAACCATGTGGCCTATGCCGGGCCGTATGAGCTGCGCAATGTCAACTATTCCGATCAGGATTGGTTTCACCAGGTCATGCTCAAGGGTGTCTACATCTCTGACGTATTCATGGGATTCCGTAATTATCCCCACTTCATCATTGCCGTATTGCGGCGCGAGTCCGGAAAAAATTGGATACTGCGGGCTACCATTGATTCCGAGGTGTTCACGTCACTGGTGCAGAGCGTACGGCTGGGAAAAAGAGGCGACGCCTATCTCGTGAACACCGAAGGAGTGCTCCAGACGCCGTCCCGTTTTGTTGGGCCGGCCCTGGCCCGGACCGGATTGGAACTTGCCGATGTAAAGAGCCTGAGCATCATGGACCTGCCTTCCCGCAGGCACCGGGTTCTGGCCGGGGTGGTCCCGTTGCAGACGCAGGACTGGAGGCTGGTCATCACCGAGGACCCCAGCGAGGAGATATCGCCGCTGCTGCGGGCCAAGTCCATCACGTTGGGCATGCTGCTGGCCGCGGGCGTGGTGATTTTGGTTGGAGCCTATCTGACGACTCGTTCCATCGTGGCCAAATTGGAACGGACCGATCGGGAAAAGGCCACTGTGGACGCCTCTCTGATGCAGTCCAGCAAGATGGCCGCCTTGGGCAAGATGGCAGCGGGGGTCGCGCACGAGGTCAACAATCCCCTGACCCTGATCCGCGAGGCCGCGGGCTGGATCACGGACCTGCTCACGGACGAGGACCCATCGACGCTGAAGCATTTCGAGGAGATCGAGGAGGCTGCCAGGGATATTGACCGGCATGTGGAGCGGGCCAAGACCGTGACGCACCGTATGCTTGGTTTTGCACGGCGCATGGAGCCCATGCAGGAAAACGTGGATTTCAATTCCGTCGTGGACGGTACTATTTCCTTCCTGGCCAATGAGGCCGTGCACCGCAACATCACCATCGAGCGCGAATTCTGTCAGACCCTGCCGTTGATCACAACGGACGCCACACAGGTGCAGCAGGTGGTGCTGAACCTCTTGGAGAACGCCATTGATGCGGTGGACAACGCCGGTCGGATCGTTGTCAGCACCGGGCAACTCGGCAACAGTGTTTATTTCAAGATTGAGGATACGGGCGGAGGTATCCCGCCGGAGATATTGGACAAGGTATTTGATCCCTTCTTCTCGACCAAGAAAGTCGGCGAAGGAACCGGCCTGGGCCTCTCCATCAGCTATGGCATAGTGGAGAAGCTGGGCGGCAGAATCGAGGCCAAGAGCGATCCCGGTGTCGGGACCACGTTCACGGTATATCTCCCGATCGCATAACGACCGGGACAAGCAAGGTGGTGGAAATGAGCAAGGTGAAGGTGCTTGTCGTAGACGACGAAACCGATTTCGTGAAGCTCTTCGTCAAACGCTTCATCATGCGCAATCTGGACGTGCATGGTGTGACAAGCGGACAGGAGGCATTGGACTATCTGCGGGAACATGCCGTGGACGTTGTTGTCCTAGATGTGAAAATGCCGGGCATGGACGGCCTGGAGGCCCTCAAGGAAATCAAGAAGCATCACCCCCAGGTGGAGGTGATCATGCTCACGGGGCATGGTTCGGTAAAGTCCGGCATCCAGGGCATCAGTCTGGGCGCGTACGATTATGTGCTCAAGCCGTTCAAGATCGAGGATCTGCTGGAGCGCATTCTCAAGGCCTTTGAACGCAGCAAGCTGCATCAGGCAAGGTAGGCATACGTGGCGACCATGCAGGCCAATAGTTTCCTTCAATTCGAAGGATTGCGCCGGGCGCTCTTTGTGGAGCGCTATGTGGCTCCTCCGGCGGTGCTCTTTTGCACCTTGCTGGCTCTTCGTCTGGGAGGACGGGCCGGAGAGGCCATTGCTGCGATCTGTTCTCTGGCTTTGGCGCTGCTGGGCTTTCGCCTTTGGCGCAGCCTGGTTCGGCGTGAAAACGAGGTGGCGGCGCTCAATGAGCAGCTTATCCAATCGCAAAAGCTGTCAGCCTTGGGCGAGCTTTCCGCCGGAGTGGCGCACGAGATCAATAACCCTCTGGCCGTCATCACCCAGGAAGTGGAGATGATGACCATGCTCATCAGCAAGGCCACCTTTCAGGACGAGGAGGAAAAGGCCGACTTCGTGGATTGTCTGGCGGAAATAGGTCGGCAGGTGGAACGCTGCGGCCATATTACGCATGGCATGCTCGATTTCGCGCGTAAGCGTGAAACGCTGACCCAAGATACGGACGTGAACCGGCTCATCGACGATATGGTGCGTCTGGTCGAACTGGAAATCCGCAACAAGAATATTTTTATTGAACGCCGCTATGCCGATCCCGCACCGGTGGTGACGACAGACGCGCCCCTGGTTCGGCAGGTGATCCTGAACCTGCTCAACAATGCGGCCCAGGCCATGGGCAAGGAAGGGCGGATCATCATCACCACGTCCATGGACCATGAAGGGAAGGCCGCCATCGAGGTCAAGGACACCGGGCCCGGCATTGCCAAGGAGCATCTGGAAAAGATTTTCAATCCCTTCTTCACGACCAAGGAGCCGGGCAAGGGCACCGGGCTGGGGCTGGCGATCTGCGCCCGCATAGCCCATGAATTGGGCGGCTCGCTGGTGGTGGAGAGCGAACGGGGCAAGGGTGCCGCGTTCACGTTGCGGCTGCCTTCTCTTACTGCGCAGGAGGTGAAGTGATGGAAGCAAAGGCGAAAGTCCTGGTTGTGGATGACGAGGATCGTTTCCGCGAGAATATGGTCCGGCTGCTCAATGGGCAGGACATGTTCGCTGCTGGCGCGTCCAGTGGTCTGGAGGCCCTGGACGTCCTGCAGAAGGAAGAATTCGACGTGGTGCTGCTGGACATGAAGATGCCGGAAATGAACGGCATGCAGACTCTGGCCGCCATCCGCCGCCTGGATCTGCCGCTTCAGGTGGTGGTGTTGTCCGGCCATGCCTCCGTGGACGACGCCATGGAAATGATGGGGCAGGGGGCCTTTGATTACCTGATCAAGCCTTGCGCCACGGACAGGCTGGTGAAAAAGGTCCGGCAGGCCTACCTGGAAAAACGCGTGGTCCAGGGCAAGGCGGATATCCGCGACATAACGGGTTCCGAGGCCTGACGCGCCGTCTCTCGGTTCAATGCGCCGTATCTCGGCTTGAAGCGCCGCCGTCGGCAGGGTATGCTCGGTTTTTGACCGGGCCTGACCATGGAGGCGAAATGGTGCGCAAGGGCGGCATTGGCATTTTAGGCGGCAGTTTCAATCCCGTGCATACCGGGCACGTTCGCATGGCCGTGGAGGTCATGGAACGGCTTGGTCTTTTTCGTGTGGACCTGGTGCCTGCGGCAGTGCCGCCGCATAAATCCTCCCAAGGGCTTCTCCCCTTTGACCTGCGTCTGGAACTGTGTGAACTGGCGGTTGAGGGCGTGCCCGGACTGTATGCCAACCCCATCGAAGGCGAACGGCCCGGCCCTTCCTATACCTGTGATACCCTGACCTGCTATGCCGCGCCTCCTGCCGAGCTGTTTTTTTTGCTTGGCGCGGGCACGTTTCTTGAGCTGCCGCAATGGCAACGCGGTTTGGAATTGCCCGATCTCGCCAATCTCGTCTGCATCAATCGCGGCTTCAGCGCGGCGCAGGAGCAGGGAGTTCCTCCCTTTGCTGCCGTGGCCGCCTTCGTGTCCGGGCATTGGCCCGAGGCCCGGCCCATGAGCCAGGGACCGGAACCGTCCTGGCAATTCCCCTCGGGAGCGCAGTTGATCTGCCTGGAGATTCCTCGGCTGGACATCAAGGCTGAAGACATTCGCGAGCGCTGGCGCTCGGAGCGGAATTTTTCCTTGTTAGTGCCGCCCGGCGTGGAACAATGGCTGAAGCGGAACGGGTCGGTGCTGAAGACGGTCTGGGGCTCTCGGAGTGGGACGCAATGAAGCGTTTCAACCTGCCGTTGCTCGTCTTGATCCTGGCGTTGTTGGTGTTCGTGGGGGCCACCACGGGTCGTGCCTTGGGCCTGGAACCCTTCCGCACCTGGTTTTTCTGTTTTGCCTGGTGGCCTTATATCCTGGCTGTGGAATCTTTGCTGGTTCTGGCCGGGGCTGGTTCCGACCTCTATGAACGGCCGCGCGAGTTCGCCCTGCTTTTGCCTTTGTCCGTGACGCTTTGGCTTTTTTTCGAGGTGCTCAATTTTCGTCTGGGCAACTGGCATTACATCAACCTTCCAGCCGAGCCGCTCGAGCGCTGGGCCGGTTATGTGTTGAGTTTTGCCACGGTGTTGCCCGGCCTGTTTGCCACGGCCCGACTGTTGGACCATCTGGGACTGTTCCGTTCCGTTGCAACGCCTCCGTGGCGCACGGTCCGGCAGCTGCATCCGGTTTTTTTTGTGACGGGCGCGTTTTTTCTGGTTCTGCCCATGGTTGCCCCGCAGTATTTCTTTCCTCTGGTCTGGGGCGCACTGGTGCTGCTGCTGGAGCCCTGGCTGCATGATTCCGGGGGGCGTTCGCTTTTGGCCGGCTGGGCACGCGGTGAACCCCGCCTGACGTTGCTGCTGCTTGTTGCCGGATTGATTTGCGGTGGACTCTGGGAGTTCTGGAATTTCGAGGCTGGGGCCAAATGGATGTATACGGTGCCGTTTGTGGGCGAGATGAAAGTCTTTGAAATGCCCGTGCTCGGTTTTTTGGGTTTTCCGTTTTTCGCCCTGGAATGCTATGTGGCCGCCAACGCCTTTTTGCTCGTGCGGGAAAGGCTCTCTCTGTGGCCGGATTCCCGTCGTCGTTTGGCCTGGACTTTGCTCATTCTCGGCGTGACGGTTTTCGACGCCCTGGCCATGGCGGGCATGGATCGTTTCACCGTGTTCAGCCTGCGGCCTTGAGGTCGTTGAAAATCTTTCCCAAACGGGAGACCAGCTCCAGGGCATCGTCGTTCGTGGAGCCCTGGCCCCAGGAGAAGCGTACCGCGCCCAGAGCATAGTCGCGCGGGGCGTGCATGGCTGCCAGTACGTGAGAGAGTTCGCCCTGATCCGGACCATGGCAGGCGGCTCCGGCGGACACGGCCACGTCGCGCAGGGCGAGCCCCTCAACGATACGTCCGGCAGGCAGGTTGCGGAAGCCTGCCAGCAGCGTGTTGGGCAGCCGTTGGGCTTGCTCAGAGAAAACCATGAAGTCCACGCCGAGCCGATAGAGTCCGTCCAGAAGCACGTCGCCCAGGCTGCGCCGCCGGGCCATTTCTTCTTCCATACGCTTTCCGGCAACGGCACAGGACGCGCCGAGCCCCACGCAAAAGGCCACGTTTTCGGTGCCGGGCCGCAGTCCCTGTTCCTGTCCACCGCCAAAGAGCAGGGGGGGCAATGCGCAGCCCTTGCGTACGAAGAGCGCTCCAATGCCCTTGGGTGCGTTGAGCTTGTGGCCCGCAATGGTCAGGTAGTCCACGCCCAGAGCGCGCACGTCCACGGGAATCTTGCCCACGGCCTGGGCCGCGTCCGTATGCAGGGCCGCGCCGCATGCCCGGCAGGGAGCGGACAGTTCCCAGACCGGCTGGATTGCGCCGGTTTCGTTGTTGGCCAGCATCACGGAAACAAGCCGGGTGTCCGGGCTCAGTGTGGCCTGGGCCTGGGGTATGTCCAGCACGCCGTCGCGACCCACGGGCAGGACCGAAAGCCTTACGCCGCGCCGCTCCAGTTCCCGGGCCGGGCCGAGCACGGAAGGGTGTTCCACGGCCGAGACCGCAAGATGACCGCCCTGGCTTAGAAGGCCGAACAGCACGGTGTTGTTGGCTTCGGTCGCACAGGAAAAGAAATGGATTTCCGCAGGCGTGGCGTGGATCAGGTCGGCGACTTGGTTCCGGGCCGCCTCCAGGGCCTCTTTGGCGGCAAGGCCCCAGGCGTGTCCGCTGGACGGGTTGCCGAAGTCCTCGTTGAGCAACGGGGCCATGGCCTGGAGCACTTCCGGGGCCAGGGGGGTGGTGGCGTTGTGGTCGAAATAGAGTTCACGCATGCTTACCTCCCGAGCATGCCCAGCAGGGCCGTGAAAACATCACCGGGCTCGATGCCGCGCAGGCATTGGCGACCGCCCGTGCATTCGTTGTCGCCGTGCAGGGTGCAGGGGCGGCAGGACATGTTGCGTTCCAGAATAACATCCCGGATGCCTGTCGGATAAAAGCCCCAGGCGCGTGACGTGGGGCCGAAGAGCGCAGCCACAGGCGTCCCCACGCCCGAAGCCAGGTGCATGGGGCCGGAATCGTTGGTGACCAGAGCGTCGGTGAGAGAGAGCAAGGCGCAGACCGTGCGCAGGCTGGTGCGGTTGGTCAAGTCGTTGGCTCGTTCCGGGAAGAGCGGAGAGCCGTCTCTGCCAACAACGATCCAGTCCAGATCCTGCGCGTCGAGCAAGGCGGCCAGCGACTGCCAGTGCTCACGGGGCCAGGCCTTGTCCGGGTGTGTGGCGTAGGGGTGCAGCGCCACCAGCGGGCGTTGCCGCGACGGGTGCAGGTCCAGGGGGGCGAGCAGGGCCTGGGCCTGTTCAATTTCCGCGTCGGCCAACTCGATGCGCGGTAAGAGTTCTCGTGTGGGCGGCGGAGTGTTTTCAAGAGCCAGGGCGTATCGTTGGGGCACATTGGTGCTTTCCAAACGTTCGCGCAGGCTGGCCCAGCGCAGACGATGAAAGAGGCGGCGGGAGAGTCCGAATTTGGGGTAGCGATATACCGGCCCTTTCCAGCGGCCGGCCAGGATGCGCGAACGCAGGGTGCCGTGCAGGTCGAACAGGGGACGGCCCTTGAATCTGGACGCGAGACGCGCAGCCGCGCCGATCCAGGCTGCGCCTTTCAGATCGGCTTCGTCCGGGACGATGACCCGCTCCACGGCGGGATGGCCGAGCAGAATTTCCGCCGGGCCGGGCCGGGTGATGAAAATGAAGGAAAGATTATGTTCGCGGCGCCAATAGTCGAGAACCCCCGTGGTCAGGACCACGTCGCCGAGAGCGCCCAGCCGGAAGGCGACGCAGGTTTGGCTTGCAGGCGTTTCAGGCACGTCGTATATCCTTTGTACTCCGAAGGTATGTCCACGTTTCCCCCAAGCGGGACCGCAAGTCAAGGCCGTGTTGTTGCGGCCCGGCCCGCCCTCTGATATGCAGTGTATGGCCCCGCCTTTCCGGGACCGGAAACGACAGATGATAGAACTCATACTTGCCGTAAGTCTGGCGACATTTATATCCGCGTTTTGCTCCGTGGCCGAGGCGGTGCTGTATTCCTTTCCCTGGAGCCTTGTCGAGTCGCTCAAAAAGCAGGGCCGTCGCTCCGGCGTCATCTTGGAAAATTTGCGCAACAACGTGGAAGAGCCGATCACGGCCATTCTGACGTTGAACACCGTGGCGCATACCGTGGGCGCAGCCATTGCTGGCGCGGCCTGGGCCGCGGTCTACGGAGAGGAGACGCTGGGCTGGTTCGCCGCAGGCTTCACCGTGGTCATACTGGTCTTGTCGGAGATACTGCCCAAGACGCTGGGCGTGGCGTATTGCCGCCCGCTGGCACCCCGGCTTGCCGTGGTGATGCTCTGGCTGGTGGTGCTCTTCAAGCCGGTGACGCAAGCCGTGAGCTTCATCGGCAAGCTGCTGCGCCGCCGCAAGACAACGCCGAACGCCAGCGAAGAGGATATTCTTGCCTTGGTGAGCATGACCCGGCGCGCAGGCATTCTCAAGCCTTACGAGGCCCGGTCCATCCACAATATTCTCTTGCTGGACGACAAGACCGTGGAAGAGATCATGACGCCGCGCACAGTGGTTTTCTCTCTCCCCGCGGGAATGACCGTAGCCGAGGCGCGTGAGTCGCGCTCCAACTGGCCGCACAGCAGGTTTCCGGTCTATGAGGGCGACAATCCCGAGGATGTGGTCGGCGTGGTCTACCGCCGCCAGGTTTTCGAGGCCCTGGCCGACGACCAGGACGAGAAGCGCCTTTCGGATTTGATGAAGCCCGTGCACTTCGTGCTGGAGAGTTTGAGTCTGGACCGTGTGCTGGTGCTTTTTTTGGAAAGCCGTACGCATTTATTCGTGGTGCTTGATGAATATGGCGGTATCGCCGGGGTCGTGGCCCTGGAGGATGTCCTGGAGGAGATTCTCGGCCGCGAGATCGTGGACGAGACGGATCAGGTGGTGGACATGCGCGAGCTGGCCAAGCATCGCCGCGACGAGGTCACTGCCGGGCGGCGGCCTTCCGAGTAGACGTCGTTTTTCGAAATAAACAGCAAAGAGAGAACATATGAGTGCAAAGAGTTCCAAGGGTGTGTATATTTTAGCCTTTGTCCTTTTGCTGGGTGGATTGACCTATCTGGTCGTATCCGGCATTTCCCAGGGCTCCACGCCCACGCTCAATGTATCCCAAGCCATGACCATGGACGCGGACGAACTGCACAAGGTCCGGTTGTTCGGCAAGGTCTTGCCCCAGGATATCGAGCGGCATGCCGACAACATGGGCGTCGGCTTTCTGGTGGCGGACGAGCAGGATCCGTCCCGATATCTGCGTGTGGATTTTCGGGGCGCGGTACCCGACACGTTCAACGCCGGGGTCGAAGTCATCGTCAAAGGCGACTACGACAAGACCACGGGCGTGTTTCACGCTACCCAGCTGACCACGAAGTGTCCTTCCAAATATGAAGAAAAGAAGGCTGCGAGCTGATTCGGAGAAAAATGAACGTCTCCCTCTTGTCTTCCTGCCCATCTGCGATTATGGCTCGTATTCCCACTTCAACGGCGACACGTGCGCGTTCTTCGCGCTGACATCCAAGGAGCATCTATGCATTTTGCCGCCTATGTGGGGCTGCTGTTCGCGTTGCTCGCGTCCCTTTTCCTTGCGGCCCTTGCGGCCTATGCCGGCTGGAAGGAGCGCCAAGGCGCCCTGGCGGTCCTGGAGCGGGGACAAGTGGCCAGCGCAGTGCTCGTGACCTTTTCCTCCTATCTGCTGCTCATCGCCCTGGTGGGGCGTGACTACTCCTTTCTCTACGTCTACGAGAACGTCGACAGCACCCTTTCTCTGCTGTATCGCATCACGGCTTTTTGGGCCGGTCGGACCGGGTCTCTGCTGTTCTGGCACTTGATTATGGCCGTTGCGGGCGCGGTTCTGGTGTTCACGCGCGGCTACAAGAGCCTGCAGCCGAACACCCGGACCCTGTTCTGGCTGTTGTTTTATCTGGTGCAGGCCGTCTTTCTGCTGCTGCTGACCTGTTGGAGCAACCCCTTCATCCAGGCCGTGCCCACGCCTCCGGACGGCCTCGGCCTGAATCCGCTGCTCCAGAATCCGGGCATGGCCTTCCATCCTCCGCTGCTTTTTCTGGGCTACGGCCTGTTCGCTTTGCCCGCTTGCGTGGCCATCGCGGCCATGGCCACGGGCGAGCCCCGGCCCTGGATACGGCTTTGCCGCAACTGGAATCTGCTGGCCTGGGCCTTTTTGACCGCAGGCATCATCCTGGGCGGGTGGTGGTCATACATGGAGCTTGGATGGGGCGGCTACTGGGCCTGGGACCCCGTGGAAAACGCATCCTTGATCCCCTGGTTCGCGGCCACCGCCTTCCTGCATACCTCGGTTATCGAGGCGCGGCGCGGCGCGTTGCAGCGTACCAACGTGCTGCTCATGAGCGGCACCTTTTTGCTGTGCATCTTCGCAACCTATCTGGTGCGCAGCGGCGTGGACGTGCAGAGCCTGCACACCTTTGGCGAGGGCGGCGTGGCCATCCCGCTGACCGTGTTCATGTTCACGGGGCTGGGCCTGACCCTGGCCGCCATACTCTTCGGTGAAAAGCCCGCGTACCGTTCCCTGTCGAGCTTCACCAGCCGCCAGGGCATGTTGGTCATCACGGCCTGGGCTTTCCTGGCCCTTGGACTGGTCGTGGGCGTGGGCACCATGTGGCCCGTTCTCAGCAAGCTTTGGAGCGACCATGCCGTGGGCCTGGACCAGGATTTCTATAATCGGGTCTGCCTGCCCCTGTTCACCTTGCTGATGCTCATCTTCTGTGTTTGTCCCTGGCTGGGCTGGAAGGAGGGCCTGCGCGACATGCGCGGCGCAGCCGGAACCGCCGGAGCCTTTTTCGGCGCCATGCTGCTGTTCTGGCTTTCCGGGGTGCGCATTCCCCTAGCTCTGATTTCCGCTTCCGGAGCAGCGGCCGCCATCGTTTCCATTGTGCTGCTGTTCGTGCTCAATCCGTTGATGCGCGGTTCCCGCCAGTCCTGGGGAGCCTACAGCGTCCATCTCGGTCTGGCCCTGATGGTGCTCGGTGTGGCTTTTTCCGGTCCGTACAAGGTGGAGCACAGCACCACGCTGTTGCCCGGCGAAAGCATGCAGGTCGGCAATTACGTGCTCACGCACCAGGAATTGACCCAGCAGCGGACTCCGGCTGTGCTTTCCTATCACGCCGTGGTCAAGGTCACCAAAAACGGCAAGGACGTGGGCATGCTCTATCCGGAACGCCGCTGGTACCCCAATGCCAAGGATTCCTATGCGGAAGTCTCGGTCATTCCCGGCCTGGGCGATGAAATCTATTCCACGCTGCTCGGCTATGACGGCAAGAACGGCAGCGCCACCATCAGCGCGAGCGTGAATCCCCTGGTGAACTGGCTCTGGATCGGCGGCACGCTTATGAGCGTGGCCCCGCTATTGCTGTTGCGGAGGAACCGGGAGGCGTGATGGGTCATACTCGGGTGCTGCTTCGCCTGGATCGGGCCGCCAAGTTCTATGGTGCCAAGCTGGTCTTCAAGGACGTCTCTCTGGAGCTGGCTCCGGGCGAGGTGTTGCTGGTGGCCGGCCCCAACGGCGCGGGCAAGAGCACGCTGCTGAAGATCATGGCCGGGTTGACCCGGCCCAGCGCCGGGCTGGTCGAGTTGCTTGCCGCGCCCGAGCGCACCGCCTATCTCGGTCATGCCACCTTTCTCTACCCCGGTCTCAGCGCCTTGCAGAATTTGTCCTTCTGGGCGGGCATGTACGGGCTGCCGCGCGAGCGGGACGTGCTGCTGGCCGCACTGGAGCGGGTGGGATTGGTGCGGGTGGCCGAGGAGCCTGCGGGTTCGTTCTCTCGGGGCATGGCCCAGCGGCTGAATTTGGCGCGGGTTTACATGGTCCGTCCGGAACTGCTCTTTCTGGATGAGCCGGGAACCGGGCTGGACGTGTCCTCCCTGTCCCTGCTGCGGCGTGAAATCGCGGGCCTGCGCGAGAGCGGGGCGGCCGTAGTTTGGATCAGCCATCATGTGCATGAGGACGTGGCTCTGGCCGATACGGTCCTGGCCCTGTCCGGCAGCCGCGTGCAGTATTACGGTCCTGCGGGCGAATACAGCCCGGAGGTGGTATGCTGAGGCACGCCGCCGTTATCGCCGCCAAGGACCTGCGCCTTTCGGTTTCGGGGGGGCAGGGGCTGGTTCAGGCCGTGCTGCTTGGTTTGCTGCTGATTTTTTTGTTCAGTCTGGCCTATCCCGAAGGGCAGGGCATCCCGCCCCAGGCTGCCGGGGCCGTGTTTTGGCTGGCTTCGGCTTTCGGCCTCGTGCTGGTGTTCAACGGGCTGTTCAGCCTGGAAGAGGCCCAGGGAGCGCGACTCGGGTTGCTGTCCTCGCCCGTGCCCCGGCACGCGGTCTGGCTGGGCAAGGCGCTGGCGGGCTTCGGACTGCTCCTGGTTTCGCAGCTGGTCTTTTTGCCTGCGGTGATCATTTTTCTCGGGCAGAATCTGCCCGGCCCGATCTGGCTGCTGTTTGCGGCCTGGGTCGCCACAGATCTCGGGTTGGTGGTCGTGGGCGCCTTGCTCGGCGCATTGGCCCAGGGACAGGCTGCGCGCGAGTCGTTGCTTTCCGTGATCGTGTTTCCGCTGCTGGTGCCTGCTCTTCTGGCGGGCATTACCCTGTTCGCAGCCGTGCTGTCCGGCGTCGGTGCGGAAGACGCCGGTTCCTGGCTCGGCTTGCTCGGCGCGTTCGACGCCTTGTACGCCGGTGCCGGGCTGCTGCTTTTCCCTTTTGTCTACGGCGGCGAGGAATAATTTCGTCGTCCGGAGGATGCACATGGTCTTCATCCGAACCCTCTCGTTTTTGGCGGCTGCGGCATTGGCCGTCCACCAGTGGTTCATCTGGAGTTATGCGCCCACGGCCCAGTCCGGGCCAGTGCAGAAAATATTCTATCTCCACCTGCCCTTGGCGTGGTGGGCTCTTGTCAGTTTCTTCACTGTGTTTCTCAGCAGCATCCTGTATCTTTGGAAACGTTCCGAGGCCATGGATGATCTGGCTGGCGCAGCGGCCGAGATCGGCGTGCTCTTTTCCGGGCTGGCATTGGTCAGTGGCTCGGTCTGGGCGCGGGCTGAATGGGGGCATTGGTGGCTTTGGGACCCCAAGCTGACCACGGCGCTGATCATGTGGTACGTCTATGCGGGCTATCTCGTGCTCCGTGCTTCGCCCATGGGCGGGGAGCGGCGCAAGGTCGTGGCCGCAGTGCTCGGTGTGGCCGCGTTCCTGGATGTGCCCCTGGTGTTTTTCGCCACCAAGCTCTGGGGGGGCGTGCATCCTGCGGACACGGCCCGCAAGGCGTCGGGCATGACCGCCGAGATGTGGCACGCCGTGTTTGTGGGGCTTGCCGCTTTCGGTTTGGTCTGGCTGCTTTTGATCGTGGTTCGCAAAGGGCAGCGTGACAGGGAAAAATTGCTGGATGCACGTATGGCAGGCAGCCTGTCCGAAGCCGGGGAGGGGGGACGATGAGCGCAACGACTTCTATCATTCTTGCGAATGTGGCCGTGTGGGGCGGATTGGCCGCCTATGCCGCCTTTCTCGCTGCACGGTCCGCCCGGCTGAACCGCCGGGCCAGACAATTGGAGCTGCTGGATAATGAGTAACAACACCAATCCCACCCCCACGGCGGCCCGTCGGATTATTGTCCTGGTCGGAATTTTAGTCGTGGCCGTCCTTTTTCTTTCTTCGCTGTATTACCGCTGGGAAAACCCAAGTCTGCAAAAGGCCGTGCGGCCTACCGGACAGTCCGCAGGCATGCCGCCGCAAGGAGAGGGTATGGGCGGCATGGGCGGCATGGACATGGAAGGGGTGCGTACCATGGTGGAGGCTTTGGAAAAGCGCCTGGAGCTCAACCCGGCCGACAGCGAAGCCTTGTTTCAGATGGAAAGCATCCGGTCCATGCGCGGTGATCGTGAGGGGGCTGCGGCCTACCTGGAGCACATTGAAGCCCTCGGCTTGACCGACAAGGCTCAGCTCATGGAACTGGCCGGGCGCTGGTTCAATCTGGAAGATCATGCTCGCGCAGCCCGGACCCTGGAGGGGATTCTGGCCCTGGACCCGGAGGAGATGTTCGCGCATTATAATTTGGGCGTATTGTATAAATATCGTCTCGCGGAGCCGGAAAAAGCCCGTATGCATCTGGAAAAGGTGGCCAAGGGCGAACATTCGTTTGAAGAGCTCCGAACGCAGGCGGCCAAGGAACTGGAGAGCAAGTGATTGCTGTTTCGTTTGAGGGGTGTTCAGTTGACAATCAAGATGAAATGTAACTAGATTGTCCAACTTTCCATCTTATTGGCGGGTCTTGTTTTTGGAGGGGATGGCGCCGGTTTGATTGAAGATTGTTTTATCCGTGTCTGGAGTTATTTTCTATACGATCGTCAGGAGGGACACAATGAAAGGCAAATTGATTCTGAGCATGCTCGCGCTGGCCCTGGTGGCAGTGTTGGCCGTTGGTTGCGGTGGAGAAAAGAAGGAAGAAACGGCTGCCAAGCAGGATGCTGCCGCGGAAAAAGCGCCTGAAGCTCCCCAGGGTGACATTATCCTTGGTGTGCCCGGTGCGCATTCCGGCGACTTGGCTTCTTATGGTCTGCCGACCGTCAACGCCGCTGAGCTGGTGGCCGAGGCCCTGAACGCCAAGGGCGGCGTGCTGGGTCGTCAGGTCAAGGTCCTGGCGCAGGACGACGAGTGCAAGCCGGAGAAGGCCACCAACGCAGCTACCAAGCTGCTTTCGCAGGAAGTTACCGTGGTTCTGGGACATATTTGTTCCGGCGCGACCAAGGCTGCCCTGCCTATTTACAACGAATCCAAAATCGTCTGCCTGTCGCCTTCCGCGACCAACCCGCCTTTGACCCAGAGCGGCGACTATCCCTGCTTCTTCCGCACCATCGCTTCCGACGATGCGCAGGCGCAGATGGGTGTCGACTTCGCCAAGTCCCTGGGCCTGACCAACATTGCCGTGATCCACGACAAGGGTGACTATGGCAAGGGCTTCGCTACCTTCGCCCAGGAGTTCATCCTGGCCGACGGCACCATGAAGGTCGCCCTGTTTGAAGGCGTGACCCCCGGCGCAGTGGACTATTCTGCTGTTGTCCAGAAGATCAAGAATTCCGGCGCTGACGGCGTCATCTACGGCGGCTACCATCCTGAAGCGTCCAAGATCGTTTCCCAGATGCGCAAGAAGGACCTGAACATTCCGTTCATCTCCGACGACGGCGTCAAGGACGACACGTTCATCAAGGTTGCCGGCGAATACGCCGAGGGCGTCTACGCTACCGGCCCCATGGACATCTCCGCCAACCCGCTGTACCAAGTGGCGCTCGACGCGCACAAGGCCAAGTACGGCACCGAGCCCGGCGCGTTCTTCTACGAGGCATACTCCGGCGCTCTGGCGCTCCTGAATGCTGTCGAGAAGGCCGGCTCCACCGACTATGACGCCATCATCAACGCGTTGCACACCGAGTACGTCGATACTCCGGTGGGCAAGATCAAGTTCGATGCCAAGGGCGATGCCGAGGGCGTTGGCTTTGCCATGTACCAGGTCAAAGATGGCGTATACGTCGAAGTGAAGTAGAACTCAGGAACGGGGCGGCTTGACCGCCCCGAATTGTCCCAGGGGACGGACCCGGGGTCTGTCCCCTGGCATTGTTATTTCAAGCGGGTTGAACGTATGGATTATTTCCTGGAATTGTTTTTCGGTGGCCTGACCAGAGGCAGCATTTATGCGCTTATCGCCTTGGGCTACACCATGGTCTACGGCATCATCGAGCTCATCAACTTCGCCCATGGCGAAATCTACATGATCGGAGCGTTTACCGGGCTCATTGTGGCCGGGGTGCTCGGAACTCTTGGTTTTCCCGTCCTTGGCATTCTTCTGGTGGCCATGGCCTGCGCCGTGATCTGGTCTTCCGCCTACGGCTACACTGTTGAAAAAATCGCCTACAAGCCGTTGCGCAACGCTCCGCGCCTGTCCCCGCTGATTTCCGCCATCGGAATGTCCATCTTTTTGCAGAACTACGTGCTGCTGGCCCAGACTTCCGACTTTCTGCCTTTCCCCAAACTGACCCCCGACTTCGAGTTTATGGGACAGTTCAGGTCGTATGTGAGCACATCGGAATTGTTCATTATCTCGGCCACGGCCCTTATGTGTCTCGGGCTGACCTTGTTCATCAAGTACACCAAGATGGGCAAAGCCATGCGCGCCACGGCCCAAAACCGCAAGATGGCCATGCTTGTGGGGGTCAAGGTGGACCGAGTCATTTCCGCCACCTTCCTCATTGGCTCGGCCCTGGCCGCGGTGGGCGGCGTATTGATCGCATCGCATATTGGCCAGATCAACTTTTTCATCGGGTTCATCGCAGGGGTGAAGGCGTTCACCGCCGCCGTGCTCGGCGGCATCGGCTCCATTCCCGGCGCCATGCTCGGCGGGCTGGTGCTCGGCTGGACAGAGGCCTTTGCCACCGGTTACGTTTCCTCGGACTACGAGGACGTGTTTGCCTTTGCCTTGTTGGTCCTGATCCTGATTTTCCGTCCCCAGGGTCTGCTGGGCAAGGATTCCACCCAGAAAGTCTAAGAGAAGCGTAGAATGAAAAGTCTCGTCAAATCGCTCCTCGTCAGTCTTTGGTTCATGTTCCTGACGTTCCCGATCATGGTGATTCGGGTGAACACCATCGAGAACACCATTGACTGGCGCTGGATGAACATTGTCTACATCGGCGTGGGGTCGTTCGTGTTGTCCTTTGTCTGGCGGTGGTTGCTGGACTACAAGGCCAAGGGCGGATATCGCCCCGACCTCAGCGCCG
This sequence comes from Desulfovibrionaceae bacterium, assembly GCA_036541255.1. Classification (GTDB taxonomy): domain Bacteria; phylum Desulfobacterota; class Desulfovibrionia; order Desulfovibrionales; family Desulfovibrionaceae; genus Paucidesulfovibrio. The sequence goes on along the minus strand of JAZHDD010000040.1, from coordinate 75,518 downwards.
GATCCCGGCTGGGCGCACTCCAGGCCCTGACTCAGGACCGACGCGTCCAGCTTCCGGGCGTGCTTCTGGTCATCATTGGCGCCTTGGCCTTTCCCCATCTGTTCAATTTTTATCACACCAACGTGATGGTCAACTTCCTGATCTGGGTAGTCCTTGGCCTGGGCCTGAATATCGTGGTCGGTTTGGCCGGACTTCTGGACCTGGGGTTTGTGGCCTTTTATGCGGTGGGTGCGTATTCCTACGCCCTTCTGAACCATCATTTCGGATTGAGCTTCTGGGTAGTGTTGCCCATCGGTATGCTGCTCGGAGCCTTTTTCGGCCTGCTGCTTGGCTATCCGGTGCTGCGGCTGCGCGGCGACTATCTAGCCATCGTGACCCTGGGCTTCGGAGAGATTATCCGATTGGTCCTGGAAAACTGGTCCAGCTTCACCTTCGGCCCCTCCGGCATCTCCAACATCGACCGTCCGCCTTTCTTCGGCATCAAGCTCTCCATCCAGGACTCCACGATGTACATGTACTACATCATGCTGGCTCTGGTGATCTTCACCATTTTCGTGGTGACGAGATTGAAGAATTCGCGGATAGGCAGGGCCTGGCTGGCCCTGAAGGAAGACGAGATAGCCTGTCAGGCCATGGGCATCGACAAGACCAAGACCAAGCTTACGGCTTTTGCCCTGGGAGCGACCTGGGCCGGTCTGGTGGGCGTTGTCTTCGCCGCCAAGACCACGTTCGTGAATCCCATGAGCTTTTCGTTCATGGAGTCGGCCATCATCCTCTCCATCGTCGTGGTCGGCGGCATGGGCTCCATTCCTGGCGTCATCCTGGGCGCGTTGGTGCTGGTGCTTTCGCCTGAGTTTCTGCGCGGGGTGGAAGAGTATCGCATGCTCGCCTTTGGCGCGTTCATGGTCCTGGTCATGGTCTTCCGGCCCCAGGGATTGATCAGCGCCAAGCGCAAGGTCTATACGTACAAGAAGCCCGAGGCGGTGGCCGTCCATGACTAACCCCGTCCTTGAAGTAAGCAATCTTTGCATGGATTTCGGCGGCCTGCGCGCCCTGAACCAAGTGGATCTGGCCGTGGGCAAGGGCGAGATCGTGGCTCTGATTGGCCCCAATGGCGCGGGCAAGACCACGTTCTTCAACTGTATCACCGGCATTTACCTGCCCACCGAAGGCAGCGTTCATGTCCTGCCCGATGCGGCAAACCGCGTGAAGATCAACGGCCTCAAACCGAATCAGGTCACGGAACTGGGCATGGCCCGCACATTCCAGAACATCCGGCTGTTTCCGTCCATGACCGTGCTGGAAAACGTCATGATCGGCCGCCACTGCCGCAACCGCTCCTCCATCTTGGGCGCTGTTCTGCATAACCGCAGGACCCGCATCCAGGAGGAAGAGACCGTGGCCCGCAGCTACGAGATGCTGGAGCTGGTCGGCTTGGAAAAATATGCCAACGAATTGGCCACAAACCTGCCTTACGGCGCACAGCGCAGGCTGGAAATAGCCCGGGCCATGGCCACGGAGCCGTTCCTGCTTCTGCTCGACGAACCCGCCGCAGGCATGAATCCCCAGGAAACCAAGGAGCTGGAAGCGCTTGTCGATCATATTCGCGATGCATTCAAAATCGCGGTGCTGCTCATCGAGCACGACATGAAAATGGTCATGAGCGTTTCCGACCGCATCTACGTCATGGACTATGGCCAGCGTATCGCCACGGGCAGCCCCGAGGAAGTCAGCAAGAATCCGGACGTCATCAAGGCCTACCTCGGGGAGGATCAGGATGACTAAGACCATGCTCGAACTGAAATCCATCAATACCTTCTACGGCAACATCCAGGCGCTATACGGCGTGGATCTCGTCGTGAATGAAGGCGAGATCATTACGCTCATCGGCGCCAACGGCGCAGGCAAGAGCACTACCTTGATGTCCATATGCGGCGTGACGCCGCCCAAGACGGGCACGGTCGAATTCGAGGGGCGGGACATCACCAAGGTCAGTCCGGACGAGATCGTTTCCCTGGGTATCTGCCAAGTGCCCGAAGGGCGGCTCATTTTTCCCGGCCTGACAGTGACCGAGAATTTGGACATGGGCGCGTTCCTGCGCAAGGACAAAGAAGGCGTCAAGCAAGACATGCAGCGCGTGTTCGAGTTTTTTCCCATCCTGGAGCGGCGGCGCAAACAGCCCGGCGGCACGCTTTCCGGCGGGGAGCAGCAAATGCTGGCCATCGGCAGGGCGCTCATGGCCCGGCCCCGGCTGCTGCTTTTGGACGAGCCTTCCATGGGGCTTGCGCCCCTGGTTGTCCGGCAAATATTCGAGATCGTGAAACAGATCAACGAGCAGGAAGGCACCACCATTTTTTTGGTGGAACAGAACGCCAATCTGGCGCTGAAAATCGCCCATCGGGGCTATGTCATGGAAAACGGCCATATTACCATGGCCGACGATTGCGCCAAGCTGCTGGCTGACGACAGCGTGAAAAAGGCCTATCTCGGCCTGTAATACAAGAAACCTTTCGCTCAAACGAGGAAAGAAATGGACAAGATTGTCACCCAGGCCTTGACGTTCGACGACGTGCTGCTCCTGCCGGCATATTCCGAAGTCACCCCGGACGCGGTAGACGTGTCCACGCAGCTTACGCCGGAAATCCGGCTGAATATTCCTTTGATTTCCGCTGCCATGGACACGGTCACCGAGTCGCGCATGGCCATTTCCCTGGCTCGGCACGGCGGTGTGGGCGTCGTTCACAAGAACCTCTCGGTTCGCGAGCAGTGCGTCGAGGTGGACAAGGTCAAAAAGTCCGAATCGGGCATGATCATCGACCCCATCACGGTGCATCCCGACGACAGTCTGGGCAAGGTGCTGGACATCATGAGCGAGTACCGCATCTCGGGCCTGCCCGTGGTCAAGGGCGACCATCTGGTGGGTATCATCACCAACCGTGACATCCGTTTCGTCAAGGATCGCGAGACCCGTGTTTCCGAGCTCATGACCAGCCGCAACCTGGTCACGGTGCCGGTTGGCATTGCCCCGGAGGAAGCCAAGCGTTACCTGCACCAGCATCGTATTGAAAAATTGCTTGTGGTGGATGACGACAACAAGCTCAAAGGGCTGATCACCATCAAAGACATCGAGAAGGTCAAGAAATACCCCAATGCCTGCAAGGACGATCTGGGCCGTTTGCGCGTGGGCGCGGCTATCGGCGTCGGGCCTTCGGGGCTGGAGCGCGCCGAGGCATTGTTGCGCGCCGGTGCGGACTTCGTGGTGCTGGATTCGGCCCACGGCCATTCCCGGAATATTCTTGATTCGGTTCGCGAATTGCGTGCCAGCTTTCCCTCGGCCCAGATCATCGGCGGCAACATCGCCACGTACAACGGTGCCAAGGCGCTCATCGAAGCGGGCGTGGACGCGGTCAAGGTGGGCATCGGTCCCGGTTCCATCTGCACCACTCGCATTGTCGCGGGCGTGGGCGTGCCGCAGATCACTGCGGTCATGGAGGCGGCGCGGGCCTGCCGTGAAGCGGGCAAGTGCATCATCGCCGACGGTGGCGTGAAATTTTCCGGCGACGTGGTCAAAGCCATTGCGGCCGGAGCCGATTCTGTCATGATGGGGTCGATCCTGGCCGGCACGGAAGAGTCCCCCGGCGAGACCATTCTCTACCAGGGCCGCACGTATAAGACCTACCGCGGCATGGGCTCCATCGACGCCATGAAGCAGGGCAGCAGCGACCGTTATTTCCAGGAGAAATCCAAGAAGCTCGTGCCCGAGGGCATCGTGGGCCGGGTTCCCTATCGCGGCTACGTGGCCGACAGCGTGCATCAGCTCATCGGTGGCCTGCGTTCCGGCATGGGCTACACGGGGTGCGCCAATATCTGGGAATTGCAGAACAATGCCCAGTTTACTCAAATATCCATGGCCGGCCTGCGCGAATCCCACGTGCATGACGTGACCATCACCAAGGAAGCGCCCAATTATCGGGTTGATTCCAATTAGGAGCGGACGAATGGACAAGGTCGTCATCCTTGATTTCGGATCTCAGTTCACGCAGCTTATTGCCCGGCGCGTTCGGGAAGCGGGCGTCTATTCGGAGATCCATCCCTGCACTACGGACCCGGAGCGGGTCCGGGCGCTGAAGCCTCAGGCCCTGATCCTTTCGGGCGGCCCTTCCAGCGTGCTTGATGCGGGCTCTCCGGCCCTGAATCCGGCCTATCTGGAAATGGGTCTGCCCGTTTTGGGTATCTGCTACGGCATGCAATTGCTTTCGCATCATCTGGGCGGCAAGGTTGTGGCTTCTTCCGAGCGCGAATACGGCCGGGCCGTGTTTGAAGGCTCGGGCACCTGTCCCCTGTTCGAAGGGGTCAAGGACGCCGCCAATCTCACGGTCTGGATGTCCCATGGCGACCGTGTGGAAGCCATTCCACCGGGCTTCGAGATCATGGGCCGTACGGAGACGATCCCGTTTGCGGCCATGGGCGACGCATCCCGGCGCATCTATGGTCTGCAGTTCCATCCGGAAGTGGCCCACACCCAGGATGGCTCCCTGATTTTGCAGAATTTCCTGTTCAAGGTCGCAGGACTTAAGCCCACATGGTCCATGGCCTCGTTCGTGGACAACACGATCAAGGATCTGGCCAGGCAGGTCGGCGATTCCAAGGTCGTGCTCGGTCTTTCCGGCGGCATCGACTCTACAGTGGCCGCCGTGCTGCTGCATCGGGCCATCGGCAAGAATTTGCATTGCATTTTTGTGGACAACGGCCTGTTGCGCATGGGTGAGCGCGAGGAAGTCATCGGCTTTTTGCAAGAGCATTTCGAGCTCAACGTCAAGGTCGTGGATGCGGCCGACGAGTTTCTGGGCAAGCTTGAGGGCGTGGAAGATCCGGAAAAGAAACGCAAGATCATCGGCTACACCTTTATCGAGGTCTTTGACCGCGAGGCCAAGGCCATCCAGGGCGTTCAATTCCTGGGCCAAGGCACGCTGTATCCGGACGTGATCGAGTCCGAATCCTTCAAGGGCCCCTCGGCCGTGATCAAGTCGCACCACAACGTGGGCGGCCTGCCTGAGAAGATGAATCTCAAGCTGGTGGAACCACTGCGCGAATTGTTCAAGGACGAGGTGCGCCGCGCCGCCTACGAACTGGGCATGCCCGAGCACATCATCTGGCGGCATCCCTTCCCCGGCCCGGGGCTTGCCATTCGCGTCATCGGCGAGATCACCCGCGAACGTCTGGACATCCTTCGGCTCGCGGACCGCATCGTACAGAACGAATTGTTGGCGTCGGATTGGTACCGTAAGGTCTGGCAGGGCTTTGCCGTGCTGCTGCCGCTGAAGACCGTGGGTGTCATGGGCGACGATCGCACCTATGAGCACGTCATCGCCCTGCGCATAGTGGACAGTGTGGACGCCATGACCGCGGACTGGTCGCGGTTGCCCTCGGAACTCCTGGCCCGCATTTCCAATCGGATCATCAATGAAGTCAAAGGGGTGAACAGGGTCGTCCTGGACATCTCCTCAAAGCCGCCGAGCACTATCGAGTGGGAATAGCCCTGACCATTGGGCTCCACTGGACGGCTTGAAGACGGCATCACGGCGACAAGACGGCGAGAGGAATAAGCACGCATGTTCGGCATCGGCTCGACAGAACTGATCATCATCATCGTAGTGGCGCTTATTGTCATCGGCCCCCAAAAGCTGCCGGAACTGCTGCGTTCGGTTGGCAAGGGGCTTGCTGAATTCAAACGTGTGGGCCAGGATATGAAAACTACCCTGGACACCGAGATCAAGCAGGCCGAAGACGAAATCAAGAAGCAGGAAGAATCGGTCAAGGAAGCCGCGAAAAAGGCTGCCATGGAAAAGGCCGAGGCTGTGTTGACCGCTGAAAAGTCTGCTCCGGCTCCTGCCTCCGACGATTCCACGGCAGCTGCGGAAGAGGCCCCTCAGGAAGCGGTCAAGGATGCGGTCAAGGGCGGGGAGGGCGCATGAGCCCTGACAACGGCACCCCCAAAGATGATGCCGTCACTCCGCAGGACTCGCAAACTCAGCCCTCGGATGATCTCGCGGTCGTAGAGGGAGGCGTTCCTGCCGTGGGCGACGAGGACCCTTCCCTTTCCGGCGAAGAAGAACCGGTAGAGGAACCTGCCGAGGGTGAAGGCCGCATGACGCTCATGGAGCATCTGCTGGAGCTGCGCAAGCGGCTGGTACGATGCGTTTTGGGCGTTATTGCGGGTTTTCTCATCTGCTATCCCTTTGCCGAGCAACTTTTCGACATTCTGATGAAGCCCATGGTCACGGCGCTGACCAAGGTCGCGCCGGAAACCACGTCGCTGCCCGCGGACTTTTTCCCCAAGTTTCAGGCTGCTGTTGCCCAGGGACTCGCCGGCACGGACTTTCCGTACATGGACCAACTTGGTCTTTTTTTTGACTCCCTTCAGCAGTCCATGGTCAAGGTAGTGCTGCATCAGGGGCAGTTCATCTACACCTATCCTCCTGAAGCGTTCTTCGCCCACGTCAAGGTGGGCATGGTTGCGGGTTTCTTCCTGATGAGTCCGTACCTGTTTTATCAACTCTGGGGATTCGTGGCACCCGGTCTGTATTCCCATGAGCGGCGCTGGGTTGCTCCCATTGCGTTGATTTCCGCCTTGTTCTTCGTGTCAGGCGGCCTGTTCGGTTATTTCATCGTCTTCCCCTTTGGGTTCGAGTTCTTTGCCAGTTACACCTCCGACATGATTTCGTTTACTCCGAAACTTTCGGAGTATTTGGGCTTTTCCTTGAAACTGCTCATCGCTTTCGGCTTGGTATTTGAACTGCCCGTATTCATATTCTTCCTGGCCCGACTGGGACTGGTCACGCACAAAGGCCTGCGCCGCTATCGTAAGTATGCCATTCTCGTGGCGTTCATCCTGGCGGCCGTTTTGACGCCTCCGGATCCGTTCACTCAGTCGCTCATGGCTATCCCACTCGTGGTGCTCTATGAAGTGGGCGTGTGGGTCGCGTATGTCTTCGGCAAGAAATCCAAGAAACAGCTCGCCGAGGAAGAGGCTGCGGCCGAAGCCGAGGCAGCAGCTGCAGGCGGTGAGGGCGAAGCCTCCTAAAAACCGTTGTTTCGTGAGGTTTTCTTTTCTCCGGTTATTCGATACACACGCAAAAGGAAGATGCGTATGAGCAAGCGTGAAGCAGAATTGAAGAGAACCACCAAGGAAACGGATATCCGGCTTCGTTTGGCGCTGGATGGGACCGGGCGCGCCGACGTGCGCACCGGCTTTGCGTTTGCCGATCATATGTTGACATTGTTGACGTTCTGGGCCGGGTTTGACCTGGAACTGGAATGCCGGGGCGATTTGGAGATCGATGCACACCACAGTCTCGAGGATGTCGGATTGTGTCTTGGCCAGGCATTGGCCGAGTCGCTTGGCGACAAAAAGGGCGTGGAGCGTATCGGATGGGCCAAGGTGCCCATGGACGAGGCCTTGGCCGAAGTCGTGGTCGATCTTTCGGGTCGCGCTTTTCTTGTGTATTCCGACGATCTGCTTCCTGCCCTGATTGCAGGGGAGGAAAAGGATCTCTGGCGCGAATTTTTCAAGTCGTTTGCCTTTCGGGCCGGTATGAATCTGCATATTCGCTATGAATACGGCCTCAATGGCCACCATCTGCTGGAAGCCGCCTTCAAGGCTGCCGGGCTTGCGTTGAAGCACGCCGTCCGGTTGGGTCGCGAAGGTGTGAGCAGCACCAAAGGGAGTCTGGACTGATGAAACGCCGCCTCTCCATCTTGTTCGTTCTTCTGGCCGCTGTCCTGTTCAGCGGATGCGCCGAACATCAAGTACCGCCCATCAGCCGGCCCGACGGCGTCTATGCCGTTGCCGGCATGACGCATCCCAAATACAATTGGCAGCTTATGGCCGGTTATCTGCCCATGGAAGGCAAGGAAGTGGAGCGGGAAGTGCTCTTCGAACTGGACCAAACCATGATGCAACTGCTGGCCTCCCACGGTGTGAACGGTTTGACCCCTCCGGCCAATACCCGGCAATGCCAGGAGATCATCACCTTTGAAAACAAGGGTGCCTCACGCATCACGGCCCGGCAGTATTGGGTCAATGTGGGCAAGTGCATGAAGGTCGACTATCTCATTGTTCCGCAGTTGCTCTATTGGAAAGAGCGCCAGGGCAGCGAATGGGGCGTGGAAAATCCCGCAGGCGTGGTCATGGACCTGTACATTGTGGATGTGAAAAACGAATCCCTGTTGGCTCGTCGTCATTTCGATGAGACCCAGCGTGACCTTTCTTCAGACCTGGGCAATGCCGGAAAGTTCGTGGACCGTGGCGGCAAGTGGATCACGGCTTCGGAGCTGGCTCGCGAAGGTTTGGAAAAGATGCTTCTGGAGCTTGGCCTGTGATTTTGTTCCCTGCGGTAGATTTGAAGGACGGCAAATGCGTCCGTCTTTCCCAGGGCAAGGAGGATCAGGTCACGGTGTTTTCGCCTGACCCGGTCGCCATGGCCGAGTTGTGGGCGGAAAAAGGCTGTCGCTATCTGCATGTGGTGGATCTGGACGGCGCGTTTTCCGGCCGTCCCCGGAATGCGGAACTGATCCGCGAAATATGTTCCAGGATCAACATCCCCGTACAGCTCGGCGGCGGTATTCGTGATCTGGAAACCGCCAGGGCCTACGTGGATGCAGGAGTGCGGCGTTTGATCATCGGCACCGTGGCTCTGGAGCAGCCCGAGCTCTTTGCCGAACTTTGCGCTGCGCTGTCCGGGCAGGTGGGCGTGTCACTGGACGCGGTCAATGGCCAGCTCAAGACCAAGGGTTGGGTGGCAGATGCTGGCATGCACATCTTCGACGTGCTGCCGCGCATGGAAGAGGCGGGCGCCGCCTTTATCATCTATACGGACATTGCCCGCGACGGCATGCAGACTGGCGTGAATTTCCAGGCTCTGGAAGCGCTTTGCGACAGGACGAACCTGCCTGTCATCGCTGCTGGCGGCGTACATACCCTGGATGATCTCAAACAGCTTTTGCCGCTTTGCGCCAAAGGGCTGGAAGGGGCCATTTCCGGACGTGCAATATACACGGGCACGCTGGACGTGGATGCTGCCCTGGCCTGGATTGACAGCCTGAACTGATTTCTTCCGCATAATAGAAAAGGCCCGGCTTCTGCCCAAGACGTTTTCCATAAATGTTGACGAAAACGCCTGAAATCAAACGTAACCCCCTGTTCCTTTTGGTGAATAGGGGGTTCTTCTTATGGGTAAAATATTTTCCCAGATTGGGCGTTCCCGCGAAAAGTCGGTATTCGCAGTTGCTTCAACCTGTTCGCATCAGTAACATTAACTAATGTCCTACCAACCGATTCCAGGCCAAGTGCGACGGCGCAGACGGTGCCATAGTCAAAGACCTACGCACTGGCCGCACCGTGGCCCCCTTCCCGCCGGATCCAGATCGCCCAGGCATGGCAAGGCGATATGCCGATGCGGTCGCCCAGTAGTTCAACCTGCAACATGGGAACGGTTGGCGGCCTTGATGAAGATGGGGCGGTAAGAATACTAGCTAGTGATCGAAAGACTTATCCCCTAAAGCAACAAAATACTAAACAACTCGTGACAGATGAAAGATATGAACATATTTGACCGTAAGCTCAAAGAGCTTACAAGACATGATCCTGAGGCGCGTCCTTTTTTATGCGAAGGCTCTCCCTTTGGTTGCGATATTTTTTTGGTAGGCATAAATCCAGCAACGACCACCAGCTTCTGGGACTATTGGTCTCCACAAGATGGGTGTGATAAAGAATCTTGGATAACAAGTTATTTAGAACGCCATGGAAAATTTAGCCCAACAAGAAAGAGAATCGAGCTGTTTTTTGAATATTCAAATCCACTAAGGGTGTTGGAGACGAATATTTTCCCTTTCCCATCTGTCCGTGAAAATGAGTTAAAGGCAACATACAGGGACACGGCGCTATTCGATTATCTCATAGAGACGATACAACCAAAGATCATTTTGGCGCACGGCGCGTCGGCAATAAAACACCTGTCAAAACTCTATGGAAAAGAGCTTGAAAAAGGAATTTTCACGACCGTAAGCCACCAAGGAACCACCGTTGATGTCCGAGTAGAAAATCATTTTTCCTACCAATGGTCATTCAATGCCATAAAGGACTTAGCTGTAGAAATACGAAATCGCTATGCCTAAAAAGGTGCGGGGGAGGCTGTGTTACCTCTCCACGAGCGCATCAAAGCGCTGGCGGGTCTAATCATCCAGCACTAGCACTATTATTTCGCTCTCGCATGTACTCCCTAATCCTGCGTTCCCGGAAACCGGAAGCCAAGCGCTTCACGTTGTTAGAAAATTCAGAGCCCCCCAGCGTTTGCTAGGGGGCTCTGAATTATCAACATTTATGGAAAACGTCTTGGCTTCTGCCGGGCCTTTTTTTTCAGTGCAAGTCCGTGGCCTCGGGTTGGCGTTGGCCAAGAGCTGAATCCGAGGGCGTTCATTTCTTACAGCCCCATAGATGTCAAGCGCACCATTCAAAAAATGTCCCATTTCGTGTCCCGTGTGCCGTTTTGCTCTGTCCTGAGCATGGGGGCCGGTCGCTGTCACCTTGCTCTGCCATGCCGATCTGGCAGGTTTCCATGGTGAAGGAAGGATAAGCGCCAAGGCTTGTCTTGGTTGTCGGCAAGGTTGCAGGTTTGTAGATGGAAAAGACTGAGAGCAAAGACAAATGATTGGTTTCTGTATTGCTTAACCGTCCTTAATTTAAAAATTTTTATTGTTTTCCGCGATAATTATAAAAAACCTTGCACTAACTAGACGACCGGTCTACTATAAACGTATGAACAATGAAACACGAGAGCATATCCTGAACGTCGCGGCGGACATCATTCACGGCAAAGGATTCAACAATACGGGGCTTCGGGAGATTCTTGAAGTAGCTCAGATCCCCAAGGGGTCGTTTTATTATTATTTCCCCAACAAGGAGGCCCTGGGAATTGCCGTAGCGCGTCATTTGGCTGAGCGCATGGGGACGGCGGCAAGAAGCATTCTGTTTGCGGAAAACGGGACCCCTTTGTCTCGGCTACGGGAATTCTTTGTCTGGTGCCATGACCGGTTCGCGGAGCAGGGCTACAGCCGGGGGTGCCCCATCGGCAATCTATCTCAGGAAATGGCCGATCTCAGCCCGCAATTTCGAGAAACATTGCAGGAACTGCACGAACGTTTCATCGGCGTCATTGCCTTGGTCCTGGAACAGGCGCGCATCCAGGGCGAACTTTCGGAGCAGCTGGACCCGCAGGAAGCCGCCCGGTTTATGTTCGCCTCTTGGGAAGGCGCGATTATGCGCATGAAAGTGACCAAGAATCGCGAGCCATTGGATATTTTTGTGCGCATCAGCTTCGAGTTGCTGCTTGTGCCCTGACTTTCGAGCCGGGGTCAGTTTGAGTCTGTCTCGGATAATCACAAAAAGGAGTCTGTCATGTTCAAGTTGAAGCATATCGCACCGACAGAGGCCCAAGGGACGGTCAAGGATGTCTATGATGCTTTCCCTCCCCAGGTGGGAATTCCGGAGCCAATGCAGATGTTCAGCATCAGCCCGGGTTTGCAGCATGCCCAGATGGAAGTCCTCAAATATTACATGGGCCACTCCCGTTTGGAGTTTCCCCTTTTGGCTGCTGCCCGCTACATGGCGGCTTCACGATTCGGTTATGACTACTGCGTGGACTTCAATGCCGGGCTGTTGCAGGCGGCAGGCATGCTGCCTGCACAGATAGAAATGCTTCAGAGCGAGTTGGACGGTAATCTGGACGATTTTCCTTTTGATGAGCGGGAGTTGGACATGCTGCGTCTGGTGCGCAAGGTGATTGACCGGCCGGAAGAGGTTGGTGATGCGGACGTGGCCAAGGTCAGATCTGCAGGGTGGAGCGATGCCGACATCTTTGATGTCTGCGCCAATGCGGCCATGCTGCAGGGCACGGGCACGCTGTTCAAGGCGTTTCGCAATTAGCACAGCAGAACGGGACGGCCTTTCGGGGCCGTCCGATTCATTTGCCCCAGTCGCCTTTTTCCTCGATCCGGATGTACTTTTGGAAGGCGTAGTAGGCTCCGGCGCAGGCATTGATGAATCCTGCCCGGCCGTCCAGCAGGCCGAGCTTGAGCACGTAGAGCTTCAGGAAGCGCAGCTTGGCGTGGAGAATGGCCTGGAAAAGACCGCCGCGCTTGCCTTTGGCGCGCAGATCGTCTGCGCCCTGCTGGGCGTAGGAGTTGATCTTATCCAGGTGTTCGGCGAAACTGCGGTAGGGATAGTGCACGATGTCGCCCGTCAGGCGCAGGGTGGGGCCGTTCGGTGTAAAGTGGTAGTGCGCTCCCGAGGCGGAGACCGTCATCTTTCCTGTACGGAAAACGCGCAGCAGCCTGTCCGGATACCAGCCCGAATGCTTCATGAAGCGGTTGAAGTAGAAGGAGCGACGGTTGACCCAATAGCCGGCGATATCCCCTGGCAGCGAATCGTTCTTCAGTGCCGCGATGATGTTTGCGCGCAACTCCTGGTCCAGGATTTCGTCCTGGTCCAGGCTGACCACCCAGTCGGTATGGACATTGCCCAGGGCATGGCGGAACTGGTCCACGGGACCGGGCCAGGCGCGTTCGATGATCCTTGCGCCGTGCGCTTTGGCGATGTCCACGGTGCGGTCCTTGGAGAGGGAATCCACCACGAGGATTTCGTCGCAGAAATCGAGCGACTTGAGGCAATCGTCCAGGAGTCGTTCGCCGTTGTAGGTGAGCACAAGTCCGGTCACGGTGTTCATGCAGCGGGCATAACGTAAATTCTTTCCGAAGGGAAACGCTTCCCTGCCAGGTTTTGGGGCACGAAAAAGCGGCCGGGAATTTTACCCCCGACCGCTTTCTTATGATGCCGCTGAGGCTATTCGTTGCAGTTTTTGCAGGGGAGAACCAGATTCAGGAGCACCCCCACGATGCCTGCCAGACCGATGCCGCCCATATGCAGTTCGCCCATGGTCACTTCCGCGCCGAAAACGTCGCTGATGAAATTGATCATGCCGCTCAAGGGTACGGTCAAGCCGCCAATGCCGACCACGAGGATGATGCCCACGATGGCCATGTTGCGGGGCAGCATGAGATCGTGCCCTGCCCGTACCAGGGTGTTGATGCCGATGGTGGTGATGGCGCCGAAGAGCAGAATCATGATGCCGCCCATGACCGGGGTGGGCACGGTCTGGAGCAGGCCGCCGAGCTTGCCCACGAAGGCCAGCAGAATGGCGGTGATGGCGGCCCAGGTCATGATGGCCGGGTTGAAGGCGCGGGTCAGAGCCACAGCGCCGGAAACCTCGGAATAGGTCGTGTTCGGAGGGCCGCCCAGGCAGGCGGCCAGGGAGGTTGCCAGACCGTCGCCGAGCATGGTGTTCTTGATGCCCGGGTCCTTCACGTAATCCTTGCCCGTAATGCTGCTGATGGCCAGAACGTCGCCGAAGTGTTCGATGGCCGGGGCAATGGCCACGGGCACAATGTAGAACACGGCGGCCCAGTTCCAGTTGGACCAGCTCGGGAAGGAGAAGTTGGGCAGGGCGAACCAGGCTGCATCCTTGAGCGGGCCGAAGTTGACGATGCTTTCGCCTGCGATGCTGAAGAGCACGGTGGCTCCGGCGGCTTCCTGCGCGGCGCGTTCCGCCGTGAATTTGGCCAGGGCCGATGCTGTGAAGCCCGTGGTGTCGAGAATCAGGGCCGTGGCGTACCCGGCCAGGATGCCGCAGAGGATGGGAATGAGCTTGAACCAGCCCTTGCCCAGCAGGGATACGAGTACGGTGGTCAACAGGGCCACCAGGGCGCACAGGGCCGAAGCCGAGGGCACGGCCAGGACGATGCTGGCGTCGCCGCCCAGCCCCATGGACATGTTCACGGCCACGGGAGCCAGGAACAGGCCGATGACCATGATCACCGGCCCGGTGACCACCGGGGGCAGGATGCGGGCCAAGGCCTCGTTTCCGCGCCAGCGGATGAGCAGGCTCAGGAATACATACAGGATGCCTGCGGCAAAGAGGCCGCAGAGGGTACCTTCGATGCCCCATTGCTTCACGCCGTAGCCGATGGGCGCGATAAAGGCGAAGGACGAGGCCAGGAATACAGGGACCTTGCCTTTTGTCAGGGCCTGGAAAAGCAGCGTGCCTGCGCCGGCCGTAAACAGCGCCACGTTGGGGTCGAAACCCACCAGAAGCGGAACCAGAACCAGCGCGCCGAATGCCACAAAAAGCATCTGCGCGCCGAGTACGCCGTCTTTGAGACGAAAATTGTACTCGGTGGAATGAACGTTGCTCATGAACTCCCTCCTCTCAGGATGAAAACGAAGCTGTTACCGGAAAAAGCCCAAAAAAAACGGGCCGAAGCCCGTTGGTGCTATTTTGTTCCGAATATTTTGTCCCCGGCATCGCCCAGGCCGGGAAGAATATAGCCGACATCGTTGAGTTTCTCATCGATGGAGGCAACGTAGATATCCACATCCGGATGCTCGCGTTCAAGGCGGGCGACGCCTTCGGGCGCAGCCACCAGGAACAGGCCCCGGATATTGGTGCAGCCGGCCTCCTTGAGCAGCCGGATGGTGGCCATGAGCGTACCGCCGGTGGCCAGCATCGGGTCCAGAATAAGGGTCAGCCGCTGATCGATGTTCTTGGCCAGTTTGACGTAATACTGCACAGGCTGGAGCGTTTCCTCGTTGCGGTAGAAGCCCACCACGCTGACTTTGGCGCCCGGCACCATGTCGAAGACGCCGTCCATCATGCCCAGGCCCGCGCGCAGGATGGGGACGACGGTGATCATCTTGCCGGAAATGGCCTCCACCGGAATCGGTCCGGCCCATCCTTGAATGGTGATCTTTTCGGTTTCGAGGTCCTTGGTGGCCTCATAGGTCAACAGGCGGGTGATCTCTATGGCCAACGCCCGGAATTTGCTGGTGCTGATTTCGGATGTGCGCAACAGCCCCAATTTATGGCGGATCAGCGGGTGATCCACGACGGTTACAGACATGATATTCCTCCCGGTGCGTTGATGGTCTCGCCCCTTGAACGGGCAAACTTTTTATCTTTACTGACCAAATTGAGGAATGGTCAAGTCTTGTTTGCTACGCCAGGGGAATAACGGAAAGATGTTTTGTCATCGGACGGTTCGGAGTGTACCATGCGTCTATGAATCATGATGCATCCGATACGAATGAAAGGACCGGTTGGCAACGAAGCGCAGCACCCGAAGACGGGGGCTCGCGCCTCGATCGTTTTTGGGCCCGCGAACTGGAATCCGAAGGCGTTTCGCGCGGCAAGGTCAAAGAGTGGATTCTTGGCGGGCTGGCCCTGGTGGACGGCAATATCGTCACCAAGCCCAATTTCACGGTACCTCCGGGGGCGTCCCTGTCCTTGGAAGCCCATGTCCCGGCCTGCCGTACCGGAGCGGAAACCGGCGAACTGGCCGTGCTGCACGAGGAGAAGCGGTTGCTTGTCCTGGACAAGCCCGCAGGCCTGACCACCCACCCTGCACCGGGCGAACCCGAAGGAACGCTGGTCAACCGCCTTTTGGCCCATTACCCCGATATCTCTTCGGAACGTTCCGGTATGGACCCTGTGCGGCCTGGTATCGTGCATCGCCTGGACAAGGACACTTCGGGCCTGATGATCGTGGCGCGGGACGAAGCCACGCGGCTCAGGCTGGCCGGCGATTTCGCGGCCCGCCGCGTGGGCAAGCTGTATCTGGCCCTGGTGCACGGGGTTCCCAGTCCACGTTCCGGGATCATCAACCTGCCTATTGGCCGTGATCCGCGCAACAAGACGCGCATGAGCGTGGCCGAGAAAGGCGGGCGCGAAGCGCGCAGCAGCTATACGGTCCTTTGGACTGCGCCTGGAAATGTCGCCGCCCTGGTGGCTGTGCGCATCCATACGGGCCGGACGCACCAGGTGCGCGTGCATATGGCCGCCCAGGGACATCCTCTTTTGGGCGATACCGTGTATGGGCCGCGAGAGGCTGCGGAATGGCAGGCTGTGGGAAAACCCGAAGCTGCTCGTCAGATGCTGCACGCCTGCGCCCTGCGGTTCGTTCATCCGGTTTCCGGGGAATTGCTGCACTTTCGCAGTGATCCGCCAGCGGATTTTCAGGCATTGCTGGAGGCTCTGGCCGAATGCGGCCTGCGCGTGGGCCTGGTGGGTCCGCCCGGTTGCGGCAAGTCAACGCTGCTGGCCCGGCTTGCCGAGCAAGGCCTGCCCATATTCAGCGCGGACAGCGAAGTCGCCGACCTCTATGCTGCGGGCGGCGACGGCGCGGACATGATCGGTCGCCGTTTCGGCAATCAATACCTGACGAGCCAGGGCGCGGTGGACAAACCCGCGTTGTTTCAGGCCATGCGCGATTCCGGTCAGGTGCTGCGCGAGGTCATGGATTTGGTGCACCCCATGGTGCGTCACCGGGCCGAAGTTTTTTTCAGCAATCATGCCGGGGAAATAGCCGTTGCCGAAGTGCCCCTGCTGCTGGAGGGCGGCTGGCGCGAGGCTGGCATGGTGGATTGCGTGGCCGGAGTGTTCTGCCCGGATGAGTTGCGCCGGGGCGCGTATCGCACGTCGCGCGGTCTGGACCAGGACACGCTCGCCGTGTTCGATTCCTGGCAATGGCCTGCGGATCGCAAGCGGCCCATGTGCGATTTCGTAGTGGAAAACGATGCCGGATTGGACAAGCTGGATGCGGCTGCGCAAGCGTTGATCCGTGATCTGGAGGCCCTGCGGGCCAAGCGCGTTGCTGCCCGGCTGGCCGAAGCGCATGCGGCAGTGGACAGGGCCGTGAGCGAGTTGGAGAACGAAGAACAGTGATTCCCCTGTACGACAACGTGCCGCGCGTGCATCCTCCGTACTCGGTGCTGGCCATCATCCTGCTCAACGTGCTGGCCTTTGGCTACGAAGTGAGCCTTTCGCCCCAGGAACAAGCCTATTTTTTCCATCTCTACGGCATGGTTCCGGCGCGGTTCAGCGATCCGTCTTGGGCCGCCTGGGCAGGCTATCCCTCCGAGCCGATCCTGCCGCTGCTGAGCTACATGTTTCTGCACGGGGACTGGCTGCATCTGCTTCTGAATATGTGGATGCTTTGGATTTTCGCGGACAACATCGAAGACGTCACCGGCCATGTCCGTTTTCTCGTTTTTTACGTCTGCTGCGGCTTGGCTGCGGTGGCTTTGCATGCGCTCTTCAACCTGGGGTCTTCCATCCCCATCATCGGGGCGTCCGGAGCCGTGGCCGGAGTCCTTGGGGCCTATTTCGTGCTTTATCCGCATGGCCGGGTGTCCACGCTCATTTTCGTGGTGGTCCTGCCCATTCGCGCGGTCGTCTTTTTGGGCATCTGGTTCGTTATGCAGGTGCTCTACGGCATCCAGGACGGGAACGGGCAAGTGTCGGATGTGGCCTGGTGGGCCCATGTGGGCGGATTCCTCGCAGGCATGCTTCTGATCCGGGTATTTCGGCTCAAGGATCGCTGCTATTATTGCTACAATCCGGAACGACGTTACTATGACCTGCAGGACAGGGACTGAGGAGGCATATCGCCGTGAGTTTTCCACAGCCTTCGGGTTGACTGCTTTCGGTTCCTACTTATTGTAGAACATTGAAGAAGAACTGAACCGGCACGGCTTTCCGTATCTGCGGGAAAGACCCTGACCCGGTCAGGGACCGAGAATAAGGGAGCGCAAGAACATATGGCCGTCGAATACAAAGATTATTACCAGACGCTTGGCGTGGGCAAGACCGCCTCCAAGGAAGAGCTTTCCAAAGCGTTCAAGAAACTGGCGCGAAAATATCACCCTGACCTGAATCCCAACGACAAGACTGCCGAGAACAAATTCAAGGAGATCAACGAGGCCTACGAGGTGCTCAAGGATCCCGAAAAGCGCAAGATGTACGACCAGCTCGGCCCCAATTGGGAACAGTACAAGCAGGGCGGATTCCAGCGGCCTCCGGGCTATGAGAACGTGCAGTTCGATTTTGGCCAGGGAGGTGCGGGCGGTTTCAGCGACTTCTTCGAGACCATTTTCGGCGCTGGCGGCTATGGCGGTGCGCGCCAGGGCGATTTCCGGGGCGGTTTTGGCGGGGCCGGAGCATACCAGCGCCGCCCCCGGCGCGGTTCCGACTCCGAGGCCATGTACGAAATCAGCCTGGAAGAGGCCTACCGGGGCGGTGAAAAATCCATCACCCTGCAAGAGCAGACCACGGCCCTGGGCGGACGTCCCTCCATGAGCAGCAAAACCCTGGAGGTCAAACTGCCCGCGGGCGTCAAAGACGGGCAGCGCATCCGTCTCGCGGGCCAGGGCAACCCCGGCCAGGCGGGCGGACCAGCGGGCGACCTGTATTTGAAAATCCGCATCACCCCGCACCATCTTTACAAGATTGCCGATGCCGACCTTATTCTGGATTTGCCGCTCAGCCCCTGGGAAGCGACCCTGGGCGCAAAGGTGCGCGTCCCCACCCTGGACGGGCCAGTGGATATGAACATCCCGGCGGGGATGGTCTCGGGGCGCAAACTCCGGTTGCGTGGGCGCGGCTTGGGCTGCGGCGCGAAAAAAGGCGATCAGCTCGTGCGCATCGTGATCGCCACCCCGGCCGAGCTCACGGATGAACAACGGGCTCTCTGGGAAAAGCTGGCCGAGACATCGGACTTCAATCCGCGTCCTTTCTAAGACGCCGACAAGATTGCAAGCAAGGAAGCGAACCTTATGACGACCAAGCGAATCAAGGAAATCCTTTGCCGGGTGCAGCAGCCCCATTTGCCGGAAAAATCCGGCATGATCGCCTGGGCCCAGCTTGTTGAAATCACCCAGGTGGAGCCCGCGGACGTCTCTGAATTGCTGGAGCTGGGCTGGATCAGTCCCGTGAAAACCAAGGCGGAGGAATATCTTTTCCATCTGCGCGATGTCTATCGTATCCAGAAGCTCAAACGGCTTTGCCGTGATTTGGACATTTCCCTCATGGGCGCGAGCATCATCGTGGATCTTCTGGAACGCGTGGAATTGCTGGAGGCCGAATTGGACAAGGCGCGCCGTCTGGGCTAGCCGTTTTTTTTCTTTTTTCCACAGGATGCTTCTTGCCAATGGTAAGGACGTACTTAGATTTGATCTTGGCTGTTGAAAAAGTGATCTTCTCTTTGAATAGCTACTAGTTCAATTGTGGAAAAATGAAATCCGCCCTCAAAGGGCCGATTGAAAAGGGAGGCAGAATGGACCTCAGCAAACTGACCCAGAAAATGCAGGAAGCCCTGACGCAGGCGCAGTCCCTGGCCGTGAAGCACGGTCATCAACAGGTGGACGCGGAGCATCTGCTCCATGCCTTGGTGGAACAGGACGGCGGCCTGGTTGCCAAAATCCTCAAGAAAATGAACGTGGATGCCCAGGCCTATGCCAAGGCCGTGGATGAGGAAATCGGCAAGCTGCCCCGCGTGTCCGGACCGGGCGCGCGTCCCGACCAGATCGTGGTCACGCATCGCCTGAATTCCGTACTGGTCCGTGCCGACGAGGCGCGTCAGCGCATGCAGGACGAGTTCGTGAGCGTGGAGCATGCGTTCCTGGCGCTTTTGGATGAGCCGCCGTCTTCGGGCGCAGGCCGCGTGAATAAGAAATTCGGCGTGAGCAAGGACGCCTTCTTCGAGGCTCTGACCCAGGTGCGCGGCAACCAGCGCGTGACTTCGGACAATCCCGAAGCCTCTTACGAGGCGCTCAGCAAATATGGCCGCGACCTTGTGGACGAGGCGCGCAAGGGCAAGCTTGATCCGGTCATTGGCCGCGACGCGGAAATTCGTCGCGCCATCCGCATCCTTTCGCGCCGCACCAAGAACAACCCCGTGCTTATAGGCGAGGCGGGCGTGGGCAAGACCGCCATCGTGGAAGGTTTGGCCCAGCGCATCGTCAAACAGGACGTGCCCGAAGGGCTCAAGGACAAGACCATTTTCGCCCTGGACATGGGCGCGCTTGTTGCCGGGGCCAAGTACCGCGGCGAATTCGAGGAGCGGCTCAAGGCCGTGCTCAAGGAAGTCCAGCAGTCCGCGGGCCGGGTGATCATGTTCATCGACGAAATCCACACCATTGTGGGCGCGGGCAAGGCCGAGGGGGCCATGGACGCGGGCAACCTGCTCAAGCCCATGTTGGCGCGGGGCGAGCTGCACTGCATCGGTGCCACCACCACGGACGAATATCGCAAGCATATTGAAAAGGATCCGGCCCTGGAGCGCCGCTTCCAGACCGTGCTCGTGGACGAGCCCAGCGTAGAGGACACCATCTCCATTCTTCGCGGCCTGCGCGAGCGCTTCGAGGTGCACCATGGCGTGCGCATCTCCGACGGAGCCGTGGTCGAGGCCGCTGTATTGTCCGACCGCTACATTTCCGACCGCCAGTTGCCGGACAAGGCCATCGACCTCATTGACGAGGCCGCGGCCCTGATCCGTACCGAAATCGATTCCCAGCCCGAAGAATTGGACCGGATCAACCGCCAGGTTCTGCAACTGGAGATCGAGCGCGAAGCCTTGCGCCGTGAAATGGACCAACCTTCGCGTGAGCGCCTGGAACGTTTGGAAGAAGAACTTTCCGGACTCAAGGAAACCCAATCGGGCCTGCTTTCCCAATGGGAGCGCGAAAAGAGTTCCATTGAGGGATTGCGGCGCATCAAAGCGGAGATCGAGCAGGTCCGGTTTCAGGTGGAAGAGGCCGAGCGCGTGCTGGACTACAACCGCGCCGCGGAATTGCGTTACGGCAAGCTGGACATGCTCGAAAAGCAGTTGGTCCAGGCGGAATCCGCCATGGGCGACGAGGGTGCGGGCCGTCTGGTCAAGGAAGAGGTCGGCCCGGACGATGTGGGTGAGATCGTGGCCCGCTGGACCGGCATCCCCGTGAGCCGTCTTTTGGAGAGCGAGCGGGAGAAGCTGCTCCGGCTCGGTGATGAATTACATGAACGCGTGGTTGGGCAGGACAAGGCTGTGGTGGCCGTGTCCGAGGCCGTGCTGCGCGCCCGGGCCGGGCTTAAGGACCCGCGCCGTCCCATAGGTTCGTTCATCTTCCTCGGCCCCACGGGCGTGGGTAAGACAGAGCTGTGCAAGGCGCTGGCCGAGGCGCTCTTTGACACCGAAGAGAACATGATCCGCATCGATATGTCCGAATACATGGAAAAGCATACGGTGGCGCGGCTCATCGGCGCGCCTCCGGGCTACATCGGCTACGACGAGGGCGGCCAGCTCACCGAGGCCGTGCGGCGCAAACCTTATAGCGTGATTCTCTTCGACGAGATCGAAAAGGCGCACCACGACGTGTTCAACGTGCTGCTGCAGGTGCTCGACGACGGACGGCTCACGGATTCTCATGGCCGCACCGTGGATTTCAAGAATACCATTGTGATCATGACGTCCAACCTGGGCGCGAACCTGCTGCTTGACGGCATCCTGCCGGGCGGCGGCGGATTTGGCCCGGGAGTGGAGGAGCAGGTCATGGCGGAGTTGCGGCGCAATTTCCGGCCCGAGTTCCTGAACCGCGTGGACGAGACCGTGATCTTCAGCCCGTTGACCACGGAGCAGCTCGGCATCATCGTGGAATTGCTGCTCAAGGGGCTTTCCGAGCGGCTGGCAGATCGCAAGATCACACTGTCGCTCACGGATGCGGCGCGCCGCTTCATCGCCGAATCGGCTTACGATCCTGTCTATGGTGCTCGTCCGCTCAAGCGGTACATTCAGGCCCATGTGGAAACGCCTTTGGCCAAGCTGCTGATCGGCGGGGAACTGGCCGACGGCGGAAGCGTGACCGTGGACGTGCAGGGCGGCGAATTGGTCTTTACCTAAAAAACATCGAAAAGACAGCAAACAGCAGGGGCCGGAGGTATTCTCCGGCCTTTGTTGTTTTTTGGAAGGGCGACGGAGCCATTTTGCGCAACTTTTTCCTGGCGCGATTGTGGCTGGCGTCAGGGTTTGCTATCTAAGATCAGTCGCGCAAGGTGGCGCATCCCTCCTTTCAACCGGAACATGTCCCGGAGGTCCTCGTGTTGGTAAAAATGCTTGCGCTGCTGGAAGATCCTGCAGGGCCGGAAGCCTTGGAAGAGTTGTACGCCCAGGATCGGGTCGCCTTTTCTTCGGCCTTGCCGCTGGCTTTGGCTGCCCGGCCGGATGCGTTGCTGTTGCGGGCCTGGACAGCGCGCCTCAAACATACGCCCCAACCCATGTCAACGCTTCAGGCCAGACCGGAAATCCTGCGCGAAATCTGGATCATGATCGCTTTTGCCGTGTTTGCCGGCCTGTACACCAAGTTGCCCGGCCTGTTCCCCGATACGGGTTTGACCATGCTTACTGATGACTGGTTCTACCCGCGAAACATTTCCCTGGGAGCGCTTGGTGCCATGCTGGCCTATCTGCTGCAAGCCCGGGGCTGGCCGCGGCCCGGCTCCATGATCGTGCTTGTGTGTTATGGCCTTGTGGGAGTGTATCTGAATTTGTTGCCCGAGCCCGGATCGGATGCGTTGTATCTGGCCATGGCCCATGGCCCGTTGCTGCTCTGGTGTCTGATCTGCGCGGCCCATGCGGGTGCGGTTTGGCCCGGAGTGGAATCCCGGCGTGAATACATTCGCTTCTTTGGCGAAGTGGTAGTCTTTTCCGGCCTGTTCTTTTTAGGCGGCGGCATACTGGTGGCCTTGACCGCCGGGCTTTTCGATTTGATCGGCGTTTCCACTGATTGGGTCTTCGAGTGGATGCTGCCCATGGGCGCGGCCGCCATCCCGGCTGTTGCGGCCTGGGCCGCGTTGCACCGAAGCGAAGGGGCGCGGATCATGCCTCTCTTGGCCCGCATTTTCGTGCCATTGTTCCTTGTGGTGCTCATGGGCTACTTGGTGCGGCTGGCCACGCACGTCTCCGAACTGTTTACGGACCGCGAAACGCTGTTGATCTACAACATCCTGCTGCTTGCCGTGCTGGGCCTCTCCGTGTTTTCGCTTTCCGGTCGGCAGAAGGGGGCGCGCGCCGGATTGGTGGAGTGGCTCCTGGCCGCACTGTTGTGCCTGACCGTTTTGCTGGATTTTCTGGGGCTGGCCGCCATTGGGCAGCGCATCTTGGCCATGGGGATCACACCCAACCGGTTGGCTGTGCTGGGAGCGAACCTGGCCGTATTGGGCAATCTGCTCTGGCTGGTCCGGGGATTTGCCCAACTCCTGCGCGGGCGTGGCGATGTGGATGGAGTGGAGCGTATCACGGCTCGTTATCTGCCGATCTATTTCGGCTGGACCGCGTTCGTAACCGTGCTGTTCCCGCTGGTTTTCTGAAGCAGGCCAGCTTGACAAATCCAATCCCGGCCCGATCTTAAATGGATACGGGCCGTTTTTTCGTCTTTTGCCCCGCCCGGAACGGAGTCTTCATGAGCGTCATCACGAGCACGGACCTGGAGAATTATGCCGAGGTCCTGACCTGGGCCCTGCGCGTTTCGCGCAATGAGAAGATCAAGAACGGCGAGGCCGTGGTGGTCCGTTTCGACTATCCGGCCATGCGTCTGGTCGAGGCCCTGTATTCCCGCCTTGTGGACGAACACCTCAATCCGGTGTTGCGCCTGTTGCCCACCCCGCTCATGGAAGGCGAGCATTATTTGAACACCAGTTTCGGCCAACTCGTGTTCCAGGAGCCGGGCGAGACCGAATTGTATGCCCAGGCCGCCGGGGTGATCACCATCTATTCGCCGCTGGAGCTGACGCATCTGGCCGGGATTGATCCGCGCACGATCATGGATGGCCGCCGCGCTCGGGTCCGTTCCATGTCCGCCTTGGAGCGCCGACGCCGGTCCGGTCGACTCGGCTGGACCTCATGCGTCTGGCCCAGCGCGGCCCTGGCCAATGCCGCGGGTCTTCCCCTGGAGGACTACGAGGAGCAGTTTCTCCGCGCCTGCTGGCTGAATATGCCCTCGCCCGTGGACGAATGGCGCAGGCTGCGGCGCGAACTCGGCGAAGTGTCCGAGTGGCTGGACTCTCTGGATATCCGCAGTCTGCATGTGGAATCGGAGCATCTCGATTTCACGCTGGAGCCGGGCGACAACCGTCGCTTTCGGGCCGTGACCGGGGCCAACGTGCCGAGCTGCGAGATTTTCGTCTCGCCGGACTGCCGCACCATGCGCGGCCATTATTATGCGGATCAGCCCTCGGTCTATTTGGGGCGGGTGGTCATGGGAGTCGAGCTGGATTTCGACGGCGGGGTGGCAGCCAGGGCGGATGCCCTGACCAACGGCCAGTTTTTGCAACAGCAGCTCTATCTGGACGGCGGAGCGAGGCGCGTGGGCGAATTTTCGCTCACGGACAAGCGGTTTTCCCGCGTAGATCATTTCATGGCCCATACCATTTTGGATGAAAACCATGCAGGGGAGCAGGGCAATTGCCATATCGCCCTGGGCGCTTCCTTGCCTGCCACCTTTTCCGGGCCGCCGGAAATCCTCACTCCGGAAATGGAAAGCGCCCTTGGTTTCAACGCGTCCCAAATGCATTGGGACCTCGTGAACACGGAATCGAAGCGTGTCACTGCCAAGCTCGCGGACGGCACGGAAACCGTGGTTTACGAGCAGGGGATATTCCAACGCTGAGGAACGCGGGCCGCACAGTGTTTTCCCCCCTTTTTTCCAGATACGCCGTTGACATCGCCTCACCGGTGCTTATCAATTTGAGGCAACGGGGCAATCCCCGGTAAATCCTTGTAAGGAAAGACAGATGACCGACGAGAAGAGTACCTTGGAAAACGCCCCGCAGGACATGGAGCCGGCTGAGAACGCCCCCCAGGAGATCGACCTTTCCGAAGAGGAACTCAAAGCCCTCTGCCGCGAGCGGGTCTGTCCGTCCTGTGCGGTGATGCAGGAGGCAGAGGACCTGCGCTTGCGCGCTCTGGCCGATACGGAAAACGTCAAGAAGAGGCTTTTGCGTGAAACCGAGGAATTGCGCAAGTATGCAGGGGAAAGCATCCTGGCGGACCTGCTGCCGGTGCTGGACAACCTTGATCTGGCCTTGAATCACGCACAGGGTCTGGATGCCTGCGCCGACTTCGTCACGGGCGTGGACATGACCCGCAAAGTCTTTCTGGACGTGCTGGAGAGGCATGGCCTGGTCCAAGTGCAGGCGAATTCCGGTGCGGAGTTCGATCCCAACGTGCATGAGGCCATGGGCATGGTCCAGCAGGAAGGAACTCCGGACGGCGCCATAGCAGCACAGGTCCAGCGCGGTTACCTGCTCAAGGGCAGGCTGTTGCGCCCGGCCAAGGTCATGGTCAACAAACTGTCGGAATAAAAACGGGCAAGGCGTCTTTACAAATTTTGAGCCTGACTTATTTTTGTACGGCTTGAATCAACGACATCATATTCTCCAGCTTTTCAATGAGGAGGACACATAATGGGTAAAATCATCGGTATCGACCTGGGGACCACCAACTCCTGCGTCTACGTCATGGAGGGAAAGGACCCGAAATGCATCACCAATCCTGAAGGCGGACGGACCACGCCGTCCATCGTCGCCTTTACGGACAAGGAGCGGCTGGTGGGCGAGATCGCCAAACGCCAGTCCGTGACCAACCCTGAAAAGACCGTGTTCGCCATCAAGCGCCTCATGGGCCGCGAGTTCGCCGCCCCTGAAGTGGCCAAATGGCTTGAGCATTGCCCTTACCGGATTATTTCCGGAAAGAACGGCGACGCCTGGATCGAAGTCGGCGGAAAGAAGTATTCTCCGCCCGAGGTTTCGGCCATGATCCTGGCCAAGCTGAAGAAGGACGCTGAAATTTACCTCGGCGAGGAAGTCACCGAGGCCGTGATCACCGTTCCCGCGTATTTCAACGACTCCCAGCGCCAGGCCACCAAGGACGCGGGTAAGATCGCGGGCCTGGAGGTCAAGCGCATCATCAACGAGCCCACTGCGGCCTCCCTGGCCTACGGGTTCGACAAGAAGGCCAACGAGAAGATCGCGGTTTTCGACCTCGGCGGCGGCACCTTCGATATCTCGATCCTCGAGGTCGGCGACAATGTCGTGGAAGTGCGCGCCACCAACGGCGACACGTTCCTGGGCGGCGAGGACTTCGACCACAAGCTCATCGAGTATCTCGTGGACGAGTTCAAGCGCGAGACCGGCATCGACCTTTCCAAGGACCGCATGGCCCTGCAGCGCCTCAAGGAGGCCGCGGAAAAGGCCAAAAAGGAATTGTCCTCCTCCACCGAGACCGAGGTCAACCTGCCCTTTATCACGGCGGACCAGAGCGGTCCCAAGCACATGATGATCAAGCTGTCCCGCGGCAAGCTGGAAAAGCTGGTCGAGGATCTTGTGGACCGGACCGCGGGTCCCTGTAAAAAAGCCCTGGCCGACGCGGGCCTGTCCGCCTCGGACATCGACGAGGTCATTCTTGTGGGTGGCATGACCCGCATGCCTTTGGTCCAGGCCAAGGTGAAGGAGTTCTTTGGTCGCGAGCCGAACCGCTCCGTGAACCCGGACGAGGTCGTGGCCATGGGCGCGGCCATTCAGGGCGGCATCCTCACCGGTGACGTCAAGGACGTGCTGCTGCTGGACGTGACCCCGCTTTCCCTGGGGATCGAGACCATGGGCGGCGTGATGACCAAACTCATCGAGCGCAACACCACGATTCCGACCCGCAAGTCCCAGGTCTTCACCACGGCCACGGACAACCAGCCGTCGGTGTCCATCCGGGTCTTCCAGGGCGAACGCCCCATGAGCTCGGACAACATGCTGCTCGGCAACTTCGAGCTGTCCGGCATTCCGCCGGCACCGCGCGGCCTCCCGCAGGTCGAGGTGACCTTTGACATCGACGCCAACGGCATTGTCAATGTCTCGGCCAAGGATCTTGGCACGGGCCGCGAGCAGTCCATCCAGATCACGGCGTCCTCGGGTCTGAGCGAAAGCGAGATCGAGCGCATGGTCAAGGATGCCGAGGCCCATGCCGCGGACGACAAGGAGAAGCAGGCCCTGATCGAAGCCCGCAACCAGGCGGATACGCTGGTGTACACCACCGAGAAGTCCATGCGCGATCTGGGCGACAAGGTGGACCCGGTGCTCAAGGGCGAGATCGAGACCAAGCTTGAGGCGTTGAAGAAGATTATGGACGGTGACGATCTGGCGGCTATCAAGGCCGGAACGGATGAGCTGGCCAAGGCCTCGCACAAGCTGGCCGAGCAGCTCTACGCCCAGAAGAGCGGCCAGCCCGGCGGACCGGAGGGGGAAGGCGATCAGGCCCAGCCCGGCCCCGGCGCTTCGTCCAAGACGGATGACGACGACGTGGTCGATGCCGACTACACGGAAGTGAAGTAATCCGCATCGCATGAGTATTCCAGGCCGCCGGGCAGTGTCCGGCGGCCTTTTTACATTGTCTTAACGGAGCGGCGGCTTGCCTTGCGCGGCCAACCGGTATAGCTTGTTTCGGCTTGATTCGTCCCGGACCACAGCACCAACCGGATGAGTACAATGATCAAACATCCCACAATGACAATACGGCTTGCAACCGTGAGCCTGCTTCTCTGTCTGAGCCTGCTCTCGGCCTGCCAGGGCGGTCTGCCTTTTGGCCGCGGAGCCACGAAGGACGCGGCTACGTTGCCCACTGCGCAACTCATGCAGGAGGCGGACGCGGCCTTTGACCAGGGCCGTTTTGCGCAGAGCGAATTCTATTACCAGAATCTTGCCGACCGGCCCGATCTTGCCCGTGCCGACCAGGGCCGGGTCCTGGAGCGTTTGGCCGACAGCGCCTTGCACGCGGGGCACCCCATGCAGGCGCAGTTGGCCCTGGAGCGCTGGGCCATGCATGATCCACAGGCGCGTTCGGGCTGGGCCTACACGGCCCTGACTCTGGACACGTATCGCGCCCTGGGCCGGGAGGGCGAACTGGCTTCGCTCAAGGGGCGTTTGCTCAGCGACGTTTCCCT
Organism: Desulfovibrionaceae bacterium; assembly: GCA_036541255.1. GTDB lineage: Bacteria > Desulfobacterota > Desulfovibrionia > Desulfovibrionales > Desulfovibrionaceae > Paucidesulfovibrio. Next base: position 47,611 of record JAZHDD010000040.1, on the reverse strand, counting down.
GGCTTGGGAAATCCGCTATCGCGCTGCCGTGCGGCTGGCCATGGGCTATGCCGAGGAAGGCCGGAGCGTCGAAGCCTTGGGAACCCTTTCCGAATTTTATGCCACGGCCCCGGACGCCACGGGCCGCGTGGAGATGGAGCGCGCCCTGGCCGCACGGCTGGTTCGCTTCGAGGATGTGGAAGATTTGGTTACGGCTGTACCTCCGGCAGGGCAGATGGCTTTCCCCGGCGCGCTGGTGGTCTTTGAGGCGGCTCGGCGCGATGCGGCCGCTGGCAAGGACTGGGCTTCGGCCTGGAAGATCATGCGCGGCGTGCTGGCCAATGCCTCGCTTCAGGACAAGGTGGGGCTCGGCGACGCCTTGCACGCCCTGGAGCGCGCTCAGGGACAGCCGCGTGTGGGCGTGGCCCTGCTGCTGCCCATGACCGGGCGTTACCAGGAAGTAGGCCGGAAAATAGCCCGAGGCGCAGGCGTGGCCCAGTGGCAGATGGCCAACAACGGCGTCGAGCTGGACGTCAAGGTCATCAATACAGATGCTCCGGACTGGCTGGGCAGACTTGCGGCCCTGCCGTCCCAATATGCGGTGGTTGGCGGCCCGCTCCGCGTGTCCAGCTTCAAGGAGCTGGCCGCTTCCGATGAAATGCGCCGTCGAGCTGTGTTTGCCTTTCTGCCTTCCCTGGGCGAGATGACCGAAGGCCGCGACGCCTGGCGGTTCTTTTCCTCGCGTGACGACGAAGTTCGCGCCTTGGTGGGGTTGGCATCCCGTCATCTGGGCATTTCCCGTTTCGGCCTGCTGTATCCGGATGAATCCTTCGGCCATGAAATGGCTGCGGCGTTCCGCCAGGAAGCGCTTCGGGCCGGAGGAACCATTGCCGAGCAGCAGAGTTATGCCCCCAAGGATTCTCCCAGTTGGGGACGCAAAATCAGAGCGCTCCTGAAGGTGCCCGACCATTTCGACAAGGAAGCCCCCCTGCCGCCAGCACCGTTCCAGGCCGTGTTTCTGCCGGACGGTTGGTCCCAGGCCCAGCTTTTGGTACCTAACTTTTTCTTTTACGATTCTACGGACATGGTTTTTCTTGGCCCCAGCCTCTGGAGCAGTGCCTTGGATCGTGTGACCGAGGTCGAGGAAGCCTATTTCCGCCTTGCCGTGACGCCGGGGGCGTGGTGGGCGGGAACGCCGGGCGCGCAGCAACTCCAGTCCCTGCTGGACGCTGAGGGGCTGGGTGTTGCCGATCTTTGGGTAGCATTGGGCTACGATTGGTTGCGCATGACAGGCAATCTGGGTGCCATGCCTGCGGACTGGAACCCGGCATTGATCAACCGTCGGTTGTCTTCGGCGGCGCGTGTGGAGTACAGCCTTGCTCCCATGTCCTGGGACGGGGAAGGCCGCGCCAGCCAGGAGATGTTTCTCTTCAAGCCCGCGCCTGAAGGCGGCATGGTCCTTGTCGAACCGGCGGACTTTGCCGAACGCCTGCAGCGCGCCCATGCCAAGCGCGCGGAACGCGTCAAGCTCTGGCGTCAGAACAACAAATCCCGTTAGACCGGGACAAGGAACACACGCATGAAGATCAGCCCTGAAGAAGTCGTCCGCGTGGCCCGTCTGGCCCGGCTCGACCTTCCGGAAGAGAAGGTCGCGGTATTTGCCGGGCAGCTCGGCGACATCCTTGATTATATGGACAAACTCGGCGAGTTGGACACCGCGGACGTGGAGCCCCTGTACAGCCCTGTGGCGCATACCTCGGTGCTCCGGCCCGACGTGACGGCCAAGGAATACGGACGTGACGAGATTCTCGCCAACGCTCCCGAGACAGACGGCAGCCACTTTATTGTTCCACGCATCGTCTAGACGCCAAACCACGCCGGAATACCTATGTCCGAATTGCATACCAAAACGTTGACGGAGTTGCGCGGCCTGCTGGCACAGGGCGAGATCACGGTGGAACAGGCCGTGGCCGACAGCCTTGGCCGCATCAAGGCCACTGAGCCGGATGTTCAGGCCCTGCTTGCCGTGTGCGGCGAACAGGCTCTGACCGAGGCCCGTGAGCTGGACAAGGCCGGTCCTGACCCGGCAAAGCCGCTCTGGGGGGTGCCCGTGGCCCTCAAGGACTTGCTCTGCACCCGGGGTATGACCACCACCTGCGGTTCACGCATCTTGGAAAATTTCAGGCCCGTCTACAACGCCACGGTCGTGGAGCGCCTCAAGCAGGCCGGGGCCGTGCTTGTGGGCAAGGCCAACATGGACGAGTTCGCCATGGGCTCTTCCACGGAGAATTCCGCGTTTTTCCCCACGCGCAACCCCTGGGACCTGGAGCGGGTGCCGGGCGGATCGTCCGGCGGGTCGGCGGCAACCGTGGCCGCCGGGCAATGCTTCGCAGCCCTGGGCACGGACACGGGCGGCTCCATCCGTCTGCCCGCGTCGTTCTGCGGCGTGGTCGGGATCAAGCCCACCTATGGTCGTGTTTCCCGTTTCGGCATGGTAGCCTACGGCTCCTCCCTGGACCAGATCGGCCCCATGACCCGGAGCGTTGAGGACGCCGCCAGAGTGCTTCAGGTCATTGCCGGGCATGACCGCCGCGACTCCACGTCCGTGGACCGGCCCGTTCCCGACTATGTGGCCGCACTGCAAGGGCGTGCCGATCTTTCCGGCCTGCGTATCGGTCTGCCCGAAGAATACTGGGGCAAGGGGCTTGCCCCGGAAGTGGCCGAAGCCTGCGAAAACGCCGTGGCCAGGATGAAGGACCTGGGCGCGACCACCGTTCCCGTGCAACTTTCCATGACGGAATACGCCATCGCCACATATTATATCGTGGCCATGGCCGAAGCCAGTTCCAATCTGGCACGGTTCGACGGCGTGCGCTACGGCCACCGCAACCGCGAGGCCTCCGAACTCATCGACATGTATACCCGCAGCCGCACCGAGGGTTTTGGCGACGAGGTGCAGCGGCGTATCATCATCGGCACCTACGTGCTGTCCTCCGGCTACTACGATGCCTATTACCGCAAGGCCGCCCAGGTACGCCGCCTGCTGCGCGAAGACTTCCTCAAGGCCTTTGCAAGCTGCGATCTCATTGCCGGACCGGTCTGCCCCACAACGGCGTTCAAGGTCGGGGATAAAGCGGATCCGCTTCAGATGTACCTCATGGATATTTTTACTATTTCAGCAAACTTGGCCGGACTGCCCGGTTTGAGCCTGCCCGTGGGACTGGGCCGGGATTCCGGTATGCCCGTGGGCCTGCAACTCATGGGACCGGCGTTCAGCGAGGATGTCCTGCTGGGTGCTGCGCACCAACTGGAAGGTGCCTTGCCCCGGCTGCCTGCTCCGGCCGGATTGTCCGTCTAAAGGTTTTGGGCGACGAAACAGGAGAAGCCATGCCCGCAACCGAACGCGTGGCCGTGGCCGTGAGCGGCGGCGTGGACAGCCTGCTGGCCCTGGCTTTGATCCGGGAGCAGAAGTACGAAACTGTAGCCGTGCATGGACTGTTTCTGCCCGAAGATGGGCAGGATGCCGCTCACCTGGACGGCTTGCGCGAACAGTGCCGTAACCTGGATGTGCAGCTGTATGTCCTTGATCTGCGGGACGCGTTTCGGAAATGTGTCAGCAATGTTTTTGCCACCGAATATCTGGCGGGGCAGACTCCCAATCCTTGTTCCCTGTGCAATTCACGTATCAAATTCGGCGTACTGCTGGACAAGGCCGCCGACTTTGGAGCCACGCTGTTGGCCACGGGCCATTATGCCCGTCAGGGCCGCGACGGCCAGGGGCGGTCAATGCTCCTGCGCGGTACGGACGCGGCCAAGGATCAGAGCTATTTTCTCAGCCTGTTGCCATGGTCCCGTCTGGACCGGGCTCTTTTCCCTCTTGGCGAGCTGCACAAGCAGGACGTGCCCGCGGAACTGGCTCGGCGCGGGTTGACTCCGCCCCTGTCCAAGGAAAGCCAGGAAATCTGTTTCATCCCCAACGACGATTATCGGGCCTGGCTGGAGGCGCAGCAACTCCGGTTGCCTGGGGCCGGTCCCATGCTCCTGGCGGACGGAACCTGTGTGGGGACGCACCAGGGGCTTTGGCGTTACACGCAGGGGCAACGGCGCGGCCTGGGCGTGGCCTGGAGCGAGCCACTGTATGTGGTGGACAAGGATGTGGCACGCAATGCATTGGTGCTGGGCGTTCGCGATGAACTGCTTTGCACGGGTTGCGAGGTCGAGGCCGTGAATCTGCTCTCGGACCCGGCACATTGGCCCGAAGAAGTGCTGGCCCGGACGCGCTATAGGCAGCGCGCTCTACCTGCCCGGGCCGCGTTGGAGGAGGGGCGTCTTTGTCTGAAGTTCAGCCAGCCTTGCGACAGGCCCGCTCCAGGACAAGTGGCCACGCTGTATGATGCGCTGGGGCGCGTTCTGGCCGGAGGCATCATTCGCAGGATCACGGTGGCGGAGTGATCGGCCGCGCTAGTCCGCAAAACCGTTCAGGGAACGCCGTTCGATCTTTTTTTCCTCCTGCATGCCGCGCCGGTAGGCGTTTTCCATGCGCCGGATAACATCCGTGTCGCTGAGGTCGGATCGTATTCTCAGGCGGGCTGCCTCCGTGCGCACAACAATGGCGAGTTTTTGCTTCTGATAGGGGGCGTAGGCCATGAGTCGGCCCAGTGCGCCGCTTTGGCCGGACGAACCGAGTTCGCTGAGGTCCCTATAGAGTTGGGCTTCCGGGTCGTCGGGCAGGACGTTAAGCGCCTCGGTCAGGCGTTGCCGGGCCTCGTCGTAGAGGCCATGTTGCACCAGGGCTTTGCCCAGTTGAATACGCGTCCTGGCCGAGTCCGGGTTTTCCGCCAGGGCCTGTCGATAGAGTTCCACGGCGCGTTGGGGTTCGCTGCCCAGAGCCATGGCTCCCTGCATGCGGGTGGAGCAACCGCCGAGCGTCACGGCCACGAGAAACATGGCGGCGAGCAGGGAAACGTGGTGCGATTGGAATTGGTTGTCGAAAAGCATGTCCACCTCCCCTGAGGCTTGGGTTTCAGGTTCCTTTTGCCTATGTTAGGAGGCGGAAAAAAGAAATGAAAGAGAAATGTACTGAAGTGCGGGCGAGATAATGGGCAGAGCAAAAAAAATGTATGCGGCCACTCTGGGGTGCAAGATCAATCAATATGAAACTCAGGCCATTACTGAAGCGTGGCGCGCCGGAGGCTTCGAGTCCACGGAGCAGGCAGCGGAAGCGGACGTGATTCTGGTCAATTCCTGTGCGGTTACGGCTCATGCCGTGGCGGATTTGCGCAAGACTGTTCGGAAGCTGCACCGGGAAAACCCGGAAGCCGGGATCATCGTCACGGGTTGCGCGGCCCAGGTGCTGCGCGAGGAGCTTGCCGAACTTCCGGGCGTAATGCGCGTGGTGCCTCAGGCAGACAAAGCCGAGTTGCTTCAACCCCACGCCGAGACGTTTTCTATCAGCGACTACCCGCGCGCGCGGGCCGTGGTCATGGTCCAGGACGGCTGTTCGCACGGCTGCACCTATTGCATCGTGCCGTTGACGCGCGGGCCTTCGCGCAGCCGCGCCGTGGCCAAGATTTTGGATGAGGCCGAACATCTGCTCGAATCCGGATTTCGTGAGCTGATCCTCAGCGGCGTGAATCTGCGTCAGTTCGGACGCGACCTGCCGGGCCAGCCTGATTTTTGGGACCTGCTCCGCCTGATGGAGCAGCGTCTGGCTCCCGCGTTTGCCGGTCGGGCCAGATTGCGTCTTTCCTCGGTGGAGCCGGGGCAACTCGGGGACAAGGCCCTGGAAACCCTGGCCGTGTCGCGATTGATTTGCCCGCATCTGCATCTTTCGTTGCAGGCCGGTGATCCCGGGGTACTGCGGGCCATGGGCCGAGGACATTACCATCCGCGTCAGGCCGAGGAGTTTTTGGAGCGCTTGCGCGAGGTCTGGCCCCTGTTCGGGCTGGGTGCGGATTTGCTCACGGGGTTCCCCGGCGAAACCGAGGCCCAATTTGCTACGACGTTGGAGTTTTGCCGTCGTCTGCCTCTTTCCTATGCGCATGTTTTCCCGTACTCTTCCAGACCCGGCACGGCTGCTGCGAAAATGCGCGGCAAGGTACCCGTGGAGGAGAAAAAACGCCGAGCCGCCTTGCTGCGCGCGCTGGTTGCCGAGAAAAAAGCGGCTTTTCTGCAACGCTTGTCCGTCGAGCCCCGGCTGAACGTGCTGGTACAGGACAAGGCCGGTAACGGGGTTTGCGAGTTTTATTCGAGCTGCGTGTTTGCTTCGCCTTCCAAACTGGCGCAGCCTCGGGCCATGGTTGCGGTGCGACCCGTGCGTGTGGGCAAAGGGAAGATTTGGGTGGAGCCTGTGTCGAAGCCCGTGGAGGAATGAACCTGCATTTTTGATCAAAGTTTATTTTTATTAAATAGATAGATGTATAGAGAAATAATGACGCAGGGCGGACAGCCCGGAGGAGCAATATGCCAGCGAGCATGACCGGCTATGGCCGGAGCGAGGGCAGCGGTGAGGGGTATAATTACGTCTGGGAAATCCGGAGCGTGAATGGCCGTTTTCTGGATGTGAAGTGGAAGCTGCCGCCTTCCATGCGCTGCAAGGAACAGGAATGGGAAAAGGTTATGCGAGAGTACGCCTCGCGTGGCCGGGTCGAAGCCAGCCTGAATCTGGAAGTGGCGTCGCCCGATCTGCTGGGCGTGCAGCTCAACCTGCCCCAGGTCAGGGCCATGATTGCCCAGGTTCAGGAGCTGGCCCACGGCAACGACGACGTGTATCAGCCCGACTACAATCGCCTGCTGGCCATCCCCTCGCTCTGGCGCGACACTTCTTCCGAGCCGAATCCTGACATGGTGCAGGGAGTGGAGCAGGGACTGCGCAATGCCCTCAAGGACTGGCAGAATAGCCGCATGGCCGAGGGTCGGGCTTTGGCCAAGGACATGCTTTCCCGTATTTCTTTTTTGGGCGAGTTGGCCCAGGGCATCGGCGGCCGCGTTCCCGAGGTGCTTGAAGCCAAGCGTGCCAATCTGGTGGAACGCATCAGGGAAATGATGGAAGCTAGTGAAGCGGTTTTTTCCGAGGACCGCATGCTGCAGGAAGTGGCCATCCTCACGGACCGTCTGGATGTTTCCGAGGAGTTGACGCGTCTGGCCGAACATCTCAAGCGTCTGGCCGAGGTGCTGGAGCGTGACGGGGAGATGGGCAAACGGTTGGATTTCCTGGTGCAGGAGACCTTCCGGGAAATCAACACCTGCGGCAACAAGGCGCAGGACCCCGAAGTCAGCCGCCTGACCGTGGACTTCAAGGCCGAGTTGGAGAAGATCCGCGAGCAGGTCCAAAACATCGAGTAGGTGGGCATGCAACAATCGGTTTCCAAACAGCGTCTGCTGAATATCGGTTTCGGCAATTTCATCGTGACCAGCCGGGTGGTGGCCATCGTCAACCCTGCCTCGTCGCCCATGCGGCGGCTGCGTGAGGATGCGCGCCAGGAGGGACGGCTCATCGACGCCACTCAGGGCCGCAAGACGCGTTCCATCGTGGTCACGGATTCCAACCATGTGATTCTTTCCGCCATTCAGGCCGAGACTGTGGGGCAGCGCTTCACAGTGGAGGAGGGCAACAATGATTGATTCTTCTTCCACAATCTCCGAATCGGACCGTCTGGGCTTGGTGCTGGTGATCTGCGCCCCTTCGGGCACGGGAAAGAGCACTCTGGTGCAGCGTCTCCTGGATGAATTCCCTCGTTTCACCTTTTCGGTTTCCTGCACCACACGCGCGCCGCGCGGCCAAGAACAAGACGGCGTGGAATACAATTTCATCGACAGAGAGACCTTTCTGGACATGAAGGACCGGGGCGAATTCGCGGAGTGGGCCGAGGTCCACGGGAATTATTACGGCACGCCCTTGAAGCCCGTGCAGGCCCTGCTCAACCAGGGCAAGGACGTGCTCTTCGATATCGATGTGCAGGGCGCCATGCAGCTCAAGACCAGCTTTCCGGACGGGTTGTATGTCTTTCTGCTGCCGCCGTCGCGTCAGGAGCTGGAAAAGCGGTTGCGTGGCCGGGGCACGGATGCCGAGGAAGCCATTCAGAAACGGCTGGGCAATGCCGTTCGGGAGCTGGAAGCCGCGCGCGGGTTCGATTACTGGATCATCAATGATGACCTGGAAACCGCGTACGACAACCTGCGTGCCGTGTATTTGGCCGGACGCAAGAAGCCTGCCTACAGGCCGTTGCTCTTGCAAAGCATCATGGGGACCTGGAAATGAAACGGGAAGGCAGGAGCGAACTGGTGGTGGCTCTGGATTATCCGGATTCCGCCTCGGCCCTGGCCCTTGCCCGGCAACTGTGTGGCGTGGCGCCCTGGATCAAGGTCGGTCTGGAGCTGTTCACTGCCGAGGGACCCGGTATCGTTGCCGAGCTCAAGAAGATGGGCTTCAAGGTCTTTCTGGATTTGAAATTTTTCGACATCCCCAATACCGTGCGGGGCGCGGTGCGGTCCGCTGGCCTGGCCGGGGCGGACATGTGCAACATCCACGTCCTTGGCGGAGCGCGCATGGCCGAGGCTGCGCAGCTGGGACGGGAGGATGCGGGCGTGGACATGTTGCTGTTCGGGGTGACTCTGCTCACGAGCATGACGCTTGCCGACCTGCCGCTGGACGCTGCGGATCAAGATGCGTCTTCGCTGGCGCAACGCCTTGCGGTACAGGCCAAAGCATATTATCTTGACGGTGTGGTCTGTTCCGGGCTGGAAGTGCAGGGCATCAAGGCCGCCACACGGGGGGGCCTGCTGTGCCTTACTCCGGGCATTCGCCCGGCCGGAGCCGGACATGCTGATCAGCGCCGCGTGGTGACGCCCGCCCAGGCCGTGCAGGCTGGGTCTGATTTTCTCGTGGTCGGGCGACCCGTGACCGGAGCGGATTCCCCGGCGGAGGCCGCCCTCGCCATTGCTCGTGAAATGGAACAAGCCTGCCGGTAAACGGAAGGAGTGGCATGAGCGACCAGGAAACCCAAGGGCAGAAACAATCCCCCGAACGTGGTCGGATCGAGGGAGTCGGTCGCGACAAGATCAAGGGCGTCTTTTCCACTCAGACCGTGGAAAAGGTGGGAACGGGCACGACTCAGCGCAAATCAATACAGAAGACCTATTGGTTTTGCGAGGAAAAAGGCGAGGATACCATCAGCGTGCAGCCTTTGAATCGCAACTACGTGCCTTCCGGTCCCATGCGTTCCGTGCCCAAGGAAGATTTTCTCAGCAAGTTCAATCCGGAACCCGAATTTTACGTTCAGACCGTTTTTCCGAAAATGCGCGAGCTGGATAAAACCATCAAGCGCGGCGAGGACCATCGCGAGGCCGGGCGCGTCTATTCTGCGGAAATGGAATTTCAGCAGGCCGTGGACGTGGATGAGGAGAATGTCCGTGCCAATTTCGGTCTGGGCCTGACCTATCTGGATCGCGGCGACAGCGTGAAGGCCAACGATATTTTCGAACGACTCGTGAATCTGGATGCTGCCTTTGCCCAGGAGCACAAGCATCTGTTCAATGATTTCGGCATCAATCTGCGCAAGAACAGGATGATGGAGCAGGCCCTGGAGTACTATCGCCGCGCCGAAAGCCTTGAAGCCAACGACGAGAACCTTTTTCACAACATTGCCCGCGTCTATTTCGAGATGGGCGACCTGGAAAAATGCGTTCACTATCTGGAGCGTTCCCTGGAGATCAATCCAAACATGGAAGAAGGCAAGCGCTTCATGGAATATTTGGAAAAACAAGGATATATCGTTCACAAGCCCGATGGAGGCCGCGAGTTGCGGCTCGCGCCCGGTTCGGGACAGCCCGCGCAAAAACGCACCAAGCCGAGCGATGGTAAACCCATCAATGTGGATGGAGGCGTGAAGTTTTGATCCAGAGCGAAGAGGCCAAATCCCTGCTGTCCATGCTCCCCGAACTGCGGCACGATCTGCCTTTTTCTCCGGGGCTGATGCACAGGCTTTTTGCCCAGACCGGCTTTGATTCCCTGGCGTCGCTTCAGGATGTGGCGGAAACCATTTCCAAGGATCAGGGGCTGACGACCAAAATTCTGGCCGTGGCCAACTCGGCGTATTATGGCCTTCAGGCCCGCGTGAGTACCGTGCAGCGCGCCGCAGCCGTGCTCGGTCTTTCCGAGGTGCGGACCATTGTCGTGGCCTTTGGTGTGCGCGCCCTGACGCAAAAGTTCCCCGTGCCCAAGGACTTCAATCTGCTGCAATATTGGAAGCACCAGCTCTGCGTGGGAACCGTGGCCAAGGAGCTTGCGCGTCGGGCCGGAAACAAGGAAATTTCCAACCTGTTTACTGCCGGGCTGCTGCACGACCTGGGCAAGCTGATCATTGCCTTGTATCGGCCCCGTCAATGGCAGGAGATCGAAAGGCTTCGGATTGTGAAGGGACTTTCGCCCATCAAGGCTGAAGAGCAATACTGGGGCCTGGACCATGGCATCATCGGGGCTTTGGTGCTCAAGTCCTGGGATTTTCCGCCCGAGCTTTACGAACCTGTCAACTGGCACCATTCGCCGCTTTTGGCTGGCGTGTTCAGCGGGGATGCCGCTCTGCTGGGCATGGCCGATGTCATTGCCCGCCGCATTTTCGACGATATCGAGGACGAAGCCGAAGCGGAGCAGCATATCCGCAAGACCTGCGAGCAGTTCGGGCTTGATCCCGTGGAGATCATGGCCCAGGCCAGTGAGCTGCTCGAAGACGAATCCATCGACCAAGTCGTTCACCTTTTGGCCTAACATCGGAGGCATTTTGCCCTGCATCTGGAAACTCCGCGACCGTGCGGAAAGACCTGCCCGTGCCGAAGAATGGGCCCGGGAACTCGGCGTTTCGCCGCTCATAGTGGATATCCTTGCCAATCGGGGGCTGTCCGGCCTGGGCGAGATGGACCGATTTCTCAGTCCCGGGTTGCGACATATGGCCAATCCCGCCTGTATTCCCGGCCTGGAACAGGCCGCCCGCACGCTGGCCGAGGGCCTGGAGCGTGGACTTCCTCTGGCCGTCTGGGGCGACTATGACGTGGACGGCGTGACTGCCACGGCTCTGGTACTGGATTTTTTGGGGCAGCATGGATATCAGGCCGAACACTTTTTGCCCAACAGGCTGGAGCACGGCTACGGCCTGAACACCGAAGGCGTCCGCGAACTCTATGACCGGGGCATCCGCCTGCTGCTCACCGTGGATTGCGGCGTCAGCGACCATGCGCCCATAGCCTTGGCGCGCGAGCTGGGCATGACCGTGGTCGTTTCGGACCACCATTTGCCCGGCGCGGACCTGCCGCAGGCTGATGCCCTGTGCAACCCGCGGTTGGCGGACAATCCCTGTGCCGATCTTGCGGGCGTAGGCGTGGCCTTCATGCTCATGGTTGCCCTGAACAAACTGCTGCCCGGCGACCCCGTGGACGTGAAGCCGCTGCTTGATCTCGTGGCCCTGGGAACCATTGCGGACGTGGTCTCGCTCACCGGGCAGAATCGTATTCTGGTCAAAAATGGTCTCTTGATCATCAAGGAAGCGCACCGGCCCGGAGTGGCCGCGCTCAAGGAAGCCAGCGGATTCGACCGCTTCGCCGAACTCGGCGCGGGCCAGATCGCTTTTGGTCTTGCCCCGCGCATTAATGCGGCGGGCCGGTTGGGCAATCCGCAGATCGCCCTGGACATGCTCCTGGCCCCAAATCTGGAGGCCGCCCGGCCCCTGGCCCAGCAGGTGGACGGCATGAACACGGAGCGCCGTAGCGAGGAGGAAGCCATCCTGGCCGAAGCCCTGGCCCAGGCGGAAGAGCAATTGGCCCGGCAGCCGTCGCCTCTCGGCTTGGTGCTCATGGCTCCGCACTGGCATCCAGGCGTTATAGGCATTGTGGCGTCACGTGTGGTGGAAGCGCATAACCGGCCAGCATTGTTGCTGTGCCAGGAAGAGTTCGTGCTCAAGGGGTCGGGCCGCAGCATCAGTGAATTCGACCTACATCATGGGCTCGAATGTTGTGCAGACCTTCTGGCTGGTTTCGGCGGCCACAAGCAGGCGGCAGGCCTGTCGTTGGCCCCGGAAAACCTCGATGCCCTGCGGCAGCGTTTTCATGAGGCGGTCATCGAACAGATTGGCGACAAGCCGCTTACGCCTTCGCTGAAGGTGGATGGTGAATTGAAGCTGTCGGAGATTGATTTCAATCTGCTCAAGAATTTGGAACTGCTTCAGCCTTTCGGTATGGGCAATCCTGAACCTGTGTTCGCCTCGCCGCCTGTGCAGGTGCGGGAGCACCGCAATTTCGGCAAGAATCATGTACGCTTCACCCTGGCCGATCCCGAGGCCAAGGTGGTGCTTCCGGCCAAGGCTTGGCGCATGGCCGACAAGTTCGACCGGGACATGAAGGGCAGCAACATGCGCTTCGCCTTCACTCCCAAGATCGACCGCTACAAAGGCATTCCCAAGATCGAATTGCGCATCAAGGATTGGAACTTTTCGTAGTTCCCTTCGGTGCACGGACCCCCACGAAACGGTCCGCGTTGTAGCTGCTGCGCACCAGGGGCGCGCAGTGCATTTGCGGAATGCCCAGAGCCTCGCCCTGGCGCGCATAGGCCGTGAAACCGTCGGGATGAACGTAGCGTTCCACCGCGGGATGCTGGCGCGTCGGGCGCATGTATTGCCCCACCGTCACGATGTCGCAGCCTGTTTCGGCAAGGTCTCGCAACGTTCGGTCGATCTCCTCGTCCGTTTCTCCCAATCCGACCATGATGCCCGACTTGGTGGGGATGTCCGGCGCGATCCTCTTGGAAACGCGCAACAGTTCCAGGCTCTGCCCGTAGTCGGCCTGGGGCCGGATGCGGGAATACAGGGCGGGCACGGTCTCCAGGTTGTGGTTGAGAATGTCCGGCCCAGCTTCCAGCACGCAACGCAACGCCTCTTCAACGCCCTGAAAGTCGGGGATGAGCACTTCCACTGTGCACTCGGGCAGAACTTCGCGCACGGCCCGGATCGTCGCGGCGAAATGCGCAGCACCGCCGTCCGGTAGATCGTCCCGCGTGACCGAGGTCACGACCACGTGGCGCAGCTCCAGCCGCCTCGCTCCTTCGGCCACGCGGCGCGGCTCGTCCGGGTCCAGGGCGGTGACGCGCCCGGTTTCGATGTTGCAGAAGGCGCAATTGCGCGTGCATTGGCATCCCATGATCAGGAATGTGGCCACCTTGCGGGAGAAGCACTCCCAGCAGTTGGGACACTTGGCGCTCTGGCAGACCGTGTTCAGGCGCAGGTCTTCCAGGAGGTGGCGGGTGCCGCTGAAATTCTTGTCAGCGGGAAGTTTGACCCGCAACCATGGCGGGATGCGCAACAGCTTGGAATTCTTCTCGGAGGACATGTTTCACCTCGTGCATGGGAATATCGCGTCCGGCTTCGCTGCTGAGCGAAGTGGGGCGTGCGCCCTGAATGCCGCAGGGCGTGATCAGATCAAACAGCGTGGTGTCGCTGGAAACGTTCAGGGCCAATCCATGATAGGTGGTCCATTTTTTTACGGCGATGCCGATGGAGCAGAGCTTGCCGCGGCCGGTCCAGACGCCGGGGTGTCCTTGCCGCCGTTGCGCGGTCACGCCGAAGCGCATTGCCGTGCGGATCACGGATTCCTCGATGTCGAAGAACAATTGTTTCAGGCCGCCGGGCCGTTTATCCACGGGCAGGATCGGATAGCCCACGAGTTGGCCCGGAAAGTGGCAGGTGATGTTGCCGCCGCGGGTGGTGGCCACCAGCTCCACGCCCCGTTCGCGCAGAAAGGCTTCCGGGACGTGCAGGTTGTCGATGCCGCCTTGGCGCCCCAGGGTGATCACGGGTGGATGCTCCAGCAGGAACAGAGTGGGCTTGCCTCCGGCCAGCACCTCGGCGTGTGTGCGGAGCTGGATTTCGAGCGCGTCCTGATAGTTGATGAGGCCGAGATCAATGACGTTCATTTCTTCTTGGGGCGTGGTGCGCGTTTGGGGCCGGAAGGTTTGCCCGGTTGTTGCTGATTCCCTCTGTCGGCGTTGGCTTCAGATTTGCGTCCCCGTTTGGGCGCGGGCTTTTGCGGTCCTGATTTTTCGCCCTCTTTGCGGTTGGGTTTACGCGCCGGTTTGTTCTGTTTGGCGTCCGCCTTGTCGGTGGAAGGCCGTGCGGGTTTGCGGGGCGTTTTACGGCTTGACGGTGCCTTCGGTGCCGTCTTTTCCGTTTTGGGCGCTTCCGAGCTCCAGGTCACGGGTAGGATCGGCGCGCCGGATTTTTCGTCGTGCTCCGGAGCTTGGGGCCATTCCACTTCCAGCAGGTCGCCGGGCCAACCAGCCCTGCTCAGGCTTTCGTAGCGCAGCAGGACCATGCCCTGTTCCGCGCAGGCGTATTGGCCGGTGCCGCCGGGCACGGCAAAGACATTGGAGATGGCCCGGACATGCTCCTGTTGTTCGGGCGCGTCCCGGCCAAGCAGCAGGAAGCTGATGCTGGCGTCGCTCTTGGGCAGGCCAGCCCGCCGTGAAAGACCTTCGAGCCATTCGGGTGCGCCCATGACCGGAAGCTTGAAATGGCACCAGGGATGGATGCCCAGGCCGTTCATGGGGCATTCCGCGAAATGCGGGCAGGGTGCCAGTGGCAGCATGCCCAACTCGATGAATTGTTCGCGCAGATGGGAAAGGATCGTGCCGGAACGCCGTGTGCCCGGTTCCACCACGAGCAGCCGCCCCTGGTCGGACAGGCCCTTACGCAGCGATCCGGCCAAGCGTTCAGCCTGGGCAGGCATGCTGCCGCCAGGTCCCCATTGCAGTTCGTTCAGGGCGTTGGCGGCCACGAGCAGGTCGGCCCCGCCCCGGATGCCCGCGTGCATGGGGCCTTTGACCAGATCGAATTTCCAGGGCGATTTGTCTTTGGTCAGGGCTCGGAACAAGGCCAAACCGTCGCGCATGATGCTTGGAGTGCGGTCCACGCAGACCAGCCGCAAGGGCAGCTCGCGCAGTTCGGGTTGCGCCATCCAGAGCGCCAGCGGAAAAGTGAGTGGACCGGAGCCCAGGTCGCCGATCAGGGCGTCGGGCTGCAATTCCAGCCGCAGCCCCTGGAGCAGCCGGATCAGCCTGTAGAGGTTCCAGGGCAGGAAATAGCGCAGGTAGGCGGCCCTGGTGGCGGGCTGTCCCATGTAGTCCTTGCTTATTTCACCGCGTTCGTCCGTGAGCATGCGGGAAAGGTCGCGGATGCCGTAGGGCAGGGTGGACAGATGCTTGCCGCGCAGGGGTATGGTTTTGTTCAGGACCGGGCCAAAGCGTTCCAATTGGGTGCAGGCCTGGCTGTCGGGATGGGGAAAGAGGGTCGAAAGACGCTTAAAGGACATGGCGGAATACCATCCTATGCAAAAATTGGGACCCGAATGCATGGTCCGAGGCGAGATCCAGGACACGGGGCGCTGGCAGGCGTGAGAGTCGTTCGCGCAGAGCTGGAGACGTGAGCAGCAGTTCGGCTCCGGCCAGGGAGGTGTTGCCAGCCTTGTGCGACAGCGGAAGCAGTGAAGAGGGCAGGAAGCCCAACGTTTCCAAGTCGGCCATGGCCGCATGTTCGCCCATGGCGCCTGCCAGATGCAGCGATGCAAGGCCGCCTGGAGCGAGTCCAGCTTCAAGCAGCAGACGGGACAATGCCAAGTTGAACGCGGCCTTGACCTTGAGGATTTCTTCCACATCCGAGGCCGGAAGCAGAATGTCGTCCGTGACGCGGAAAGCGGGCTCGCCGTCCAAACTGGTCAGTTGTGCAGCGAGTTTGTTGGCAAGCGGGGACGCAGGCTGGGCAAATGCCCCTTCGGGCGTGAGCAGTCCCACCCGCAACAGCAACGCCACAAGCGAGAGGTGTCCGGTGCCGGTCATGCCTGCGGGGCCGTCGGGGTTGTTGTGGAAATAGGTATGCTTTGGTCCTGACGGCGTCAGGGTGAATCCCGTGATCGCGCCGGGTCCGGCTGTGCGTCCGAAGCGCAGGCCCACGCCTTCCAGTGCCGGTCCCATGGGCACACTGGCGCAGAGCAGGGACTCGGGTGAGAGGGCCAGAATGAATTCACCGTTGGTGCCCAGGTCGGCCAGAAGCAGCGGATACGCGGGATGCGTTTCCGGGGCCAGGGTCAGGGCGGCCAGCCCGGCGGAAATGTCAGCGCCCACGAACGGAGCCAGGTGCGGCGGCACATAGGCCGGAGGCAGGTCCGGTGCCAGCTCGAAGTCCCGGCCACAGGGTTCGTCCAGGCGGTACGGCGCTGCGGCTAGCCCACGCAGGTCATGTCCGAGCAGCAGCCCGGTCATGGTCGGATTGCCCGCGATGCACAGACGTTCGACAGGACCGGGCAGGCTTGCGATAATCTCCCGAAGCCGGTCCAGGATCAGCCGTCGCAGGATATCGGCTCCGCCTGGGCGCAAGGCAAAGGCGAGGCGGGTCATGATTTCGCTGCCCAGGCCGAGCTGGGGATTCAGGCTTTTACCCGACGCAACGGGTTGCCCCTCCTGCAAGGCCGTCCATTGCACGCTGGTGGTGCCCAGGTCCACGGCAAGGCGTATGGGAGGGCTTGGTGCGGGACTTTCGGTTTCTCTCTCAGGCTCGCGGCTCTGTTCAGGCAGGGCCGCGCGGCTGGGTTGGGGCAGCTCGATTTCGCAGGGATTTGCCGGATGCAGGCAGGAGAGCCGCCAGCCTTGGGCAACGGCTTCATTGCCGAGGCGTTTGGTTTCCTGGGCTAGGGGCGCAGGCGGATTGGAGCGAAAGCGTACGCGGCACAGGCCACACTTGCCGAGTCCGGCACAGAGTGGCACGCCCTGCCACAGGCCAAGCAGGAACACTGCCTGGGCCAGAGTGAGCCCCGGCGAGACCGTGGTTTCGAGACGTTGTCCCGAATGGGTATGAATGATGATCTGTTGCATGCTCGGCTGCCTCGGCCAAAAGAATACAATAGCCCAGGGCCTGGGCGCTGTAAATGCTGGGGCTGCTGGAATCAGGAGCGCTGGAGCCTGTGCACGGCGTCGCTGAGATGGGCCAGCCATATGGCCGCCAGCTCAGGGTGTTCGGCGGCCCCCTGAAGCACGACGTCGCACTGGATGCCCGCATCCGTGAGCAGGCTTTCCCAGGATTCGGGGCGGTCCCCGGCCAGATCGCGCGAAGCATGCCAACCCGCGCCGAAGAGAAACGGCAGCAGAGCGGCGCGAGTCACGTGGTTTTTCACGAGTTGGTCGCGTGCGGCGAAAATCTCGGGGCCGTCGATGGGGGCCACGAAGAAACGCGGGTTGCGTTGCTGGAGCAAGTCGTTCAGGGCCGTGTAGTATTCGCTTCCGGGGTGGCGGCTGCCGTGTCCCATGAAGAGTGCGGCCCCGCCTTGGGGGGTATGGCGTTCGGCAATGGTTTTCAGGGCCGTGGCGACCCGTTCCAAGTCGCGTTCGCCCGCGAGCAACGGGAAGCCTACTTCTATGCGCTCAAAATCTTGGTCGCCGAGCATCAGGTCGTTGGCCAGGGACAGGATGTCGTGGAACTCGCGGCCCGGTATGACGTGTAGCGACTGCACGGCCACCCGACGGATACCCTTGCTCCGAAAGGATTCCAGGCGTTCGGCCACGCTGGGCGCGTGGTCTCCCTGACGGGTCAGCATGAGCCGGACATGCTCCGAGGAGTAAGCCACTTCGCAGGGCACGTCGGGATACTGAGCCCGGACTTGTTCGAGAATGCGAGCCAGCGAGGCCTGGGCGTCGGGCTTGCGGGAGCCGTATGCGGCAAGAAGAATAGCGTAATTCATATATATGGACTCGAAGGACGTTTTGTTGGACGTCCAGGATCAGGTTCGAAGGGTCGGAATGGCGCCAGTGTAGTTGCGCACGAGGCTTTCCACGTCCACAACCAGGGCGTCGGATTCGCCCATCATGCCGAAGCCGAGGATGGGTAATGCATAGAGTTCGCCCACGGGCAGGGTGAACTTGGTGATGACCACCTGCTGTTGCCGCAGTACCTCGTCCACGAGGATGGCGGCCCGGAAGTCGCCCACACGCACGACAACGGCCTGAGCCAGGGTCATGTCTTCGATATTCGAGGCGATGTCAAGGTATTCGCCCAGCTTGAGCAGAGTATGCACCTCGCCGCGCACGTCCACGGTCTGTCTTCCGTCGGGCAGATCCACGATGTCCCTGGTGCGAGGCACATAGATTTCCACCACGTCCTGGCTTGGAATGATGAACTGGTCTGGGCCCAATCTGCAAACCAGTGCTTCCACAATGCCTTCGTTGGCGGAGTGGGTCAGGGGGATGGACAGCGTGAAGGTGGAGCCTTGCCCCGGCGTGCTGGCGATGTCGATGTCGCCGTCCAGGTTGGTGCGGATGGCATTGACTACGGCGTCCATGCCCACGCCGCGCCCGGAAACGTCTGTGACCTTTTCCGCGGTGCTGAATCCTGACTGGAGAATCATTCGGAAAAGTTCTTCCTGGCTCGGTTCGTCCTCGGGAGAGAGCAGGCCGCGTTCCAGGGCCTTGTTCCGGATGCGTTCCGGGTTCAGGCCCCGGCCGTCATCGGAAATTTCAATATAGGCGTTTTCGCCCCGGCGCGAGGCGCTCAGGCGCACTGTGCCGTGATCGGGCTTGCCCGCGGCCATGCGTTCCTCCGGCAGCTCCAGGCCGTGGTCCACGGAATTTCGCAATAAATGGACCAGGGGCTCGTTGAGGCTTTCCACGATGGTCTTGTCCAAGGCCAGCGTGTCTCCCTGGACGTCGAAATTGATCTTCTTGCCCATTTTCTGGGCCAGGGAACTCACGAGCCGGTGCATGGGCACGAAAATTTGCCGGAGCGGCACGAGCCGCACAGCGTTGACCTCGCCTTGCAGGTTGTTGATGATCAGATCAAGCTCTCGCAATGTGCTTGAATTGCTGGATACCGTTCCATCTCCCGACTGGGTGATGACTGCGTAGGTGACCATGAGCTTGCCCACCAGTTCGATGATGCGGTCCAGGCGTTCCGTGTCCACCCGGATGGAGGAGATGCTTGTGGCCTTGAGCGTCTGGGCTGTCTGCTGGGCCATTTGCTGGTGGATGCAGGCAGGATCGTCGCCCTGTCCGGACTCTTCGTCGCCGGCGTCTGCGTGCATATCGGGCTGTGCCTGCTGCGCATCTTGTTCCGTTGCGTCGTCTTTTTGCTCTGTTGCCTGGGCTGCCTTGGCTTCGCGGATGGCCATGGCGCCGTCTTCCAGAAGACCGGAAATGGAGTAGAGCAATTTTTTGTAGTTTTCGCAGATGCCCAGGAGCGCGGTGACGATGTCCGCGTTAACGGGCGTGATGCCGTCGGCGAGCATGTCCATGAGCGTGATGACCTGGGACGAGGGAAGCTTGACGTGCGTCAGCCCCATGTTGTCCAGAACGTTTTTGACGTCCTTGCCCCCGGCGCGCTCCATGTCCAGAATACCGCGCTCAAAGCTTTCGATGCAGGAGAGGATGCTTTTAATCATGCCTCGCGTTTCTCCAATCGGTCCGCCAGTGCCTTGGTATAGCTTTCCAGACTCGGGAACAGGTCGATATGTTTGTCAAAGCCCCAGGCTGCAAAGACTGCCCTGCAGGCGCTGTGCATGTTCGTGGCGGCGATGTGCAGCCGTCCGGCATGGGCTGCCACGCATTCCCAGGCAATGGATCCGAAGCTCAGTGCTTGTTCCAAATCAAGAACCACATTTTGGTCGTCCTTGATACGTTCGAGCTGTTTTTCCAGGGCGGCGCAGTGTTCTTCAAGATGCATCCGGGGGCAGCTGATGCGTATGGTCTGGAATTTTTCGCCGGGCATCAGAAGCACGCATTCGCTGGACGGAGCCCGCTCCAGGGGCGAAGCACTTCCTGCAGCCTTGAGCAACCCCAGGATTTCATCCGCCTCTTCCTGATCCAAAGTGCCCTGCTCACGGATTTGTTCCAGCACCTGGAAAATGGCGGTCACCCCGCGGCTGGCCAAATCCACGTTTTCAGGCGTTCGGGCAATGGAGGAGGATTGGAGCCCTTTGAGAAAGTCTTCCACCTTGTGGGTGAACGAGGATGCGGGTTCGAATCCGGCCATGAAACCGGAGACGCCTTTGATCGTATGAATGGGACGGGCTAAAATCTCAATGGCGGGGTCGATATCCCCGTTCTCGAGCATATCCAGTCCTTCTATGACCTGCGGATAGTATTTGTCGTTCACTTCCGCGAAAAATTCTTCAACCATCGGGTCGGCGTTCACGGCAACCTCATGCGGCGTTTACTTGGACAATAGGCCAAGCTTTTCCAGTTCACCGTAAAGCTTCTCCTTGTCCACCGGTTTGACGATGTAGCCGGAAGCTTCGCCGTCATGGAAGGAACGGATCACTGTTTTGGGATCGTCCAAGGCCGTGGTCATGATGACCTTGGCCGGCGTGTCCACGCCAAGTTCCCTTTCCATGTCGCGGATTTTCTCCAGCGCTTCCATGCCGTCCACTTCGGGCATCATGATGTCCATGAGGATCAGGCTGTAGGGGTTGCCTTCCTTGTGTGCCAGGCGAAAGGCGTCCAGCGCTTCCTGGCCGTTGACGACCACTTCCACTTCAAAGGCGGTGGTAAGGAAGGAACGGAGTACTTTTCTGCTTAAGAATTCGTCTTCGACTATCAGAGCACGCATGGCGGTCCTCATCTTGTCCTGGTGAATTGAGCACGATCCTTTAAAGCGTAGCAAACTTCGGGGTGATTACAAAGAAAAAAACGACAATCCGGTCTACTTGCGGCTCCGTCCATAATGGGGTAGGCAGCCGACATGCCGAGAGAGATCACCCCCCGCCGTGTGGAGCGCATCCGGGAAGTGTTGCGCCGCCGTCAGAATGACCTGACTCTGATTATGGATAACATCTGGGACCCTCACAACGTTTCCGCCGTGTTGCGGAGCTGTGACGCGTTTGGTGTTTTTGGGGTCCATCTGTACTATACCACGTCCAAGTGGCCCGATCTGGGCAAGAAGTCTTCGGCTTCGGCCCTCAAATGGGTGGAACGACAACGGCATGATGACGCTGCCGCCATGATCGGAGGGTTGCGCGGACAGGGCTACCAGATCGTGCGCACCGGCTTTTCCGAGACGGCGCGCGAACTGGCGGAGTATGACATGTCCCGCCCCACCGCGGTCATCCTTTCCAACGAGCACCGGGGCACATCACCCGAACTGGTCGAACTGGTGCCGGATGAGCTGTATATCCCCATGCAGGGCATGGTGCAAAGTCTGAACGTTTCCGTGGCTGCCGCCCTGATTCTTTACGAGGCGTTCACCCAGCGCGACGCCCACGGTATGTACAATACCCCCTCTTTGGACGAGGCCCGGCTGGCCGAATACGAAGCCCTCTGGAGCGAACGCTAGGCTGTTGGTGGGAGTCCCTGCAGCAGGGCGCTCCTGCGCGCCTCCAGGTCCTGCCAGAGCCGTCCCAGGTTTTGGGCCGAGAGTGTCTCTATCTCTTCCTTGGTATATTTCCCTTCCAGCTTGATCTTGTTGCCGAAGACATGTCCCACGCTTTTCAGGCTTTGGGCCTTGGCCAGACTGGAGTGCTGGACATGACCAATGGCCAGTCGCCCTTCGTAGACCGTGTGCAGCCCGGCTTTGGCAACGCGCAAATCCCGCTCGAGATCGTCGAACTGCGTGGGCGAGAAACGGATGTCGAACGCCCCGGCTTTTTCCACGCCGGCCATGCTCAGAAGGTGACAGCAGCCCGAGACCGAAAGGGCTGGACGGCAATAGGAATACAGCCCGATATCCAGAGCTCCTGCGCAATTGTCGAAAACCAGGATGTTTTCTTCCACGTCCCGGAAGGTCTTGATGCCGTCACGCGGCGGGAGCAGATGGTAGTCTGCGGACTGCAGCCCCGCTGGGGGAGTGGCCGCCACGATGCGGCAGCCAACGACTGCGGCGTTCGTGGCGTCCATGGTGGCGGAAAGGCGTGTCAGCCAATCCCGAGGCAGGACCACATCATCGTCAAGGAAGGCGGCCCTGCGGCAGGAGCGCACCTCGGGCAGGGACAAGAGCCAGTTGCGTGCGGCGGGCGCGCCCACATTCACGGGCAGGCGCACATCCAGGAAGCGGTTTTTAGCAAAAAGGTTTTTGCAGCGGGCCATGGCCTGGGGAGTGTCGTCGTTGGAACCGTTGTCCAGAGCCACGACAAGAGCTTGGCCCATGTCGGATGCGGCCAGACTGCGCAACGTGTCTTCCAGCAGGTCGGCCTTGTTCCAGGAATAGACCAGCACGCAGGTGTCGGAGAGGTCGCGGGAATCCGTAGGTGACGGTTGTTCGAGCAGGCCCGAAAGCTTGAGGGTCAAATTGGGGTGCCAGGGCATGCGCCGCCAGACCCGCGCCAGCAGCCGTGCGCTTTCGTGGTGGTCTCCCAGGCGGGAATGCAACTCCGAGCGCAGGTAGTCCGCGAAGAGTCCCCAGTGGGAACGGTTCAGGTTTTCGGCATAGGCCAGAGCCTGCTCCGGCGGCAGATAGAGCGCGGCCCACTCGGCACGCAGACGCGCTGCCAGCGATGGAAGATCCCTGCCCAGGTCCGAAGCTTCCAACATGGAGGGGGGCAAGTCCTCCCGGCCCAACCGGAGCAACCAATCCCAACAGACGGCCAGCCAAAAGGCGCCCTCGCCAGGCTGGCGCACGCGCATGAGCAGATGCTTCAAGGTCAGGGCCTGTTCGCCCGCGTCCATGGCGGCACGGAGCGGTTCGGCATCCAGAGGGCGCGACAAGGCTTGGCGCAGAACGCGCAGCAGGCGCGGCAGAGCGGGCGGCAGAAAGGAGGCGTTCCTCTCCATGTCCTGCAGGGGGATCAGGGATTCAAGAGAGAGCGGGCGGCGCTGCCAATTCCAGAGCGTCATGTCGCGGGCCACTGCAGCCAGGGGCGGTATGTCCTTGCCTATGCCGCGAAGGCTTTTGGCCAGCGCGGGCGCAGCACGGTCCTCTTCCACGCCGAGCACCCAGGTAGGGGCGATCCGTTGGAGGGATTCAAGCGCCGAAGCGCCGAACGTGAGGTCAAGTGCGGGGATGCCGGGCATGTAGTGCTCCTGTTTGCGTCTTGGTACGCAAAAAAACGTCACATGAAAAGCCGCTGACCCGCGTGCTGTTTTCTGCTACACCCGCCCCATGCGCGAGACTTTGGCGATACTTCGATCCGGCGGGGTGGTGGTCTATCCCACGGAAACCCTATATGCGGTGGGCTGCAACGGCCTTTGTGCCGAGGCCGCCTTGCGCGTCGCCGCCATTAAGGGGCGGCCACAGGCCAAGCCCCTGCCGCTGATCATCGGTGATTTTGATTTGCTTGGCCAGGTGACACGCGATGTGCCGGAGCTTGCTCGTCGCTTGGCCGCGGATTTCTGGCCCGGGCCTCTTTCCCTGTTGGTAGAGGCACGCCCTGAAATTCCCTGTCCGGTCAAAGACGCATCGGGCATGGTCTCAGTCCGACATACGCCCCATCCTTCGGCGGCGCGCCTTTCCGTGGAGATGGGAGCGCCTTTGGTGGCTACCAGTGCCAATCTGAGCGGGTGTCCTGCCGTGGCCCTGCCTGCGGAATTGGACCCGGTTCTTCTGGCGCGTGTGGATCGAGCCTTGCTTGATCCACCTTACCCTTCCGGCGGGCCGCCCTCGACGCTGGTGCGATTGCTGCCCGATGGGAGCCTGGAAGTGTTGCGTGAAGGTGCGGTGACGCGCGCCGCACTGTTGAAGCGGGGGTATGCGTGTGACGCCGTAGCGCGTTAGCTTCAAGCGCGTCCGCCGGTTTACTCCGTCCGTCGTGTATGTAATGCTGCATTGTCATAACGAGATGTGTTGGGATTGTATGCCGAAAATATTGATCATCGAAGACAGCAAGTCTGTACAGTCCGAACTGATTCGCCGCATTGAAAGCGAACTCCGGTTTGACGCCGTGGGCGTGGGCAGCCTTGCACAGGCCTGCGAGGCAATGGACCAGGGAGGAATATTCCTGGCCATAGCGGATCTTTCCCTGCCGGATTCCACGGACGGAACAGTAGTCGATGCTGTCTTGGAGCGGGGCATTCCCTGTCTGGTCTTTACATCCGATATGGCGTCGGAAACACGAAGCCGCATTCTGGAAAAGGATGTGGTGGACTATGTCGTCAAGAACCGGCACGGAGTGGATAATCTGGTCGCCGCCGTGGCACGGCTCCACCGGAACAAGGGGCGCAAGGTCCTTGTGGTGGACAGCTCGGTTTCCATGACCGCTTATCTGAGCAAGCTTCTTGCCCTTCAACTGTTGGATGTCCGGACCGTTTCCAGCGGTGAGGACGCGTTGCGTGTGCTGGCCGAGTGTCCGGACATCGGCCTGGCCGTCGTGGATCATGAGCTGGAGGATACGGACGGGGTGGACCTGACGGTGCGCATCCGCAGTCGGAGCGAAAACACGGACCTCGCCATCATGGGACTGTCGTCGCGCAGTAATGAACCCCTGTCGGTACGGTTTATCAAGAATGGTGCCAACGATTTTCTCAAAAAGCCGTTTGAACGTGAAGAATTCCTGGTCCGCATCAATCAACTTGTGGACACGGTGGAGCGGCAGCGGCGGTTGCGCGAGCTGGACGAATTGAAGAACAAGCTACTGGGCATGGCTGCACACGATCTGCGCAACCCCATCAATGCCATTACCGGCTTCACTAAACTGTTGCTGCAGACGCTCCCCGAAGGGCTGGGGGATGACCAGCTCAAAATGCTCCAATATATCCAGATTGCCGGCTGGCAGATGAACGCCCTGGTGAGCGATCTGCTGGATATTTCCGCTATTGAGAGCGGGCGGCTGGATCTGGAACGCACGCACGGGGATATTTCCGCCCTGGTGCAGGAACGGGTCGAAGTGGCCCGGCTCATGGCCGCGGAAAAGGATATCGTGATTCTTGTCGAGGCGGAAAAGGAATTGGGAGCCTTGTTTGACCGGCGGCGTATTGGTCAGGTCCTGGACAACCTGCTTTCCAACGCCATCAAATTTGCGGATCGGGGCACCAAGGTCACTGTCCAGTTGGAACATGAACCGGGCGGAGTGGTATTATGTGTGCGCGACCAGGGACCGGGCATCTCTCCGGCTGAACGCGACAAATTGTTTCTTTCCTTTCAGAAGCTCAGTAATCGCCCTACTGCCGGGGAGATCAGCACCGGACTCGGGCTGGCTATCGTGAAGAAAATTGTCGAGGCCCATCAAGGGGTCGTGACCGTCACCAGCAAACCGGGACAAGGTTCGACATTCTGCGTGCATCTCCCCGTGCCGTTCCAGAACGAACGGGCATAATCAGACACTGTTCCTCGTGTACAAAAAATTCGACTGCTTTGGGGCCTTTTGCTGGCGGGAGTATGCACGGTCTTTTTTTTAATATATTGAAAAAACATAATATTTTTTAAGTTTCGCAGAGAAGGTGCGTTTGGCACGGTCTCTGCTTATAGAAAAGTATCCTTCTTCTTTGCAGACACAAAGTCCGAAAATGGGCTCCCCGGATTGGCCGGGGAGCCTTTTTCGTTTCTGCGCGGAACGCGTTGCCCTGCATCATCTTGCCGTGCCCCTCCCCTACTGGCTTGGGGCTTTCGACCAATTGGTGTTTTGCCTGCGGAAAATCGAGGGAGAAGCAAAATTTTGTACTTCAGTCCAAATCACGCTGCAAAGTCTATAAGTTCTTTTATGACAGTACGTTGTGTATGTTTTGCCGAGACTGACGCGCTTGTTTTTCTTTGTTCAGTTAAAGAATTTGTACTCTTATGGCCTTGTTTCTTGAGCAGAGGTATTCCATTTCTATTTGTGTATTTATCTGTTTTAAATACACAAAAAATATTTTTGTGATTTTAGAAGAATTTGGCACGGTCTCTGCTTATAGAAAAGTATCCTTCTTCTTTGCAGACACAAAGTCCGAAAATGGGCTCCCCGGAATGGCCGGGGAGCCTTTTTCGTTTCTGTGTCAAGAAAATTTCCTGCTTTGCCTCATATCTTCCGGATTGGTCGCGTTGTCTGCCAAACCTGATTGAATTTCCCGGGGAAGGGGTATCGAGTCAAGATGCGTCCATTAGCAGGATGTATGCAGGTCCATCATCCGCATGCAGCGTAGCCGAGGTTTGTGCGTTGGCTGCCATGCTCCTCAGTTAGAGCGGGCGGTATCGACGTGGCGAAGGGAGTTTCTCTGCAGCTTTGCCTATGGATTGTGCTTGGTATCGATTATGGTTTAGTATGCATCCATATGTATGGCCTATATATTGTTCAGCAGGAGGTTCGTTGTGAAACTGTTATATAATATGTTTTTGTTATCACTATTGTTTTTATGCGTTCTGTCGTTTGCGGAACAAGCCAATGCCGGAACTGCTATCGCTCCCTGTGCCATATACAGCAAGGCTGATGCGGCAGTCCTTTTCCAGGAAGAGGTGTCCGAGGGAGTCCCGAGCGAGACAGTAGCCCCGGCGGGGCGCATGTGCCGTTACACTTTTTCGAAAGATGGTGACGTGTACAGCCTGAAACTGCGAATGTCCGATGACGCGATGCTTAAGGAAGAAGGCATCTTCGATTCGGTCGCAGATATTATGGCCCGGCAAAAGCGTGCTCGTCAAAACAATGAAAACGCTGCCAAGGAACATGAGCAAATCACTGCTTTCGGAGACGAGGCGTTCTGGGAAGGCTCCTCGCTCTGGTTGCGGAAGGGGCAGACCCTGGTCGTCGTTACGGTAAAAGCGCCCCTGGATGGGACGTTCGCGAATCGGCAAGAGGCGGACGACGCAGCCAAGAAGCAGAATAGGGCGTTGTCCTTGAACGTTGCCGAAACCATTCTCAGTCGTTTGCCATAAGGAGGCCGTTGTGCAGTATCAGAACGGATTACGCTGGAACCGCACCATGAAATTTTCTGCAACCCGTCCTCATCTCCTGGTATTATGGTTGGTTGCGTTGGCGCTGTTGTTGCCGGCAGCCACTAACAGCATGGCCGCTGATCTGCCTGGTAGCAAGGACCATCCCTTGATCAAGCGCTTCGGCGGTTCGGAGATAGTCGGTTATGATGTGAAGCGCTTTGACGAATATGAGCTGCAGACCTCCACGTTTCAAGAATACGATACCAAGACCAAACGGCGCAAATACGTACAGCCGCCTTTGCAGCTTGAGGGGAGCGTCACGCGTCTTTGGTATCTGGCTGCCGGAGACGCCAGTGCTGCGGAGTTGGTCGGCAATTACCGCAACGAGCTGACGTCGCAGGGCTTCCGGATTCTCTATGAAAGTTCCAAGGACCCCAACTTTGTCAACAGGAGCAATTTCCTTTCCGTTTTTGGATCGGTGAATATCAAGGCGAGCTGCAGGGAGTATGTATTTCTGGCTGCGGACAAGGATAAGGCCAGGGTCCTGAGTGCGATCAAGGAACAACCGGAAGGCAATGTCTATGTCTATGTGACCGCTGTGGAGTGGGCTGGCGATGATCCCGTCTACACCGCAAAAAAAGGTGCATACGCTGCCGTGGATATTGTCGAGGTGAAACCCATGCAGCAGAATATGGTGGTCGTGAAGGCGGATCAGATGGCCAAGGATTTGAGCGGGGAAGGGCGCGTCGCTCTGTACGGAATCTTTTTCGATACGGACAGCGCCGTGATCAAGGCGGAATCAAAGCCGACCCTGGAGGAGATTGCCAAGCTTCTGCGGCAGGACACGGCGCTTATGCTGCACGTTGTCGGGCACACGGACAACGTGGGTGGTTTTGAGCACAATATCGAGCTTTCAAAGCGGCGTGCCTCGTCCGTGAAGGATGCCCTGGTCAATCAATATGGGATCGCTGCCGATCGCCTGACGCCGAATGGGGTTGCCTATCTTGCGCCGATCGCCGCCAACACCACGGAAGAAGGACGGGCAAAGAACCGCCGCGTGGAATTGGTTCCGCGTTAGTTCGCATCACGTTGCCGGTAGCGAAATTCTCTGAGAAAAACGAGCGCGCGGACTGCCCATTACGGTGCAGTTTGCGCGCGCTCCTACTTGGTTGTCCTGCTTTGTGGTCACAGCCAGATTACCCTTGTGCGTTGTGAGCGCGTCGAGATCTACAGGCATGCTTGCTCTGACGCCTGAAGCTGTTTTGTCTCTGACTGAATATCTTTTTTGCTATAAATCATAGCGGTTGCCTCTTGGGAGTATAATAATACTTTCCGTAACCGATCAGTGACACTCAATTGCTTGTCATTCCTGAAGAGTATGTTATTGCTAGAGCCGTGCGCCGGAGAATCCCTTTGAGGTGGCAATTTCAATTCGGCTGGGGGGCTGATGCAAGATTCTTTGGTATGTCCGCATTGTCGCGGCGTCGTAACACGATATAAAAATCCGTTGCCAACTGTGGACGTGATCGTCTTCGTTCACGGACAGGGTGTGGTGCTTGTGAAGCGGGCCAACCCTCCTTATGGCTGGGCTCTTCCCGGTGGGTTTATTGACTACGGCGAGACCTGCGAAGCCGCTGCCGTCCGCGAGGCCCGGGAGGAGACCGGCTTGGGGGTGCTGCTCACAGGTTTGGCCGGGGTGTATTCCGATCCTTCCCGCGATCCGCGCCACCACACTTTGAGCGTGGTTTATACGGCCAAGGCTGTTGACCCGTCGGCGCTGCAAGCGGGTGATGACGCCGCCGAGGTCCGGATCTTCTCCCTGGACGATCTGCCGGAACTCGCGTTCGACCATGCACGTATCTTGAGCGATTTCCGGCGGACGCTGGGGAGCCATCGACAAGCGTCCGCTGCCAGGAAGAGAGAATGACTTTTGTGGAGCCGGAAGTGCGCAAGCCGCTGATCGTTCTTTTGACGTCAGAAATGTACCCTTTCTCCAAGAGCGGGGGACTCGGTGATGTCATGGGCGCGTTGCCGCCCGCGTTGCGACGCAAGGGGGCCAATGTGGTCGTGATGACCCCCTTCTATGGCCGGTTGCGTACGGACGGACATGAAATTCGTTTGGTCAAGCAGGATTGCCCCGTTGGATATCCCTGGCCGCCCGTCACGGCAGAGATTTACCAGACCACGTATCAGGGGGTGCCGGTCTATTTCATCTCCCGCGGGGAATTTTTCGACCGCCGCGCCTATTACAATACGTACGACGGCGATTATTTCGACAACTGCGAACGGTTCACCTTTTTCGTGCGCGCCGCCTTGTCCTGGTGCCGGCAATTGGGCGTTGCCCCGGCCATCGTGCACTCTCACGACTGGCAGACTTCGCTGGCTCCGGCCTTTGTCCATTTCCTCCGGAGCAGCGATCCTTTTTGGAAAGACACCAGGACGGTTATGACCATCCACAATCTGGCATTTCAGGGACGGTTCTCTTTCCGTCTTTTTGAAAACTGCGGCCTGCCCGGCGAGGCTTGGGGGTTGGACGGCGTGGAATACTACGGCGATTTCAACCTGCTCAAAGGCGGCATAGCCTTTGCCGACGCCGTAACCACGGTCAGCCCTGCCTATGCCCGCGAGATACTCTCTCCGCAGTTCGGCTGCGGTCTGGACGGCATCCTGCAAAACCGCAGCAGTCGTCTCAAGGGAATTCTCAATGGCGCGGATTATTCCGTGTGGGATCCGGACGGGGACCAATTCCTGCCCTGCAGCTACAGCGCCGATGCCCTGGAGGGTAAGAAGACATGCAAACGCGCGCTGCTGCGCGAGTTCTTCCTGGCGGACCAGCTGGAAGAGCGGCCCGTGCTCAGTTTTATCGGCCGGTTGCGCAAACAGAAAGGCATTGATCTACTCTTCGATATCCTGCCCAAACTGATGCAGAAGGAAGTGGGAGTCATCGTGCTCGGCGAAGGCAATCTGGAATACGAGGCCCGGTTGCAGGAGCTTGTGGAACAGTACCCGGGCCGCCTGGGCGGAGCCATTGGCTATTCCGAGGATATGGCGCATCGCATTCAGGCGGGTTCCGATATTTTTCTCATGCCTTCCCGCTACGAGCCTTGCGGCTTGACCCAGATGTATGCCTTGCGGTTCGGCACGCCGCCCGTGGCCACGGCAGTGGGTGGTCTCATCGATACCATCGTTTCCCATCCAAGCCCCTTTGCCACGGGATTCACCTTTGCCCGTCCCGAGTCGGGGTTGTTCCTGGACGGGGTGAATCGCGCCTTACAGCATTGGCAGAACAAGTCTGCCTGGCGCGGCATGATGGAACGGGCCATGCGCCAGGCCTTTACCTGGGAGAGTGCCGCGGAAAGCTATATGAGTCTGTACTCTTCGCTGACCGTGGACTCCTTGGCGAAACAGCCTGCGGGATAGTGAGGAATGGAGTTGCGCTGTTGCGCGTGGAATCGTAAAATGGCTTGTAGTGAGTCTCGCCCTGTCGGGCGGTCCAAACGAGGAGGTGCCCATGCCCTTGACCAAGAAGTATCTGAAAGGGAAAACGTTGTGCAAGGTCGGCTTCAAGCTGCCCAAGTCGGCGGCTACCGATGCGGATCAGCTTTTTCTGGTGGGGGAATTCAACAAATGGAACACCAAGAACCTGCCAATGAAGAAGTTGAAGGACGGTTCTTTCTCGGTGACCGTGGACCTGAAAGTCGGCCATGACTACAGTTATCGCTATCTGACGGACAAGGGCGTCTGGCTCAACGATACCAAGGCCGATCGTTACGAGTACAGCGCTTTTGCCGGCGGGGACAACTGCGTCGTCAGCATCTGATCCGGCGTTGTAGCTGAAGCGCTTCCAGAGGGAGCCGGGGGCCGCTACCGGACGGATTCTTTGTATCCTTTTACCATACCGAGGTAGAATGGCAGTTGCAGCCACCCAGCCCCTGTTCGTCGCTCCGTTCGATCTGTACCTCTTCGGCAAGGGGGAGCACTGGGACCTGTACCGCATCCTCGGCGCACATCCGGCTGTCGGTGAAAAGGGAGAGGCCGGATATCGTTTTGCGGTCTGGGCACCCAATGCTCGAGGCGTCAGCCTGCTCGGGGCGTTCAATGATTGGACCCCTCGAAAGCACCCGCTGTTTCCCGTGGGATCGTCCGGTATCTGGGCCGGTTTTTTGTCTGGCATAACGCATGACGTCTCCTACAAATTCGCTGTTGAGCAACGGGACGGGCGTGTGTTGTTCAAGGCCGATCCTTTTGCCTTTGCCACGGAGTCCAGGCCCGGTAACGCAGCCGTGACCAGCCGGCTGGACGGGTATGCCTGGAAGGACGAGGAGTGGATGGCCCGGCGGCGCAAGCTCGGCCTACCGTTGAATAGTCCTGTTGCCATCTACGAGGTTCATGCCGGTTCCTGGCGCAGGCGCGGCGGCAAGTTCCTGACCTATGCGGAGCTGGCCGATCAGCTCATTCCCTACGTTTGCGAGCTGGGTTTCACCCATCTGGAGTTTATGCCTCTGGCCGAGCACCCCCTGGATGAATCCTGGGGCTATCAGAGTTCGCACTATTTCGCGCCCACGTCACGTTTCGGCAGTCCGGACGAGTTTCGCTACCTTGTGGACCGTTGCCACCAGGCCGGGCTGGGAGTGATCCTGGACTGGGTCCCGGCGCATTTTCCCAAGGATGAATGGTGCCTGGGCCGGTTTGACGGTACCGCTCTTTACGAACACGAAGATCCGCGTCTGGGAGAGCATCCGGACTGGGGAACCTACATCTTCAATTTTGGCAGACATGAGGTCAGCAATTTCTTGCTGGCCAACGCCTTGTACTGGCTCAAGGAATTCCATGTGGACGGTCTGCGCATCGACGCTGTCGCCTCCATGCTCTATCTGGACTATTCCCGCGAACACGGCCAGTGGATTCCCAACAGGTACGGCGGGAATGAAAATATTGAGGCCATTGAATTCCTGCGGCGGCTGAACACCGTTGTCCACGCCCATTACCCCGGCGCATCCGTGATCGCCGAAGAATCCACGTCCTGGCCCGGCGTGTCACGGCCCGTCTATGCCGGTGGGCTGGGCTTCACGTTCAAGTGGAATATGGGCTGGATGAACGACACGCTGGATTATTTTTCGAAGAATCCCATACACAGGGCGCACCATCACCACAATTTGACGTTTTCTATGCTCTACGCCTTTAGCGAGAATTTTTTGCTGCCCGTATCCCATGACGAAGTGGTGCACGGTAAGGGCGCGCTACTTTCCAAGATGCCTGGCGACATGTGGCAGCAGTTCGCCAATCTGCGTCTGCTGTTCGCCTACCAATGGGCGCACCCCGGCAAGAAGCTGCTCTTCATGGGCTGCGAGTTCGGGCAATGGAACGAATGGGATTCGCAAAAGGAACTGGATTGGGTCCTGTTGACCTTTGAAACCCATCGAGGGGTCTCCAAGCTCGTGGCGGATCTCAACCGGCTGCTTAAATCCGCTCCGGCCCTGTATGCCTGCGACAATGACTGGAGCGGTTTCGAGTGGATGGACTTCACCGATCACAACGCCTCGGTGATCAGTTTTCTGCGCAAGGCCCCTGATGCGCCGCCTTTGCTTTGGGTTTTCAATTTTACGCCGGTGCCAAGGACCGACTATCGCGTGCCCTGCCCCCATGCGGGCCATTGGCGGGAGATTCTCAACACGGATGCCGGAGTGTATGGCGGTTCCAATCTGGGCAACGGCGGCGGGGCCGAAGCCGAGCCCGACGGGCGCGGGATTTCCCTGAAGCTGACCTTGCCGCCTCTGGCTGCTTTAGCTTTTACTTTTGAGCCCTGAGTACGGCTACCCTTTTTCCGTACTTCCCTCCGGGCCTGCATCTCGTTAAGGTGCGGCCATGAATACCATCCTGATCACCCTTGGCGATCCCGGCGGACTCGGCCCCGAGCTCGTGGTACGCCATTTTATGGGGCAACAGGCTCCGGACCAGATGCGCTATCTGCTCCTGGGCCCGGAGAATGCGCTTTTGGCCCATTATGCCAGCGGTGAGCCATTCTGGACACGACTGGACACTGCCACAAAGGTGTCCGAGCAAGAGCCCGGCGTGTATTTTTACGAGCCTGCCGGACTGTCCGGCAAGGTGTGCCCCGTGGGAGAGCCAAGCGTTGCGGGTGGACTGTGCGCCGGAGCGAGCCTTGCCGCGGCCGTGGAACTGCTTAAGTCTGGGGTTGGGCAGGGGCTCTGCACCTGTCCGCTGAACAAGGCCATGCTGCAGAGCGCGGGGTTTGATTTCCCCGGCCACACGGAATTTCTGGCCGAGCATCTGGGCGTGGGCCGCGAGAACGTCTGCATGCATCTGGGCGGGCCGCGTTTGCGCGTCAGCCTGGTCACGACGCATCCTCCGTTGAAGGATGTGCCCGGCCTGCTTAACCGGGAGCGCATTCTGCATTGCCTCCGGCTCACGGCCAAACACCTGGAGGCCCTGGACGTGGTCGGCCCCATTGCGGTCTGCGGGTTGAATCCGCATGCCGGAGAGTCCGGGCGCATCGGTCGTGAGGAAATAGAGATCATTGCCCCGGCTTTGGAAGCGGCGCGGGCTGAGGGCCTGGATGTCGCCGGGCCGTTGCCTGGGGATACGGCCTTCTACTTCGCTGCCCAGGGGCGCTATGCCGCAGTCCTGGCCATGTATCACGACCAAGGGCTGGCTCCCTTGAAACTGCTGCATTTTTCCGAGGCCGTGAACGTTACGTTGGGGCTGCCCTATCCGCGCACTTCTCCGGACCATGGCACCGGGTACGACATCGTGGGCAGGAATGAAGCCAGTCTGGAAAGCTTTCAGGCCGCGCTGGACATGGTGCAAAAGATGGTTGCCTGCCGGGCTGGAGGTCAGGCCCCGGCGGCATAGGCTGCCGCGGCTTCCCCTGCGCGTTTGCCGAAGACCTGGGTGGCAGTGACCATGCCGCCGCCCAGGCGGTTGGCCCCGTGCATGCCTGTGGCACATTCGCCGCAGGCAAAGAGTCCGGGCAGAGGCTCTCCCGAACCGGCGTCCAGCACTGCCCCGTCAACGTTCACGAGTGCGCCGCCATTGCCAGCGTGGGCGAAGAGCGCCACGTCTTCCCAATTCCCGTCTCCCACCTTGACCCGCACCACGCCGTCCGCGTTTGCCTGCTCCTGCAGCCACTGATCCATGGCGTAGTCGGGAACGCCGTTGATTGGACCGTAGGCTGCCGGGCAATGGCTCCGCCGGGAGTCGGCCAGGGCCATGATCTTGGCCGAAGGCGCGACTTCGCGGCCATCCGGGGTACGCACAACCGCATCCGGCCCGGCGAGGTCTGCCGGGGAACGGAAGTTCTTGTCCTCAAGGGAAAACCACATGTATTGCAGGTAGTCGGCGTTCTCCATGCGTGCGCCGGCCTGTTTCAGCATGCCCCAGCTCCGGCCAGAATTGCCTGGACCCGCGATATGTCGTCCGTGCAGTGGAGCCGGACCGCCCAGGGCCATGATCAAGGAACGGGTCTCGATGCCGCGCTCCTCAACGGAAGCGTTTCGCATTCGGACACCATAAATACCCTGTGTGTCTCTCTCAACTTTAAGAATTTCCCATCCGTATAGAAATCGCACGTTCAGTCGTTCGCAGTGGGCACGATACAGCGCGTGGGCATGAGAGAGGTCGCGGAAGACTGCGGCCCTGGGGGCTTTGCTGAAGCAGCCCGGTCTGCGCAACAGTCCGCCGTCAGAATTGGTTTGAAATCGCAGCCCCAATGCGCGCATATCATGAAAGCGGGCTTCGGCCTCCCGCGCAACGAGCCGGACCAGCTCCGGAGCGGCCGTGCCCGGCGCGGCCAGGGCGAGCGTTTCGCGTACATAGTCGGCACGTTCCTTATCCGTGAGCGGGACCTGCATGCCCAGTTCGTTGTTGCGATTGGCAAAGGAGGAGCCGGAAGGGCCGGGCAACAGGGTGGCCAGGGAGATGTTCAGACCGGGTTCGGCTTCAGCCGCGGCCCAGGCCGCCCGCAGGCCCGCAAGGCCGGCTCCGAGCACGAGTACGTCTGGTGTGGCGAGTGTGCGTGTGGGCATAGGCGCAGAGTACGGCAAAGCGGCGTGGCGCGAAAGGGCAGGGAAAAAGAAAAAGCCGCCTGGAAGGGCGGCTTTCAAGGCATTGGTGGTTGCGTTCAGATTTTCTTGAGTGCGAACTGGCGCATTTTTTCCGCTTCCTTGAAGCCGGGGTTGATGCTCAGGGCGTGTTCGGCCGCATCCTTCATCTTGTCCCATTGCTTCCAGTCATAGTAGAGGCGGCCCAGGTTGAAGTAAAGGTATTCGTCTTTGTGCGTGAATTCCAGGGCCTTGATGTAATACTTTTCCGCAGTGTCGTATTGTTTGAGCTTGCGCAGGACAATGCCGATACGGTTGTAGAGGAAAAGGGCCTTGGGATCGTGCTTGAGCGCCTCCTCCAGGAGCGAGAGGGCGTCGTCGAACTGGCTGGCCTTGATATAGCGGTCCGCCACGTCGGCCTTGAGTTCGGAATCGTTTTTGTTGTTGTGCAGCAGTTCGTTGAAGACGTCGCGCGCCGCATCGAACTGTTTGTTGTCCAGGTGGGCCTGGCCGCGCGCCAGTTCTGCCTGTCGAGCCTGCTCGCGCAGGGCCAGATCGTTTTGGGCCTCTTCGGTCACATGAGCCTGCAGCTCGGTGACCAGCTCCTGTATGGTCTGGTAAAGTTTCTTTTCCTCGCCGGGAGTATACTTGATAACCAGGGGATAGACCTGTCGCAGGCCCTTGTCCTGGTTGAGATTGTACACGGCCTGTTCAATGAGCGAGGCGAATTCCTCGCGCTCGTTCTTCATGAGCGGATTTTTTAGAATTGTGAGCAAGGCCTGCGACAAGGCTTGGGCCGCAGCCAAGTGCTTTTTTTGTTTCAACAGAGAGTTGACTTCGGTAAGCCGCTTGCGAGCCTTGATCAGTTCAACGGACATGATGCTTTTGTTCCTTTGTACCCCGGCGGGTTATTTCCCTGTTTCCGAGCGGACGATGTCGCGGAACCTCGGGAAGAAATAGCAACTGTCATGCGGTCCCGGAGCCGCTTCCGGATGGAACTGGATGGCGATGATGGGCTTGTCCCGGTGCGCGAATCCTTCCAGAGTCTGGTCGTTGAGGTTCCTGTGCGTCATTTTAAGATGATTCAGCCCGGAAATGTCAACGCAAAAGCCGTGGTTCTGGGAAGAAATCTCGATTTTTTCGGTTTCGAGGTCCATGACCGGGTGGTTGCAGCCGTGGTGGCCAAAGGCCAGCTTGAAGGTTTTTCCGCCCATGGCCAGGCCCAGCAGCTGGTGTCCCAGGCAAATGCCCGCCACGGGCAGATCCTCGCAAAGCTCGCGTGTGGCTTCCACGGCGCCGACTACAGCGGCCGGGTCGCCGGGACCGTTGGAAAGGAAAACCGCATCGGGCTGCAGCGCACGCACCTGAGCCGCGCTGTAGGAGGAGGGAACGGCCAGCTGGACAAATCCTTGATCGGCCAGGAGGCGGTGGATGTTCCACTTGATGCCGAAATCGTAGACCACGAGCCGGGGGCCGCCTTCGGGCCATTGGAAATTTTCCGGGTCCACATATTGCGGGCCGTTGTCTGTCCAGAGATAGGGGCGTTCCGTGGAGACCCGGTCGGCAAGGTTCTGTCCTTCCATGGTGGGCAGGGCTTTGGCCTTACGGACCAGTGCCTCGGTATCCTCCACGCGGGTGGAGATCATGCCGCGCATGGCGCCGTGCATGCGCAGGTGCCGGGTCAGGGCGCGGGTGTCCACATGCTCGATGCCCGGGATGCCCGCAGCAACGAGATAGTCCGGCAGGGATTGGCTGGCGCGCCAGTTGCTCGGCTGCTTGCAGCACTCCTTGACGATGAAGCCCGCGACCTGCACGCTTGGCGACTCCAGGTCTTCAAGGT
This sequence comes from Desulfovibrionaceae bacterium, assembly GCA_036541255.1. Lineage (GTDB taxonomy): Bacteria > Desulfobacterota > Desulfovibrionia > Desulfovibrionales > Desulfovibrionaceae > Paucidesulfovibrio. The sequence continues at coordinate 10,943 of JAZHDD010000040.1, read as the reverse complement.
TGACGCCGTAGTTGCCGATGAGCGGATAGGTCATGCAGACCAGCTGTCCCGTGTAGGACGGATCGGTGAGCACTTCCTGATAGCCGGTCATGCCGGTGTTGAAGATGACTTCTCCGCCGGTTTCAATGGGGCCGGTAAAGGAGATGGCCGGAAATATGGTGCCGTCTTCGAGGGCCAGAATCGCTTTCATCTTTTCTCCTGCAAAATGTTCGTCACCCTTGCAAGGTCCTCTGCCCGGTCCACACCATGGCAGGAGTGGGCGGTCAGGCTGACCCGGATGGGAATGCCGTTTTCCAGAAGCCGCAATTGTTCCAGCTTTTCCCGCTGTTCCAGGTCGCCCTGCGGCAGGGCGGCAAAGGTGCGGAGCGCTTCCATGCGGAAGGCGTACAGGCCGATATGCAGCAGATATCCCTGGCCCGAGCCGGAACGGTCAAAGGGAATAGCCGCCCTGGAAAAATAAAGCGCGTCGCCATTGCGGGCGAGGGCCACTTTGACCCTGTCCGGGCTTGTCGCCTCTTCATCCGTGATCCTCCCGGCCAGGGTGGTGACGCGCACGTCCTGATCGTGGAACGGCGCGAGCAGGTCCGTGAGCATGGCCGGTTCCAGGCAGGGCTCGTCTCCCTGGATGTTGGCCACCACGGCGTTTTCTTCGACTCCCAGGGCTTGCGCCGCTTCCAGCACGCGATCCGTGCCGCTGACGTGATCGTTGCGTGTCATGATGGCGGTCACGCCCAGTTCTTCCGCCTTGGCGCGGATGCGTTCGTCGTCCGTGGCCAGGACTACCTGGTGCAATTCCGGGCAGCGTTGGGCGCGCTCATAGACATGCCAGAACATGGGCATGCCCAGGATGTCGGCCAAAGGCTTGCCTGGGAAGCGCGATGATCCGTATCGCGCTGGGATGACGCCGTAGCATTTCGGGAATTCGTTCATATGGGCCGGTGCCACTCCCTACCTTCTTTTGAGAGATTCGGCAACAAGGCCGCAAGCGGTCGCCGCGCCGCCTCTGCGTTCGGCCACATAAGCCAGGAAGCGGCTGCGCACCTCCTCCGGGTCGGGCCGTTGGGCCAGCAGGGCCAAGAGTTCATGCAACACCGCCTCGGCGTTTTGTCTGACGTGCACAAGGCCGCAATCCACTATTTCCCCTCCTATCCAGGCGAAGTTTTTCCAGTGCGGCCCGATGACGGGAGTGATGCCGCAATTCAGGGGTTCCAGAAAATTTTGTCCGCCCAGTGGCGCAAGGCTGCCGCCCACAAAGGCGGCCGAGGCCAGTTCAAAGGCGTGGCCCATCTCACCCATGGTGTCCCAGAGCAGTACGCTGCCCGGGGCGGGCGGAGCAGTGACGGCCGAGCGAAGTTGATAGTCGATTCCAGCTTCTTCCAATATTCCTTGCCACGGTTCGATTCGGTGCATGTGGCGGGGGAAGAGCCCCACGACCGCGTCAGGCCGGGCAGTAATTATGCCGCGCACCATGCGCAGCACGTCCGGTTCCTCCTGTTCCCGCACCGAGGCCAGGACCACGAAGGGAGTCTGGGGCAGGATTTCCCGCAATGGATTGGTACCATTTCCGTTTGCTCCCGGCGGGGTCACACGATCGAATTTGATGTTCGACATGAGGTCCACGCGGGCATGGCCGTAGAGCGCGGCAAAGCGTGCCGCATCCGCTTCGGACATGGCCAGGATGCGCTTGGGGGCGAGTTTGCGGAAAAAGGACGGGAATTTGAGATAGCCGCGCAGGCTTTTTTCGCTCATGCGTCCGTTGACGAGCAGCAAATCCACGTCGTTGTCCCGGCATGCGGCCATGAAGCCGGGCCACATTTCGGATTCGAGCAACACCGCAGTGCGTGGCCGGACCTGAGCCATGGCTTTGCGAATCAATCGGGGGCGGTCCAGCGGGAAGTATGCCGTATGCAGGAGCAGGTCGGAGCGTCGAGGCCGCAGGATTGTGGCCAGGGCGTCCAATCGTTCCATACCTTCGGCGGTGTTGGTCGTCAGCAGGATGCGCAGGGGCCGGTCCAGCGGATTGCTCAGACGGGGCAAGAGTTCCCCGGCCAGGAAGGCTTCTCCCACGCTGGCCGCCTGAATCCAGAGGTCGCAGGGGCCCGGATAGGGGTCCTTGAGCACGCGTTGGCCCCAGCCGTGGCGCAATCGCTTGTTGCGTTTGAGCAGCAGCAGCGCCGGTCCCCATAGCAGGTCGTAAAGCCGAAAAAGGGGGGATTCGCTCAGGCTCATGGACGGCCGCGCTCCATGCCCAGGCGGATCAATTCCGCCACAAGGTTTTCAAAGTCCATGCCCACGACTTTGGCCGAACGCGGCAGCAGGCTGGTGGCGGTCATTCCCGGCAGGGTGTTGACCTCCAGCAGGTAGGGAGTGTCGCCGTCCACGATGAAGTCGGCGCGGCTATAACCCTCGCAGCCCAGGGCACGGTGGGCGTCCAGAGTCATGCGTTGCACTTCCTCGCGCAGAGCGTCGCTGACAGGGGCGGGGCAGATTTCCTCTGCGCCGTCCGCATCGTATTTGTTGGCGTAATCAAAGAATATCGCGCCCGGTTTGGGCTTGATCAGAATCAGGGGCAGAGGGGTCTGGTCCAGAATGGCACAGGTCACCTCCACGCCGGGAATGGCTTTTTCCACCAGGGCGTCCTCGCCCATGGCAAAGACCTTGTCCAGGGCCGGGGACAATTCCACCTCGTTTGGAACGCGGCTCATGCCCACGCTGGAACCGCCCATGTTGGGCTTTACAAAGACCGGATAGGGCAGGCGCAGGGAGATCGGGCCCGTTGTGCGCGGACAGAGCTGCCATTCGGGGGAGCGTATGCCGCGTGCATCGAAGACCGCCTTGGAGGCGGCTTTATTCAGGGCCAGGAAGGACGCTGCGGGGCCGGAACCTTGGTAGGGGCAGCCGAGTTGGTCCAGAAAGGCCTGCACCAGGCCGTCTTCGCCTGGAGAACCGTGCAGGGCGATGTAGGCAAAGTCGTTTTCGGGGACCGCATGGGCCAGGACATCGAAGCCGTCGGCAAGGTCCAGGAATGTGACAACATGCCCCAGAGATTCCAGAGCTTTGTGGATGATGCGCGCCCCTGACAGGGACACTTCGCGCTCAGTCGACCAGCCGCCCGCGATCAAAAGTATTTTCACTGAGATCCACCTTGAGTGTTTCGGAGAAAAGCCGCTCCACTGCGACTGCCTGTTCATGCGTGGCCGTGATGCGTTCCCTGATCAATTCGGTCTTGCCATAGCGGTCCATGAGGTCCTGGAAGCGGTCTTCCAGGGAGACGATCCGGTCATGGGCCACGCGCTTGTCGCCGTAGATTACGGCCAAGGGCAGGATGAATTCGGGAAGAATCAGGTCGAAAGGCCAATAGACATGGTGCATGACGCCCTGAGCCAGACCGGGATCGCCCGTGGCGTCCATGACCCAGGAAGCTCCCAACTGGCTATGGTTGCCGCCGTGGTCGATGGTATAGGCCTTGGCGATATCGTGCAGCAGAGCTGAGGCCCGAACCCGTGCCGGGGCGACTTCAAGGCCGGCCTCTTCTGCCAAGACAGCCAAATGCGTGGACACCTGGGCCACCATGTGGCTGTGTCTACGGATATGGGCGGGCATGGCATACTGATCCCAGAGGGACTCACACTGCGACACCGTCGGCGGAAGGGCCGAAACCGTGTCATTCCTCGGCGGAGGAACGGGCAGGGGCGGGAGAAAGCATTGGAGCGGGTTTTTCTTCATAATATTGGGAGTGTTTTGTCGGTATCTTACCGTACTCATGTGACTCTATCAGCAGCACTCTGAAAAGGCAAAGCATCCTGTTTACGGGCTGTACTTAATTTTTCAATGGGTTCCTTTTGCCAAGGACTATTTTTCCCTTGATCAAATCCTTTCGTCCCATTAATACTCTCGCTCTGACCCAGGCCGAACGGGCTTTGGGCCCCCAGAACGGGGAATAAGCGTGATTTCATGCTTTTCACTAATCATTGAGGAGGTTTAGGAATGGCGACTATCGATTACAATGGCAAATCTTTTGAGGTCGATGAAGACGGTTTCTTGCAGAGCTTCGACACTTGGACCCCTGATTGGGTTGTCTACGTCAAGGAGCAGGAAGGCATTGCCGAGATCACCGAAGACCATCAGAAGGTCATCGAGTTCCTGCAGGACTACTACAAGAAGAACGGTATCGCCCCCATGGTGCGTATCCTTTCCAAGGTTACCGGCTTCAAGTTGAAGCAGATCTACGAGCTGTTTCCCTCCGGACCTGGCAAGGGAGCCTGTAAGATGGCTGGCCTGCCCAAGCCCACTGGCTGCGTGTAATCGCAGGATCTTTGGGACTTCAAAGGCGGGAGCTTCGGCTTCCGCCTTTTCTTTTGTGCAGATGTTTTTGGTGTGGTTCCTGCGGATAAGGGTTTGATAAGACGCGCCCAAAGGGGTATGAAGGTTCGCACCTCAAACTGCGGAGGAAGAGCATTGAGCCTCGAACTGTTGAATAAATTTCATGACCCCGATTTGTGCAAGTCCCTGATCCACAGGTTGCATGAACTGGTGGATACGGAATTCCGCTTCATGGAAGTTTGCGGAACACATACCGTGGCCATTTTCCAGAGCGGTTTGCGCTCGTTGTTGCCCAAAAACATCGTGCATCTTTCCGGGCCGGGCTGTCCTGTCTGCGTCACCCATGAGTCGGAGGTCAACGCCTTTATCGACTTGGCCGGGCGCAAGGACGTGATCGTGGCCACCTTCGGCGACCTGATGCGCGTTCCCGGCAGCAACAGAGGCAGCCTGAAAAGAGCGCAGGCAGACGGCGCCAAGGTCAGTGTGGTCTACTCACCGCCGGACGCGCTCAAGATTGCGGCCCAGAATCCGGACAAGACCGTGGTTTTCCTGGGTGTGGGCTTCGAGACCACGGCCCCGGCCGTGGCCGGAACCGTGCTCATGGCCCGCCAGCAAGGCCTCAAGAACTTCAAGGTCCTGTCCTTTCATAAGCTCGTGCCGCCTGCGTTGGCCGCGCTCATGGCCGATCCGGAAGTGAAGATCGACGCCTTCATCATGCCCGGCCACGTTTCAGCCATTATCGGACTGGAACCCTACAAGATTGTAGCCGAGCAGTTCGGCAAATCCGCGGCCATTACCGGCTTTGAGCCGGTGGATATTCTCGGGTCGCTGCTTTTTCTGGTGGAAGCCTGGAAAAAGGGCGAACCAAAGGCCGCCAACCTCTACCCGCGCATCGTCCGCGACCAGGGCAACGCCAAAGCCCGTGAGGTCATCGACAGCGTGTTCGAGACTTCGGACGCCCTGTGGCGCGGCATCGGCATGATTCCGAACAGCGGGCTGGAATTTCGTGAGGAATTCGCCGAATTCGACGCCAAGCGTCTTTTCGGTATCGAGATCGTGGAGTCGCCAGCCCTTCCGGGCTGCAAGTGCGGCGACGTACTCAAGGGCAAGCTGCGTCCCGACATGTGCCCCCTGTTCAAAAAAGCCTGTACCCCGGCCAACCCGGTGGGCCCCTGCATGGTCTCCACGGAAGGCTCCTGCGCCGCCTACTTCAAATACAGCATGGACTGATTCATGAGCGACAAGGTTCTTCTCGATTACGGCAGCGGCGGACGCGCTTCACAGCGCCTTATTTCCGATCTGTTTCTCAAGCATCTCGGCAACCCTGAACTGGACCGGCTCAATGATGCGGCCCGTATCGAACTTTCCGGCCCGCTGGCCATGAGCACCGATTCCTTTACCGTGGACCCGATCTTTTTTCCGGGTGGTGACATTGGCTCCCTGGCCGTGCACGGCACGGTCAACGACGTGGCCATGCTCGGGGCCGTTCCCAAGTATCTGACCTGCGGCTACCTCATCGAAGAAGGGTTGCCCATGGCCGACCTGGAGCGCATTGTGGCCTCCATGGGCGAGGCTGCGCGTCATGCCGGCGTCTGCGTGGTCACGGGTGACACCAAGGTGGTGCCGCGCGGTGCTCTGGACAAGATTTTCATCAACACCACCGGCGTGGGACAGATCATTGCCGACCCCATGCCCAGCGGGGACCGCGCCACACCCGGCGATGCCGTGCTCATCTCCGGCACCATGGGCGATCATGGGTTGACCATTCTCGGCACCCGCGAAGGGCTTTCCTTTGAGGCCGAGGTGTGCAGCGACAGCGCCGCCCTGAACCATCTTTTGGTCCGGTTGATCCGCGAGATTCCGTCCATCCATGTTTTCCGCGACCCCACACGGGGCGGTCTGGCAACGACGCTGAACGAAATCGCCATCAGTTCCAATGTGGGCATCGACATCGAGGAAAGCTCCATTCCTGTGCGGGCCGAGGTGCGGGGCGGTTGTTCCGTGCTCGGGCTGGACCCGTTGTATCTGGCCAACGAGGGCAAGTTCCTCTGCATCCTGCCTGCGGCGGACGCGGACAAGGCCTTGGAGATCATGCGTGCGGACGAATTGGGCCGAGACGCCTGTCGTATCGGTTCCGTGGAGGCGGCCAATCCGGGCAAGGTGGCCCTGGTCACGCCTCTGGGCGGCAAACGCCTGCTGAACATGCTGGAAGGCGAGCAGTTGCCGCGCATCTGCTGAGCCGTCCATCTTTTTGGGTTGCAAGCTTACGCGTTGCCGGAGTGAAACAAATCCGGCAGCGCTTTTTTTGTCGTTTTTTCCCTGAAGTTTGCGGTACTGTTTTGCCTTTTCGCAGGCAACCGATGCGAAATGCGAAAACAGCGCAGTCTCCAGCCTGAGAGGGTTTGATGTGGAAGTGAGCGCATGCACGCTTGACATGGTTTCGCGAATCGTATAAAAGGCCTTCATGCAGACCAATCTTCTAGGCCATAACTTCTTTTTCTTTTTTTTCTTTTTTATCCCCGCCTGTGGCCTGGAGGGGACGGTCTAGCTTACTCGAAAGAAGAAGACCAAGAAACCCGGGCCGCAGGCGAAACGCTGGCGGCCCGGGTCTTTTTTTATGGTCCGCCAGCCCCGCCTGAGGCCTCCAACAATCGGAGGAGAGGAGCATGTTAGGACTGGGAAGTACGGAGATCGCCATTGCCTTTTGGCTGGTGATCATCTGCTCGGCTGTCTGTGTCGGCTATGGCGCATTGAATTGGAACCGGGGAGGCGAGGAGGACGTTGTCGATCCCGAGCGCGAGGAGGCTTCAGCCCACCTGCTCGCTGATGCCCGCGAGGAGGCAGCGCAATGATAGCCAAAATCCTCGTCAGCGTGATTTACTTCGCCGTGGTGTTCTACCTCGGGTACAAGGGGTGGCAAACCACCCGAAAAGCATCGGACTACATGCTTGCGGGCCGGCGCATGAACCCGTTTGTCATGGCCATGAGCTACGGGGCCACCTTCATTTCCACGTCAGCCATCATCGGCTTTGGCGGCGCAGCGGGCTTGTTCGGATTCTCCTTGCTCTGGCTCACCGTGGCCAATGTGTTCATCGGCATTTTTCTGGCCATGACAGTGTTCGGCTACCGCACCCGCCGCATGGGGCTGTGTCTGAACTGCCATACCTTTCCAGAACTGCTCGGCAGGCGCTATCAGTCCTCCTTCATTCAGGGCTTTTCCGGTTTGGTCATCTTTTTGTTTATCCCCGTTTATGCCGCGGCCGTGCTCATCGGCATTTCGCGCATGTTGGAAGTGACCCTCAACGTGCCCTATGATCTGGCGCTCATCGGCATGACCGCCATTTTGGCGCTGTACGTTGTCACGGGCGGGCTCAAAGCCGTGATGTACACCGACGCCTTCCAGGGCGCGATCATGATGGTCATGATGATCGTGCTGTTGTGGTACACCTATTCGGCCCTGGGCGGCGTCACCAACGCGCACCAGATGCTTACGGACATGGCAGCGATGATGCCCGAGAAATTGCAGAAGGGCGGCATGATCGGCTGGACCCAGGGCGCCAAGTTCGGCTCGCCGCTCTGGCTGGTGATCTATACGACCATCATCTACGGCGTGGGCATCGGCGTGTTGGCCCAACCGCAGCTCGCCGTGCGCTTCATGACCGTGAAGAGCGACAAGCAGCTCAATCGGGCTGTGCTCTTCGGCGGCATCTTCATCCCGCTCATGACCGGAGTGGCCTTTATCGTCGGCGCCCTTTCCAACGCGGTATTCGTGAGCCGGGGCGGCAAGATCGCCATTGCCGAGGCCGGGGGCAACATCGACAAGATCATTCCCACGTACATCGACCAGATCATGCCGGATTGGTTTGCCGGCTTGTTTTTGCTGGCCATGTTCGCGGCGGCCATGTCCACGCTCAGTTCGCAGTACCACGTGGGCGGAACCTCGCTTGGCCGCGATGTCTATGAAAAGGGATTGGTCAAGCGTTCCAGCGATTCCGCCAAGGCTTCCCAGATAGGCGTGACCATTACCATCCTGGCCACTTTGGTCTGGGCCTGGGTGCTGCCCGAGTCGGTCATTGCCCGCGCCACGGCGTTTTTCTTCGGCCTCTGCGCGGCGTCCTTCCTGCCTATCTACGCCCTGGGCCTGTACTGGAAGGGCATGACCAAGATAGCGGCCAAGGTATCCATGCTGGGCGGATTCATCGGCTCCATGCTCTGGCTGCTCTTTGTGCATGAAAAGGAAGCCGCGGCTCTGGGGTTGTGTGATCTGTTCTTTGGACAGCCCACATTGGTTTCGGCGGCTTCCAAGGGGTCCTGGGTCTGGCTGCTGCAATGGGTCGATCCCAACGTGGTGGCCTTGCCTGTGAGTTTTGTCCTGGCCGTTGTGGTCAGCCTGATGACTCAGCCCATGCGCCAGGAACATCTGGAGCAATGCTGGGCCAACTTCTAATCCCTCTTTGATGGAAAAACCGGGTGCATGCCGATCGTGCGTGGCGCATGCCCCGGTGTCCCTCCTCCAGCGGGGCTTCGGCCCCGTCTGGGGGGATTATGCGGACAGGAATTCTGCGGGATCAAAAGGCGGCGGAGTTGACGGGACCATTTCAGCGATACGTGCAGCGGTCTTTTCCAGCTCTTCCCAGGTGTTGCATAGCCCCAATTCTTGGCGCAGGCTGCGGATGTCGCGCAGTCCTTTGGCGTAGCGGGGGATGAAGGAACGTACTTTGCGAAAGGAGCGTTCCGATCCTTCGTATTTGCGGGTGTAGCGGATGTGTCGGCAGACGATATCCGAGAGGGTTGCGCCGTCCCGCTCCGGGGGGGTCTTGCCGCGCATCAGGGCGGTGAAGCGTTGGAAGATGGTCGGGTCGTACAGGGCTCCGCGCGCGAACATCACGGCGTCGATGCCCGTCTCGTCCAGGCAACGCTTGCCGTCCTCGGCGCTATACAGGTCGCCGGAGCCGACCACCGGGATGGACACGGCCTTCTTGAGTCGTGCCAGATGCGCCCAGTTCGCGTTGCCTGTGAACATCTGCCTCCCGTAGCGGGGGTGCAGCGTGATCCAGGCCACGCCAAGGTCTTCAAGCCTTCTGGCCACATCCAAATAGATTTCATCGCCTTTTTCCCAGCCCAACCGGGTTTTCACGCCCACGCTGCCCGGGCCGGCCCGTTCGACCATGACTTTGGCCAAAGCGCAGAGCAGATCAACGTCTTCCAGCAGGCGCGAGCCAGAGCCGGTCTTTGTGACCTTACGCACCGGGCAGCCGGCATTGAGGTCGAAAAAGCAAAAGCCTTTTTCCAGGAGTTTGTCCATGGCCTGGGCAAAGATGTCGGGTTCTGCGCCGAAGAGCTGCAAGACCAACGGGGTGTCCGAGGGTTGTGTGGCCAACAGGCTGGAGGTACCTTTGTTGAAATAATTGAGCCCCTTGGCCGAGACCATCTCCGTGCAGGTCACGGCGGCTCCCAGTTCGCGACAGAGCATGCGGAAGGGCAGGTCGCTGTAACCTGCAAGCGGTGCGAGCCAGGGCAGTTCCGGGCGGATGGGCAGGGTGTTCATGGCGATATGGGAGATAATCAAGGGCCGGTCCCCTGTCAAATGCGAAAGATAAAATTCTGGCATGTAAAAAAAAGCTGGACAAAGGCTTTGAGTCCTGGCAATAGCGTGGGCCGCGAGAGATTTTGCAGCAATCGAAAGGAGCTTGCTCCTGCGGAAAAGCGCGAAAAAATTCTTGCTATTTTGCGGAGGGGCAATTAAGTTCCTTCGTTCACGCTGGCTGGCGTAGCTCAATTGGTAGAGCAGCTGATTTGTAATCAGCAGGTTGCGGGTTCAAGTCCCATCGCCAGCTCCAGTCAGCGGAAAAGGTGGGGTTCCCGAGTGGCCAAAGGGAACAGACTGTAAATCTGTCGGCGAACGCCTTCGGAGGTTCAAATCCTCCCCCCACCACCACGAAACTGATAACGCTGTAGGAGGCGGATTACCGCCGGTGACTACGGGTAATGAGCGGGAATAGCTCAATTGGCTAGAGCATCAGCCTTCCAAGCTGAGGGTTGCGGGTTCGAGTCCCGTTTCCCGCTCCAGTCCATGCCTGCCGGATGCCTCTCCTTCAGCTTGAATGTGCCCACGTAGCTCAGTAGGTAGAGCACATCCTTGGTAAGGATGAGGTCACCGGTTCAAATCCGGTCGTGGGCTCCATAGATAGTCCGTATATTGAAGATGAACACTAAATCGCTCGAAAGAACTTTATAGGGGGTTTTGAAAATGGGTAAGGCTAAGTTTGAGCGGAACAAGCCGCACGTCAACATTGGTACCATCGGTCACATCGACCACGGCAAAACCACTCTGACCGCCGCCATCACCAAGCTGGCCCACATGGCTGGTCACGGAGAGTATGTCGCCTTTGACCAGATCGACAAGGCTCCCGAAGAGAAAGAGCGCGGCATCACCATCGCTACCGCCCACGTCGAGTACGAGACCGACAATCGTCACTACGCTCACGTGGACTGCCCGGGTCACGCCGACTACATCAAAAACATGATCACTGGTGCTGCCCAGATGGACGGCGCCATTCTCGTGTGCGCCGCCACCGACGGTCCCATGCCCCAGACCCGTGAGCACATCCTGCTCGCCC
>JAZHDD010000039.1:0-65161 GCA_036541255.1 Desulfovibrionaceae bacterium | reverse complement strand
GTCATGGCCGTGCCGATGCCGATGCCCGCCACCATGTATCCCACCTGGGAAACGATGTGGTAGGACAGAATTCTGCGGGCATTATTTTCGATGCACGCGTAGAGCACACCGTAGACACACATCACCGTACCGGCCACGGCCAGAATCTCCCAGCCGGCAAAGCCGCGGCACAGGACGTACACGGCCGTCTTGGTGGTGAAGGCGCTCATGAACACGGAACCGGTCACGGTACCACGGGGATAGGCGTCAGGCAGCCAGGCGTGCAGGGGCACGACCGCTGCGTTGACGCAGAATCCGGCCAGAATCAGCCAGTGGTAGTACTGCGCATTGGCGGGATTGATGTACTCGAAAGCGAAGGAACCCGTAGCCCGGTACTGCAGCAGCAGTCCGGCCAGCAGGAACAGGCCGCCGATGGTGTGGTACAGAAAATACCGGAAGCCTGCGCGGGTGGAAGCCTGGTTGCGGGCCAGCCAGATCAGGAACGTGGAGCCGATGCTCATAAGTTCCCAGAACACGAAGAGCGTCAGGTAATCGCCGCAGAAAACGCAGCCGAGACCGCCAGCGACATAAGTCGCTGCTGCCACATGCTGGGCCTTGTCGTCCACGTGCAGTGCATAGGTGAACCCGATCAACGAAACAATGGAGAAGACCTGGGCAAAAATGATGGACAGCTTGTCCACGCGTCCCAGAACCAGAGTCTCGCCCATCCAGTTCAGCGTACCATACACCCCGGGCTCCATGGTGAAGACCGCGTAGATGGCAATGAGCGGCGGCAGGATAAGCAGCCAACGCCAGTATTTGGCGTCACCCCGGAAAAAGGGCAAGGCCAGGGCCAGGGCCAGGAATCCCAAGGAGGGGTGAATAAAACTAGTCGCCTGGATCATAAAATTCCTCGTCCCTTGCAATCGTGGGCTGAACGATTTTCTTCATGACGATGACCATTCCCAGACCGAACAAGAGCCCAAAGGCCGCCCAGAATCCTGGGTATACGTCCAGACCGAAGTGTGGCTCGTGCGGTGTCTCCAAGAAATTGAGACCGACAAGGATCGCCAAAATCACGAACATGAGCGTCGTGAGCGGGCCCTTTTTGGTCTTCAGCTTCTCAAAGAAAGCCCCCAGTGGTGACAATTCCATCATATCTGGCCCCCTAGAAGATGCCGTTGCCGAGCACCTTAATAAAATTCAAGAACGTTTCCGGGTAAAGGCCCAGGAAGATCGAGATCAGCGCCGTGGTGAACAGCGGAATGAGCATGGTCTTGGGCGCTTCGGAATACTGCTCGATATTGGCCCCGGGAACAGGCTTGAAGAAGTAGGCCCGGATCAGGACCGGTACGAAGTAGCCGGCATTCAGCGCCGTGGAGAGCAAAAGTGCCACCAGCAGCGGAATCTGATTGGCGTCCAAAGCACCGTTGACCAGGTACCACTTGGAAACGAAACCGCAAACAGGCGGCATGCCGATCATGGACAGGGACGCGATACCAAAGGCTGCGAAGGTCCAAGGCATTCGCCTGCCGAATCCGTTCATCAGGCTGATCTTCTTGGTATGCGTAACCACGTAGATGGCTCCGGCACAGAAGAACAGGGTGATCTTGGAGAAAGCGTGGTGCGGGATGTGCATTACGCCGCCCTGCACGGCCATGGGCGTCAGCATACACACGCCGATGACCACATAGCTGAGCTGTGAAACCGTGGAATAGGCCAGCCGCGCTTTGAGATCGTCCTTGGTCAGGGCGATGAGCGAGGCCACCACGATAGTGAACGCCGCCAGATAGGCCGTGGGTATTCCCAAAAAGAGCTTGTCCATGGTGTCCAGACCGAAACCGGAGAGGATCACACGACAAACCGAGAACACACCGGCCTTCACAACCGCCACAGCATGCAGCAACGCCGAGACGGGTGTGGGCGCGACCATGGCGGAAGGCAGCCAGTTGTGGAACGGCATGAGCGCGGCCTTGGCCAGGCCAGCGATATACAGCACGTAGGTCACGGTGACCATGACCGGGTGCTCTGCAACCACTTCGGCCGGGAAGATACCGGTAACGATATTGCCGAGCTGGAAGTCCAGGTTGCCCACGAGCACATAGGTCATGACCATGGCGGGCAACAGGAAGAGCTTGGATGTACCCATGAGGTAGACCAAATACTTCCGTGCGCCCACAAACGCTTCCTCGTCCTCGTGGTGCGCGACCAGCGGGTACGTGAAGACCGTGATGACTTCATAGAAGAGATAGAGAGTGAAGATGTTGGCCGCGAAACTGACTCCCATGGCACCGAAGATGGCCACGGCGAAGCAGAAATAATACCTCGTCTGGGCATGTTCGTTCAGGCTGCGCATGTAGCCGATGTTGTAGCTCGTGGCGAACATCCAGAGGAACGACGCAACAAGGGCGAAAATGATGCCCAGGCCGTCCACACAGAAACTCACCGTGATACCCGGCAGGATGGTGAACATCTTGTAATACAGAATCTCGCCGTTTAGCACGGCGGGAACGAACGAGAGGTTCGCCAGGAAGGTAATGACGCCGGCCACCAGAGAGACGGCCTCACGTTTGTAGATATCCTTCCTGTTCAGCCAGATGAAATACGGCGCGACCAGTGTCACTGCCAACGGCAGAAGCAGGCGGGCACTCTCAGTCATAGCTAATCCTTCAGCGTGGAAACTTCACGGGTTTTAGTGGTCCCGAAACGCCTGGACACCACCACGATGATAGACAGCACCAGCGTGGCCTCGGCCGCTGCAAGTCCCATGACCAGCAACGTACCGAGCTGTCCGAGCATTGCGTCGGCCTCGGTGAGCTGTGAGGCGGACACGATGGACAGCCCTGCGCCGTTGAGCATCAGCTCCACGGAAATGAGCATTCCGACCAGACTTCTGCGCTGAACGATGCCGAACAGGCCCAGACAGAGGAGCAGAAGCGCAACAAGTTGGTAGAGAGTGAGCGGACTCATTTCTTCCCCCTCTTCTCCCAGGTCAGGAGCACCGCGCCGGACATGGCCACGAGCAGGACCACGGAGATCAATTCAAAGGCCAGGAAATAGGATTCAAGCAATCCCTGGCCCAACACTTCGATGGGGACCTCGGGCGGAATGAGCGAGCTTACGGGCGGCTTGTTCATAATCAACCAGGAGAGGATGCCGCCGACAGACATGACGGCCCCCAGCGCGTAAAGGTGCTGCCGCATGGGAGCGCCTTCGCTTTCGTCGCCCTGAGCGTCGGCATTGGTGAGCATGACCGCGAAAAAGATCAATACGGCCACAGCGCCGACATAGATAAGCAGTTGCATGAACGCCAAGAAAGGAGTGTTCAGCAACATGTACATGCCTGCCACGCCCAGAAGCGTGGATATGAGCCCGACCAGGGCACGCACCAGGCTGCTGCTTCCCACCGCCACGATCCCGCCGCCCAAAATGATGAGCACGTAGACCACAAATGCGATTTTAGCCATCAGTTCCATAGTGCCTCACGCCTCTTTGCTTGCCGCTTCGACGGGCTGGGCTTCAGGAGCCGGAGCCGGGGCCGAGGGGGCGTTATCCGCTTGCCGGGACAGCCTCTTGAGCAGGTCGAGATGGAACTGCTTTCTGCTGGTGCCGACAAAGTAGATGTTGTGGGAATACCGCAGGGAACCTACCGGACAATTCTCAATGCATGTACCGCACAGGCTGCACATGCTGTAATCGTAAAGGAACTTTGCGGGTTCCTTGGGAGCCTTGGGCTTCTTCACGGTTTCGCCCTTGGCCTCGGCTTCCTGCATGGCCTTCTCCTCCTCGGGAGTGGGCTTGGGAGCCTTGGCCTTGATCACGGTCAAGCAACCGCTCGGGCAGTTGGTCACGCACATCATGCAGGCAATGCACTTGGGCTTGGACGGGTCCTTGGGTTTGGGCACGAGTTCCACATGCCCGCCAAAGGTCATTTCCACGTCCGGGTCCACTGTCGCACGCGGATAGTGCGTCGTGATCGTGGGCTGGGCAAAATACTTGCCGGTAACCTTGAGGCCGACCACGAGGCTCCAAAGGTCTCCGAGAGTCCGGAAGATGTCTTTCACTGCACTCATAATTCTACCGCACTTCCCTTAGAACACCTTCATGAAGAAAGCGGTTCCCAAAAGGTTCAGGGTGGCCAGTGGCAGGAGCCACTTCCAGTTCACATTCAACAGCTGGACAAAGGTGACTCGAGGATAGGTCCACCGGATCCAGATGATGAAGCATAAAATTGCGTAGGTCTTGGGAATGAACCACCACCAGCCGTCCGAACCGAAGGGGCCCTGGTAGCCGCCCAGGAACAAAACGGTGGCCACGCTGGCGACCACGACCATGTATGCGTATTCGGCCATGAAAAAGAGGCCGAAACCCATGCTGGAATATTCCGTATGGAAGCCTGCGGTCAGCTCCGACTCGGCTTCCGGAAGGTCAAAGGGGGCGCGGTTGGTTTCGCCGACCGAACTGATGATGAAGATAACGAAAGCCAGCGGCTGGTAGACCAGGTTCCACTGCCAGGGCCAGGGGCCCTGCCCGTTGGTGATTTCCACGAAATCCAGGCTGCCGGTCATAAATGCGATGGCCAGCACCGAAAGCAGCAACGGAATCTCATAGGCCACGGATTGGGCCACGGCGCGGGCCGCACCCAGCAGGCCGTATTTGTTGTTGGAGGACCAACCCGCGAGCAGCAGCGCCAGGACGTTGAACCCGGCAAAAGCCAGGATCAGCAACAGGCCCAGGTTGACCTGCATGCCCGTAAGCCATGGCCCGTACGGAATGACCAAAAACAACAACATGACGGGGAACATGGACAGCATCGGCGCCATCCAGAAGAGGATCGGGTCGGCATTGTCCGGCCGCAGAAGCTGCTTGCACATCAGCTTGATGCCGTCCACCAAAGGCTGGATGATGCCGTGCGGACCGACCTCAAAGGGACCGGGACGGCGCTGGATGAAACCGGCGCCCTTGCGCTCGAAGTAGACCAGTACCAGCGCATTCAGACCGACCCAGGCCATGATGATGATCAGGGCGACGATCAGCTGTAACAGTTGAGGATGTATGCTCATGGTTCCCTACCTGTCGATTTCCGGGATGATCAGGTCCAGGCTGCCGAGGACGGCCACGGCGTCCGCCAGAAGCATGCCCTTGGTAGCTTCGGAGAAGCAACTCAGGTTCGAGTAGCCCGGTGCACGCAGCTTGACGCGGTACGGCACCTTTGAACCATCGCTGACAACGTAAACACCGACCTTGCCGCGTGCGCCTTCCACCGCATAGTAGGCTTCGCCCGCAGGCATCTTGGCCGTGGGCTTGGGCGCTCCCTTGGCCAGGAACCCGCCCTCGGTCGAAGGCAGTTGTTCCAAAGCCTGCTCGATAATGCGGCAACTCTGCTCCATCTCTTCCATGCGCACCAGATAACGGCCCATGGAACACGCCGTGGTCTGGGTGGGCACCTTGAAGTCGAAGCGGTCATACACGCCGAACGGCTCAGAAACGCGCAGGTCGTAGGCCACGCCGGCACCGCGCGCCACAGGACCGGTACAGCCGTAGCGGTTGACCATGTCCTTGTCGATGATGCCGATTTCCTCGACGCGCTTTCTGAGAATAATGTTGTCCGTGACCAGATCCTTGTACATGGGCAGCCGCTCATGGAACCGGGTGATAAAGGCCGTAGTCCCCTCGATGAATTTCTCATCCAGATCCGCAGCCACACCGCCGAAGCGGAAGTAGGAATAGGTCAGACGGGAGGCAGTGGGCCGTTGCAACAGGTCGATGAGAATCTCGCGGTCATCGAATGCGTACATGACCGGCGTGAAAGCGCCGAGGTCAAGAATATACGCGCCCCACCAAAGCAAGTGCGAGGTGAGGCGGTTCATTTCATTGGTGATCACGCGGATGTACTCTGCGCGCTCTGGGACCTCGATGCCTGCGAGTTTTTCCACAGCGCCGCAGTAGGCCCAGTTCCAGGCCATGGGGTGACCATAGTCAATGCGACCAAGGTTGGGCATAAACTGGCCCCAGGCCTTGGTCTCGCCCATTTTCTCGTGCATACGGTGCAAGTAACCGAACACAGGCTCGGCCCGAAGGATATACTCGCCGTCCAGTTCCAGCACCACCCGAAGCACGCCGTGAGTGGACGGGTGCTGAGGGCCCATGTTCAGAATCAGAGATTCGGGATTCGCGGTCTCGGCATAATGCCGTGTGTAGAAGTCACCGCCGAGATGCGCTTTATTGGGATAACGTGTCATGGCTCAATCCTTCCTGTGCCTCAGCCCGCGGCCGGGGTTTCTTCAGCGGGATCGTCCGCGAACAGGGCCTGGACCGCGCCGGAGCAGCTCTCGGTCTCGTACAGGGACATGATGGACTTCAGGCCGGAACGGGTCTTGTCCGACTTGAGCAACGGCGGATCGATACGCTGATCCTCCTCGGCAGGAAGCAGCAAGGGAATCAGGTCCGGATGTCCTTCGAAGTCCACGCCGTGGAAGTCGTAGGTTTCACGCTCATGCCAGTTGGCGCCGTGGAAAATATCCGAAATGGTAGGCACTTTGGGTTCTTCACGGGAGGTCAGCACCTTGAATGTGATCCGCCCTGGTTTGACCATGCTGTCAAAGTGGTAAACCAGTAAAATGCCGTCCGTTGAGTCCAGCGCACAGATATCCTCAAGGAAATATCCCTGGTCATAAAGACGCTTGGTGGCCTTTCGCAAGGTCGCTGGTTTGAGAAACAACACCCATTCCTGACCGGTTTTCGCGTAATCGGCCTTGGCCAGACATTCGATGGAAAGACCGTCGAAAAGCTTCATGCTAGGCCTCCTCCTTCAACGCCGGAACCGGCCACCAGCGGCGGCCGCTGATCTGCTCCTGAAGGGTGAACAGCCCTTCCAGAAGAGCCTCGGGGCGCGGCGGACAGCCGGGCACATACACGTCGACAGGAATGATCTTGTCCACGCCTTCGACCAGATTGTAGGCGTCCTTGAACTTGAAGGGGCCGCCGGAAATGGCGCAATTGCCCATGGCGATGACGTACTTGGGGGCGGGCATCTGTTCGTAGAGGCGCACGATGGACGGCGCCATCTTCTTGGTCACGGTGCCGGCCACGATCATCAGGTCGGATTGACGCGGAGAAGGACGAAAGACTTCGGCTCCGAAGCGAGCGATATCGAAGCGGGCCATGCCCACACAGATCATCTCAATGGCACAGCAGGCCAAACCAAAGGTCATGGGCCAGAGGGACATTGCCCGGCAGACGTTGAGAATCTTGTCGACGAGCTGGACCTGGACGAGCGCCGGCTCGACCGTGCCCGTGGTCTCCCGCAAGGTCTTGCAGTCCGTTACAATTGAATTCGGCGCGGCCATGTAAACACCCCTTTAGCCCAGAAGTAGACGATGGAAACGGCCAGAACAAACAAGAAGATAAACACCTTGACGAAGGGCATCCAGCCTTCCGACGCGGCGTAATGCGTTGCCACGGGGAACAGGTAGAGGACGTCCACGTCGAAAGCCAGAAAGATCAAGGCGTAACAGTAATAGGAAATGCCCCATTTGACCCAGGGGGAACCATGGGGCCGAATGCCGCACTCAAACGGCATACCCAGATCGCCGCCTTTGGCTTTGGGTCCGAGAAGAACGGCCAGAATCAGTGGTCCGACCGCGAACAGGAGCCCGCCGAAAAGAAAAAGGATGATGGCGAGATGCAACCAGCTAAAGACCATACGTGAACCCCTTACCCCTTGGTTTACGCGAACGGAGGCCACAAAGGCCGTCCGCAGCCAAAAGAAATGGTGCTTTTTTTTGCCCTAATAGAGAAATCACGTCAAGAACTTCGTGAAATATTTCATGTAGTGCAGCGCATTTCCAGGCTGCGCCTAGGTTTAGTGAATCTCTACCAAACTCAGAGGAAATCCCTAACCCCCCAGAAGATCAGGCAGGTCTGCCATAAAAGGCATAACACTCATCCCCGCTGCGCCTTGCTGCATACATGGCTTCGTCAGCCAGGCGCAACAACTCGTCCGGCTCCACGCCATCATCCGGATAGATACTGATCCCCATGGTCGCCCCGACAACGTGCTTCCCACCAGCCGCGTCAAACGGTTCGTCCAAGGCGGCGAGGAGGCCTTGAACCACCTTTTCCGCGCTCCGTGCGTCATCCACGGCCGGGAGCAATATCCCGAACTCATCCCCCCCGATGCGGGCCAAGGTGTCAGCGGTGCGGACACGTTTTCGGAAACGTTCGGCCACGGCAGCAAGAACTTCATCGCCAGCTTGGTGACCGGCCGTGTCGTTGACCTTTTTGAAATTGTTCAAATCTATAAAAATTACAGCCATTTTATGGTGATAGCGACGAGCGCTCTCAATAAAATGCCCCATACGATCAAAAAAAAGACTACGGTTGGGCACATTGGTCAAACTGTCGAAATTGGCGCGCCGATGCAGGTGAATCTCGCAGAGCTTGCGATCCGTAACATCTTCGATGACCCCCTCTACCAGGGGCTTGTCGCCTTCACGCACCAACCGGGAGCTTTCCGAGAGCCAAATGATCTCCCCATCCTTGCGTCTGGCTTCGTATTCCCAATTGGACACATAGCCCTGCTCATCAAGAACTTTAAGATATTGATCGTATTTTTCAGGGTGCACCTGGACATTGCGAAACAGCCCGGTCTGCCCGACCATTGTATCCGAGCATTCATACCCCATGATACGTGCCAGGGCTGGGTTTGCCTCATACAGGGTCCCATCCAGAGACATCTGAAAAATCCCTTCCACGGCCTTGAGGAAAAAAGTCCGGTACTTTTCCTCGGCCTGTCCCAGCGCCTGGGCTGCTCGCTTGCGCTGCGATACTTCGTGCTCAAGCCGCAGCTTCTGGCGATGCAAGTCAAGAAAAACCTTGACCTTGCTGCGAAGCATGTACGGATCCACGGGCCGGAAAAGATAATCCACGGCTCCGGACTCGTAGCCAAGTTTGACAGACGCTTCGTCCTGAAAGATGGAAGTAATAAAAATGACCGGCACATGACGCCCGTTCTCCAGGGCCTTGAGAGCTCGACATGTGTCGTACCCATCCATGCCCGGCATCTGAATATCCAAGAGCACCAAGGCAAACTGTTGCTGTTTGACCAGCTCAAGCGCTTCCTGGCCGCTTTCCGCAAGACGGACCACATAATCGTCCTGCTTGAGCAACTGCTCAAGCAAAACAAGATTCATGGGCGTGTCGTCCACAATGAGAATCTGCAAAGGTGTCACGCGGCACCTCCGTGTGTTGTTTCGACCCATTCCGGCACTATCGGTATGAGACGAATAATTCCCGCGTTGTCCTGACGCGCTTCCAGGACAAAAGGAAAACGGTCCAGATCGAGACAGCGATCAAAATCCTGCTCGGGCGCATCAGTTCGAGCCGCATCGAAAAAACACTGTGCAGCAGGAATGGACCGAAAATGATTGCACAACACTTCGAAGCTGTTCGGGTAGTCCTCGACACCATTTTTAATATACATGGCACACATGGTATCTTCCGGGCTACGAACCTGCCCCCGGGACCCCATGGCCACGAGAGTCACCTCGGAAGCCTCGCTGTTGAGGATATAGCGAATCATGGCCTGGGCATTGACAAAAGCGCCAAGAAGCAATGTATCCCCCTCACTTGCCGCGTACAGGCCCTGAGGACCGGAGCCTCCAACAAGAGCTACGGTTTGTCCGGAAATATCTTTCTGCTCCAGCAGGGTGGGAGAATACCCAATATCCAGACTTGATGCAGGACCATCCCCCATGAACAGCCAATCCGGATGAGACCGCTTCAATTCTGCGGCCCGATCCTGATCCGGGACCACGACCAGATCGGCTCCGGCAGCGCTTGCCCAATAGGCCGTGGAACAAGCCCGAAAAACGTCCACTACGACCACAAGACCTGTAGCACGACGAGCTCCATCCAACGTTTCCAGTATGTTGACTCGCATGACGCTCCTTACCGTATGGTTTGTGCTATTCCACATTTGCACCACTCCGTAAAGGGGGGAAAGACCCGCATCTTGATTAATGCTTTCAGAAGACATATCAATTTCGCCAAGAACTCGACCCACAACAACGGAGTATCCATGCGCTGCGAAAAACGCATCCTCGTCACGGGTGGTGCAGGCTTTCTTGGTTCCCATCTTTGCAAGCGCCTGCTCGATGCGGGCAATGAAGTCCTCTGCGTGGACAACTATTATACGGGGCGCAAGGACAATATTCTGCCTTTTCTTGACAATCCCTGCTTTGAAATGCTCCGGCACGACGTGACCTTTCCCCTCTATGTGGAGGTGGATGAGATCTACAGTCTGGCCTGTCCCGCCTCCCCCATCCACTATCAATTCGACCCGGTCCAAACGACCAAGACTTCCGTACACGGCTCCATCAATATGCTCGGACTGGCCAAGCGCATCAAAGCCAAAATCCTTTTGTCCTCTACCTCCGAGGTCTACGGCGACCCGGCCATGCACCCGCAACGCGAGGACTATTGGGGCAACGTGAACCCCATCGGCACCCGCGCCTGCTACGACGAAGGCAAGCGTTGTGCCGAAACCCTGTTTTTCGACTATCGCCGCCAACACGGGCTGAATATCCGTGTTGCCCGCCTCTTCAACACCTATGGCCCGCGCATGGCCCTCAACGACGGGCGCGTCGTCTCCAATTTCATCGTTCAGGCGCTTAAGGGAGACCCTCTCACCATTTACGGCGACGGTTCGCAAACCCGTTCGTTCTGCTATGTGGACGACATGATCCGCGGTCTCGTGGACTTCATGGAATTGGATGCGGACTTCCCCGGCCCCATGAATTTGGGCAACCCGCATGAGTCCACCGTTCTGGAGCTTGCCGAAGAGATTATCCGCCTCACAGGCTCGGCTTCACCCATCGAATTCCGTCCCCTGCCGGACAACGACCCGACTCGCCGACGCCCCGACATTTCGCTGGCCGACGCAACTATTGGTTGGACGCCGCGTGTTCCGCTCGAAGACGGCCTCAAAGAAACCATCGTCTATTTCCGCAAGGTCTTGGAGGCGTGAGCCGTGGCAACCCTGATTCTGCTCGACCGTGATGGAACCTTGATCCACGATCGGCATTATCTCAGCGACCCCGAGCAGGTCGAATTGTTGCCCGGGGTTGCCGCAGGCCTGCTACGGCTTCAGCTGCGAGGTTGCATTCTGGCCGTGGTCAGCAACCAGTCCGGTGTTGGCCGGGGCTATTTCAGCGAACAGGATGTCCATCGCTGCAATGCGCGCCTGGCCGAACTGCTTGAAGCGGAAAACGTACGCATTGACGCCTGGTATCATTGCCCGCACGCACCGGAAGAAAATTGTCTCTGCCGCAAACCCGGAACAGGCATGGGGGAACAGGCCTGCGCCGAATTTCAAGTGTTGCCTGACGAGACGTTCGTGGTCGGAGACAAACCCTGCGATGTGGACCTGGGCTTACGCCTTGGCGCAAGCAGCATCCTCGTGTCCACTGGAAGCGGCCTAGCGGCACTGCATGCCTGCACCCCGGATTTTACTGCTGCCGACATGGAAGAAGCCGCGGACTGGATATTGAGAAGGATCGCCCCGCCGAAAACATAATTTCCGGACAGAACAATCCCCTTCCCTCAAATCGCCCGCCCTGTTTTTTTCACGCTCGTTGCGGTACAAGGCAAAGTCATTTATGGTTTTGTCATACATTGTTGCGTCTCGGTTCTCCTCGCAAAACCGCACCTCGCACTGTTTACCTTCGACATAAGGACCAGGATCATGAGTTTGGAAGCCACCGCCTTGCTCCAAATGCGACAAAAACTCCTGAAGCTCGAATTCGGTCTTCAGGCCGTGATCCAGCTTTCCAACAAAGGGAACGTCGTTCTTGAGGCACTGCACGCAGAAACCGACCCGCTCAAACGCGAAAAGATGATGCGCGCTTTAAAAGCCATCAACAATCGCATCCTGGAATTCAATAAAGAGCCCACCCTCGCTTCAGAGTTCAATAAAAGCCGCAGACGACTTTCCCATCTGTTCCAGAATATGGTCAACGGCTTTGCCTACACCAAAGCTCTCCATGATCGAGACAGGAATCTGGTCGACCTCCAATTCATTGAAGTCAACAAATCGCTTTGCAGACTCTTTGGGAAAAACGCCAAGGAGATAAACGGGGCCTCTTTTCAAGCACTCTTTCCAGACCCTTCCCTTGCCGACCGCCTGCATACACAACTCCGGCCCGTGCTCAATTCCGGAAAACCCATTGAATTCGAAGAATTCTTTCAAACGATAGACAAGTGGTTCGTCATTTCGGCCTTCAGTACCGACCCCGGTTTTCTGGCCCTGTTGTTTTATGACATCACGCCGCGCAAACTTGCTGAGCAAGAGCTTTCCAAGGCCTTGGACGAGGCGCAGCGTGCCAATCTTGCCAAAGACTATTTCCTGGCCACCCTGAGCCACGACATCCGTACACCTCTCAGCACCATCCAGAACACGGTCAATCTTCTGGAGACTGCCAATCTGGATGTGCAGTCAATGAACCATTTACGGACAATATCCACAGCCAGCAGTCACCTCTTGATGATGATCGAGGAAATCCTCGACGTCTATGCCAGCAAGAAAACAAACAAAAAAGAGGAGCTCCAGCCTTTCGCTCCCCAGGAAACAATACGGTCCTACACGGAAGACCTTTCCCATGCGGCCCGGCTCAAAGGACTTGACCTGCGTTGGGACATTGATCCGGCACTGCCCCCAATTCTGCTCGGTGACCCGGTCAAGTTGGGGAGGATCATCTACAACCTCATCGGGAACAGCATCAAATTCACGCAGGAAGGCTCTGTACAGGCCTCCGTGACCTGCATTACGCCTGAAGCCCGCGAAACACCCGAACCATATTGCCGCCTGCTGCTCACGGTCAGCGACACAGGCGTGGGCATCCCGCTCAACAGCCTGGACAACATTTTCACCCCCTACCATCAAGCCGGCAACATGGCACCCATGAACGGCGTGCCTTCAGGCTCCGGGCTGGGCCTGTCCATTACCAGCGACCTCGTCAAACGCATGGGAGGCGAAATCTGCGTGGACAGTGCCGTAGGCCAGGGCACAACCTTTTATTGCCTGCTGCCTTTCCAGGTAGGGCAGGCACTCAAAGTCCAGCAGCCCCCTGGTCCGCAGGCCTGCCCCGACTCACTCCGCATTCTGGTCGTGGACGACAATCCCCTGCACGCCGATACGACAGCTGCCCTGCTGCGCAAAATCGGCTGCGACATTCAGGTGGCTTTGAACGGCGCAAGCGCCTTGATTCTGGCCCGCGAACACCACCCAAAAGTCGTTCTGCTCGACCTGCAATTGCCCGACATGACGGGATTCGAGCTCACTGCCCGGCTGCGCCAGGAACAGGACGCAGGAACCCTGCCAGAACTGCTGATCATCGCCCTGACCGGACACGCGCTGCCCGATCACCTGGAGCAATGTCGCGCAGCCGGTATGAACGGGCATCTGGCCAAACCGTTTGACAAAGCCAAGTTTCTGGTCTTGGTGCATGAACTTCACGCGGGAAGCAACGGTTTCTCCATCAAAAGCGCTCCCGGTCTCGAAACTTCGGTCGTTGCCGCGCCTGTCCAGCAAGATGCTGGAGCCCCAACGCTGAACCTGGACGCCCTGCTCAAGGAGTTTGGCGAGGATCGACCCACTGTAGACATGATCCTGGAACGCTTTCTGGAAAGCCATCTGGGACCGATGGAAAAGCTTCGTCGCGCTGTTGCCCGGGGCGATCTGGAAGCCATCTGCTTTCAGGCGCACTATCTCAAGACGAGCTTTCTCACCGTCTACGCCACTGCTTGCGCGGAAAGCGCATCGAAAGTCGAATCGGCCTCCAAGAAGACCAACGACACTGCTCACGATGCGACCAACATCATCACACGACACATGGCCGAACTGGAACAACGGCTTGCCGCCTGCGTTACAGCTGTGACTGCCCACCTCAGCACAAAGGATTTGCCATGAAAATCAAAATGTTTTTTTTGGCGCTCGCCGCTTTGGCAATGTTGTGTTCATCCGCGCTGGCCGGCCCCGACCTGCAGTTCCCCCTGCAATGCGAATACGGACAAAATTGCTTCATCCAGCAATACTTCGACCATGATCCTTCCCCTGGCTGGAAAGACTACACCTGCGGTTCCCTGAGCTATGACGGCCACACAGGCACGGATTTCCGGGTCAGCTACGACGACTACCTGGCAGGAGTACCTGTCCTGGCCTCGGCCGACGGCGTTGTGGTGGCCATCCGCGACAACATGCCCGACATAGACGCGCATGGCCGGGAACACCTGATCAAAGGCAAGGAGGCAGGCAACGGCGTGGTCCTGGAGCATGGGGACGGCTACCGCACCCAATACAGCCACTTGAAACGCGGCAGCATCCTGGTCAAGCGTGGCGACAAGGTCAAGGCGGGACAACCCCTGGGCATGGTCGGCCTCTCCGGCATGACTGAATTTCCGCATCTGGAGCTGGCAGTCCGCCACAACGGCAAGAGCGTCGGTCCATTCACCGGCGGCAAGGCCAACCCGGCCTGCAACGACACCAGCGGCAATCTCTGGGC
Source organism: Desulfovibrionaceae bacterium (assembly GCA_036541255.1). GTDB lineage: Bacteria > Desulfobacterota > Desulfovibrionia > Desulfovibrionales > Desulfovibrionaceae > Paucidesulfovibrio. The sequence continues at coordinate 50,621 of JAZHDD010000039.1, read as the reverse complement.
TCCGGAAACCGCCCGACTCCTTCGATACATTCCAACGGCTCCGCTGGATGCGGGATTCGCCATGCAGCGTCCATCCCTGCCGGAAGTGCTGCGCGACCCGCTGTATGACGCTCCCCTTCAGGCCAACGCGCCCGCCTTGGTGTTCTGGGTGGCAATCTTCGGCGCACAGCAAGGGGACGTGGCCCATTTGGAACTGCATGGTCCGGACGGCAACACCCTGGCGCAGAACGACACTATCTTCCCCAAAAACCAGGCGCAACGCCTGGACTTCATCGGCAAGAAGGGACGCACCACCTGGCCCTCGGGCGAATACACCGGCCGCTACACGCTGAAACGCGGCGCCCAGGTCATTTTGGACCTGGAACGCCGCGCTGTCATCCCTTAGCGAACAGACAGGCTATGCGGGCAGAATCGGCTTGAGCAGCTTCTCGCCGATGGGCGATTGCACGATCTCCCGCAGTACCTTGACCAAATCCGTGGAATACTGATTGGAGCATTCCTCCATGATACGCAGGGACTCCTCCACCGGCTTGGCCGGACGGTAGGAACGCGGGCGGATCAAGGCGCAGAAGCCGTTGGCCACGGCCAGTATCCGTGCAGGCAGAATGATCTCGCTCCCTTTGAGCCCCTTGGGGTAGCCCGATCCGTCCGGATTCTCGTTCATCTGGTAGATGGCCTCCACCACGGGCAGCTTGAAGTCGATGTCCTTGAGGATATTGTGGGAATACTCCACATGGCGCTTCATGGCCTCGAATTCTTCGGGCGTGAGTTTGCCGGGTTTATTCAGAATATCCCGGTCCACAAACACCTTGCCGATCTGCGACAGATTGGCAGCGGCTTCCACCGTGGTCACGTCCAAATCGTTCATATGCATACGCCGTGCTATCTCGACGGAAAATTCGCCCATGAGACGGGTATGGCCGCCAAGATACGGGTCGATTTCCTCAATGGTGCGCACCAGGGCGTCCGTGGTCTGTTGCACCACCTGTTTGCTGCGCTCCTGAGCTTCCACCACATCCGTGTTGTCCCGGAAAACAGAGAGGATACCCCGTGCCTTGGCGCCAGGCCATTCAAAGGGCACCTTGGATATCTGGAAATGATGCTTCTGGGAGCGCAGATAGATGGTCTCGTTCACGGAAACGGGCGTGCCCTTTGCCAGTACGCGCTCATCCGAGGCGGCAAGCCGTTTGGCCGTGTCATAGCCGAACACGGCCGAGTCATCCAGGCCGACCATTTCCTCGGGTGAACGCCCCACGGCAGCAGCAAACGTATGGTTGGCAAAAACGTAGATTCCTTCGGCATCCTTGAGTCCGATCAACTCCGGAATCGTGGCATTGATGCTGTCCAGGAATATTTTCTGTTCCTCTATCGTTTCAGCAAGCTGGCGGAATTCATCGGCCACGGCGCGGTTCTCCCGGCCGACCAGCCACCACCACAACACGCCGAACAGGAAGGCCAGAGCGGATGTGGCAAGCACGGCAATGCCGGTCACGGTGCTGGTGTAGGATTTGAGTTCCTTGGTGGCGATGCCGTGATCGATCTCCATCACGATCCACCAGTCCAGCGTGGGGATTTTCATGGCGTACGAATACACCTCGGAACCGTCCGCTACAGAACCGCGCAGGCCAAAGGGGATGGTTTCCGCTTGGTCGAACAGCGTGGCGTTTTCCAACCGGAACAGACCCTCGGCCTCCCAAGGAACAATACGTTCAAAAACATCACCGGAACGTTGGACCAGCCGGGTACGGTATCCCTGCTCCACAAGCGGTGAGTTCGCCAAGAATTCCGTCACCTTTCCCGAAACCAATTTGGAAAGCTGCAACACGGCGACAACAACCCGCTGATCTCCTTCAGCGGTCTGAAAGATGGGCAGGGAAATATCCATGACCATCCCGGTAGGCGTGGAATGCAGTGCGGAGAAATACGGCTTTCCTGAAACCATGACTTGCCCGGCAGCTTCTATTTGCCGTTTTGTCAGGGAAGTCACGTTGGCATCGGTGGCAATATAGGTCTGACTTTTCTTGTTGATGATGCGCCCTGACAAAAAGCCGGAATAGGATACAAACTCCTCCAGCAGCCGGTTCATCATGGGCAGTTGGGCGGCAAGCATGAACGTTTCCTCGTCCTGTTTGCCGCTCTGTTCCATCAGCTCTTGTCCTGTCTCGGAAAGAAGCAAGGAAACATCGCCCTGTAAGACGTCAACTTCCGAAGCATAAATCCGGAAAAGTTCGGAGTTGATCAGCCGGTCACCCTGTTGGGAGAGATCCTCAAGCCACGTCGTGACCAAATGGCTCCGGCCGCTCGCCAGGAGTTCCTCACGCTTGGCTATGGAATCCAGCAATTGCTCTTCTTTGCTGCTCACCCCGAAAAAGACCAGAGTCACCGCCAAAGCAATGGCCATCGTGACACTGGCCAGAGCAAAGATGAACAGCCTGGATTTCTTTTTCGCGAGCTTCTGCTCGGTCACAGAGGTGGACTTGCCTTCATTAACGCTCGTAGCCATGGCCTTCTCCCGATGCTGAAGGATTACTTCGTCGGCACATGTGCCCATCTGTATTTTTCATTCACGGAATACTGCGGCACATAATGTTTAAACTTGGTATGCGGATACACCATGTTGGTCAGGTTATCCAAAATATATGCCGTATCATTAATATATACCGCCAAAACCGCATGCGCTATGCCTCTGATGCGGTCTATGAGCACGACTATTCGCATATCGTCGATGGGAAATCCCATCTCTTTCAAAGCATAATACTTGGTTATGCTGTAGTCCTCGCAATCCCCGCTTTTACGTATGAACTCCGAGGGCGTGGCCCAGTAATCCGAAACACCGTACACTTCCTTGTCCAGACGATACGGGAATTTATTAAACAACAAATTCACTTGCGTAATCGTCTTCAGCGGATCCTGCGTCTTGGCTTCGGCTTTTATCCTCCGAAACTCCGCAGCCGCTGTTTTTTTTTGCTGAGCACTCAAGGAAGCCAGCGGCATCAGCCCTGGATTGCTCGAGACCTTATTCCGCACTCCCAGCCACTTCGGCAGCGCTTTGATCGGGGCCTTGAATTCCACGGTGCCGAAAAGCTTGACCTTGGAACCCCCTGATTCCGCCCGTGCCGCAGAAGGCCACGCCATGAGGCAGAAGACCGCCAAACCGCAAACCAGTGTTGCGAATCCGTGCAGGTGACGATCCCGCCGATGCTCCATCAACGCTCTCGTAATGCGTTTTGCTTGGCCTTGATAATCGGTTTGAGGAGATAATCGAGTACGGACTTCTTGCCCGTCAGGATATCAACTTCAGCCGTCATACCGGTTATCACGGGAAGCTCTTCGTTTTGGTAGCGAAGCGTATTCCCCTTGGTACGCAATTTGACCAGATAATACGTGTCTCCGCGCTCGTCTTCAATGGTATCCGCACTTATTTGCGTAACAAATCCTTCCATTCCGCCAAAAATGGCATAGTCGTAAGCGGTAATCTTGACCACGGCCTTCTGATTGGGACGCAAGAAGGCTATGTCGGAAGGCCGGATGCGAGCCTCAACCAAAAGGGAATCGTCGATGGGCACGATCTCCAGGATGGATTCGCCAGGGCGCACCACGCCACCCAAGGTATTGATCATGATACGCTTGACCGAACCTTTGACCGGCGAACGCAACTCCGTGCGCACCACCCGGTCTTCACCCGCAGACAAAGTTTCACGAAAGGCGCTCAGCTCGCTTTTAAGCTCCGTCAATTCATTCAACAATTCCGTACGGTATTGCGCTTCCTGCTGCGAAAGCTTGTTGCGTATTTCCTCGGCTTCATTGCGTACACGCGGCAACCCCAGACGAATGGCCTGGATATCGCCACGCAGGGTCACGACCTTGTTCTTGAGGTCCAGATAATCGACCTTGGGATACACATTTTTTTCCATGAGCGGCTTGGCAATATTCAATTGCTCCAGCGCAATGGACAGGTTTTGCTCCAACTGGCTTTTGCGGCCAAGTAGTTCCTGGGCTTCCTGTTCCTTTTGCTGATACTGGTTGCGCAACACATCCAGCTTCAAGTCAAACTCGGCCTTGCGCGAGGCATAACGATTGATCTGATCCTCGGCCATTTCCGGCGCTTTTTCAAGCACATCAAGCGGCATCTGCACTTCGGCACCGTTCAATTCAGCTTCGATGCAGGCAACGGCAGCCATGTTTTCGTACAGCTTATTGGACGCATCACGAAACTGGCTTTTTGCCACCTCATTATCCAAACGCACGAGAAGATCACCCTTCTCCACAATCTGGCCTTCCGTGACCAGCATTTCCTGCAGGATACCGCCTTCGAGGTTCTGAATCTCCTGGATGCGTTGCGACGGAACGACCTTGCCCTTGCCGCGCGTCACTTCGTCCAGTACGGCGAAATTCGCCCAGACCAAAAGAAGCACGAATAACGCAGCAACAGCCATGGAAATATAATATGCCCCGGGATGCCCGCGCCGCAGTAATGCGGCATCCACTTCGGTCATATAGTCCACTTCGCTCTGGTCGACCTTCTCTCCGACAAGCGCCTTTGGGATCAAGCGCTCGGAAAGAGCGTCCAGACGCCCATTGACCTTGCTTGCAGCTTTCCGAAAGTTCTCACCGGCAGAGGATTTCTTTGTCTGTTCGTTGTTCTCTATCTGTTTCGCCATGGTAAACCTGCCCAGGATCGGGGTCACGCCCCGGGTTTCAGGTGCCCTTCCTTAAGGGCAGCAAGTACGCTCAATTTAGAACCAAAGGCCAGCACCTTGCCAGCGTCAAGAAGAATCAGCTTATCCACCAGATCGAGCATACTCATACGGTGGGTGATGATCACCACGGTCTTGTCCTTCAGGACGGTCTTCAACCGTTTCTTGAGTTTATTCTCAGCTCCCTGATCCATATTGCTGCTTGGCTCGTCCATGATCAAAATGTCCGGGTCATGCAAAAGCGCCCGCGCAATGGCCACGGACTGACGTTGCCCACCGGAAAGTGCGAGTCCTCTTTCTCCCACCGGCAAAGCAAAGCCAGATGGATGACGAATGATGAAATCCATGGCGCCCGAGATGGTGGCCGCCCGCAGAATGGAATGATCGTCAATATTCGGCAGCCCAATGGCGATATTTTCCTTGATGGAGCCGTAGAACAAGAAATTGTCCTGGGAAACGTAGCCGACGTTGCGGCGCAAATTGGCCACGTCGATCTGTCTGATGTCCACATCTCCCACTTTCACGGCCCCTTCCTGGGGATCGTACAGACCGACCATGAGCTTGCCCAACGTGCTTTTCCCTGAGCCCATCTGACCGATGATTCCGACCTTCTCCCCCTTGCGGATACGGAAGGAGACATTTTCAAGTGCCGGACGCTCGGCACCGGGGTAGCTGAATTGCACGTTCTCGAAAACAATATTTGGTTCAAGATAGCTATAATCGAATGCAGTGCCTTCGGCCGGACGCTCTGTGGGGACGCCCATAAGCAAATCCAAAGACTTCAGCGCCATCTTGGATTGCTGAAGCCGGGTGAGCATGGCTGCAACCGCTCCCAGCGGGGCCATGGCCCTGCCTGCCAGAATGTTGCAACCGATCAGGCCGCCCATGGTCAGTTCGCCGTCGGAGATGCGATACACACCCCAGATGATAATGAGTACGCTAACCAATTGTGTGGAGAGCACCGAAAGGGTGATGGAAAGGTTGGCCAATGTTTTGGAATGCTTGTTGGTCTGAGAGTTCACACCCACGACCTTTTCCCAAAGATGCTGCATCCGGCCTTCAGCCGCGCTGGTCTTGATGGTTTCCAGACCGTTGATGATCTCGATGAGCAGCGCGTTCTTTTGGTTTGCCTCGCGGTATCCCTTTTGCACGACACGCTGAAGAGGATATTGAATCAATACGCCGAAGAGCAGCACCAACGGCACCATGATGGTCGGCACCCAGGCCAATGGACCACCGATAAGCCAAATAATGACAATGAATAGGATGAGAAAGGGAAAGTCGATGATGGCCTGGAACGTCGTGGAACTGAAAAACTCGCGCAACGATTCAAACTCGCGCAAATTATTGGCCAATGTTCCTGTGGATTCCGGCTTGTGGTCGAAACGCATGGCCATGACCTGCCGCAGCAGGCGGCTGGCGATGATCACGTCTGCATTTCGCCCTGCTACATCAAGAAAATAACTGCGCAGGTTTCGCAAAAGAAAATCGAACGCATAAATCAACACAACGCCAATGGCCAACACCCACAATGTATCCACGGCATTGTTGGGCACAACACGGTCATACACGTTCATAACGAAGAGCGGAGTGGCGATGATCAAGAGGTTGATCACGATACTGGCGATAAACACATGCTTGTAGATAGGCAAAAAATGGAAAATCGTGCCCCAAAACCAGGGTTTAGTATCCACCAGCCGCAAATCGGCTGCCCGCTTGTCCATTTGCGCTTCGAGCTGTCCGAAAAAGACCAGCCCGGTGTAATCCGATTGCAACTGCTCCAGGTCTACCTGCGTTGGCGCCCCCGGAGTTTCAGGCAGAAGTATGGTGGCCTTGTCCCCGGTCACGGCGGTAAGCACACAGGCATTGTTGCCGTTAAGAATCAAGATGCACGGCATGGTCAGCGGAGAAATGTTCTTCACGAGCTGTTTACGCACTAGATTGGCCCGCATACCATGCAACCTTGCCGTGCGGATACAGCGGGCGGGCGTTATTCCTTCCTCGCTCTGTGGCAGCCCGGCCTTAAGGGTGTCCACTGTCTGGGCATTGCCAAGCAGCCGAAAGAGCATACTCAGGCAGCTCAGCAAAGGGGGCTCAAAATCAATGGACTTTGGGGAGACAAGCACCTCACCGCGAGCGGGCTTCGCCTGTGCCCGTGCTTCGGCAACGCTCGACCCTGGACTTTTTTCTGTCCGGGGTTCGCGCGTCGTATCAGAACTCTTTTCAGCCTTTGTATTCATCGTTACCAACCCATGTCTTCATTTCGTGATCTTCATAACAGCTACTGTATTCTACCTCTTCATAATAGCACAAGATGTAGTTGAATGGGAGATAAAATACAGGGGCGAGGGCGCCGGGAAAAATAGTCGTTTTCGCCGCTGCTCGAAAAAAAGGCCACAAGAGTTTGACTCTTGTGGCCTTTTGCAGTCGCTACCGGGCAGGTGGTGCCAGCGTACTACTCTTCCGTCACTTCCGTGGTAGTCAATTCCTCGTAGAGAGTGGGATCAAGATTCAGACTCGAAATCAATCCGCCCTCCAGAGCGTAAAGACGATACACCGCGATGATCTGGTTAAAACGGGCCGTGATCAACCGGCCACTCGTGGTGTACAGTTCGTTTTCTGCGTCCAGGACGTCGAGCAAGCTGCGTTGGCCGACATCAAACTGCTGCAGATACATGTCGCGAGTCTGGACGTTGAAATCCTTGGCCTGAGCGTAGTTCTGCACGTTACGCTGAGAAGCGTCGAGAAGCGTCCAGGTGCTCTTGGTTTCGTTGGTCAGGGAGTCCAAAAGGTCTTCCAGCTCCTTGCGCATTTTGATCTTGCGCTCAAGAGCGGCATTGCGGGCCGCGAGATCGGAACCACCGTTGAACAGGTTCCACTGCGCCTTGACCATCAGTGTGTCGGTCTTGGTGTAAAAATTGTCGGATTCGACCTTGTCCTTGTAATCTGTCTTGCCTTCAAGATAAATCAGGGGTGCAAAATTCGAAGTGGCAATACCCACATCCTGGCGGGACTGCTCAAATTCGGACTTCTTGGCCATGATCTTGGGGCTCTTCTCCTTGACTGCTGCAATGGCGAGATCCACGTTTTCAAACGGGGCTGCCTGCTGCTCAGGAGTGACCAAATCCATGGGCAGATGGCCCACCAGCTTTTCATAATTGGAAATGGCGTTTTGCAGAGCCTGACGCTGCGAGACAAGCAGGGATTCAGCCAGAGCCAGACGTGCGTTGGCCTGAGTGACGTCGGCAAGACTGCCAGCGCCGAGATCCAGCCGTTCCTGCAGGGAACCGGCGATGGTGCGGTGCTGTTCGACATTGGCTTCGGCAAGAGCCACTGATTCCTGTTCGCGCAGAACCGAAAGGTGGGCGATGATAGCATCAAGGGCAAGTGCTTCGGCGCTGTCGTACAAACGTTCTTCAGCGTACTGCAGGCGGGCGCGTTCCTTGCGGATCAAGTCCACTTGGCCGTTGCCGTCCCAGATAAGCTGGGTCACGGTGACGGAACCTTCAAAACGGTTACGGAATTCATCATCCGTGCCGTTAAGGCGGGTCACCAGGGTATTATGCTGCTGGCCGCCCCAGGCAGCAGCAACATCAAGTTGCGGCAAATAACCGCCCCAAGCAGCACGCAGTTCATTGGAAACGGCCTCACGCTCATGCTTGATGCTCTCAAGCATGGGATTATACTGGAGGCACTCCACCACTGTCCGCTTGAGATCGGTGCTCATGCTGTCCTGAGCCCAGCCAGGAGCTGCAAGAACCAGCAAGCAGAGCAACGTGACTGCCAAAGAAAAATGTTTCATTTCACCCACCTGCGCAATATGTTTGGGACTCAATCATCTTCCGTACCCCCGTCCGATTAAAATCGAACGCCCCAGCCCCATATAATGTGTATTTTTTTGACCGATATATCCACCTCTGTCAACCCTAATAATACAAATATCTACACAGATAGGGACCACGTTTTCCCATGTTTCGTCGCATTCGTCACGCCACCTCAGCATTTTACGCAATCCCACTATGGAAAGGATGCAACGACGAATTCATGTATATTAAAAAAACAGATATGCTCGTGTAATTCCAAGCTATCATCATCAACAAAACGTTTAAAAAATAATACACCTTTTTTCAAACAGCTAAAAGCATCTGTGACAGCGTATACGCTCATCATGTAAAATTTACTTCTTGCAACGCACTATTGCTCATCAAAAAGGGCCTCCCCTGTTTCCAGGAGAGGCCCTTACTATTGTTTTGTCGCTCTAACTACACGTCGCCGTTACCCGAACCGTTGAGAATGCTGTTCAGCAGGTCGTCGTACGGATCGATAGGGATACCGCTTGTGTCACCGCCACCACCGATGCCGGACAATCCGGGACCGCCGTCACCAAGGAGATGATCCAGGCTGGTGTTGTCGGTGGTCAGGACCTGATCCATGGCATCATGCCCATGGTACCCGATCGTGACCTGGCCAATGAACGGCAGATTGATGGTGATCGGAGTTACCGGCTCGTAACCATCCAGGGTGATCAAGCTCTCGCCGCCCGCGTCCTGGATGTGCAGAATCTGATCGTCGCCGGAACCTGTCACCCAGACCTGGCTGGGATCGGTCACGCCGTTGATCTGGAGCGTATCGTTGACGTCGAAGTCCATGATCGTGTCGTTGCCGTTGTCGATACTCAGGTCGAACACGAAGGTGTTGGCACCGTTCCCTCCGTAGAGGATGTCGTCGCCCTCGCCGCCGGCGATGGTGTCGTTGCCATTACCGCCGTCAATCGTGTCGTTGCCCGAGCCGCCGGCAAGCATGTCTCTGCCGTTGTCGCCGTAGAGGTGGTCGTTGCCGCTGCCGCCGTAGAGCAGGTCGTCCTGACTGCCACCATGAAGCTCGTCGTTTCCGGCGCCGCCCCAGAGGGTGTCCTCGCCCGCGACCAGTCCCAGCACCTCGTCACCGTAGAGGGTGTCGTTTCCTGCACCGCCGTCGATCTGATCGTCGCCGCCGCCGCCGACAATGTAGTCATTGCCGTCGCCGCCCACGATCATGTCGTTGTCGGACATGCCGTACAGGTCGTCGTTGCCGCTGCCGCCCAGGATCGTGTCTTCGCCGGCGCCGCCCCAGATGGTGTCGTTCCCGGAGCCGCCGTCAAGCACACTGTTCTGATCCTGCCAATGGTTCCAGCCGGTCCAATGGAAGTCTTGGATGAAGTCATTCCCCTCGCCGCCGAGGATGTAGCTGCCTTCACCGTTGTTGTAGATGTGATCGTCACCGGCTCCACCGAAGACCAGCATGTTGTCGGCGTCCACTCCCATGAACTCGCCGGCGCCAGTGCCGATCTGGAAGCCGTATTCGGTGCCGCCCAGGTTGATGGCTTCGATATCGATCAGGGTGTCGGTGCCTTCGCCTGCAGTGGTTACCTGCAGGTAGCCTTCAGGGCTGAAGCCGAAGCTCAACCCCGCCAAACCTGCGGCGAAGTAAGCCACGTCGTAGCCTGCACCGCCGTTCAGCAGGTCGTTGCCGACTCCGCCGGTGAGGGAGTCGTCGCCGCTGCCCCCAAACAACCAGTCGTTGCCTGCACCACCACTCAGTTCATCGTCACCGCTGCCCGCGATAAGCATGTCGCGACCGTCGCCGCCAAAGAGCTCGTCGTCGCCGCCGTAACCAAGGATCACGTCGTCGCCGTCGCCGCCGCTCAGGTCGTCGTCGCCGCCAAAGCCGAGCATCAGGTCGGCCCCGGTAGTTCCGTCCAGATTATCCACGCCATCGCCGCCAGCCATGAGGTTGAAGCTGCGTCCATTCAGTTCCAGAGTCTCGATGCCGGACAGGGTGTCCACGCCTTCGGAGCTGGTCATCTGGATGCTGCCGTCAGGCAGGAGATCAAACGAGGTCGGCTGGCTCGTATCAAGAGTCATGTGCACGGTATCGTTGCCGTTTCCGCCGATGTATTCGTCGTTGCCAGCACCACCGTACAAGTCGTCGTTGCCGCCGCCGCCGCGGAGGATGTCGTCGCCTTCTCCGCCATGGAGTTCGTCGGCACCACTATTGCCGCGGAGGTCGTCGTTGCCACCGCCACCGAGCAGGGTATCGCTACCGCCGCCGCCGATCAAGGTGTCGTTGCCAGCTCCGCCATCCAGCACGTTGGCCCCGCCATTGCCGGTGATATGGTCGGCGAAGTCGGAACCCGTGACGTTCTCTATGCTCACGTAGCGGTCGCCCTCGGCGTCCCCGCCAGAGCCCATGCCCGTGTTCAGATTCACGGTCACGCCTGCGGCGGAACCGGAGTAGTCCACGGTGTCGTTGCCGTCAAAGCCGAGGATCAGTTCGCGCTCAGCACCGCCGACCAGGGTATCGTCACCGTTGGTGCCGACCACCAGTTCGTAGTCCGTTCCAGCAAGGCGCAGGGATTCGATGCTGTTCAGTGTGTCCACGCCCTCGGCGCCGGAGACCTGGATGTCCCCGCCAATCAGACTGAAGCCCAGATCGTTCACATCCCCCGCATACACACCCGTATCGTAGCCGCTGCCACCCAGGAGCTGGTCGTCGCCGTCACCGCCGGTGATGGTGTCGTTGCCGCTACCGCCATGCATGATGTCGTTGCCGTCACCGCCGTCGATCAGGTCCGCTCCGGCCTCACCGTAGATGAGGTCGTTGCCGTCGCCGCCGTCCAGGGTGTCGTTGCCGCCGTGCACGTTGGCGAATATCTCCTCAAGGATGGTCTCGCCCGAGCCGTTGAGAACGGACAGGGCCGCTACCATGCCAGAGAATTCCTGGCTCAGCTGGTAGCCGCTGGCTTCGCCATCCTGTTCCTGTCCCAGGACCAGGGTACCGCCAGCGGTAATGGGGCCGGCATTAGCGGTGGTGGATCCCACCTGCACGCCGTCCAGCAGGACCACGATGCTGCCCGTGGCGCTGTCATAGCTCACGGAGAGGTCATGGAACTCGCCGTCGAACATGGTGTCCCAGTTGCTGCCCAGGTTCATGGTCACATGCACGTTGTTCACGTACACGCCGAGCACGTTGTTGGGTTCCGCAAAGACCAGGAACTCGTTGGTGTAGTACCCATGTTCGCCGTTCACCGCATAGGAGACCAGGGAGATACCGTTGGTCTCGCTCGCCAGCGGGGGATGCGTGGAGGCAAAGGTCAGGTTCACGGTCAGGGCGTCTGTCGGGAAGTTCGCGACATCCGCGTAGACCTGAGCCTGGCCATGTTCGCCGTCCATATTCAGGATCAACAGATCGTTGGCGTCAAAGTCGTCGCCGTGCAGTTCGTCGTTGCCTGCGCCGCCGCTCACGAGGTCGTCGCCCTCTCCGCCGTAGACGGTATCGTCACCGCCCTCACCGAAGAGCTGATCGTTGCCCTCGTTACCGTGAATCACGTCGTTGTCGTCGCCGCCATAAACCGTATCCAGGCCCTCACCGCCGGTGATCTGGTCATTGCCAGCGTCGCCATGGATCAGGTCGTCGCCGAGGCCGCCGTCGATCTGGTCGGCACCGTCGCCGCCACCGATCTGATCGTTGCCAGCGTCGCCGCTGAGGATGTCGTCGCCTTCCTCGCCGAAGATGGTGTCATTACCGTCGCCACCATGAATCTGGTCGTTGCCGGTCTGACCGTAAAGCTGATCGTTGCCTTCGTCGCCGAAGATCACGTCGTCGCCTTCGTCGCCATGAATCAGATCATTGCCCGTGCCGCCGTGGATGAGGTCGTTTTCGGTACCGCCGCTGATCTGGTCGTCTCCGGCCTGACCGTAAATGGTATCCTCGCCCTGGCCGCCGAAGATGGTATCGTTGTCGCTGAAGGCAGGGCTCACGTCGAAGATGAGACGTCCGTTCCAGTTCAGGTTCTCGCGTCCGGTCATGTCGCTCATGCCATCGCGCTCGTAGTGGGCATTCTCAGCCTGGAAGGTCTCGCCGTTGATGTCCACGGAATCAACCCAGAGGTCGCGGTCGGGAATCTCGCCGCTCCAGGCGTCATTGTAGTATTCCACGGAGACGCTCGCCGGATTGACGCCCGCAGGCAGGTTCACCGTGACGGTCACGTTCTGCCAGTTCACAGCGTCATGCCCGGTGTAGCCACCGCCGTTGTTGGTATCCAGAGCCCAGGTCACCTCGCCCTGATCCACCTGGACGCCGTCCACGTAGATGCGGAACATGGGGTTGCCGCCCTGGCCGCTGGCATCGTAGGCTTCGCCGCCGATGCGGGCGGTAAGGGTCATGGTCTGGGCAGCGCCGCCTGCGGCCGCTTCGGAGCCGCCGTAGATCACGTCATTGCCGTCCTGGCCCTCAATCCAGTCGTCGCCCTGGTCACCGTTGAGCAGGTCTGCTCCGCTGCCGCCTTCCATGACGTCGTCCCCAAAGCCGCCACTCATGGTATCAAGGCCGTCGTCGCCGGACATATTGTCCGCGCCGTCGTTGCCGGACATGTTATCATTGCCGCGGCCGCCGTACATTTCGTCGTCACCGGCACCGCCGCTCATATCGTCGTTACCACGACCGCCGAACATAACATCGTCACCAGCGCCGCCCTCAAGCAGGTCGTTGCCGGACTCGCCGCGCAGGGTGTCGTCGCCTTCGCCGCCGCGCAGGGTGTCATTGCCCTCGCCGCCGATCAGCTGGTCGTCGCCGCTGCCGCCCCAGAGATTGTCGTTTCCAGTGCCGCCGTCCACGGTGTCGTCCCCAGCATTGGCCCAGAGCACGTCGTTGCCTTCGCCGCCGGAGATGTTCACGTCGCCGTAGCTGTAATTTTCGCTGGTCAGGTCGACCACGTCGTCACCGGCACCGGCAACGATGTTCTCGATGCTGGTAAGAACCGGACCGCCAGGGACATTAATCGGATCATCCAGGAACAAGGCCTCGTTGCCGTCACCCAGGAACAGGGTGTCGTCACCCTCGCCGCCGAAGAAACGGTCGTGGTTCTGGATCTTGCCGGCGATGGGGCGGTACTCGTCAGTGCCGAACACGCCGGGATCGCCGACATTGTGCGCCTGCCAACCGCCGCTCCAGGTGCCGTCCTGGCTCATGTACATGGAATCGTCGCCGGTTCCGCCGTACAGGGTGTCTGCGCCGGTTCCGCCAACCAGGGTGTCGTCGTCCGCACCGCCGAACAGCAGGTCGTTGCCTTCGTCGCCGAGCACAGTGTCTTCGCCGCTGCCGCCGCGCAAGGTATCATTGCCAACACCACCGTTCAGCACGTCGTTACCGGCCTCGCCGAGAAGCCTGTCATGGCCCTCGCCGCCGAGCAAGGTGTCATTGCCGGTCCCGCCGGAGAGCTGATCGTTGCCTTCGTCGCCGCTCAGGTAGTCGGCTCCAGCCCCTCCCGCCAGTGTATCATTGCCGACACCGCCGAGCAGCGTATCGTTACCGGCATCGCCGGAAAGTTCGTCATGTCCGGACTCGCCCCGAAGCAGGTCGTTGCCAGCGCCACCGCTCAGGGTATCGCTGCCGCTGCCGCCGTGCAGACCATCGTTGCCGTCGCCGCCAAGGAGCAGGTCGCGACCATCGTCGCCATGCAGGGTGTCGTCGCCGCTGCCGCCGCGCAAGGTGTCGCGCCCGTCGCCGCCTTGAAGCAGGTCGTTGCCTGCGCCGCCATGCAGCTTGTCCGCACCGTCGCCGCCACGCAGGGTGTCGTCGCCGCTGCCGCCGCGCAGGGTGTCGCGCCCGTCGCCGCCAAAGAGCTGGTCGTTGCCAGCACCGCCGCGAAGCAGATCGTTTCCAGCTTCTCCGAACAGAAGGTCGTTGCCGCGGCCGCCAAAGAGCTGGTCGTTGCCGTCGCCGCCATCAAGAAAGTCATTGCCGCGGCCGCCGTGCAGCTTGTCAGCACCGTCGCCACCATACAAGGTGTCGTCGCCGCTGCCGCCGCGCAGCGTGTCGTCGCCGCCTTCGCCGGACATCAAATCATTGCCTGCGCCGCCGTACAGCTTGTCACCGCCGTCAACGCCGGTATTGTCCTCAAACCAACCATGTCCATAAATGGTATCGTTGCCAGCCCCACCATAAATGGTGTCCGCGCCGCCTTCGCCCCTAAGCGCGTCGTCGCCGGAACCGCCATGGATGGTGTCTTCGCCAAGTCCGCCCCAGACAGTGTCGTTGCCTTCATCGCCATACAGGTCGTCGTTGCCGGAAGAAGCGTCGATGTAGTCGTTGCCCGCGCCGCCGCGGATGGTGTCGTCGCCATCGCCGGGGTGCGCATAATTCTCGGTGTAGCCCATGAGACGGTCGTCGCCGTCCCCACCTTCAATGCTGTCCGAGCCAAGACCGCCATTAATGGTGTCGTTGCCGGACTCGCCAAAGAGCTGGTCGTCGCCGGTGTCGCCGAACATCACATCGTTGCCGGTGCCGCCGTACAGGGTGTCGTTGTCCGCGCCGCCGTCCATGGTGTCGTGGCCGCCGTCACCGTACATCAGGTCGTTGCCCTCGTTGCCGAACATGGTGTCGCCGGGGCCGTCCACCAAAACCTGCTCCTGAAGGCTGATCTGGGTGTCCACTCCCGTGATGGTGATCTGATAGTCGGCGTGATCTCCCGAAGAGAGCGAGCCGTCAGGGTCGAATCCGTCCCGGGCGTTTTGTTCCGTTAACTCAAAATCACCGATCTTGATGGTGTATTCGCCGGGTTCCAGGTGCAGGCTCAGGTAGGAGTCCAAACTCGAGACAGAGCCATCAGCTCCGTAGAGAACGGAAGCGTCGTCATTGGTGGCGACCAGATTGCCCTCGCTGTCGAACACATAAATCTGGGAGTCCAAAGAGGTGATTTCGCCGTCGCCGTTCAGGTCGGTCGCATTTTCCCTTGCCAGCACGTCAATGTTCACGGTACCGGCCGTATTGACGACGAATGTCCAGGAATCAACCGTGGTTCCAGGACCTTCCTGGCCCTCGGTCTCGTAGATGGTGCCGCTGACCACGGCCTGGTTGGTCCAGGAAGATTCTCCGCCTCCCGTGACCCACTCGCCTTCGTCCCCGCCGTGCATGACGTCGTCGCCGGTGCCGCCGGACATGGTGTCCTGGCCCGCGTCGCCAAACATGGTGTCGTCACCGGCATCGCCGTCCATGGAGTCGGCACCTTCGCCGCCCTGCATGGAGTCGTCGCCTTCGCCGCCGGACATGGTATCGTCGCCGTCCTGGCCGAGAAGCGTGTCGTCGCCAGCGCCGCCAGCAATAATGTCATTGCCGTCGCCGCCGCGGATGTCGTTCTCGTTGCCGTCGCCGGTCAGAGTGTCGTCATAGTCGGAACCGACCAGATTCTCGATGTTGGCGAGGGTGTCGCCTTCGGCGTCGTCACCGAAACCGAGACCCGTTTCCAGATTCACGTCCACGCCCTGGGAGTCGTCGGATTGGGAGTCGGAATAGTCGGCGGTGTCGATGCCGCCCATACCATCCATGGCATCCGCGCCCTGGCCGCCCACGAGGGTGTCGTCATCGGCCTGGGCCCAGATGGTGTCGTCGCCTTCCTGGCCGTACAGATGGTCTTCGCCGCTGCCACCCCAGATGGTGTCGTCGCCGTCACCGGCAAGGATGGTGTCGTTACCGTGGCGGCCGATGAAATACGCGTTCTCGCCGTCGGTGTCGCTCTCAATATAGTCGTCGGTGCCATTGGGACCGGCGCCCCTGGCGACCATCATATCGCCTTCCAGAGTGTCGTCGCCTTGGCTCGGATCGCTACCGTAGTAGACAAAGATCGGACCGCCCGGCTCGGACTCAAGACCGGCGGCGTTTACAGCCGTGGCCGTGACGACATTCTTGTGATCGGGAGTCAGGCCGCGGGTGATGAGAACCCAGTTGCCTGCGCCGTCGCTGGTCGTGGAACCGATCAGCGCGCCGTCGGAATACACATTGATGGTGGTATTGGCCGGGCCGCCTCCCTCAATGGTCACATCGTCGTCTTCGGCCCAGGTCACCCGCAGATCCGTGGGAGCGTCGGGGGGCAGCAGGGCAGCAACGCCTGCGGCATCAGGTGCGCCGCCGTCATCGCCCAGTCCCGCGCCGGGGCCGATCTCGTCGATGCCGTCCAGGCCAGTGGCCAGTGCGCCGATGTCGGTCCGGAAGGAACCGACGCCGCCGCCCCGGGTGCCGCCGGGACCGGCCGCAGCTTCGAGGTCCTCAACGGCCAGGGAGGTGATGACCACGTCACCGGCCAGAAGCGTGCCGTCGGTCAGCTGCATCTGGGGAGGAGTCGTGCCTTCGGACACGTCCACGAAATTCTCGAGCATAATGGACCCGCCGTTCTCAAAACGGATGATCAGATCCTGCCCGTTGTGTACGATTTCCGCCTGGGCGATGTCGAATTCCAGGTTGACGGTTTCGCCGGGCGTGATGGTGTAGGTAAGACGCTGCCCTGCTTCAGGAGCCGGTACATTGATCGTGGTCACAGGCTCGGTGGTCCCGGTCTGCGCCGTGTTCTGCTCCACCACATTGTTTTGGTTACCAGTCTGCTCAGCCATGACTCCCTCCCAGGGTACAGATTTTCATTTTGTGCATCTTCCGCTTGCCGCGTCCGGTTTCTACGGACTCCGAACGCCTGTCCGGTTTTCCCGGACTGCTTGTTTTTTATCCGGGTGCGGGTCGCCTATCAAATCTTCCTAGAGCCAGAAGGTGTTCCAGCCCTTAACGACCCGACTTGGTTTCCAGGGCAACAGCCTGGAGAAACATTTCCCTCAAGTATATGAAAGAAACGTACCAAAAAATTTTCTTTTTTTTGTGTAGTAAATTAAGGATGATAAAAAACACGCCTTGCAAAGCGACACCAGCCTGTCCGGTTTTTCCAGACAGACAGTGGACAGGCAAAACGCCTCCCTCGCAAAGGATGGATTGGACTTAGCTTTTCAGGGAAAGGTTGTGCTTTTGCAACAATTCGTAGAGCCGTGCGCGGGAAAGCCCGGAGAGCTGACAGGCTTTTTTGATTTCGCCGCCGGAACGTTCGGCCAAGGCAGCGAGATAGACCAGTTCAAAGTGGGCCTGGGTCTGATTCCGCGCATCCTTGAAGACAAGCAGATCGCCTGCGGAAGAGTAGACTTCCGGCTTGAAGCTTTGCACGCTTTGGGGCTGTTCTTCCGCGATGCCCTGCTTGGCCCAGAAGGTGCGCAGGGAAATGGGCAGGTGGTAGATATCGAGAAGCTCGTTGTTGTCCGCGTTGGCCACGGAGTATTGCACGACATTGACCAGTTCGCGGACATTGCCGGGCCAACCGTACTCGCGCAGGCAGGAATAATAGCCTTCGGAAACACGCAGTCCGGTTTTACCGAGCTGCGTGGAAATCGAATCCAGATAGTGCTCCACAAGTACGGGGATATCCTCCTTGCGCTCGCGCAGGGGGGGCACTTCCACGATCATATTACTGATTCGATAATATAGGTCGCGCCGAAATTCGCCCCGCTGGACCATTTCTTCGATATCCCGGTTGGTGGCCGAAACCAGCCGAAAATCGCTCTTCACTTCGCGCTTGGAACTAAGCGGGCGAAACTTGCGTTCCTGCAGCACGCGCAACAGGGATTTTTGAACGGAGAGGTCCAAATCTCCTATCTCATCCAGGAATAGCGTCCCGCCGTCGGCCTGCTGAAAAAAACCGACCCGGGCCTGATCGGCTCCGGTAAAGGCTCCTTTCTCGTGGCCAAAGAGCAGGCTCTCAGCCAGATTTTTGGGCAGATTGGTGCAGTCCACGACCACGTAGCTGTCATCCACCCGGCTGCTGTTGGCATGAACCGCACGGGCAAAAAGCTCCTTTCCCGTGCCTGTTTCACCGCGAATCAAGACGCTGGCCGGTCCTTGGGAAGCACGCTGCAACGCGAACAGGCAGCTGTTGAGTTTGGCGCTGTTGCCTATGATGCCGGAACGGTCGAAACTCTCGTCGGGATTGCGGAACAGACGTTTCTTACGAAAGGCAATGGCCTTTTCAATGACGCTCTGTACGCTGTCCTTGGTGAGCGGCTTGACCAGGTAGTCGAGGGCCCCCTTGCGGATAGCCTCTTCGGCCGAAGCAATGTCCGCGCTGGCCGTGACAATGACCACTTCGGGGCTGCAATCCAATTGTTTGAATTCGGAAATGGCCTGGATGCCGTTGCGCCCGGGAAAAACCACATCCAAAAAGACCACTTCAACGCACTTCTCAAGAATCTTTTCCAATCCCTCCTCGCAGGAAACAGCCGTACGGCAACGATGCCCTATCAGCTCAATCTTGGCTTTGAGGGAAAAACAAAAGTCCAGATTGTCGTCGATGACGAGAATATCCGCCAAACGCGTCTCCGTCCGTCAGCCGCCCGGTTGCGGGGCAGCCCCTTGCTCGTATTGGATCGACCCCTCATCCCTTCCCGAAGAACAACTCCGGACACCCTTGGATCAATCCGGCGACCTCAATCATGCCGCTTCCCAATAAATCATATAATGACGGCCTGGTCCATGGGGCGAATACTTATTTTTATCTTCGCCTCATTCCCGAGAACCATGTTCGCGACTCGCGAATTTCTCCCGCACAAGCCCACGGACCAATTCCACCCACGCTTCCATGCCCCCAGCAGCCTGCTCGGGCCAAACAAACCCTGTTGGACGAGGCGCATTCGCGACCCTGGCCAGGACATGGGCCATGTCTTCAAAATCCGACGGATCGGCAACAATATTCTCGGGAGGAAGAAACGCGGCACTGCCGTTGCTCGCACTGGAAACGACGCGCAGGTTCGACGCCAGCGCCTCCATCACCGCGTTGGAGCAGGCATCATAAAACGTGGGCAGCACGAAGAGGTCTCCCGTGGCGTAGAACGAAGGCATATCCTCGACTCGGCCCAGAAAGCGCACTCGTTCCGCCACGCCAAGACGTCGCGCCAGCTTCAGGTATCGCCCTGGGCCGCGACCCCCTGCGATATGCAGTACATACCTGTCAGGCAAAAGCGCCAAGGCTTCCAATAAAGGACGGACGCCCTTGAGCGCGAAATTCGTTCCGGCGGTAAGCAGCAAGACCTGATCCGAACGAACTCCGGCTGCCGTCCGCAAAGCTTGCCGTTCCTCTTCGCCAGCCGGCGCATATCTATCCAGATCGGGCCGATTGTAGATCACGGGCATGGATTCCGGCTTAAGCGACGGATGCGCCTCGGCCATCCATTGGCGGGTCAAGTCGGAGTTGGCCACGATGACCGGCGTGGTGCGGACCTGGGTCCGCTCGATCCACCAACCGACCCAATTCGCGGGGCTCAGGCGGCGACGCAGCATCTTCCAGGCACGCTGCGGGCCACGCGGCCAGGCCCGCGCCGAGAGCCGCCAGAACACTGTGAGAGGACCGCCGCCCTGGCGAAAAACATCCTGGCGCAGCGTCTTCCCCAGCCCAATGCTCAGGTCGTAATCGCCCTTGCGGCGACGCCGCTCGGCGGCCAAGGCGAACCAAAGCACCTTGAACCACTTGAAGGGACCGAACCGGCCCACCGACACGATACGCACTCCGGAAGGCGGTTGCGCCTCGCTACGGGCGCAAAGAAAATCCACGTCGAACCCGTCCTGGGCCAGCGCCTCGGCAAGCCTGTAGCCAAATCCCTCGGCCCCGCCGTACCTGGAAAAACGCGGCATCATTACCGCTATTCGTGCCTTGCTCATATCCGTGCCACATTGACAGGCCCGCCCCGCGAAGGCAAGGCCCCAGGCTCGGAGATCAATTGCAGCTTGCCAAGGCACCGGACCGCAGGTATCGGGGTGTTCCCACTGACCGTAAACATCTCCGGGACAAGGCATGCACGGCATCACGAAATTCCTTTCCGGTTTCAAACGTTTCCAGCAAAGCTGCTTCTGCGGCGACAGCCGTCTTGTGGACGAATTGCGCCAGGGGCAACACCCCAAGGTGCTCATGATCGCCTGCTGCGACTCGCGAGTGGATCCGGCTTTGATCACCGACAGCAACCTGGGTGAACTGTTCATCGTCCGCAACATCGCCAATCTGGTACCTCCCCATGAACAGGCAGCAGGCTACCACGGTGTCAGTTCCGCGCTGGAATACGCCGTACGCCACCTGGAGGTGGAGCATGTCGTTGTTCTGGGACACCGTCAATGCGGCGGCATCCGCGCCCTCCTTGAAGAACGGGACCTCGGCGACGAATTCATCAACAAATGGGTGAACATTGCGCAGCCAGCCAAGGCCCATGTGCAAGCCACCATGCCCGACGCACCGCCCGAAGCCCGCGAACGGGCCTGCGAGCAGGCCGCTGTACTGGTCTCGCTCCGCAACCTGATGACGTTTCCCTGGGTACGATCCCGTGTGGAGGACGGAAAGCTGCTGTTGCACGGCTGGTATTTCGATCTGGAAAAGGGCGAATTGCTCAGTTACCTGCCGCAGACGCGTAGCTTCGAGCCTCTGGTATCGCTCTGCACCAAGGACTAGGAAGCAAACGGGAAGACTTCTCCTCAAAAGAAAAACGGCATGATCATCTCGGCCAGTCGACGCACCGACCTTCCCGCGTTCTACACTCCCTGGTTCCTGAACCGCGTCCGCACAGGCTGGTGCGCCGTGCCCAATCCGTTCAACCCGCGCCAAGTGTCACGCATCTCGCTTCGGCCTTCGGACGTGGACGCCTTGGTCTTCTGGTCACGCTGGCCCGATCCGCTCACGGACCGCTTGGACGAGCTGGAAAGCCTGGGACTAAAGCATTCCCTGTTCCTGATCACCCTGCTGGATTATCCGCGTCTCCTGGAACCCCGCCAGCTTCCCTTGCGCAAACGCCTCCAGGCCTTTTCCCGTCTTGCCGAACGCGTCGGCCCAGAGCGGGTGATCTGGCGCTACGATCCCATCGTATTTTCCAACCTCACTCCGCCCGAGTGGCATACCGAGGCCTTTGCCCGCTTGGCCAAAGAGCTGCGCGGCAAAACCCGGCGTTGCGTCATCAGTGAACTTGATTTTTACAAAAAAATGCAGCCCCGTTTCCGAGGACTGCGACAACAGGGGATTACGATTTCCCAAACAGACACCGGCAATATGGAGCAGATTCTGCCCCGCATGGCCGAAATTGCCGCAACGAACGGCATCACCCTCCAGACCTGCGCCCAGGAACAAAATTGGACGCACCTGGGCGCGCCGCCCGGTGCCTGCATTGATGCAACATACCTGAACCGGACCTTTGACCTTGATTTGCCCATTACGGCAGACTCGCATCAACGTCCGCATTGCAACTGCACGCCTTCCCGGGACATCGGCATGTACGATTCCTGCGTTTTCGGCTGCGCCTATTGCTACGCCACTTCAGACTTCGCGCGCTCACGGGCCAATCGCGCCGCTCACGATCCGCATGGTCCCAGTCTGCTGCGTTGCGGCCCATGCGCCCCCATGCAGGCCACCCTGCCGGGTCTGGTCCCGGAATAAGGACCGCAACCAAGACGCCCTTGCTCCCCAAGGCAAGCCGGGCTATGTTGCGCGCATGTTTTTCGACACCCCCGCCTTTGACCTGCTGCTTTTGAAGCTCATCAACCAGCAAGGCCACACCTGGCTGCTCAACGACGCAATGCGTTTGCTTTCCTCCAGGATAGCGCTTTTTGCCGTGCTTGTGCCAGCCGTGCTGCTGCTTGTAAAACGCCATGGCCGCAAACAACTCATGCTCTTTCTCCTGCTGCTGGTCAGCATGGGGCTCACGGATATGGCAACTTCGCAGGTCAAGGATTCAATACAGCGGGTGCGCCCCCTGCACAGCGTGGCCGGGACCTACTACGTGGATGAGGGGCAATGGCTCCGGCTTCCGCCGGACTTCGTGCAGACCAAGACCAAAGGCAGCTCCTACCCTTCGGGGCACGCCGCCAACATCGCCTGTCTGGCAACGCTCTGCCTGTTGCTCTGGCCCAAGACGCGTCCCTGGCTGGCCGGACTCCCCCTGGCCGTGGGCTATTCCCGGATTTACCTCGGCAAGCATTTCCCTTCGGACGTGCTGGCTGGCTGGCTTTTCGGTTTGACGATCGCCGTGCTCATATGGCTGGTTTGGAAAAGATGGTTGGAAGCGCTGGTCTTCAAGCCCGATGCGGAAAAACTACTCTGATTCCATTTCCCGCAGACTATCCGCTTGCGCCTTGTAGTTCCGATAGACCGAAATCCCCAACCAGGCCGAAGCGATAAGCAACACCACACTCGTACCCACCGAGAGCAGCAGCCCGGTGCGCGACTCCGCGTTCATGCCGCCGCCGAACAGGGCAAAGACAAGATTCTGCGGCACATAGCCAAGAGTCGAGCCAAGCACGAAAGGCCACAGCGGGATACTGCTGACCCCGGCTGCCAGATTGGTGATCAGATTGCTGCCCACAGGAATCAGGCGAATGGTCAAAGCCATACGGAAAGGATCGGTTTTCAGAAAAGCGTCGGCCTTGGACAACCGCTTGCCCAGCAATCGGCTCACGGACTGTCGGCCAAGCAAACGCGCGTAGCCGGTGCAGGTCAGGCACCCCAGGCCACAGGCCAGCGTGCCCAACAACGTGCCGAAAAACGCGCCGAAGGCCACGCCGCCCAAGAAACAGACCAGTTGTCGGGGCATGCCAACGGCGGTCAACGCCGTACCCACCGCTATATAAATGATGATGGAAAGCGGACCGTTGCCCAGGACGTGTTCATTGAACCACGCCGTGTCGCGCAGCATGTCGTCCAGCCCCAGGGATCGCGCCAGCCAGACCAGCGAACCCAGCCCAAGAAGCATGACCAACCCCTTGAGCGCAGCCTTGATGCCGCTATTTCCGTTGCCCGAACCGCTCACGCCTCTTCCTTGTTTCGCGTGGACCAAGCCCAACGCAGGACCAGAATCACTGCACAAATTTCACCAAGCGCGAATACCGCGTCGCTCTGGACAAATCCGTAAACAATACCGGACAGCGCCCCAAAAACAAACAGTACCACAGCCAGACCATGCGCCCTGTTCGCAGCATCCCCGCCCCGAAGCGCTCTGATCGCCACCAGAAGCAGCAACACGACCTGTCCGAGCCCGGCCAGAGCCAGGAGCCACCAATACGGCGGCGGAACCAATTCGGCCATGCCCGCCCCTCTACAGATTGGAATCCTTGAGTTTATAGGACACAGTCCGCGTGAGCAACCAGCGCACGCCGAACAGGTCATAAGCCCCGGCCACGGCGCGGTCCCAGGTGCCGTACTTGGACTGGCCCTGGTGCCTGGGGCGATGGTTGACCTTGATCTCTGCTATGCGCGCGCCCTGTGCCAGGAGCAGGGGCGGCAGATAGCGGTGCATGTTTTTGAAACGCGGCAAACGCAGCAGCATTTCACGGCGCATGACCTTCAGGGAACAGCCCGTGTCGCGCACGGTGTCGCGAGTGATGCGGCGACGGATGGCGTTGGCGATGCGCGAAGCCCAGCGCTTGGCCCAAGTGTCCTTGCGTTTGGCGCGCCAGCCGATGACCAGATCAAATCCTTCGGCATACTTTCCCAGCATGGCCGGGATGTCCGCCGGATCGTTCTGAAGATCCGCGTCCATGGTCACGATCACGGGATGCCGCGCCGCATCGAACCCGGCACAGAAGGCCGCGGACTGTCCCTGATTTTCGGAAAAGGACAGGAATCGAATCTCGGAATGGCTCTCGGCAAGATTGCGCAGCACGTCCAGACTGCCATCCACGCTGCCGTCGTCCACAAAGACGACCTCCCACGGGCAGTCCAGCGGAATGATTGCGGCGTGAATCTCGGCGAAGAGTTTGTCCAGATTGCCCTCTTCATTATAAACGGGCACGATCAGGGATATGGCTTGTTTTTCGCTCATGACCGCATTGGGATAAGGAAATTCCAGGGGGAAGTAAATAGAACGGGCCGTGTTCGGGGCATAAGCTTGGCTCCGGCCATGCCGCACGCCTCCTCTGGCTGGTGCTTTCTAGGGGCTCCATGAAAAAGACCACCCCCATGTAACGCTTTTCCTGCCTTGCTCCCCCTGTCGCCAACTTCGGTTCGATTAAAAAGCCTTTCCAGACAACGCCTCCAGAACTTTCTTCCCCCTAAACAAAGAAAAAAGCACTTCAGAAGGATTAAACGTTGACATCCCCGCTTCGGGGTCCTATAAGCACTCTCTCACGTGACGCGGGGTGGAGCAGTACGGTAGCTCGTCGGGCTCATAACCCGAAGGTCAGAGGTTCAAATCCTCTCCCCGCTACCAGAGAAATCAAGGTCTTATGGCTTATATTGCCATAAGACCTTTTTCTGTTTTGCCCCCTATTTGCCCCCACCCTGCAATCTTGGTGCGTCATTGCGCATTCTGAGCGGTCCTGGCCACTCACCCTTTAGCCGGCCTGCGATCATCGTCGCGACCGCGTCAGCGGGCGCGTCCTGTCGCGGAACGCGCCGCCCCGCCGACCTCGCCTCTTCCCTTACTATAAGAAAACTTTCAATTAGGTCTAAGGCGAAAACAATCAATCAGGTTGTGCCGTTGGGTCCTCCCGCAAGCTTACCTGATACGGGACCATTCGACCGCAATTTCTGCGCGAGTGGTAAGCAAAAGGATTTTTACAATTTTACAATGCGTGTGCTGATCGGCAGCACCTGTATGCGTGATTTTGATTTGAGCTTCGGGGGAGCGCGGCATGAGTAAGGATGAGATCAAACGGCAAGTGGACGAGGCCGTGCGCACAGAGCAGGAGCAGTACCAGAAATCAAAAGAGGAACAGCCGTCTGGAACAACGACGCCAACGGGATACGTTGACCAGCTCAAAGTGGATTACGACGACAACCATATGGGCGACGCTCGGAGGTTTTCCGAACGGTTC
The DNA here is from genome assembly GCA_036541255.1 of Desulfovibrionaceae bacterium. Taxonomy (GTDB): domain Bacteria; phylum Desulfobacterota; class Desulfovibrionia; order Desulfovibrionales; family Desulfovibrionaceae; genus Paucidesulfovibrio. Next base: position 25,242 of record JAZHDD010000039.1, on the reverse strand, counting down.
GGCGGCAAGCTGATTTTCGACAACACCCAGGGACGGTGGTTCAGATTCCAGGACACTCATTGGGGTGAGGATATGGGGCGGACACATCGTCACAGCCTGACGCATATTGCCGAAGATTATCGCCAGCAGGCTCGATTCTACGGTCAGAAAGCTCAAGAGATGCAGGGATCCGATGAATATCTCGCGCTGGAAACCAAAACAGCAAAACGGGAGATGCTTGATCCTTTGCTCCGGCAGCAATCAGCATGGGATCGACGGGCAAAAGAGCTCAAAGATCCTGGACGCATCGGGAAAGTACTTGACCTGGCAAGCGTGGCCAACCCTGGATACTTGGGAATTTTGGGCACGGAGTGGAACGCTGACCCGTACCTCTTTGCCTGCGCCAATGCGGTAATCGATTTGCGCACTGGAAAGACGCTCCCTGCAAACCCTTTCAACTATATCAACCGTGCCTCTGGCATTCTTTGGGACAAGCTCCAGGCAGAAAGCGATCTGTGGGAGACATTCTTGCAGCAGGTCTTCGCCGAAGATCAGGAACTCATCGACTACGTCCAGCGATGCACGGGGTACTGGCTGACTGGACTCTCAAATGTGCAAGAATTTTATTGCTTTTGGGGTCCGCAGGGCCGAAACGGCAAAGGCGTCTTTTTCCGGACCATTCGCCAGATCATGGGCAGCTACTTCCAGCAGATACCCCCCAAATTTCTGCTCGATGAAAAAGCTCTTCAATCCTCCGACAAGCCGGATCAAATACTGGTGTCCTTGGAGCACACGCGACTTGCTTGCGCTTCCGAGGCCCCGAAGCGCGCACGCTTCTCCGAAGGTGCAATCAAGGCGCTCTCTGGTGGTGACCCAATCACCTGCCGGGGGCTCTACTCAAATAATATCACGGAGTACATCCCTAAATTCAAAATGCTTTTCGTGACGAACCGCGTCCCGTCCGTATCCGGAGACGACAGAGCTTTCCAGGAGCGGCTGCGGATTATCAAATTTGGTTGCACTTTCAGGCAAGGAGTTGACCCAGACCCCGAAGCCCGGGTTTATCCCATGGACCCGCAACTGGAGCACAAGCTCCACCAGCCAGAGCACCTTTCGGGGATCCTTGCCTGGGCTGTGCGGGGAGCTGTCGAATTTCTAAAGACCATGGACCTGACACCGCCGGCGTCTGTCCTCGCGACCACCGAGGACTACATGGCTTCGAATGACTTTGTCGGAGAATTCTTAGAGCAATGCCTGGAGGTCACCGATGCGACGCCGACAGCGGCTACAGATTGGACGCGCACGCAGATGAAGGACATTTACCAGGTCTTTCAGCGCTGGTGCAAAGAGGAGAAAAGCATCCCTGAATCGAAGATCATGAGCCAGAATGCGCTTGGAAAAGACTTCACCAACCGCACTGAACTCGTCAAGGTCCCGCCGAAAAATAAAGTTTTTTACAATGTCGTCATTCGTGCCGAGTGGCAGACCGAGGGCAAGGGTCATGATCTGCCGTATTGAAGATCGAAGCTCCGAAGCGAACTCTAAGCGAGGTCTGCGTTCATCTTTTTGGCGTGATTTTGGACGGTTGCCTTTATTCTACCTTACCTTCTTAGACCTTTATACCTTTGTAAGAAAGAAAGTATGTAGAGAAAAAGATAAAATGGTAAAGGGATATTTTTTTAGTGGGGAGGTTTTTTGCTGGAAAAAGATCTTTTCCTCTAAGCAGAGATATAAAATTAAATCATCGCGCTGGGTTGGTCAAGAAAACCTCCCTATTCAAAACATCGAAGCTTCGACCTTTTTGTTTCGTTCAGCATGCTTTTCGAGCTTTGCTCCCCTTGTGTGCCGCCTTGATGCCTTCGGCAGGGGGGGGGAGAAATGAGCATCGCCCTGCAACACCTCACGACAGCTGAACGGCACACGCTAGCGGAGCATCTCGTGACGGAGCCTCACCCTCATGGATCCACCGAGATAGGGGGGCACTGCCCCTTCCACGTCGAGGCCACACCTGGAGGTGCTTTTTATTACGATTTTGAGCGTGACCTCGCCTATTGCCACTCCTGCGCCACAAGCTCGGACCTGGTTGGTATTTATAACGCCGTCAACGGTCGTGGCGTGGCGGATGCAGATGGATGCGCGGAGTTTTTGCGGATGTACTGCAAGGGCCGCATCCCGGAACAGGGCCAGCGCCCTGCGCGTTCGACGGTCAGGCCCGCGGACAAGGTTGTCCTGCCTCCTGACGTTTGGAGCAATCGTGCGGAATCGTTCGTGGATCATTCCGTGGAGCGACTTCAGGTCATGCCGGAGCGACTCGCTGAGTTGTCCAAATACGGAATCACGGCGGAGACGGCGCGCGTCTGCAAAATTGGCTGGAATGATCGTGACAAATACCCGCCGGAAAAGGCGTGGGGCCTGCGCGGCACGCGCGATGACGGACAGGGCAAAAAGATATGGCTGCCAGCCGGTCTCGTGATCCCGGCCGTGCATGATGGACGCGTGGTAAAAATCAAAATCCGCAGGGACGATCCTCGGTTGCCGTGGGCGCAGGATCAGCTGCGGAAATATTGGGAGGTGCGCGGAGGCGCGAACCGCCTCTACCACGTTTACGGAAAGCCCGCCTTCCGCGTCTGGGTGCTGGTGGAGACGGAGCGCGACTCAGCGCTGGTCTGGCAGGAGGGACACGCCCTGGGTGTGGGGGCAATGGGCACAGGAGGGGCGGCCAAACGCCCGGCTGGGGTTGTGGAGTCGATACTCCGGCGCGCGGATTTGATTCTGAACGCCATGGATTTCGACCAGGCTGGGGCCATGGCCAGTCTCAATTTTTGGCAGGCTGAGTATCCGAACGCCGTGCGTCATCCCGCACCGCCAGCCCTGGGGAAAGACGTGGGCGAGGCCGTGGCGAATGGGCTGAGCATCCGAGATTGGATCATGTCGGGGATCCCCAATTACGTCTGGCGCAAAATGCAGGAGCGCGTCTCACAGCCGAAGAGCGTGGCGGATGCGCTTTTCCCCGGCTACGGCATGCAACATGCCCTTTCCGCCATGTCGGATTTGCCGGAATGGTCTGCTGCTCTGGTCGGTTTTTGCGAGCGGGTGTCCCGAGCAAAACTCAAATTTTATCTCGATGAATTTGGCATGCCGTTCGTGCATGTCGCAAGGCAAAGCCAGTTGGTTAATACCCGTGAAGTTTTGCGTAGATTTTCAGATGAATTTAGCCAGCGCCAGTGTCTCGACGAAATCGAGGCGAGGCTGTGTGACGTGATTCAGACGTACTATGCGGACGTATTGGAGGTGCGGAAATGGGTAGCAGTGTGATTTGGTTCGCCACACCTCGCCAAGTGCATCAGTATCTGACCTGCCCTCTGGGGGAATCGTTCGTCTGCGGTGACGGCGCCGCAATCAAAGACAAGGGAGCGGTATACAAGGTCTCCGAGAAGACCGTGTACAACCACTGCAATGATTCAGCGGGTCCGTCGAAGCTTCGGCAGCGTCGCGGCGGGGGGTATGCGTTGCGCACGGTCGAATCGTATGCGCGTGCGCATCTGCCCAAGGTCATTGACGCATCTCCGGAGATGGACGCTGACGTGCAGGATGTAGAGCATGTCCCTGGCGCTGCTGAGCGGCGCACGACTGCCGATGCCCAGCTCAAGGAAGTTGAGGCCAAGCGCAAGCAGTTGCTCCTGGGAAAAGAGCTCGGGCTGTACACGCTCACATCGTCCATAGAACGCGAGCTCGGCGAACGCGCCCAGGCGTTCCGCCTGTTTCTGACCTCCTTTGCCAGGGACAACAAATCCGAGATCATCTCTCTGTTCGGTGGGGATATCGATGTGTCCAGAGAGATCATCGAGCTGGTGGCAGGAAATCCGGACCAAGCCGAAGCGTTGTCCGGGTGGGCATTTTCCCGCAGCGCCATGCTTCTGGAGCTTTACAAACGGCGCATCCGCGAGGCTCTGAATACATTCGCCGCTGGGGAATGGTTTACGGACGAGATGCGCGAAGCCTGGGACTCCTACGAAAAAGGCCGCCTCGCCGAGCGGGAGGCGGTGCTGTCCGCGCTGGTGACCGAGGCCGGCGGTGATGTCTCCTGCCTGGACAAATTGCTGGAGCGCTACGACGTGCGCATGCTGGAGGAGGAATAGTGCAGTCTCCCATCAAACTTTACGAGGGCGAGCGAAGCGTCTATGAATCGCAGCCTTGGAAAAGCACGACTGATTTCGCTGCCGAGGATTTCGTGCTTGTGGCCGGGCCGTATGCCGGACAGAAATTCCGGCATGATCGCGCCCACTACGCCCGCTGGATCATGGACCTCTGGGACATGCCCAGCCTGCGCAAACTCTTCCTTGTCGCCCCGTCCCAGACGACAAAAACCACAATTGCCTACGCCTGTCTTTGCTCGGAGATCCGGCGTGACCCAGCCTCTTTTGGCGTGGGCATGCCTGACGAATCGACAATGAAGCGCATCCTGGAAGAAAAGTTGGGGCCGCATTTCAAGCGGAGCCCGGTGCTCCGAGATCTGCTTTCTTCGGATGCCCGGCAGGCGATTCGGCGCGACGCAATCCAGATGCGTTTTGGAACGGGGTACGGAATGTTCGCAGGCTCGGACGCCAGCGCGTCCTCGGTGTCGCTGCGGGTGATCGTGCTCGACGAGGAGGACGCCTACCTGGACAAACAGGCCGTGTATCGCATGGAGGAGCGGGCGCTCTCCTACGAAGAAGAGGCCAAGATACTGCGGGCATCCAAGGTGCGCGGAACCGAATCGGAATCCACGATCTGGCGCGACATGCGCCGTGAGGCCCAGAGCATCTACGAGGTTGAGGTGGTTTGCCCGAATTGCGGATGCTCACAGGTCATGACCAAAGAGCGCATCCGAGTGCCGCAGGGTGTGCGCGATCCGAAGGTAATCCTCCAGCAGCGCATGGCCTGGTACGAGTGTGAGGGGTGCTCCATGCGCTGGAATGACCACTACCGCAACCTCGCCGTGGCTCGCGGCCGGCTGGTGACGGATACTCCCGTCCCGCATCCGCAGACCGTGGGCGTGGTCATCCCCTCCTGGTGCAGTCGCAGTGTCTCGCTCTCCAAGGTCGCCGCGGACTGGTTCACCGCGCTGGAGCGCGGCACACCCAAGGCCATGGCATGGTTCGACAATTCGCACTCCTCCAAGCCGTACAAGGTCGTGTCGGTCAAGACCAGCGAAGACCAGATTCGCGCCCGCGTCCTGCACGACCGCGCAGCCCGTGTGGTCCCTGCCGGGGCAGTGGCCCTGACTCTCGGCATAGACACCCAGAAATCGAGCTACTATTTCGTCGTGCGTGCCTGGGCCTACTCTTTGGAGAGCTGGCTTGTGGACTACGGCGAGCTGCCCAACGACACGGCCCTGCACGATCAGATTTTCAAAACCGCTTACCCGGTCGAAGGACGCGACGACGTGATCATGCCGATCTGGCGTGCGGCCATCGACGTGGGCGGTACTGAGGACAAATCCCACGAGCAAGGCTGGTCCAGGTCGCTCCAGGTCAAAATGCTGCTTCAGGAGTGGGGTTCGGACAGAGTTTTCGGCGTCAAGGGCGCGAGCCGTGCGCAGGACAAAACCGTGCGGCGCACCGAGGTAGGCGTGGACAAGGATGTGCCGCGGGAGTTTCAGGAAAACATGCACCTCTACATCCTCGACACGGTGGACCTTAAGGACCTGGTGCTCATGACGCGGATGCACCCGGAGTCGCTCCAGCCCATGTGGCTGCACGCAGAAACCGGCGAGGATTACATTCGCCAGCTCTGCGCCGAGGAACGGGAAGACGGCAAAACCGGCCGCAGCGTCTGGGCCCAAAAAAAGTCGGCGAACCACTACCTGGACTGCGAGGTCTACGCCGCTGCGCTGGCGCATCCGGACTGGACCCCCGCGCTCCAGACCCTTTCCTCGCCATTTTACAAATATATCGACAGGAAGCATCCCGCGCATCGCGGGCCTGTCGGCGGACTGGCCGGGAAGCTCTCCGGCAGGAACCTTAACCCCTATGCTGGGAGATGATTATGGCGGAACAGCTTCCCATCAGCGTGCTGCGACAGGTGATCCAGGACGTGCAGACCAAGACAATTGTTGATTGGAGCCCAAAACGCGGGGCCGTCTGTCCGATCTGCGGGCAGGTGCGGTGTCGGGTGTCCTCGACTTTGAGCTGGTGCGGGACTGTTCGGGAGCGGTACCACCGCTGTCAGCGCTGCGGACATACCTTTAAGAGCCTTGAAGACGAAAGTTGACGGCACACTCCTTGCGTGTGCCTCCGTTACCCGACATTGCAACGCTTCCAGCCCTCTCCAGGCGGACCTTGGTCCGCCTTTTTTTATGCCCTGCGCGTATGAGATTTACAGGCATGTAAAACTTACAACGCTGTAAACCTCATACGCCAGTTTGCTTGTATCCCCCCCGCCTCTGCGGGTTATCCCGAACGTGACGGCAAAACCAAACTGACTCTTCCGAGGACAAGCATGTGAGCGACAGCATTAAGACCAAAATGGACCGGGCAGTGGATCGCAGCGCCGAGGCCGAGGAGTACGAGTACGCCGGGCGCAAGGTTAAGCGGACAGGTCTGGCCGAGATTGTGGGCGTCCGCTCCGACCTGCTTACCGAGGAGCGCGTCTCCCGCAAGGGCAATGTGCTCCAGCGGGCCATGCACGGCTCTGTGAGGCGCGGCTGATCATGGCCCGCGCGTCCCTGACCCGTCGCCCCTGGCGGGGTCGCCATGCCCGCCGCGAAAGCGCCTCTCTGCGCGGCCCGCTTGCCAACTGGAACAACTCCATCATCAGCCGCGGCGAAACGGACAGGCAGCTGGAGCGCTCCGCAGAACGCGCACTCGATCTCTACACCAATGACGCCATGGCCCACGGCGTGCTCGAGACTATGCTCGTGGAAGCGGTGGGCATCGGCCACACGCCGCAGCCGTCGCCGAAGACGTCATGGCTTGATCTGGACGTGGAGTGGGAAGACAAATTTCAGGATGCATCCCGCAGCGCCTGGGAGACCTGGGGCCTGGACTGCCGCAACTGGTGCGATGCCATGAGCCGTTTGAACATCTACGGACTCCAGGGCCTCGCCTATTTCGATTGGCGGCTCTTCGGCATCGGCGTCACCCAGGTGGTTTCCCGCGCGGACAATCTCCGTCCTCTCTCCCTGGCCCTGCTACCCGTCAGCCCGTTCCGGCTGGCCACACCGTCGGACGCCACCAATGCAGACATCTACGACGGCATCGAAGTGGACGCCGACGGCAACCCGCTGGCGGTCTGGTTCCGCAAGCCCACGGAGTACCTGGGCACGGCCACGACCGCGAATTGCACCCGCGTTCCGTACCGCGACGAGGCCACCGGGCTTCCCCGAATCCTGCTGACCACGGACGTGCGCAACGTCTGCGAGTACCGGCAGGATTCCGTGCTCGGCCCCATGCTCGGCGAAATCCGCCACTCCAATGACCTGGCCGAAGCCGTGGTGGTCGGGGCCATGCTCCGCAACCTCTTCACAATGTTCGTGCAGGATTACGGCGCCGGGGCTGTGGACAAGAATACCCCCTGGAACGAGCGCATCATCGAGACGGAAAAGGGCACTATCCTCGCCGGCGGCAAGAATGAGAAGCCCATATTCTTCGATCACCAGGCCGCGCCGAGCGGCTACGGCGATCTCTTCTCCGGAATCATCGACCGCCTGGGCATGAGCACCGGACGCGGCGCGGAAAACATCCTGCGCCGCTTCCAGGCTAGCTACAGCGCGAGCCGGGCGAACATGGAGAAGGCCGATCAGTTCAACGAACGCGAGCACATGGTCCTGAACAACCGCTTCAACCAGCCGGTCTGGTCCTGGATGCTCTACGAGGAAATGCTTCGTGGCCGCCTGCCTGTCCGCTCGCACAAAGATTTCGTGGAAAACCTTTACGCCTACACCGCTTGCGAGTGGCTGCCGCAGCCTTTCCGCCACATCGACCGCGAGAAGAACGCCAAGGCCAACGCGCTGGAACGCCAGGGCGGGACGCTGCTGCTGGAGGATGTCTGCGGCCAGCGCGGACGGTCCTGGAAGGACACCCTGCGAAAGTACGCCAAGGAGCTGCGCTTCGCCAAGAAACTCGAAAACGAATTCGCAGTGAAGCTGCCGCTTTTCACACACCTCGGCATCGAGGACGAGCCGACTGTTGTTGACGGCACCCAAAACGACGGGAGCGACGATGAGAGCACGACGAGCAATTAATCTTCTGGCAGGGCAGGTCTGGGCGCTGGAGCCGGAGAAGCTGGAAGCCGTGGCCCAGCTGGTCGAAGATTTGAGCCTTGGCCGGGCCACCAACCCGGAGCCGTTTGCGGCCATTGCCGGGGAGGGTCCGAGCGTGAATAGGCCCTACGCCGTGGAAGACGGTGTGGCCATCATCCCCGTGGATGGCGTCATCGCCTTCCGCATGAATCTTTTCCAGGCCATGAGCGGCGGCACCAGCACCGAGATGCTCGGCAAATACGTGCGCATGGCCGCTTCAGACAGCGGCGTCGAGGCAATCCTCCTCGACGTGACCTCCCCTGGCGGCGCTGTCCACGGGCTTTCCGACCTGTCTGCCGAGATCCGCGATGCCGCGTCGGTCAAGCCTGTGGTGGCCTGGACAGGCGAGCAGTGCTGCTCGGCGGCGTACTGGATCGCCAGCGCGGCCAGCGAGATCGGCTGCTCGGTCTCGGCCTGCGTCGGCTCCATCGGCGTGTACGCGATACATGTCGAGACCTCGGCCAAGGACGCGAAGGACGGCGTGACCCGCACGATCTTCAAAGCCGGGAGGTACAAGGCCGCGGGCAACCCCGTCGAGCCGCTTTCGGACGATTCCCGCGCCATCATTCAGCAGCAGGTGGATCAGTATTACGCGCTTTTCGTGGACGCCGTGGCCGAGAACCTGAGCCGCAGCGTGGACGAGGTGCTTTCGGCCATGGCCGACGGTCGGACCCACATCGGGCAAAAGGCCCTGGACATGGGCTTTGTCAATTTCATCGGCGACCGTGCCGCCGCCATTGCGCGTGCGCGCGCTCTCGCCAGCACACTCAACCAGGAGGCAATCATGCCCGCCGGAACCACTCTCCCCGGTGGCCTCGGAGCCCAGCTTGAAAGTGGCTCCGGAGCCGTGACCATCTCGGCACTCACCGCCGAGCAGCTCAAGGCCGAGTGCCCTTCGCTCGTCGAGAGCCTTCGCGCCGAAGGCGTGCAGGCCGAGCGCGCCCGCGTGGCCGAAATTCTCGAAGCCGGAGGCGACTCCCCTGCCGCGCTCCAGGCCGTCAAGGAAGGAACCGAGCCTGCGGCGTTCTTCAAAGCCGCGCTCGAAGCCGAGCGCAGCGGCCGTGGCAGCGCCCTCAAGGCCATGCAGGAAAGCCTCTCCGAAAGCGTCGGGCAGGACGGCAAGGCCGCGTCGAGCGACAAGCCCGCCGACTTCATGGCCCTTGTGGAAGAGCACCGCAAGGCCACGGGCTGCTCCGGTGGCGACGCGGTGAAGGCTATGGGCCGCAAGCACCCCGACATTCACAGCGCCTGGCTTGCCAGCCAGGAAAGGAGCTAGGCCATGAGCTGGAAAGATACCGGCATCGGCGCGCACATCGCCGCCGTGGATCTGCTGGAAGGCCGCCGCGTCGTCCTCGATGCGGACGGGAACCTGGTCTACGCCGGGGCGTCCGAGCCCGGCATCGGCGTGGCCAAGTACGACACCGATGCCGAGGAGGCCTGCGGCGTCGCGTACTGGAACAAGCCCGGAACCATGATCATGGTCGCTGCCGGAGCTTTTGCCGTGGGCGATCCCGTCTTTGCCGCCGCGAGCGGCAAGGTCCAGGCGCTTCCGGCAACGCCCGGCGACTACGTGCGCATCGGCACGGCCCTGGAGTCCGCCACCGCTGACGGAGATCTCGTGGAGATTATGCCCGCCGAGGTGGGCGGCCTGGCTCCCGGATCCTTGCTTGCCGGACAAGAGGTCACCCTGGGCCTGCGGCTCGACGTCAACGGTTCTGGCAAGCTCGTCGCGGCCACCGCCTCCGCTCTCGGCGTCGGCTCGGCTCTCGCCGCTGTGGCTGCCGATGCGCCCGTGCCGCTGCGCACCTTCGGCGGGCAGCTGCCGCTGCCGATGATCGCCGCCGGAGCCGTGCCCCTGGGCGACGAAGTCTACGCCGCCGCCAGCGGGAAGATTCAGTCCCTGCCCACTGCCGCAGGGGATTACGTGCGCATCGGCACGGCTCTCGAAGCCGCCGCCGATGACGGCGACGTGATCCTGGTCCAGCCTTCCGGTAGCGGCGTCACCGTCACCGTCACCGAATAACCGCAAGGAGAGCTAATATGATTCCCAATAGCGGCAAAGCGAGACTGCGTCCCGACCTCGCGGTCATGGTCCACGAGACCATGACCGGCGCACCTGCCAAGGGGTTCGTGGCCAGCGTGATTGCTCCCTATTTCCCGGTCGCCACGCAGAGCGCGGATTTCCCCGTGCTTCCGGCTGCGGCAGCGTTCAACGTCGAAAACGTCCACCGCGCCTCCGGCTCCGGCTACAGCCGCAGCTCCGAGATCTTCGAGGCCGGGTACTACTCCTGCCGCGAGCGCGGCCATGAGCAGCCCGTGGACGATCGCTTCAAGGCCATCTATCGCAGCGTCGTGGACATGGACGCCGCCGCCCTGGACTTGTGCATGGGCAAGGTGCTCCGCGCCTACGAGGTAGAAGTGGCCGGAAAGATTACCAAAGCCTCGAACTTCCTGAACAGCGGCGCTTCCGTGAAGTGGGACGTGTCCGCCACCGCCGACCCCAAGGCGGACATCGACGCCGCCCGCGAAATCGGTCGCAAGAAGGGCATCGTTTACAATCGTCTGGTCATCTCCTGGCCGACCTACCTGAATCTGATCAAGGTCAAGAAGGTCATCGACGCCGTCACCTACATCTTCCCGGACACCAAGCGCACCGGTACCATCGGTCTGACGCATCTGGAAGCCTACCTGGACATCCCCATCGTCCTGGCCGGAGCGCTCGCGAACGGCGCGAAGCGCGGAAAGAATCCCGACCTTCAGGACATCTGGCCGGACACCGTGGCCGTGCTTGCCCGCGTGGCCGACGCCGGCTCGGACATCACCGAGCCGAGTATCGCGCGCACCTTCCTCTGGAACGAAGGCAGCACCAGCGAGTTGATCGTCGAGGAATACTACGAAGAGCAGACTCGCAGCTCGATCATCCGCGTGCGGCACGACATCGACGTGCGCCTGCTCAAGTCCTACGACGAGGACGGCAACATCAAGACCGACATCTCCAGAAACTGCGGCCACGTGATTACCGGCATCAAGACGTCGTAACCAATCCGCGAGAACACCGCCCCCCGCTCTCGGCGGTCCGGTCCGGGGAAGCGCCGGGCCGCCGGGGGCAAACAGGAGAGCGAGATGGACCTGACCAGCGTCACCGCCGAGACCGCCTGCCGGATGCGCGATCTGTTTTGCGAGTTCAGTTTCCGCGCGCTTTGGGCCGCGATCTGTTCGGCCCTGTCCTGGCTTGTGGGCGGCTGGGGCGAGGCCATGACCGCGCTGGTGGCGCTCTACGTTCTGGACTTCGCCCTGGGCTTCGGTCTTGCCTGGCGCGATTCCCAGCTTTCCGCGACCCGCTTTCGCGGCGGACTGTACAAAATTTTGCTCTACGGCCTGGTCATCGCCGTGGCCAATCTGCTGGATCTGGCCGTGGGCGACCTGCCGTTTCTGGAACACCCGATCCGTGCGCTGTTCATCCTTTATCTCGCGTTGGGCGAATTTTTGTCGGCCTGCGCACACATTTCGAGCCTGCATCCGGGCATTTTGCCCGCCGGGCTGCTGGTCCGGGTGCGCAACTACCGGAGGTCGATTTTTCGGCCTGAGAACTGTTCGGAGGTGCACGATGCTGCCCAAGATTGACGTGATCCGCGACGAGTTTATGCCGACCTGCATCCGTGGTCGGCTGCTCGTGGACGGCCGCGAATTCTGCCAGAGCCTGGAGCTGCCCGACAATCGCAACGCCGTTGGCGCAAGCTGTATCCCGACAGGATCGTACCAGTTGCGGCTCTCGCGTTCGCAGAGGTTCGGCCGACTGCTGCCCGAACTGCTCGCCGTGCCGGACAGGACAGCCATCCGCATCCACGCGGGCAACGGCCCAGGAGATTCCAGCGGCTGCATCCTGGTGGGCGAAGTGCGCGGCCTGTTTCGCGGCATGCCCGGCCTGCTGCGCGGCCGCAACGCCGAGAACCTGCTCGTGGCCATGCTTCTGGAGCGCATCGGGCGCGACGGGCGTTGTTGGATCAACGTGGTGGAGCGGCGCTCATGAGCCTCGTTACGACTCTGGCCGGAAAGGCGTTTTCCCTGCTGCCCGGAAAGTGGCTGGCCGTTGCCGTGGGGGCGTCCCTGCTCCTGGCCGCCGGGTATTTTTACGTGCGCTGGCAGCGTGCCGATGCCGATGCCGTCCGCCTGGAGGCGCGGCTATCCGTCGTGGAGACCGAGCGCAATCTGGCCCGTGCGGATCAGGACGCCCTGCGCGGGGTTGCCGCCGGTCTGCGCGCCCAGCTGGAAGAGGCCCAGGCGGCGTTTGCCGTCTACGCTGCCGAGTCCTTGTCCGATCGGCAACGCCTTGCAGCCGCGATCAACAAGCCCGCACTGCCGGGCGAGGTGGTGGATGATGAAACGTCTGATTGGGCCGTTGGCCGCATTGACGATCTGCTGCTGCGTTAGCGCGTGCGCGTCCAGGCCTGCTTCTGCCCCGCTCATGGTCACGCAGCGCCTGGAGATTTGCCCGTCGCCCGCACCGTTGCCCATGGTGCCCATGGTGCGCGGGCAACACATCGGCAGCGCCGCCAACGTGGAGGCCATCGTGGAGAATTTCAAGCGGCTGCGCCTGGAGATCGACGCTCTGCGCGGCGCTCTGCGCTGCTACGAAAACCAGAGCGGGGAGGCGCGGCCATGAAGCTGGTCATCACCTCCTGCGCCGACGATCTGTTGTGGCGTCATTCCCGGTTGGCGGCCGTGGCCGACGCGCTGCCCGCCGCAGCCGCACGAGCCGTGAACAAAACGCTGCAAGGCCTGCGCACGGACGTGGTCCGTGAAGTGCGCGGCCGCTACAACGTGCCGGCAAAAGACGTGCGCGGCACCATGAGCATCCGCAAGGCCTGGAAGCACAACGCCGAGGGAGTGCTCCGGATCCGCGCCGCCCGATCCGTGCCGCTCGTCCGTTTCGGAGCCTTGCCCCGCACGCCCAAGGTCAAACGTCCGCGCAAGGGCGCTCCGGGCGTTTCGGTCAAAGTTCTGTCCTCGGGCGGCCGCAAGCCGTTGCGCCGCGTGTTCGTCGCCCGGATGCGTTCCGGCCACGTCGGAGTTTACGAACGCGCGTCCGGCGTGCGAGCCCTGCCTATCCGCGAGCTGCACGGCCCCTCATTCGTGCCGTACCTCTACCGCGACGACGTCCATGAGCGCGTCACGGACATGGCCACGGATCGGCTTTGGAAGCATCTGGATCACGAGGCGGGCCGGGAACTCAAAAAGGCGGGACTGTCATGAGCGTGCGCGATTTTCTGGTGGATGACCTGGACATGGTGTTCGACGATTTCGGCGAGGATGTGGAGTACCGTCCGCAGTGGGCGGAAACACTGTTTTTGTCCGGGGTGTTCGACCGTGAATATCTGGCTCTGGATCCCGACACCGAAACCTATGTCATGGGCGTGCAGCCCGCGCTGCGGGTGCGCGTCGCCGATTTGCCGCTGGAACCGGAAACGGGTGACCGCGTGTTGCTCGAATCCGGAGAATACGAGTTGATCGAGTACCAGCCCGACGGCCCGGGCATGTGGCTGTTGCGGCTGCGTGAGGTGCGGCATGCATCCGCGTAGCAGGATCCGCCAGGCCGTGGTCGCCGCGCTGCTCGGCAAAACCGGTGCGGGCTCGCGGGTGTTCGCCTCGCGCACGCGTCCCCTGGCCTCCCGGCAGCTTCCGGCCATCGGGGTCTATGCCCTGTCCGAGGAGGCGGACCACCAGCGCACCTCGCCGCGCACCTACGAGCGCATCCTGCAGCTGGCCGTGGACGTGATCACCTGGGAGGACGCCGGACTGGACGCCGCGCTGGATCAACTGTGCGTCGAAATTGAAGCCGTGCTGCTGCCGGATCCGACCTTGGGCGGAGCGTGCGAGGATTTCACCTACCGCCGCGCAGAAATAAACCTGTTGCCCGCGCAGAGCAGCGACCCCGGCAAAGGGGCCGCCCTGCTGGTTTTCGAGGCCACGTACAGCACGGATCAGCCCACGCCGTCGCTCGATGATTTCCGCACCGCCGTTGCAGGCTGGGACCTGGCTCCGGAGCCGGACGGCGTGCCCGAGGCCGTGGATACCATTACCCTGCCGCAACCAGATGAGGAGGAAGCATGAAGATTTTCGTGAAACCCGTGGACGGCCGCCGCGTGCTGGACCCGGACACCAAACAGCCGTTGCCGCCCGAGGGCGCGTCCGTGGAACAAAGCAGCCATTGGCTGCGCCGTATCCGCGCTGGCGAGGTCGCCTTGTCCCGCCCCGGCAAACGGAAGGAGGGCTAGCCCATGGCTATCTCGTTTTTGGATATCCCGCTGAATCTCCGGACGCCCGGCGTGTACGTGGAATTCGACCCGTCCCAGGCCATGCAGGGACTCTCGGTCATGAACTACCGGGTGCTGCTCGTGGGCCAGCGCACGGCCTCGGGCAGCGTCGGCGCGCTGACGTTCAAGCGCGTGACCAATGCCGCCGACCCCAAGACATGGTTCGGCGCGGGCTCGCATCTGGCGCTCATGGCCGCCGCGTTTTTGGAAAACAACAGCACCACCGAGGTGTTTGCCGTGGCCCTGGATGACGATGCATCCGCCGTGGCCGCCACCGGCACGTTGACGCTGACCGGCACGGCCACCGCGGCTGGGGTGCTGGCGTTTTACGTGGGCGGCCAGCGCGTGCGCGTCAATGCGGCCGTGGGCGACACCGCCGCCGCCGTGGCCACGGCATTGGCCGCTGCCGTGACCGCCGCCGTGAACATGCCCGTGACCGCCGCCGCAGAATCCGGCGTGCTGACCCTGACCGCGAAAAACAAGGGGCTCTGCGGCAACGATATCGACCTGCGCGTGAACTACGCCAGCGACGAGTCCACCCCGGCGGGCCTCACCGCCGTGGTCGCGGCCATGAGCGGCGGTGCCGCCAATCCGGACTTGGCCCCGCTCATCGCGGCCTTGGGCGACGATTGGTATCATTTCATCGCCATGCCGTACCGCGATTCCACCAGTCTCATGGCCGTGGAGGACGAGCTGGACAGCCGCTGGGGACCGCTCCGGCAGATCGAGGGCCATTGCATCACCGCCGATTCCGGCGACCATTCGACCCTGGGCACGCTCGGCGACAGCCGCAACAGCCCGCATCTGACCATCATGGGCTGCCACGGTTCGCCGTCCACGGCCTGGGAATGGGCGGCCGCGATCTGCGCGGTCATGGCGTTTTACGGAAATATCGACCAGGCCCGTCCTTTCCAGACTTTGCCCGTGGCCGGGGTGCTCGCGCCCGCGGACGAGGACCGTTTCACCCGCGCCGAGCGCAACCTGCTGCTTTACGACGGCATCTCGACCCATACCGTGGACGCGGACGGCAGCGTGCGCATCGAGCGTCTGATCACCACGTACAAGACCAGCGCTGCCGGGGCCGAGGACACGGCCTATCTCGACGTCAATACCAAGCTGACGTTGGGCTATCTGCGTCACGACCTGCGCGTGATGATGCGCGTGCGTTACCCACGCCACAAGCTGGCCTCCGACGGCACGCGCTACGGTGTGGGCCAGGCCGTAGCCACGCCCAAAGGCGTGAAGAGCGAGATCGTGAGCCGCGCCCGCCTTTGGGAAGAGTCCGGGCTGGTTGAGGGCGTGGACGATTTCAAGCGTTCCCTGATTTGCGAAAGAAACACGTCGGACCCGAACCGGATGGACATCCGGCTGCGCCCGGACCTGGTCAACCAGTTCCGTGTGGCCGCCATCCAGATCCAGCATCTGCTGTAACAGACAACGGGGGCCGGGAGGCCCCCGGACTCAAAGGAGCGAACCATGGCGAACCGTGTCGGCGGCATCATCTTTTTCAAGGTCAACGGCGAGTTGCAACAGGCCAAAGGGGATTTCACCTACAACCTCGGCAAACCCAAGCGCGACGGCATCACGGACAGTTCCGGGGGCACGGTGGGCTTCAAGGAAACAGCCCAGGTCCCGTTCATCGAAGGCGAGATCACGGATCATTCCGGGCTGGATCTGGCCTCGTTCGTGGAGTTGGACGGCGTGACCGCCACGCTGGAGTTGGGCAACGGCAAGGTCATCAGCCTGCGCGAAGCCTGGTACGCGGGCGAGGGCACGGGCAACACCGGCGAGGGCAATATCGGCGTCCGGTTCGAAGGCAAAAGCGCGGACGAGATCGCGTAAACGGAGGTCGCCATGGTTGAATTGCCGTTCGAATACACACTCACGCATCCAGTCAAAGCCAAGGACGGTTCCGTGCTGCTGGATAAGATCACGATCACCCGGCCTATGCGGGCCAAGGATTTGCGCCACATCCAGGGCTCACCCACGTTCGGCGACCTGCTCACGGCCCTGGCCAGTCTTGCCGGAGAGCCGCCCCGCATCGTTGACGAGCTGCACATCGAGGACGCGGTGCACCTCGCCGGTGTGATTGCGGATTTTTTTCCCGCTGGCCTCGCGACTGGAAAACAGCCGCCGGAGTCCTTGCAGTAGATCTGCACGTGTCGCCGTCGGAGTTTTGGGAAATGACCGTGGATGACCTGGCCTTTTGGTTGGAGCGTCTGCGGGAGATCAACAGGTCGAGGGGATGAGATGAGCAAGCAGCAAAAACTCGATTACGTGCTCGGCGTGCTGGACAAGTTCACCGAGCCGCTCAGGCGCTTCAACGCTCGCATGGAAGAGGCGGTGCGGCCCATCCGAAAGGTACAGCAGGCCACCCGCGATCTGGCCCGCGAGTCCGGGTTGAAGCGGCTCAGCGCCGGGTTTGGGCAGGTCCGCGCCAGCGCGCGCGGCTTGCTTGGCGAGATCGGTGCGGTTGGCGCGCGGCTCGGGGCGCTGACAGCAGCCGCCGGTTATCTCGTGACCACGCAGCTCATTGCCCCTGCAACGAGGTTCGAGACCATGAGCGCGACCCTGGAACAGCTCGAAGGCAGCACGGCCGGAGCCCGTAAAAGCATGGACTGGATTGTTCAGTTCGCGGCCACCACGCCTTACGAGCTGGAGCAGGTCACGGCCTCGTTCGTGAAACTCCGGGCCTACGGGCTGGACCCCACGAACGGCCTGCTGCGCACGCTCGGTGACACGGCCTCGGCCATGGGCAAGGATGTTGATTCCGCAGTGGAGGCCATTGCCGACGCCATCACCGGCGAGAATGAGCGGCTCAAGGAATTCGGCATCAAAGCCAGCGTCGCCGGAAGCAAGATCACCTACGAATATACGGACAAGATGGGCCGCCAGATGACCGCCGTGGCCGACCGTCACAGCCGGGCGGCGATCCAGTCCACGCTCGAGGCGATCTGGAACGAAAAGTACGGCGGCGCCATGGGCAAACGCAGCTCGACCATGGAAGGCATGTGGTCGAACCTGCAGGACGTGTTCACGCAGGTCCAGCTAAAAATCATGAATGCCGGGTTGTTCGAGTTTCTCAAGGACAAGCTGGCCGTCGTGCTCCAGACCATCAACGACATGGCCGCCAGCGGCGAGCTGGACCGCTGGGCCGAGATCATCGGGGGCAAACTCGTGCGCGCTTTCGAGGCGGCCTGGGAGATCGGCGGCGCGCTCGTGTCCGCGCTCGGGTCCATGTTTTCCGTTTTGGAATCCGTGGCGGGCGTGCTGGGCGGTTGGGAAAACCTGCTCGTGGTTCTGGGCGGCCTGCTGCTCGGCAAGGTGCTGCTCGGTGTCGTGGCCCTGACCGGGGCCGTTGCCCAGATGGGGATCGCCATTCTGACCACGCCCGTGGGCTGGATCATGGCCGCCATCGCCGTCATCGCCTACGGCGTCTACCAGATCATTAAACATTGGGACGTCATCACTGCGTTTTTCGCGGACCTGTGTGGGCGCGTAGTGGCCGGGTTCACTGCGTTCGCAACATTGATCGCCGAGCTTTGGGGTGGCGTGGTGCAGATGTTTGTTTCCGTGGGCGAGACCATCATGGCCGACTGGTCCGGCGTGTTCGATTGGTTCGCGGAGAAAATCGGCTGGATCGCGGAGGGGTTCGGCATGGTGGCCGACGTGGCCGGGTCCATTGCCGATTCCGTCGGCGGGGCCTGGGATTCCTTGTGGGGCGAGGACGAGTCCGCGCAACAGCCGGTCGCGTCCGGATCCTGGACCCAGGCCGCCGGGCAGATTGCGGAGCGCCGCAGTCTGGAGCGCAGCGAATTGACCGAGCGGCGCGAAACAAAGGTCCGCGTGGCCTTCGACAACATGCCGCAGGGCGCGCGCGTGGTGCGTGAACAGTCCGGCGGCGACCTGGATCTCGACATGGGCTGGGCCATGGCCACCCCGTAACAATCGAGGAACGAATGGACCGGAAAGAAAACTACCGCGCGGCGTCGTTCCGGGGCGTGCCGTTTTTCGTGGAGAGCGCGGACCTCTCGGGCGGACGCCGTAGCGTGGTACACGAGTTTCCGCAGCGTGATGATCCTTTTGTGGAGGATTTGGGCCGCAAGCCGCGCGAGATCGGTTTCGAGGCGTTCGTTCTCGGCCCGGATCACGCCGAACAACGCGACCGGCTGCTCGACGCGCTGGAATCGTCCGGTCCGGGCCAGCTCGTGCATCCTTTCCACGGATCCGTGCGCGTGGCCTGCACCGGCTTTCGGCTGCGCGAGGGCAAGGCCAGCCTGGGCATGGCAGTGTTCTCGCTGTCTTTTGTGCGCAGCGGCGAGCCTGGCTCTCCATCGAGCGAGGCCGACACCGTGTCCATGGTGGGAGCTGCCGCGGACAACGCCGTTCAGGTCTCCGGTTCCGCGCTGGACTCGCTGCTGGACTTGCGCGGCCCCTCGTTCGTGCTCTCCTCGGCCCACGCCACGGCCATGAATTTGGCTGCGCAGGTCCGCTCCGTGCGCGCCGCCGTTGGCGACGCCGCCCTGTTCGCCGTGCGCACCGCCTCGGTGCTGTCCACGGATTTGGCCGGTTTCGCCTCGGCCCAGGTCTCCGGGCTGCTGTCCCCACTTTGGCAGACCGCCGGAGACGCGCTGCCCGAGGCCTCGGCCTGCTATGCCGAACTGCGCAGCCTGTCCGGGATGCTCCCGTCCGTGCCCGCGCCGCTCTATCCCACGCCGGGCCGCTTGCGCGAACAGTCCAACGCCTCGGCCTTGACCGGATTCGCCGAACGCATGGCCGTGGCTGAAATGGCTCGCGCGGCCTCGCGCATTTCGCCCGAGTCCACCTCGGCCGCCGTGCTGCTGCGCGAGCAGGTCACCGTGGCCATTGACGGCGTGTTGGATCGTTCCGGTGACGATGACGTTTTTCAGGCGTTCAGCTCCCTGCGCGCCCAAAGCGTGCGCGACCTGGCCGCGCGGGCGCGTTTCGCCCCGATGGTCGCGGCGGTCACGCCGCCGCCCGAAAGCACGGCCCTGAATCTGACGCACGCCAGCCTCGGCTCCATTTCGGAGCTGGAGGACGTTGTGCGCCGCAACCGCATCCGTCATCCGGGATTCCCGGGCGGCGACCCCGTGGAGGTGCTACGTGCCGCACGCGCATGAGCTGACCCTGACCGTGGGCGGTCGCATCTGGCGCGGCTGGAAAAGCGTTTCCGTGACGCGTTCCGTGGAGGCGTTGGCCGGATCGTTCAGCCTCGGCCTGCTGGACCGCTGGTCCGAAGAAATGCTGCCGCTGCCGCTGGCGCCGGACATGGATTGCTGCGTCGAGATCGGCGGCGATCCGGTCATCACCGGGGCCATCGACGAGGTGAGAGCGGAGCTGTCCGCCCAGGGCCGAGCGTTCACGGTTTCGGGCCGGGACAGCACCGCCGAGCTGGTGGATTGTTCCGCAGTGCACCAGCCGGGCGAATGGTCCGGCCTGGACCTGTTGAGCCTGGCCCAACGTCTGGCCGAGCTGTTCGGCGTGCGCGTGTTCAACCTCGCGCCTCGCGGCGAGAAATTTCCGGTCTGCAAAATTCAGCCGGGCGAGACCGCGCACGAAGTTCTGGAGCGGCATTGCCGCCAGCGCGGCGTGCTCTGCACCTCGGACACGTCCGGCAACCTCGTGTTGGCCATGCCCGGCGCGGCCGTGTGCAGCGAGGCCCTGGTGGAGGGCGACAACGTGCTTTCGGCCACGGCCCAATATTCGCGACGCGAAAGATTTTCCGAATACCTGGTACGCGGGCAATCCCAGGGGGCCGACGACAATTTCGGCGAGGCTGTTGCCCATGTTTCGGCTGCGGCCACGGATCCCGGCATTGCGCGGTTCCGGCCGTTGCTGATCACCGCCGAGGGGCAGTCCGACAAACTCTCGGCCCGCGAGCGCGCCCATTGGGAGGCAACGGTGCGGGCGGCCCGGGCAGCCCGTTGCACCGTGACCGTGCAGGGCTGGAGGCAGCGCACCGGACACGGTGAACTCTGGCCCGTCAACGCCGTGGTGCCGGTACGCATTCCGTCGGTGCGGCTCGAAGCGGATATGCTCATTTCCCGCGTGCAGTACAGTCTTTCCGCCTCCGGCTCCGTCACCGAGCTGGAACTGGTCCGGCCCGACGCATTCGCCCGCGAGCAGGATTTCCGCACGCTCGCGCCCTCGCTGGCCGCAGGGGCCGATCCCACGCCCGTGGCCGAGACGACTCACGATTGCGGCGCGGAGGTCTACGGTCGATGATCGCCGCCATCCGCAAAGTTACGGCCCCGCTGCATCGCCGGATCATGCTCATGGTCGGCCGCGCAGTGCTGCGCGCCGTCAACGACACCCCGGCCATGCAGGAGCTGCAGATCGAGCCGCTGGCGGGCGAAGTGCTGGCCCGCGTGGAGCGCGTGCAGAATTACGGCTTCACCAGCCATCCGCATCTTGGAGCCGAGGCCGCCTGCGTGTTTTGCGGCGGCAACCGCGACCACGGGTTGGTTTTGGCCGTGGATGACCGCCGTTATCGCATCAAGGGGCTGGAACAGGGCGAGGTGGCCATCTACACGGACGAGGATCAGGCCGCCCACGGTCATCGTATCGTGCTTCGTCGCGGCGGCGTCCTTGAAATTCAGGGCGACATTCTCAATCTACGTGCGGAAACGCGCGTTCACATCTCAGGCAAAGAGGTTGAAATCCACGCTGACGAACGTCTTGAGATCGACACCAACGGATACGGCGAGGCCGTCAACTCCACGGGAGGTGGCTATCATATCGATTCGTATCGGGAGGGTGCGGCTCCCACATCGACCGAACACGGCATTCAGCCCCCGGAGGTGGCATGATGCGTGACCTCCTGCTTTCATGGTCCGACCTGTCCGGCGACGTGGCCCTTTCCGCGTCCGGCACGGATTTGGCCACGGACGATTCCCTTGCCACCGCTGTGCTTGTTTCCCTGTTCACGGACCGCCGCGCCGACGACGCGGACGAGCTGCCCGCGGGCGAGACCTCGCGCAGGGGCTGGTGGGCGGATGAAACGCTGCCCCGGCTGATCAACGGCACGCCGGACCGCATCGGTTCCAAACTCTGGTTGCTGCGCCGCGAAAAGGCCCTGCCCGAAGTGGTGGCCCGCGCCCGGGACTATGCCGAAGAGGCCCTGCAATGGCTCGTGGACGAGGAGCACTGCAGGTCCGTGGCCGTGGAGGCCGAGCGGCAGGGGCAGGACCGCCTGGCCCTGCGTGTGATCGTGGATGGCCGCGAATTCTCTTTCACCCTGCCCATCG
The DNA here is from genome assembly GCA_036541255.1 of Desulfovibrionaceae bacterium. Taxonomy (GTDB): domain Bacteria; phylum Desulfobacterota; class Desulfovibrionia; order Desulfovibrionales; family Desulfovibrionaceae; genus Paucidesulfovibrio. Next base: position 3,400 of record JAZHDD010000039.1, on the reverse strand, counting down.
GAGGTTGACATGCCCTGGACCAGACCGACCCTGCCCCAGCTCACCGAGCGCATCGCCACGGACTTGGAAAGCCGCCTGCTGGACGGCGGCGGCGCAATGCGCCGATCCGTTGTCGGCGTTCTGGCCCGGGTCTATGCCGGGGCCGCGCATCTGCTGCACGGGTTTCTCGAATTCATGGCCCGCCAGCTGTTCGTGGATTCCAGCGAGGCCGAATTTCTGGTTCGCCAGTCCGCAATCTGGGGTCTGGCGCGGGTGCCCGCGCAATTCGCCGCCGGGCAGGCCGTGCTGTACGGCTCGAACGGCGCGGTCATCCCCTCGGGCGTGGATCTGCGCCGCGCCGACGATCTGCTCTATCGCACCACGGCGGATGCCGTGATCGCCGGGGGCTCGGCCACGGTCCCGGTCCGGGCGCTTTTGCCCGGTTCGGACGGCAACGCCGATCCGGGCGCGGCCCTGTTCCCGCTTTCGCCGGTCGCCGGAGTGATCCGGGCCTCGGTGGGATCGGGCGGCATGGTCGGCGGCGCGGACGAAGAATCGGACGAATCCCTGCGCGCCCGGCTGCTGGACCGCATCCGGCAGCCGCCACACGGCGGCGCTGCCCACGATTATGCGGCCTGGGCCCGCGAGGTTTCGGGCGTGACCCGCGCCTGGACGTTTCCGGGCTGGCTCGGCGATGGAACCGTGGGCGTCACGTTTGTGCGCGACGCCGATCCCGGCGGTCCCATTCCGGCCGCCACGTCCGTGACCGAGGTGCAGGCTCGCATCGACGCCGTGCGGCCCGTGACGGCCGAGGTGGCGGTATTTGCGCCCGTGCCCGCGCCGCTGGCCGTGGACGTGCGCATCAGCCCGGACACGGCGGCAGTGCGGGCCGCTGTCGAGGCGGAGCTGGCCGATCTGTTTTTGCGCGAGGCCGAACCCGGAGCGACGATCCTGCTGAGCCATTTACGCGAGGCAGTATCCGTGGCCGCCGGGGAGCATGACCATGCGCTGGTCTCTCCCGTGGCCGACACGAGCCACGCGGACAACGAATTCCCGCTGCTCGGCAGCGTGACCTGGGAGGCGTGATGGGAGCGCGAAGCGTTGCGGATTACGCCCGGATGCTGCGCAGTCTGCTGCCCGAAGGCTGGGCCTGGGCCCGGGAACGCACGGCGCTGCTGTCCGCGCTCCTGCAAGGGCTGGCCTGCGAGCTGGCCCGAGTGGACGTGTCCGCCCACGATCTGGACAGGGAAGCCGACCCGCGCAGCGCGTCATTGCTGCTGGACGAGTGGGAGCGGATGCTCGGCCTGCCCGACGCCTGTTCGCTTTCGGCCCAGACCCTGGCCGAACGCCGGGCCGCTGTGGTGCTCAAACTCACGGCCACGGGCGGACAAAGCGCGGCCTATTACGAGGCGCTGGCCTCGGCCTATTCCGGGCTCGAGTGCGCCGTGCGCGAATTTCAGCCGTTCCGCGCCGGAATCAGCCGGGCGGGCGACCCTCTGACCAATGACCCCTGGACGCACGTCTGGGAGCTGCATGCGGCCGACCAGGTGCAGCGCGTGTTCACTGCGGGCGGCGGAGCCGCCGGTGAACCGCTGCGCAGCTGGGGCAATGAAACTCTGGAGTGCGTGATCGCGCGGCTCAAGCCCGCGCACACGCGCTGCCTGCATACCTACGGAGATTGAGATGCAACGAATCGTGCACAGTACGGCGGTTGAGGGGCGGTTCACCGAGGGCAACCCGGCCACGGGCACGCCCGCCACCGTGGTCACCGACGACTGGCTCAACGGGATCCAGGAAGAGCTGGCCTACGTCATCACGCAGGCCGAACTCACGTTAAATGGCGAAGACCTGACCCAGCTGCGGCAGGCCATCGCGATCATGATCGCGGCGGGCATCCCCGACCTGACCGCGCTGCTCGCGCACCTCACCGACACCAGCGACCCGCACGCGACCGGCCCTGCGCTGCTTGCGGCTCCTCACGCCTGGGCGCAAGCCCAGACCTACGCGCCCACAGTCCTGCCCATCACGTCCGGAGCCGTGGTCTGGGATGTCCAGGCCGACCCCGTGGCAGTGATCGTGCTGACCGAGGATATCACCGGCCTGACCGTCAACAATGCCGTGATCGGGGCCAGCTACGAGCTGACGTTGATTCAGGACGGCACGGGCGGGCGCACAATGTCCTGGCCTGCGGCCTGGCTCTGGCCCGGCGGCACGGCCCCGGAAATCAGCACGGCTCCGCTGGCCGAAGACGTGGTCCACCTGACCACGCGGTCCGCCGGAGGCGACGCCGTGGCCGTGCGCGCAACCTGCGGTCAAGAGTTTAAGGTGGTGTCGTAATGGCTGGCCCGTGGCGGCACTCCCTCTTCAGCGGCAGGCCGTGCTCGCGCATCCTGACCGACCTGGGCCAGCAGCTGCCTGGCTCTACGTATTCCGGCGTGGCTTTGGACCCGGTACATCGGATCTGGCTGGCCCAATACAACGGAGAGATTTTTTACGGCACGTATAATCGTGCCGGTCTCTGCACGCACCTGGGCAGCGTGCCCGGCATCCCCAGCGGCACAGGCATAACCCCCACTGACGTACGTCTTGACCTGGACCTGTGTTGCTGGTTTTGCGCGGCGCAGTCCGGCAACAGCATTTATTACGGGACGTACAGTCCATCCACGGGACAGCCGACCCACGTAGGACACATCGACAATCTTGTGACGTCCACAAACGGGCTCAACGGGTTGGTGCTGGACACGGATTTGCGCCGTTGGTGGGCCGGTAACGATAATGGCAGCATGATCGCGTACGGTATCTACGACGCCAGCGGCGTGCCCACGCAGGCCGGTACGCAAACCGTGGCGACATCCCAATCGCAATCCATGATGATCGACATTGCCCGCCGACACCTATGGTCGAGCGGTGCTCCCTATGTTTACTCATATGACGCCGCCGGGCTGCTCACGGCCACAACCACGCCGTATGTTGACGTTTGGCGCGGAGCCATCGACCAGGACCGCTCCGTGGCGGTCGCAGCGTCGGCGGATCGGACAAGGTATGTTCTTTACGACGTGGCGGCGGACGGCGGGTTGATTGAGCTGGACTCGTTGTCGCGCTCAACAACGCTGTTCGCGTTTGATGTTGATCCGAATTTTGGGCTGGCTCTGTGCTCGGACGGGCACATGATCAGCTATTGCGCATAACTACGAGGAGACAACATGCACAGATACCCCGACGAAACCATCCATGGACGACTCCCGCGATTTGTCCAGATTGGCGACCAGCTCCGGCCCGTAACCCAGCTCGACGCCGCGACCCTGGCCGAGGCTGGCTATTACGAGGCCGTGGCGATCACGCGGGAGCCGCATACGATTTACGAGAGCACGTTCTGCACGGCCATCTTCGAGAGCTGTCCGGCGATGACCGCCAGAGAGCT
>JAZHDD010000038.1:0-20428 GCA_036541255.1 Desulfovibrionaceae bacterium | reverse complement strand
GCGGGAAAAACAGTTGGGAGTAAGCTATGACCGAAGTAAGCCAAAGGGGATTGTAAAGTACCCTTATACTAGGTCCATTGCAAAATAGAGGCAGAAAATGGTCGAAATCCTGAATCAGGACTCGCTAGAACCTAGCGATGTTCATTTCCCCCTTAATTTCAAATTGTACATTCCGCTTGTCATAATTTAAAAAATATGAGATTTTTTAAATAACGATCAAGGTAAGGTACAAAATGAAAAGAGAGACCACAGGCGAGTATTATCTGTCCCAGACAGGCGAGGAGCAGGTACGGGCCTTTATCCCCTGCCCGCTGCCTCCTGCTCCGGCCATTGAGATGGGGCCAAAGCTCGTCAACGCGCTGGCGGACACCATGCTTGCGCTCGGCAGGCTTAACAGCCTTCGGATCGCCCCCGACTACAGCCTCTTCCTGTATCAATACGTCCGCAAAGAGGCTGTCCTCTCCTCCAAGATCGAAGGAACACAGTCAACGCTTGCCGACCTTCTCGCCCATGAAGATGCAGACACTCCCGGCGTCCCACTTGATGACGTACTCGAAGTCAGCAACTACGTTGCGGCCATGGAATACGGCAAAAAGCGTGTGATGGTAGACGGTTTCCCCATTTCCTCGCGTCTGATGCGCGAGATTCACACGGTCCTGCTCACCTCCGGTCGTGGAAGCGACAAGAATCCGGGCGAGTTCAAACGATCACAGAACTGGCTCGGCGGCACTCGCCCCGGCAACGCACAATTCGTCCCAACACCGCCCCACGAGACGGCCAAATGCATCAGCGAACTGGAACAGTTCATCCATGACGACCGGACGGGCCTGCATACGCTCCTCAAGGCCGGATTGGTCCATGTCCAGTTCGAGACCATCCACCCTTTCCTGGACGGCAACGGGCGAATCGGTCGAATGCTGGTGCCGCTCATGCTCATGCAGGCGGGCATTCTCGACGAATCCACGCTGTACCTCAGCCTGTATCTGAAGGCGTACCGTTCCGAGTATTACGCCCTTCTCCAATCCGTCAGGGAAACGGGCGATTGGGAGTCCTGGCTGCTCTTCTTTCTTGAGGGTGTGCAGCTTGTTGCGCTTGATGCGGTTCATGTTGCCGACAGCATCCAAGAGACGTACCAACGGGACCGTCAAAAACTCATTGAATCGGGCAAGAACTCCAAGGTAGTCATTCAGGTTCACGAGTGTATGATGGTCCGCCAAGCGGCAAATCCCAAGCGCATCAGCGCACAAACAGGTTTATCCATGCCGTCCGTCATGCGCGGCTTACGTTCTTTAATGGACGAGGGGATTGTGGAAGAGACCACAGGCAGGCAACGCAATACGCGCTACAAATACACCGAGACCTGCGCGGTCTTGGCAAATGAAGTCGGCAGCTTCAAGCAGAAAACACCCTGACCCTAAAGCACGCGAATAACCATCCGACGACCTGCTGACTGTATACCAGCCGCCACCAAATATGATAATTAAATAATTTAGCTAGGTTAAGAATTAGACTCCAAATTTTACCACATCCGAAATCAATAAGTAAACTTGCTAAAAAAATAAATATTTCGGCAAGATACATGGTTATCCACCCATGCACACCCATAACCGCATTCGTATATCATAATTCATGAAAAACACTGTTATCTAAACAGCTTACGTGCTCAAAGTTAATTCTTCGTAATCAGTAGGTCGTGAGTTCAAGTCTCATTCCTGGCTCCAGAAAGAAATCAAGCGCTTGCGAGTAATCGTAAGCGCTTTTTTTCGTTCCCGGTATACGGCGGGGGTACAAATTGTGGCTGTTGCCCGGTCGGCCCGCTTCACAAATGCACGGCGATCTCTCCGCAAGCAACCCTCTGGAGTTGCGGGGGCATCCGTGCTACTGCCTCTGAACATATACACTGTTCAATATCCCCTTTGGGCACAAGAAGATGAGCGACACCCATATTCGAGACTTCATTAACCGCTGGAAAAAATCGGGCGGCAGCGAACAAGCTAATTCGCAAATGTTCCTCCGAGAACTATGCACGATTCTTGAAGTTCCACCACCTGACACCACCCAGTCCTATTCCGATGGGGCCTATGTGTTCGAGCGCCGCGTGACCTTCCACCATGGCGATGGAAGCACGAGCCGGGGCCGCATCGACCTCTACAAGCGCGGCTGTTTTGTCCTGGAGTCCAAGCAAGGCACGCTGCTCAAAGAGGACGAAGCCCTCTCCGAGGCCGAGCGCACCCGCCGGGCCAATGTCCGCAAGGGAACCGCGCTGCGTGGCACCAAGGGCTGGGACGAGGCAATGCTCCGGGCAAAAGGCCAGGGCGAGCGCTACATCCGCAACCTGCCCGCCAAGGAGGGGCGTCCGCCGTTCCTCATGGTGGTGGACGTGGGCCATTCCATCGAACTCTACTCCGAATTCTCCTGCACTGGCGGAGCCTATATCCCCTTCCCGGATGCCGGTTCCCACCGCATTTACCTGTCCGACCTTCTGGAAGCCGACATCCGGGAGCGACTGCGCCAGGTCTGGACCGACCCCTTTTCGCTCGACCCCTCCCGCCGCGCGGCCAAGGTCACGCGCGACATCGCCCGGAGCCTGGGCGACCTCGCCAAGTCGCTGGAGGGAGCACAAAACCCGCCCGAGGAAGTGGCAGGCTTCCTCATGCGCTGCCTGTTCACCATGTTCGCCGAGGACGTGGGCCTGCTCCCGAAAGACAGCTTCACCGACATGCTGCACTCCATCCGCGAGGAGCCGGAGCTTTTCGTGCCCATGGCCGAAGACCTTTGGACGCTCATGGACAAAGGCGGTTTTTCCAGCGCCTTGCGCCAGCAGATCAAGCGCTTCAACGGCGGCTTATTTCACCACAAGAACGCCCTGGCCCTCAACCGGGACCAGTTGGAGCTGCTCATCGAATCCGCCCGCGCCGACTGGTGCGACGTGGAGCCCGCCATCTTCGGCACGCTCCTGGAACGCGCCCTCAACCCCCGCGAACGCCACAAGCTCGGGGCGCACTACACTCCCCGTGCCTATGTGGAACGCCTCGTGCTGCCCACGGTCATCGACCCCTTGCGCCAGGAGTGGAACGAGGTCCGCACCGCCACCGTGGCTCTCATGCGCCAGGAAAAGGCCGACGACGCGGCCAAGGCCGTCAAGGCCTTCCACAACAAGCTCTGCCGTCTCAAAGTGCTCGACCCCGCCTGCGGGTCAGGCAACTTCCTTTATGTCACCCTGGAGCACCTGAAACGCCTTGAGGGCGAGGTGCTGGACCTTGAGCAGCAGCTCGGCATGACCTGGATTCGCCTGGAGAGCGGCGGGCTCAAGGTGGATCCGCACCAGTTCCTGGGCATCGAGATCAACCCTCGTGCCGCCGCCATCGCCGAACTCGTGCTCTGGATAGGCTACCTGCAATGGCACTTCCGCACCCTCAAGGGCGTGTTCCCTTCCGAGCCCATCATCCAGGACTTCAAGAACATCCAGTGCCGGGACGCGCTCATCGACTACGACGAGCGCAGGCCGCTTCTGGACAAGGACGGCGAGCCCGTGACCATCTGGGACGGGCGCACCACCAAGCCGCACCCGGCCACGGGCGAGGAGGTGCCGGACGAATCCGCGAGGACGCCTGTTCATGAGTACGTGAACCCGAGGCAGGCCGAATGGCCCAAGGCGGAGTACATCGTGGGCAATCCACCATTCATCGGCGCTTCCACCATGCGCTCCTCCCTGGGCGATGGATACGTCGAGGCCGTGCGTACTGCATACGACAAGCTCCCGGCCTCGTGCGACTTCGTCATGTATTGGTGGCACCGGGCTGCCGAGGCTGTACGGGCAGGCAAGGCCCTGCGCTTCGGGTTCATTTCCACCAACTCCATCAGGCAGACCTTCAATCGCCGCATCATGACGAACCACCTGGAGGCCAAGCCTCCCTTGTCCATCGCCTTTGCCATCCCGGACCACCCGTGGGTTGACGAAGCGGACGGCGCAGACGTTCGTATCGCCATGACCGTGGGTCGTGGCGGCGAAGCGGACGGCAGGCTCGTCACCGTGGCCGTCGAGCGCAAGACCGGAATGGAGCGGGACGTGGAACTGCGGGAGGCCTATGGGCTGATCCACTCGGACTTGACCGTGGGAGTGAATGTTTCCGGTGTGGCGACTTTGCAGGCCGCTGGGGACATCAGCAATCGAGGCGTTCAACTCATCGGAGCGGGATTCATCGTCACCCCGGACCAGGCCGCAAATCTCGGGTTGGGGACGGTTCCCGGCCTGGAGCAACACATCCGAGAATACCGCAACGGTCGGGACCTCACCGCCCGCCCGCGCGGGGTCATGGTCATCGACCTTTTCGGGCTTACCGAAAAAGAGGTGCGCACCCGCTTCCCCGCCGTGTATCAGTGGGTTCTGGAGCGCGTGAAGCCGGAGCGGGCCGAAAACAAGCGGGCGTCTTACCGCGACAACTGGTGGATTCATGGGGAACCCCGGAAGGCCTTCCGGCCAAGCCTCGAAGGCCTCACCCGCTACATCGCCACGGTGGAGACCTCCAAGCACCGTTTCTTCGTGTTCCTGGACCAGTCCATCTTGCCGGACAACATGCTGGTCAACATCGCGTTGGACGACGCCTACCACCTCGGCGTGCTCTCCAGCCGCGCCCACGTTCTCTGGTCCCTGGCTGCGGGCGGAACCCTTGAGGACCGCCCCCGGTACAACAAGACCCGTTGCTTCGAGACCTTCCCCTTCCCCGTTGCCACGGACGAACAGAAAGCCGCCATCAGGGCCATCGGCGAGGAGCTGGACGCCCACCGCAAGCGCCAGCAGGAACTGCACCCCAAGCTGACCATGACCCAGATGTACAACGTGCTGGAGGCCCTGCGCGAAGGCCGGGAGGTGACCACCAAGGAACGGGAGATCAACGAACAGGGGCTGGTGACGCTCCTGGGGGACATTCACGACCGCCTGGACGCTGCCGTGGCCAAAGCCTACGGCTGGCCGGCGGACTTGCCCGAGCACGAAATCCTGGAACGCCTCGTGGCGCTCAATGCCGAGCGGGCCGAGGAGGAGGCGCGGGGCACCATCCGCTGGCTCAGGCCCGAGTATCAGGCCAGGAAGCACAAGCCCGCCCGTCAGAAGCAGGCCTCGCTCGCCACGGACGTGAAACCTGGCAAGGGAGAAAAGCTCCCATGGCCCGAATCGCTGCCTGAGCGCACCCGTGCGGTGCTCGACGCGCTTTCGCGGATAGACGGCCCTGCCACGGTGGAAGAACTTCGGAAACAGTATCTCAGGGCCCGCACCAAGCAGGTGGAGGAAATCCTGGAAATCCTGACCTCCCTCGGGCAGGCCACGCGCCTGGATGACGGACGGTTCGTCAAGCACTAGCAGACAGTGGGAGAAAACATGTTCTGGACCGCAAACAACAACTACCTGCCTGCCCCTTACGACAAGGAAGCCGAGCTGGAAAAGGCCATCCTCAAGGTAGAGGGCGACCTTTTCGGCCCCAAGCGCATCTACCTTGACCCCAAGAAGAAAATCGGCGCCCAGGGCAAGACTCGCAACATCCCGGACGGCTACCTCATCGACCTTTCCAGCGCCAAGGTGCCAGTGCTCTATGTGGTGGAAAACGAACTGGCCAAGCACGACCCGCTCCGGCACATAGCCGTCCAGATTCTTCAATTTTCCCTTTCCTTCGAGTCCTCGCCAAGCACGGTCAAGTCCATTGTCAAAGAGGCACTTGCTGCCATGAAGGACCGATGGGCCATGTGCGAGGAATACGCCAAGGCGAACGGATTCGAGAACGTGGACTACCTTTTGGAGAGCATGATTTTCGGCAAGGATAAGTTCCGTGCCCTTGTAATCATTGACGAGTGCGTTGATGAACTGGAAACCGTTCTGGTCAGCAAGTTCAAGTTCCCCGTGGAGATCATCACCCTGGAGCGCTACCAGAACGGGAAAGAAGATGCTTTTCTGTTCTCGCCCTTCCTCGCGGATGTGGCCGCAGATACCGGGGGAGTTGGAGATGCACCGACTCTGGACCCTGAGGAAATCGATACCGTTGTTGTCCCGGCACGAGAAGACGGCTTCCAGGAAACGTTCCTCGGGGAGAATCGCTGGTACGCCATCAGACCTCACTCCAGCATGATCCCCAAGCTGCGCTACATTGCCACTTACCGAGTGGCCCCGATCTCAGCCATCACCCACATTGCCCCCATTGAAAGCATCGAGCCCTGGAAAGACACGGGCAAGTATGTCGTCAACCTCTCCGAGCCCGCGACCAAGATCGATCCAATACCGCTGGTGCCCAAAGGCCGGGTCAAGGCTCTACAAAACCTGCGTTATACGTCCAAGGAACGAATTGCCGAAGCAAAGAATCTGGACGACGTATTCTAACCTGAACATCACAGCGTAGGCTAGCTTCTGGACGAAAGAATCGAATTGAACCGCTTCACGGTCCACCGGCAGTCGATCTCGACCTCCATGCCCCACAGCCTGACCGACTTCAGCTCCTCCCAGGAGAAGTATCCCCACCCGGCGTTCCTATAGCCGCCATTCAGGCACTGGCAGCGGAGCATAGCCGCTCGTCATCAAGTCACCATTGAGCATGAGCAGGCCCGTGCGCTGCGAAGCGGCCAGCTATAGGGCTAAACCTTTGGCACTCTCCCCCATTACCTGCTATGTTTCAAAAAGGGCCATTCGTTCAGATGGCCCACGGGATGGTATCGATCATCAACAACCAAGGAGAATATATGACCGTTCAGTTTTCATTCAGCGCGCAGGAGCAAGAAATTCGCAGCCGTTTCCGCGAATTGATGACCCAGGCCGAATCCACGGAGGACGTAAAGAAGTTCTTCTACCAAACGGTGCGCGACTTGCTGGTGGATATCTGCGACACCCTTCCTGTTTTCAACATTCAGGATGTCCAACTCGACCTGGAACGAGGCGAGGGCTACCGACTCTCAGAGAGTCTTTTGGACGGAGCGGGTTTGCGCGACCTCATGCAGAAGTCCGACCTGGACGCCATGTTGGGCCGTTTGTCGGAAAATGCGTGGAACCGATACCACCGCCTGGAGAAAAACACGGTCAAGACCGAACAAAAAATCTATCCCAGACCCGGCAAATGATACGCTCGCACCACAGAGGAGCATCTGCCTGACCTTGTTTCGGCACCAGGTCATCCCTGCCACATTCCACAGCTCGGCCAGGATAAACCAGCACCTTTTCCGTGCGCTGCATGCTGCCGCCTCTCCGTCAACGATCTCTCGAGAATGGAAAGGATGCGATCCCGCTTCGGGATCAGACACGCCAGCCCGCAGAAGCCTTGATTCCGTCCGAGGTTTGCCACAAACAGGCGCAGGCCGGTCGCTGGCGGATGTACTCCGTGCCGCGCTCCACTCCCATGGCAAAGAGGGCCGTTGCCAGGGCATCGGCTTCGGCGCAGGTGGGGGCGAGCACGGTCACGGCCAGACACTTGGTCGGACAATCTTCCTGGCCGGGGACAAGGTGATCATACCCTTTGACGCTACGGCTTTCGTAGTTTCCGGAAGTCGCCATAGCCCGGTTGCGCAGGGAAACGCCCGCAACGTTTTTTCCCGGAAAACCAGCATCCTCGATGCCGATGCGCCACGCCTTTCCTCCGGCCGCCGCCGACCCCACGCGGATATCTCCGCCCCCATTGACAAGATAGCTGGTCACTCCCTGCCGTTCCAGGCTGGCTGCCACAAGATCGACGATGCGCCCCTTGGCAATGCCGTCCAGCGTCACCCCCATTCCGGAATGCTTCAGCCGGATGGTGCCGCCATCCACGGTTATGCCCTGCGGGTCCATCAGCGTGGCAAGTTCCCTTTGCACGGACCTGGGCAATGCCCCCACTGTGGGCACGCCAAGGGATGACAGGGCCTCAAGCGCAGGAAGCGTTGCCGGATTGAATCCGGCCCGGGTCTGTCGGGCAAGGCACAGGGCGCCCTGGAGCAGGGCAACCAGAAGAGGAGGAGCGTCCCGTAGCGAGCCCTGGGCATTGAGCGTCCCGAGAGGGCTACCGGGCGCATGGCGGGTGAGGACCGACTCGGCGGCATAAGCCGCCTGGAATGCGCTTTCCAACGCCTCGTCAAGCAAGGTCAGGCTTTCGTGCCGGGCGGCAATGGTGAGAAAGGTGCCCATCCGCAACTTTGTCACGGAACGCTCGGGCAGGCGACCGCCCTCCTCCTGCTTCAGGCACGGCAAGACGCCGACGCACCCGGCCGCGCCGAGCACGCCCAAGGAATAGAGAAACCGCCTTCTGCTAACCATTGACATCGGTGTGCTCCAGCACCTTGTCCAGGTCAAAATCCTGTGTTTGCTTCTGCTGTTTTTCCGGGCTGTCCAGGGAACGGACGTACCGCACGGACTCAATATCCCGTTCCGCGTCGGCCTTGACGTGCCCGAGCAACTCATAGCCGCACAAGCCCACGAACATGATGAAAACAATGTAGGTTACCGTTGTTCTGAATGTCATGGCTCCAGTCCTGTTTTGCGTCTGGAAGAATTGAACCAGTTGCGGACAAAGGCGAGATAATCGAACACGGCGGTTATGGGGCACAAAAGAGTGCACCACGGCCTTTTTACAATCAGGGAGGCGAGTACGATCAGCACCGTGAGCGCAAAAATCGCGTCGGACCCGATAAAGGAAAAGGCCATGCCGAACGGCTCGTACTGCGCATCGGACGGATTGCGGGAATAAAAGGCCGCGCTCAGGGCGGCAAGAGCCAATCCGCGCGCCGTCCACTTCATCCATTCGGTCTTCCGGGGTGGCGAACACTTGGTGATACGCCCGAGACCTTCCTGCACGCCGCCAAACGGGCAGATCATGGCGCAATACAGGTTCTTTTTGGTCACGAAAAAAATCAGTACGGCAAGGACCAGACACAGGAGCGCCGTATAGGACGCCAGCCCCTTGGTCCAAAAACCGGCCAAAAGCAGAACCAGGGACGAAAGCGAGAACTGCGCACCGTACAGAAACCCGAGGACGGCGGTGGAAACCCCCAGCAATCCCAGCCGCGCATACGTCTTGTCCCAACGAAACAGTCGGCTGGAAATAATGCCTGCCGCCAGAAACAGCAAGGCAGTCAGGCCCGCCTTGATCATTTCCCGAGAGGAAAGAGAGACCCTTTCTTCGGTCAGGGCTTTCCCGCGAATGTAGGCCGTGGCTTTTTCCACGCCCTTGATCATGGCCGTCGAGGACAAGGTCGCGCCGGAAACGGCATCCACCGCAGGCAGATCCGCTTCATTCGCGCCGAGAAAGGCGTCGAGCACGCCATCGCCCAGCACGCGCTTGATGTACGTGGACGTGTCGGTCGCCTCGATAAGGGCGACACGTTCGATCACCTCGTCGGCGTTGACCACGACTGCCACCCGCAACGGGCCGCCGTAGCTGGGGTGGTCGGCAATGCCGATGCAGAGCTTGTCGGCGGGATTGCCCTTGCGGTGGCCTTCGAAGACCGAAGCCCGGACCTGTCGCACGTCTTCGATTTCCGGCGAGATGTTCCGTATCCGTTCGAGGACGGCCCCCTCGAAACGCATCCCGCCGGCGACCCATGCCGCAACAAGGATGCAGAGCGAGAGCACCGCAACAATTCGTTCCATGGACTGCTTGGACACGCTGTCTCTCCAGGAGGCTGACGGGCCTCAAGCATGGCGAGGCCCGTCACTCCCGAGGGTTATGAGGACCGGGAAACGTCGGCGTCCTTCCTCATGATGAAGAGCCGAACGGCAATGGCCAGACAAATGACGACCGGAATTCCGAGCACGCCGATAAAGTACCACCCGGCTATGGATTCATATTCGCCCATGAGGGTGGCGCCGCCCGCAACGACTCCGCCGAGGGAGACGAAGCCGAGATAAAACAGACCCACCTGCCACCAGACCGCCTTTCGCCCACGGGACTTGAACCATTCCACCAGTCCCATGACGACCAGGACCTGGAGCGCCCCCATGACCATCCAAAAAATGCAATTGAGCATTGTGGTTCCGGGAAACATCGTCTTTCTCCTTTCTCTTCAAAAACTCGCAGTTGACGGAGCAGGCCTAGTCCATCCCGTGGTATTCCCAGTCCTTTTCCACGTCGAGGAAGTTCTCGGCGCGCATCCACCACGGCGGATTGTGATAATTCGCCTCCTTGCCGCCATCCCAATCGGAGCGGTAATCCTCGGCCTCGTTGAACTTGAAGAAGTTCTTCTGCATGGCGAGGAGCCCGGTGGAGACCAATCCTGTTGGATCACGAGGTTCCAGTTCCCTCGAAATCGTGTGAATCCAGGTGTTCTTTCGGGAATAGGGGCAGACGCCGATGCAGACGCGGCAACCGAGCCCGTCCTGGGTCGGGCCACCAGCCCACTGCGAATAACACTTCTCCTCGTTGAGCTTCCAACGCTTGAACCCGCGGACAACGGTCTGGGGTTCGTCGTCGAAAGGAATCGCACCGGAGGGACAGTTTTCCGCGCATATTTTGCAGGACTTGCAGAAGTCGGCCATCTTCACGTCAATGGGCTTGTCGTATTCGAACTCAATGTTGGTGACCACGGCGGCCGGGCGGAAGTTCGCACCAAGCTCCGGAACCATGACCACTCCGGCGCGGCTGTACTGGCCGAGACCGGCGAGCTGCACATAGGGGCTCATCATGATCTCGTAGTTGGAACCGGGGAACTGGGCGCGGGCCGGATAACCGAGTTCGCGAATGAACCGCTCCATGAGACTGGCCGCACAACGCGAGCGGAAATAGGCGTCAAAGGACGTGGAATAGCCAATGGCCGAATAGGTGCCGTCCCAGTTCATGGGCACACCGAAAATCACGAGCGACTTCCAATGCTCGGGGACCTTGTCGCCCCAGCTGTAATGCCCCTTGTCGGGCATGCCGCGCATCAGCCCCTTGAACATGAAGCGGGGATCGAACTTGGTGATGCCGACGAGCGACATGCCAAACTGGTGCGCCATGCGCTTGATGAGCTTGGACGCGTGCTTGGGCGACTTGAACTGCAACGGCTTTTCGCGCCAGATGCCCCGGAAATCCCAATCCTCGGGTGGCACAGGCTTGCCGGTGCGCATATGCTCGTCATGCGGGTCTTCGGGAATACGTTGCGTGTGGTCCGCGTTCTCCATGCCGCCCAGACGAAAGGCCATATTGTAGGCTCCGGCCAGGGCATACTTCTTATCCTTGCCCTCCTTCCAGGCCTTGCTGCGCTTGATGTTGCGCTGCAGAGACGTCAGCATGATTTCCAGGTCGCCGGGACGGGCGCGATAATGGTCGCCCACAGGTCCAGGCAGCTTGTCCACGCCCATGTCCGGGGTCCATTCGCCGCTCTTGATGATCTTCACCAGCGCAGCCAGGCGCAGGAAAAGATACTCGGTCCACTCGGGGCGCTCGACCTTTCCCACCGGCTCCATCATGACCGGGACTTCGCACCGGAACGGTTCGCGGTTGAAGAACATGTCGCCGCCCTGATAGGTCCGCCCATAGCCGGTGTAGGCGTCATCGGAGCGGCCCACGGCAAACCCGGTCGCAGCGGCTCCCGCCACGGTAGCTGCCGCGGCTGCGGCACCGCCCAACTTCAGGAAATTACGGCGGCTGACCCCCTTCTTCTCGGACGGTTCGGGATGCCCGCCGGCCATATTCCCCTCATCGGGTTCCCCGGATGCAACCGCTCGGTTCTTGGGATCATTGATGATGTCCAACGCATTCTGTTCATTCGACATTGGATGCCTCCTCTCTCGGGATTGATATCTGTGCAACCACGGCTTCGGCCTGTTCACTCGCAGGAACGATGCCGGAAAAAGCGCGTTCAAGTTCGGGGATGGTATTGACGATGACGCCAACGTAGCGGGCGACATGCTCGGGGTGTTGTTTGGCCAATTCCCGGGCGCGCATGACAAGATAGTCGCGGGCATCGAAGTCCATATCGGCCAGTTCCAGGTGGCAGAAGGCCGCGGCTTCGATTTCGCCCATCTCGACAAGGGCGTCGCCCTTGATCTGGAAAGCGAGATATTCGGCACCGCCGCCAGAAATGATCAGCATGTCGCATTGCTCTATGCACTGTTCATAGTCGCCCAGCTCAAACAGGCAGATGGCGACACCGCGGCGGGATTCGCGATGGTCGGGGCTGATCTCGATCGCCTTCAGAAAATACGGCAGGGCAAACTCGAACCCTTCGCCGGCGAGAAGAACCTCTCCAGCCCAGAAATGCGGCCCCATGGCGTCCGGCGCCGCCTTGGCGCTGGCCTCAAAACAGGGAAGCGCCTCGTCCGGCCTGTCCGTCATGGCCAGGCAGAGCCCGGAATGGTACCGCGCTCCCACGTGATTCGGATCCAAGGCAAGGACCTCCCGATACTGTTCCAGAGCGGCCTCGTACTTCCGGGCATACAGGGCCAGATTGGCGAGATTAAACCGGGGATTCACTGCCTTGGGATCAAAATCGATTGCCGAAAGAAAAGCCTTTTCAGCTTCGCCCGGCTCGTCGAGTTGCAGGTGGCTCACCCCCAACTCGTTGTAGGCTTTGACCCGCAGGCGCGGCAGCAATCGACCGGACGAAAGCACACTGATCAGATAGTCCGCGAGGGCCCGAAACTCCTGTCGATCTTTCAATTCGCAAATCCGCTCTTTGAGGCTGGCTTCATCGATTTGATCTATGAAGTTCGTCATGGCGTTACTCCTCAATCTGCATAAACCAAGAAGCGTGCCATCATTTTTGATCAATTAAAAAAGTATGTTACAAAAAAAATACATCAAGAATGAGATGCAGCATGCGAAATAGAACCGTATAGCGTGCCATAAAACGATTCGTTGCCTTATTTCACGTCACAGCATATCCTTGGTTCGGAAGGAGCCGCCCATGTCCTATTCCAAAGAAACAAATCTCACCTTTTTGACAGAAGCCATGACCCGCATAACGGGCAGTCTCGACATACAAAAATCGCTCATCAGCACATTCGATTTTCTGGCCAGGCATTTTCCCATCGACGCCATATCCCTGCACCAGTATTCCCCAAACATAAAAAGCCTGAAGCTTCTCTTTCTGGTGCGGGACGGCAGATTCGACTTCGTGGAAACCGTTGTTCCTTTGCCCGAAGAAGGAGCCAAGGGCCTCTATCTGCACAATCTGGGCATGGAGGCCATCATCAATGTGCCTCTCAACAAGGATTCCACGGTATCCCGGCTGCATAGCGAGGCGCTTGCGTCATTGGTGCCGCTCAAGGACCGGGGCTATCTCATCGGCATACTCCGTTCGGAAGAGAAGACGCTGGGGCACCTTTGCCTGATGGGCAAGCACAAAGGCTGTTTCACGAAGGAACACGAGCAGAGACTCATGCTGTTGCTCACCCCGTTCGCCCTGACCATGGCAAACCTGCTGCAATACAAACGCACCATGGAATTCCAGGACAAGCTGCGCGAGGAAAAGGACGAGCTGCAAAAAGACCTGAAGCTGCTACGCGAGCGCAGAATCGTGGGGAAAAAAGGCGGGTTGAAACATACGTTGGACGTTGTGCGTCAATTGGAGGACAGGGAAATCCCGGCCCTGATCCTCGGCGAGACCGGCGTGGGCAAGGAACTCATCGCCGATGCCATCCAGGCCATATCCCTGCGAAGGGACAAGCCGTTCATCAAGGTCAACTGCGGCGCCATACCCGACACGCTGGTGGACAGCGAACTCTTCGGCTACGAGAAGGGCGCGTTCACGGGCGCGATGTCCACTCGCCCCGGACGTTTCGAGCAGGCCGACGGCGGCACGCTCTTCCTCGACGAAGTCGGCGAACTGCCGCTCCAGGCACAGGTCCGGCTGTTGCGCGTCCTGGAAAACAACGTGGTCGAACGAATCGGCAGCACCAAGTCCATCAAGGTAGATGTGCGCATCATCGCGGCCACCAACCGCAATCTCGAACAGATGTTGCAAAATGGAAAATTCCGCGAAGACCTGTACTACCGGCTCTACGTCTTCCCGATCCACGTCCCGGCGCTCCGGGAGCGCACCCAGGACATCCCGGAACTGGTATATCTCTTCATGCAGCGGGCAGCCGAAAAACTCGGCATCAAAACCTTGCCGCAGGTGCCCCAGAAAACCGTCCAACGGCTCATCAAATACTCTTGGCCCGGCAATGTCCGTGAGCTGGAGAATCTGGTCAAACGGGGCTTGACCCTCAATCCTCAGGGACCGCTTCTTCTGGAAGAGCTCCTGCCCCAGGACGAAGGATGGTACATTGACCCCGAAGAGGGCCAGAATTACCTGGAAAAAACAATCGATGCCCGGGTGGAGACCATCCTCAAGCAGCATCTTGCAAAGCTCCCTGCCCTGGCCGGAGCGGGCAACGAACATGGAGAGCGGCAAAACCCTCCTCTCCCCGGGCAGATTAAGCCTTTGGATGAAACGATACGGGACGCCATCAACGCCGCTCTCGCACGCTCCCAAGGCAAGGTCAACGGCCCCGGCGGTGCCGCGAGCCTGCTGGGCCTCAACCCGAGCACGCTCCGGAGCAAAATGCGCAAACTGGGCATCTTTCCCGACTCAAACACGGCCTGAGATTAAGCTTGGACGGCCCGTGCGCTTGTTGACGGACCGGAAGGTTTGACGACTGGCAAAAACGAGATGCAGGCTGTAGACCTGTTCGCGCACGCCCGAGGGCTTGGCCAAACTGCAGCACGCTCGACTCGGCGGGTGCCGCGGATCAATCCGCCACGATGCTCAGCACAGGCTGTTGATTTTCATTGAGCGTCACGGAAAAAGCACGGCCGTATCGTTCCAGGAAGCTTGTATCCGCAATGAACGGCACTCCGCCCACTTCGATCAGCGCATCATCCTCCTCGTCGCGTTCCTCCATGCCCAGACCGGGCACAAGGGTCGCGCGTCAGCCGCCCCCGCATTTATATTCGCGCAGCCTGATGCACGTCCCTTCAGCCTCGTCTTCCAGCATGTGCCGGAGTTTTTCCAATAAAGCATCTGCTATTGCAACAGTAAACATATCTCTTATCCTCTTCCGGAGTTACACGATGACGGGCTTGAGACCATGCTGGACAAACCGCTTCAACACGGCCTGCAAACTCTCTGGAGTATACTGCGTGAGCGTCGGCATGAACTTGTCCAGCGCCTGATATTTGCTTCTTCCAAAGACATGGTACGGCATGACTTCAACCTCATCCCTGCCATATTCCTGTAAGAACAGCGCCATGGCGGCGATATTGTCATCGGTGTCATTGAGCCCGGGCATCAACGGCATGCGGATGACGACTTCGCATCGGGAGTTCAGGGCGGTGCGCAGATTTCTCAAAATCAAGGCATTGTCCTTTCCTGTCAGACGCTCATGTTGTTCAGGGTCCATGTGCTTGCAGTCGAAGAGAAAAAGATCCGTCAGCGCAATGGTTTCTGCAAAGCGGTCCTCCGGACAATAACCGCATGTGTCAACGCACACATGAAGCCCGGAGTCGTGCGCGACGCGCAGCATATCCAGAAAAAACGCTCCTCCTGAAGTCGGTTCGCCGCCTCCGAACGTCACGCCCCCGTCGGAATTCTGGTAAAAGAGTTCGTCCTGGTGCACGACCCGCATCACTTCGTCAACAGTCATCATCTTTCCGGACAGGACGCGAGCCTTGCTTGGGCAACTCTCCACGCAGGTCCCGCAATCAACACATTTTGCAACATCACGGGAGAACACTGCACCACGCTGCACAACAGCTTCATGGGGACAGACATTCATACAGTGCCCGCAACCAATGCACAGGTCTTGAAAAAACAACACCTGAGGGGTGAACCGTTGCGACTCCGGATTACTGCACCACAGACAATGCAACGGGCAGCCCTTCAAGAAAACCGTCGTCCGCAACCCCGGTCCGTCCTGCACGGACATCCTCTGAATATTGTAAACAATCCCCTGGCTCATTATCGCCTCATCATCATGCGTTTGCGTTACATGTTCGAAGATTGGCCTCTTGAATGCGAATAACTTTATTCATGACGCTGATCTTGAATATCATTATACATCAATATCTCGAAAACTAGCAGGCAACTACATCCGGCATGTTGTGCTCGTTGAGCGTTATGCTGAATTTGTCTCCATATTGATCAAGCACTTCCTGTTCGGCGATGAATTGTATGCCGCTCTGCATGCTTTCAACGTCGTCATGCAAACCGTCTTTCTTGTCTGGAGTGACGCCGAGCAGGGTCTTTCTGCAGCATGGAGTGCCCGTCTGGTATTGAAAAATTCGCATACCAAACCCCTCTCCCTCCTTTTGCACGGTCAACTTGAGCAGGGCCACAGCATCTTCGGACAATTCAACAGAAAACATGTGATTCAACTCCTCGCTTTTTTGAGAAGGGGATTGCACCTTCCCTTCCGGCAGATGCAATCCCCTTCGATTACAGGGTGTTCAGTATATCATGCACTGGTTAGGAGGCGTATTCCGTGCGCTTGATGATTTCATTCTGCACGCCCTTGTCCAGGCGGGTGAAGTAGGCGCTGAAACCAGCCACACGCACAACCAAATCTTTATAATCCTGAGGGTTGTCCTGGGCTTCCTGCAACGTCTCCGAGCTCACGCAGTTGAACTGGATGTGCGAGCCGCCCAAATCGCAATACGTCTTGATCAAGGACAGAAGCATGCGCGCGCCGCGCGGGCCCTCAAGGGCAGCGGGAACAAACTTCATATTGAAGTGATTCGAGCCGAAATGAACCGTGTCGATGCACTGTGCAGCGGACTTCAACAGAGCCGTGCTGCCTTCGGTATCGGTTCCCGGCATGGCGGAAACACTCCCGTCGGTCAAAGCCATGCCTGCCTTGCGGCCAGTGGGGATGGCTCCCATAAATGCGCCAAAGTAGTTGTGGTAGGAAAGCGAGTAGGCGTCGATTACAGGCGCATGTCCAAGAAAGTCCACGCTCTGTTCGCTATGGATGGCGTCCACGTCCTTGTAGTACTGGCGCACGAACGCTTCCACTTCGGGTACATCGTTGCCATGTTTGGGGGCGTCAAAGCACATCTTGCGGATATCTTCATATCCCTCGAAGTTCGCGTTCAGCGCTTCCAACAACTGGTCCATGGTCAACTTCTTTTCGTCATAAACCAAATGCTTGATGGCCAGCAGCGAATTCGCGGCATCAATACCACCCGTCGTGATGCAGAGGCTCTGGGCGTACCGGGGACCGCCAGCTTCTTCGCAAATGCCCTTTTCCAGGCAGCCGTCATACAGAGACGAACGGAAAATGCTCGGCACGACCTGCAGCCGGGCCATATTGCCCAGATCGGAATGCCGCATGGACAGCTTGAAGAAGTAGGCCAACTGTTTTTTATAGGCGTCATAGAAGTCGTCAAAGCTCTTGAATTCCGCAGCCTCACCGGTCTTCAGGCCGACGTCCTTCTTCGTGAAGGGGTCTTTGCCGTTATGCAACGTCAACTCAATGAACTTGGCGAGGCAGGGATGATTTTCCTGCAAGAGGTAGCTGCCCTTGCCGCAAACGCCCGTGGAGACGCAACCGAAGTTGCCGCAATTGCGCGCATCCTCGAGGGATATGCCACCCTCATACAGGCCGAAGCGGGCCAAATGGCGCTGCACCACAACGGTATTGTTCAGGATTTGAGGCTGCCCACTGCCGCCGCGAATGCACTCCACCACCTTCATGAGGTAGGATTCTTTCATCTTGGGATGATAGAACAGGCTCAGCGTGGGCTGGATGTTCTTCATCTGAATCTGCACATCCAGGATCACTTCTTCCAGTTCGGTGCTGGCATCATCGCCATCAGCGGTCAGGCCGCCCAGGGTAATCGTCTGCCCGGTATGTCCCGAAAGGGCCAAGGCATACGCATTGCCCTGGTATTCCGCCAATTCGAGATGCTTGATCCACTGAAATTTGAGCAGGGTCAGCACCTGTTCACGGGTGATTTTCCCCTCTTCGATATCCTTCTTATAGAAAGGATACATGTACTGGCCATAACGGCCAGGCGAGGTGGCGCAGGCCATCTGCTCAATCTCCAGCGCCAGATGCGTGAACCAGAAGGACTGTACGGCTTCACGGAAATTCCGGGCGGGGAACTCGGGAACCCGGCGGCAAATCTCGGCGATTTCCAGGAGTTCCGCCTTGGCCTTGCAATCCGTCTCTTCCTGGGCGGTTTTTTCGCACAGTTCGGCATAGCGATGGGCATGGTCGATGACCGCCTGCAAGGAAACAAGCACTGCCCGGTAGAAGTCCAGCTTGCCCTTGTTGTCTGCCGTGGTGGACAGATTGGCGAGACGGGTCTTCACGTCGTCGATCATCGACCGGATGCCCTTGTTCAGCACCAGG
Organism: Desulfovibrionaceae bacterium; assembly: GCA_036541255.1. Taxonomy (GTDB): domain Bacteria; phylum Desulfobacterota; class Desulfovibrionia; order Desulfovibrionales; family Desulfovibrionaceae; genus Paucidesulfovibrio. The sequence goes on along the minus strand of JAZHDD010000038.1, from coordinate 2,166 downwards.
GGATAGTCGGCGATACCCGAGCCGCTGGCAATGCTCACATGTTCATAATACAGGCCGCCCTTGGCCATGGGCACCGGATTGACGCCATAAATTTCCTTGAACAAGTTGTTGTTGATGTCGATGCAGGTACGCCCCCGCCACAGATCATATGTCTTTTTGAGCAGGTCCATTGTTTCCTGGGGGATTTTCATTTCACCCAGCGAACTCATCTTGGCAATCTGCATTTCGTCCTTGATCCAGGAAACATTCCACTCGGGGTAGGCGTAAACACCCGCCCGAATACCGGTCAGCGTGCCGACAATGGGGTTGCCGTCCAGAAAGATCTTCTTTCGGGTAAGGACGCGCTCAAACAATTTCGCACGAATATAAAAAGAGGACTCCCCGCGATACTCGTCATAGACCTCATGCAAAAACTGCAGACGCTCCGGATCCATGACTTGGGGAGCGTTCATCAAGTAGTCCTTGAGTTCCTTGATACGCGATTCAGCGGTTTCCCAATTTACGGCATAGCCCGCCGCTTCGGATGTAGGGGGAGCCATTACATGTTTCACTTCAGAAGTAGCCATTTCCAACTCCTGTTATCTCAGCTAGTTATCAACGAATCGAGCAGGTCGCACACTTGCCGGGTCAACATGCCTTAGGAGGTGTTGTTGCTGTTCTTCTGACATTTTGCAGAGTTTGTGCCATTTTGCCCAAGCCGCAAAAAATATACTATATCATACTGAAATAACAATAAAAGTAATAAATAAAACCTGACTCTTGATTGTTCTTATTGTGCTGAAAATTGTATTTTTGATTCAAAAATTGTATTTTAATTCAAAAACCAGCATTGACCACTGTCCTTGTGACCCATATAAAGATGATTCTCCGGGCACGCCGACACACAAAAAAACATCGAATTTGCCAGAGGTTGCACATGGCTTACGACAGCAATCCGTTCTTCAACGTGGACAGGGAACGCCTGCTTTCCCCGCAATTGACCACCATCTGGGACCACCTCAGCCTGGGCGTGGTCATTGTGGATGCCAACGGCGTGTGTTGCTACATGAACAAGCTGCAGCGCAGCATTGACGGATTTGACCGCATATCCGTAGTGGGCGAGCACATCACCAAATTGTATTTGGCGCACCAGGTCGCTGTCATCCCCACATTGGAATGCATGCGAACAGGAAAACCGTTGCTGAAGAAGGTGTATTGGTACAAGACGACCAAAAACCAGCTCATCAACTCCTTCAACGACTTCTTTCCGCTATTTAGCCACGGCCAACCTGATGGCGTGATATCCTTCACTTCCACCCTGGGATCTCCAACACTGGGAGAACGAAAAAGAGCAACCGCCCCACGGGGCGAAAAGAAAGGCGAATATCAACTTCACCTATACAAGTTCAGCGACATTCTCGGCAAAGACAAGACCCTGCAAAACATCATCAAGGACGCCCGTACCGCGACAAGAACGATTTCTCCTGTCATGATTTGGGGAGAAAGCGGCTCCGGCAAGGAACTGTTTGCGCAGGCCATCCACACCGAGGGGGACCGAAGCAACAAGCCATTCATTCCCATCAACTGCGCCGCCATACCGGAAAACCTGCTTGAGGGTATGCTCTTCGGCACGTCCAAAGGATCGTTCACGGACGCTACTGAAAAGGCGGGCCTCTTTGAGGAGGCCAACGGCGGCACACTCGTCTTTGACGAACTTAATTCCATGCCCTTGAGTCTTCAGGCGAAACTATTGCGGGTGATTCAGGAAAAACGGGTACGGCGTTTGGGTGCGCATGCCGAAATCCCCGTGGACGTCCGTGTAATCAGCATCCTGAACGAACACCCTTTGCGAGCCATGGAGCAAGGGCGGCTTCGCCGTGACCTCTATTATCGCCTCGCGGTAGTAGGACTGCCCGTCCCTCCTCTGCGCCTGCGCAGAGACGACATCCTGCGATTGGCGCAGGCATTCATTGATCGTTCGGAGCTGCTTCCGCCTCGCCGAAAAATCCGGATCGACTCCAACGTAGCGAACATGTTCCTTGAATACAACTGGCCGGGAAACATCCGCGAACTGCAGCATGTGATCGAAGGGACTCTGGCGCTCCTGGGCGGACGCGACGTCATCTATCCTGACAACCTGCCGCGCCATTTCTATGAAGCCTACACGCAGGCGAAAACCCCCAAAGC
>JAZHDD010000037.1:0-65590 GCA_036541255.1 Desulfovibrionaceae bacterium | reverse complement strand
CCGAGACGGAAACCGTCTCTCTGACCGAGGCCTGCGGCCGGGTCCTTGCAGAAGACATGACAGCCTCCGCACACCTCCCCCTGGCTGATCGCTCCTGTATGGACGGGTATGCTGTCCGAGCTCGAGACATATTCGGAGCGGGCGATTCCAATCCCGCATATTTGGACTGGGTGGCCGATGTGAATATTGACCGCTTCCCGGAATTCGATCTGCTCCCGGGACAATGTGCACGCATTCCCACCGGCGGCTGCCTGCCGAAGAGCGCTGACGCCGTGGTCATGGCCGAACACACCCATGAGATGAACGGCACCGTGGAGATTCGAAAAAGCGTAGCTCCCGGTGATAATGTCATGCGCAAAGGCGAAGACGCCGAGCCTGGCCGGGTTGTGCTGAAGCAAGGCTCCCGGCTCCGGGTCCAGGATGCCGGGCTGCTGGCGGCCTTGGGTGTGGACCCGGTCCAGGTATACCGCAAGCCTCGCGTGGCCGTGCTCTCCACCGGCAACGAGGTCGTGCCGGTCCACGACACCCCCCGGCCGGGGCAAGTCCGTGACGTCAACTCGGTCACCATCCGTTCTCTCGCTCGGCAAGCTGGAGCCGAAGCCGACTTTGTCGGCATTGTCCGAGATAATGCCGTACAATTACGCCAGGCACTGGAAAAATGCCTGGGACAATACGATGCCATCTTTCTGTCCGGAGGCAGCTCCGTCGGCACTCGCGACCTGACCATAGAGGCCTTGGAATCCTTGCCCGACATGCGCATTCTGGCTCACGGAGTGTCCATGAGTCCCGGCAAGCCAACCATCCTGGCCCGGCAGGGACGCAAAGCCATCATGGGATTGCCGGGACAAGTCGCATCTGCGCATGTGGTCATGCTGGTGCTCGGCCTGCCCCTTCTGCGGGCCATGGAGGGCGACGCACACGCCTCGACCCCGGCAGAACTCCCATTACGCGCTGTCATGGCCCGAAACATCGCCTCCAAACAGGGCCGTGAGGATTTTGTGCGGGTCAGGCTGGAACCACGCCCGAACGGTTTGCCCTTGGCCCACCCCGTGCCGGGACGTTCCGGGCTATTGCGTACGCTGCTGCAAAGCAACGGACTGGCAGCCATTCCCGCAGAGAGCGAGGGCTGCTACGAAGGACAGGAAGTGGACGTCTTCACCTATTGAAATTGAAACATTGATACCCGCGAGGGAAACATGAACGACCGGAATATTTTCCTTCAGATGATCGCTCCGTCCGAAGCCATAGACAAGGCCAAGGCCATTCTGGACCGTTCCGCCTTGCTGGGCGTGGAAACCATTCCCACCCAAGATGCCGCGGGTCGGGTCACGGCGCAGTCCATTTCAGCCCGCTGTTCGTCGCCGACCTTTCATTCCGCAGCCATGGACGGCGTTGCGGTCCGCGCGGAACGCACTTTCGCCGCACGGGAAGACGCCCCTTTGGCTCTCCGGCTGGGCGAGGACTACCTCCCTGTCAACACCGGCCACTCCATCCCGGCGGACAAAGACGCCGTGATCATGATTGAAAACATTGTCCAGGTCGACCCCCAGACCATCCGCATCGAAGCCCCGGTCTTTCCCTGGAGCAATGTCCGCCGCATCGGCGAAGACATCGTGGCCACGGAGCTGCTCCTGCCGCAAAACCGGACCCTGAGTGCATACGATGTGGGAGCGCTGCTCTCCGCAGGCATCTGGGAAGTGACCGTGCACGAGCGCCTCAAAATCGCCTTCCTGCCCACGGGCGATGAAGTCCTGGGATACGCCACCGGCCCCACACCCAAGGCGGGTCAGGTCATTGAAAGCAACTCGCAGGTTTTCGCTGCCCTGGCCCGACAGTGGGGAGCAGTTCCCCTGGTTGGGGCAATCGTCCCCGATGATGAAGAGGCCTTGACCCTGGCAGTGCAGGCCGCCTTGAACTCTGAAGCGCAGATCATTGTCGTCGGAGCCGGTTCCTCGGCAGGCTCCCGGGATTACACCAAAAAAGTTTTTGAAAAACTGGGACAAATTCTCTGCCACGGTATTACGGTCATGCCTGGCAAGCCTACGCTGCTCGCTCATGCCGAAGGCAAACTGCTCGTGGGCGCCCCCGGCTATCCCGTCAGCGCCGTAATCTGCTTCGAGGACGTTCTTGCGCCCATTGTTGCCTGGCTTTCCCGGACCACCCTGCCCGAACGCCGCAAGCTGCCGGCCCGGCTCATTCGCCGCACCCCTTCCCGACTCGGCCTTGAAGAGGTGGTTCGTCTCGCCGTAGGCCGGGTCAACGACCAGCTTTTGGCCGCCCCCCTGGCCAGAGGCGCCGGGATGATCACAACTCTGACCAAAGCCCAGGCCATAACACGCATTCCGCCCTCCAGCGACGGAGTGGAAGCGGACGACATGGTACTCGTGGAATTGCTGGTTCCCGAATCCGAACTGTCCGACGTGTTGATTCATGTGGGAAGCCACGACAACACGCTGGACCTGCTTGCAAACGAACTCATGGGCTTGCCGCATCCGTTGCGCCTGACGTCCAGCCACGTCGGCAGCATGGGCGGCATCAACGCCTTGAAGACCGGTGCAACCCTGTTTGCGGGCGTACATCTCTTCGACCCGGAAACCGGCGACTTCAACTTTCCCTTCCTCAAACGGTATCTGCCCGACATCCAAGTCAATGTGGTCAACTTGGCCATCCGCCATCAAGGCTTGATCGTGGCGCCGGGCAACCCCAAAAACATCACGGGCGTCCAAGATCTGGCGCGCGCGGACATCAGCTTCATCAACAGGCAACGTGGTGCGGGAACACGTATTCTCCTGGACCACCATCTCAAAGTCGCGGGGATATCCCCCGACGATGTTCGAGGTTACGGGCAGGAAGAATTCACCCATATGGCCGTTGCCGTGAACGTCCTCACAGGCTCCGCCGACTGCGGCCTGGGCATTCATGCCGCAGCCAAGGCGCTCGGTCTGGATTTCGTGCCGCTGGCCCGTGAACGCTACGATCTGATTTTCTCCGTAGAACTGGCCGATGACCCGCGCATTCTTTCCCTGCTGCGTTTGATCCGGGGGCAGGACTTCCAGGACAAGGTGAACGCCCTGGGCGGATATGAAACCGCTCTGACCGGAAAACTGATGCAGCCGGGCATGGGTTTGGGCTGATCAGTAGCGTCCCTCTTCATCCAAACAACAAACCGTCCGGGGTGCACCCCGGACGGTTTGTTGTTTGCTGTAAGAAAACACTTTAGTGCAGCACTATTCCTTAACAATATCTGCAAGATCACGTTGCGGCATATTCGCGGGAATAAGAACTTTGATGGGTTCTCCCACTCCTACCCGCTCATGCACGGCGCGCAGCTTGGTTACAAGCACAGGGGTAAGTTCCCGCCCCTTGCGCAACAAATGCAACCCCCCAAGGGTTGAAACAGCCTGATCCATGACCATGCCGCTGCGCAGCTCCTTGACCAGCAACGTACCGAAGTCGTAATGGGCTTCCCTGCCCAGACAACCTTCCAGGTAATACAGCATAACCGGATCGTACCGTTCAATTTGTTCTTCCAACACGGCAAAGGCCTTGGCAAAAGTGCCGACGCGGCTATAGGCCAGATCGAAATCAATGGCCACGCGCAGAATGCGCGCCCCCAAGGGAATATCCTCTCCGCTCATGCCATCCAGAGGAATGCCGCTACCGTCGAAATTTTTCTCCTGATAGGCCACCATGTCTGCCACATCCTCCATACGAGGGATGCGCGCAAGCAGATTCCGACCGATAATTGGATGCATGTCGAAGAGTTGCTGTTCCTCGGTATCAAACTTCTGCCCTTTGGCCAGCTTGAGCATCGCCTTTTCCGGCAGGATTACGCAACCGATCTGGGACAGCATTGCAGCCACTTCATATTTCCATAACTCTTCGCAGTCCGCCTGCTTGGCAATGGCCGTGGTAAACCGGGCAACACGGGCCGCCCTACCGAACGCCTCGGGATTGACCAGGGAAAGCGTCTCCGTGAGCACCGCCACGCATCCCTTGAGCGTCTTTTCCAGCAGTTCCCGCTCCGCAGTAACGAGCAAATATTGCCGCAAACAGTTCTGGAGTACTTCGGAAAGAATCCCATCCTCGCACGGTTTGGTCAGAAATCTGTAGACCTCTCCTCGGTTGACCGCATCCACGGCATTATCCAGGTCCGCAAAACCCGTCAGGATGACACGCACGGTATCGGGCGACAGTTTGCGAACCTTGGACAGCAGGCTGATGCCGTCCATTACCGGCATCTTCAAATCGGACACAACCACTGCATAAGGGCCGTCCGAATTCATTTTCTCCAAGGCGGCAATCGGCCCCACGGCAACGTCCAACTCAAACCGACTTCCCAAAGAGCGGCGCACGGCCTTGAGCAGCATTTCGTCGTCGTCAACGAAGAGAATTCTAGGCATCGGCTTCATCCAACAGGTTATGGCAAATCTCTACCCACACCGGCAATTTTTCCAATAGACCCATCTTGATGATATGCTCGGCATCAATAGGATGGTCGGCGTATTCCTTGTTGTGTTGCACAAGCAAATGATCAAGATAGTTGGCGACGTGCGTGACTATGGCCAACGGCAATTGCCCATCGGGAGAAGCTGCCGGCCTGTGATGCACAGCAACGGCCTTGACCAGTTCTTCTGGAAACCCCCAGAGTCCCAATAGGTATGCCCCCAACTCGGCATGCCCGGCAGCCAGCACCTTTGTTTCGGCCTGCTCAAACGTGATGTTCTCAGTTTGAGCAAGACGCAAGATTTCGCCGAATTCGTCAGGCAGACGATCGGCCAAGGCCAGCTTGCCCAAATCGTGCAACAACCCACCAAGAAAGGCGAGATCATCCGCGCCACGCTCACCATATTCCATAACACTCAGCGACCGGGCAAAACTGGCCACACGGATACAATGCGCCCAGAGGAGGTCCAAATGAAATCCTGCATAACGATTCTGATCAAAAGCCCCGAACATGGCTTGTGAAATGACGAGGCCCTTGAGCACATCGACCCCAAGCAACGCAGCCGCCTGTTCCGGTGAGGTTATCTTGCGCGGCAGGCCGAAAAAAGCAGAATTGACGGTTTTGAGTATACCTGCCGTCAAGCCGACATCGGCGGATAAGATTCTCCCGGCCCGGTCCAACGAGCAATCTTCCCTTTCCAACTCCTCGACCATCAACAGATACACGTTCGGCAAAATCGGAAGGGAATCGATCTTGGTGATGATATCGCGCAGACGCGTGTTGGTGAAAATATCCCGCAGCGTATGCACGCGCTCCAACACCGCGACTATGGTTTCCTTGTCACTGAGCTTGCTGAGGAATTGATGGGCCGACTTGACCAGACGCATGACCATGTCCCGGTCCGAATGGCCGGAAAAGACTATTCTGGCGATACCGGGGAAACGCTCCTGTACGGTTGACAACAACTGCGCTCCGTCCATTCCGGGCATACGCATGTCGGCCACCACGATATCCACAGGGTGTTCCGCAAGCATTCTCAACGCTTCCCGGCCACCTTCGGCAAACAACAATTCCCAGCCAGGCTGCCCCGTCAGCATACGGCGCAATCCGCTCAGAAGCATGGCTTCGTCATCTACAAACATCACTCTCATATTCATATTTCTTCCCGCTTTTCCGCCTGCAATGGGAAACGCAAGACGAACGTCGTGCCCAAACCAAGCTCGGTCATAAAATCAATACTGCCGCCGTGCCTTCGAACGATGTCGTGGGTGATGGCCAACCCTTGGCCCGTCCCCAATCCCACGGTCTTGGTCGTGAAAAACGGGTCGAAAATTTTATTGCGATTTTCCGGAGCGATACCTGTGCCGGTGTCACGGATACGAATTTCAACGCTTTCGCCTTCATGCCTTGTACTGACAAAAATTTCGCCTTTGGTGCCGCTCTCCCCGACCGCATCGGTCACGGCATGGGCTGCGTTGACGATGATGTTCAGCAAAACCTGGTTGAAGTCTCCGGGCAGGCACGGCAACGGAGGCAGGTCGTCGGCCAGGTCCAGGACAACCTCGGAGTGATATTTCCATTCATTTCGGGCAATGGTTACGGTGGTACGGACGGCCTCGTTGACATCCAACGGAACCATCTCCCCGGTATCCGGATGGGAAAATTTGCGCATTGCCTGGACAATGGACGAAACCCGGCGCACGCCGTCTTGGGCATCACGCACAGCCTCGGGAATCTCTACAAGTTCACTCAACGTGCTGGAATCCAAGTCGGAACGCACGACATCCAAACTTTTATTCAGCCGTGCGAACGCCTCGCCGAGGAACGAAAGATTGCTGCCGATATATTGGATGGGGGTGTTGATCTCATGAGCGATGCCGGCGGCCAATTGTCCCACGGCCTCCAGTTTCTGGGCCAGATTGAGCCGTCGTTCCAAACCCCGTCGTTCCGTAAGATCAAAAAGGATCAAAAGCGTTTTCTGCATGCCATGGACAGTGGCTTCCAGAGAAGTAAGCGCAACGGGCAAAGCGGAACCGTCCTCACGAAACAACCGGTATTCCCGATCCTGCTGGAAACGCAATATATCCTTGTCCGAAACCTTTCGCCCCTGTTCATCAAGCCACTTCAGGGAACCGCAAAACATATTCTTGGGACGTTTTTCCGAAATCTGCAATAATTCACAGGCCCGTTCGTTGAGTTCCTCAATCCGGCAAGAACTCGCCTCCACAATCATAATGGCGGCCCGAATTCCCTCCAAGACCTGGATCAAAGCCGCTTCATTCTCTTTTGCTTCCCGTTCTGCCAACTTGCGCGCGGTGATATCCGTGACGCTCCCGACAATTCCCACCGGGTTGCCTTTGACGTCATGGTATGCCGCTTTGTGGAAAACCACATCCCGCATCGCTCCGTCCTTACGGCGAGCCTGGCTCTCGTAGACCTGCAACCCACCATTTCTCGCCAATTGCACATCCCGCTTGTGGTAGACCTCTGCCATTGGAGAAGGTGAAATATCAAATACGGTTTTGCCCACGAGCAATGGCCGTACAACGCCGAAATATTCCTCGAACGCCTTATTGCATCCCTGATATATCCCGTCGATGTTCTTATAAAAAATAGGCATCGGTACAGCATCCATAAGGGTCTGAATGAACTGAAGGCGTTCTTGGAGCACTTCTTCCGACTTTTTTCGTTTGGTAATATCCTCCTTCACCGCGACATAATGTGTGGCCTGCCCTTCCCCATCACGCAAAGGCGAAATGGAGACAACCTCCCAATACTCCCTGCCGCTTTTACTCCGATTGCACAATTCTCCATGCCAGGTATGCCCTGCGGCAAGGGTTTTCCAAAGATGCTCATAGTATTCAGGAGATTGCCTTCCAGATTTAAGAATACGGGGATTCTTGCCGTACACTTCCTCACGGGAGTATCCGCTAATCCGCTCAAAAGCAGGATTGACATACTCAATATTACCGGAGCAATCCGTGATCACCACGGAAACAGGACTCTGCTCAAGTGCCTTGGACAACTTAACCAATTCTGCCTCTGCAACCTTGCGGCGGGTGATGTCCAAGAAGAGAAAAAGATAAGTATCTTCAGATTGGTAGATCAAGGGAACAGCAGACATCAGGACCCAGACCTGCCCGCCCTTGGCGGTACGCAAACGAACCTCCTGTCCCGTGACCATGCCGTTGATAAGCAATTGGCTTACCAGATTGCGCCGCTCTTCAATATCCACATAATAATCAGGTGCATACGCTCCGACCATCTCTTCCTTGGCCATCTCAAGAACATCTGCCGCCCTATCGTTGCAAAAACATACCCGACTTCCGCTAACCGAAGTGACGACAACAGGCATGGGTACAATCTCAAAAAACCGATTCAAATCTTCCTGGGATTGTTTGAGAGAAAGCGGCAGATAGCACTTGGCTGCATCGGCAGCCAGCCAACCAGCACAAAATTCGGTTTCAATGAGACCAAAAAAGGCAAGGAGATAAGGGTGCTCACCTGCCGCTTCAGGCACGGCAAGACAAGCATCGCGGCAACATTGAAAAAGAGCCAAAAAGCGATCCAACCTCGGCCCGACCCCGCGCTGCCGTTGCACTTCGGCCTGGACATAGGCCCCTAAGGGCTCGGAAGCACTTGCTCCACGCCACAATGATTCGACATCATTAAACATTACATGCAACGACTCGTAAGTTTCGATCAGTCGCATCAGAAATGCACGACGTTTTTCACTCTCCACAGAAAGGCAGTCAATGCATCCACGCTCCGTGGCGCGTTGAATCATTTCGCCCGCAATCCGTTCCAAGGCTCTACGCAACGGATTTGAATCATTCCCCATGAGAAGCCTCGCGCGTCAGCCGCACAGGGATGGTGAACGAAAATACGGTTCCGTGGCCCTCACCCTGCGATTCAGCCCAAATCTTACCGCCATGATGCTCCACGATACGCCTCACCAACGTCAATCCAACACCTGTTCCTTGACCGTTGAGAGATAATTGCTGAAACAACTGGAAAATCTTTTCCAGATACTCCGGACGAATCCCAATGCCATTATCCCGGACCGAAACAATCCAGACCAAATCTTTTTTCTCCGCATCAACAAACACCTGGAGCGGCCTATCCGGTGCAGCAAACCGAGCGGCATTGGTGAGCAGGTTATGAAACACTTCTTGAAAACGCTCCCGGTCGACCCAGGCCACGGGCATGACCGAACCAATCTGCACACTCCCATGGCATGGGGCAAAATCCTGCGCCAAATCCGCGGAAGCATCTCGAACAAGGTCGGCAAAATCGACGGCCTCGGGTGGATTGTCCACGCGCCCGACACGAAAAAGTTCCACCAGATCTTTCAGCAAACTGTCCATACGTTCCGCTGCGGAATCAATACGCTGCATGGCCAGGGAAGCGCGCTGCACATCGCTCTTTCTGAGATGCTCCTCCGCCAATCCAAGAAACCCCTTGATGGTCACTACGGGATTCCGCAAATCGTGGGATACGGTGTAAGCCACACGCTCCAATTCTGCGTTGCGCTTTTCCAGTTCCGACAAGGAAATTTCCTTTTCCCGCTGGGCTTGGATTTGTTCGGTCATGTCCCGGCCTTCAGCAATAAGTCCGAAGACAATACCCTGCTCATCCATTGCCGGTTTGACCGAAAAATGCACCGATTTCAGATCCCCTGCTCCCCCCACATGTGTCGTATGGAAACATATGCCCTGGCCATCGGCGGCACGTTGCACCGATTGCTTCAAATGTTCCTGCACCTCTGGGGAATGCTTCCACCAGGGGGCATCCCAGAAATATGCGCCAAGCACATCAGACTCTTGAATCCCGTAAAAATCCAAAGCGGTTCTGTTGATTTCCAAAACCCTTCCACGTTCATCCAGCAACGCCATGAACTGAAAACTCTGGTCAAAAATAGCTCGCAACTTTAGCCTGTTGCGATGCAGACGAACATCCGCCTGCCTGCCCTGCCAGATGGAAATCAAGGCCAAGGTCAAAGCTATGCCAAGAATCCCCAGCCCGGTTTTGCCCATCGTCAGGGCCTGATCAGAGGCTTCGGCCTCCACATCGTCGAGATAGACTCCGGTACCAACAATCCAGCCCCAGGGCTCAAAGCGACGCACAAAGGACAGCTTAGGCACGACCCGGGCAGGGTCATCCTTCCACTGCCATTCGTAGTTGATGAACGCTTCACCAGTAATTTCTGTAGACTGCACCGCATCTACAAACAATTTCCGTCCCGACGCATCCGCATATGATCTGAGACTCTTTCCATCCAAATCACTGCGGTAGGGATGCATGATCATGCGCGGCGTATAGTCATTTATCCAAAAATAGTCCTTGTTCTCAGGACCGAAACGAAGTTTCCCTATGAGACGGGCAGCTTCCTTGCGGGCGTCTTCCGGGCTGAGCACTCCCTCTTTTTCCAAAACATAATGGGACTCCAAGATGCTCAGGGCCACAGAAGAGAGATTACGCAGGCTCTGACGCTTTTGCTCCATAAGCCCGTTCTTGACTTCGGGAAGGAACAGGAAAAATGCGGCAAGAAGAAAGAGACAAACCGTGCCGAAAACCGGTACGGCCACCCGGACCCAGACCAGGCGCTGCGCACGCCCCCTAAACGTCGATCCGAACATTCTTCACCCCTGCTACAAAACAATAAAAGGGTCTTTGTTACACCTTTTATCATAGCGGAGGGAGTGACGCCAGGGAAATGCAGCAAATCAGTACGTGTTCCTCCATGGTTCTCTTCTTGACATGGGAAACAGTCCGGGCAATGAGAATAAGAAATCATCCTTGCCCCAAAGCTTCTTTGGCACGCCTGGAAATGAAAACGCCAACGGCTTGCCGGTGTCGCCGCAAGGGAACTCCCTTGCGCCTGGACCAGTTACGCTCTCCCCTCGTGCTTTCCAAAGTACGGCCCCACAACCGGCAGTCACCTGCCTCAGGAGGAAAAATGCCTACCCGAAACTCCTTATGCAACGTATGGAGCACCGCAACCGTATTTCTCGTCCTGGCAGCCAGCTGTTTGATGCCCGGTACAATTCATGGATTTTCCCTGGACAAGGCCTTGAAGACCGCGGACCAAGCCCTGGGGAACACAGCCTCTCCCCAGACCAGCGCATCAGGATTGAGCAATTCGGACATTATTGCCGGACTCAAGGAGGCCTTGAATGTCGCTGTGGACAAGTCCGTGGACTTTCTCGGCAAGCCTGGCGGCTATCTGGACAACGCGGAAGTCCGAATTCCCATGCCAAGCCATTTAAGCACTGCGGAAAAGCTGGCCCGGGCCATGGGACAGGAAAACCTCGCGGATGAATTCATTTCCTCCATGAACCACGCTGCGGAAAAAGCCGTGCCGGAAACGGTGAGCATCCTGGGCAACGCCATCAAAACCATGAGCGTGGAGGATGCCCAGGGGATTCTCAATGGCCCGGACGACGCTGCCACTCGCTTTTTCGAACGAACCAGCAGTGCAGAGCTGGCCGAACGCATCCGCCCCATCGTGTCCAAGACCATGGAATCCGTGGGCGTAACCCAGGACTACAAAGCGTTCACCCAAGGGGCTGCCTCCCTAGGCGCGCTGCTCAACCAGAACTGGTTCGACCTTGACGGTTATGTGACGGACAAAGCCGTCAAAGGACTTTTCACGATCATGGCCGCCGAAGAAAAGCGCATTCGTGAAAATCCCCTGGCCCGAACCAGCGACTTGCTCCAGAAGGTTTTCGGCTCGGTCAACTGACTCAGGCCCATACAAAAAAAACGCCGGGTATCAGAAGGATATCCGGCGTTTTGTTTTCCGTTCAGAAACCGTCAGCTATTTACTGCGGCTTTTAAGGGCAATCCGCAGACAAATCAACGCACCGCCCCACGTCACAACCAATCCGAAAACCATCATGGCGATAGCACTTACGCTCATGGCCTACCTCCTTTCCCGCACAGTTGCCCCGACCAGGCTTCCCCGACCAAAGGCGGCCGGACGAAAAGAAATCAACAGACTCAACACGGCGCAGACAACAAGCACAAGCCAACCAAACAACAGCACGGCACGATCCGAATAGTCGCCATAATTGACGCTCAAATCCCCAACAAAATTGCTGATGCAGATGGCTCCGAGCATCAACGGCACCACGATGCGCAGACACACTGTCCAGACGCCGCCCACGGAAAATTCCGAAGTCTCATTGATGTGCCGCTGCAACGCCTTGAGGTCGCAGAACCAGCCAATAAACACGATTTCCGCAAGACCACCCATCAGCACTCCGTAGTTATTGATAAAATGATCAACTATATCAAGCAAATAAAGCCCACTACCAGTTGTAAAGGCCGTGCTGGCGGCAAAACCGATGCCGCACACCAAGCTGGCTGCAAAGCGCCGGGACAAACCCAGCTTGTCCATGACGGATGAGACGACAGCCTCGGAAATGGATATCTGCGAAGACAGGCCGGCAACGACCAAAGCCAGGAAGAACAGACCGCCGAAAAAGGCCGGTATGGGCATCAGGTTCACAGCCGTGGGCAGCGTGATGAACGCCAAGCCCACGCCGGAACCGGCCACTTCGCTTACAGGCACTCCTTGTGTATGCGCCATATAGCCGAGCACGCTGAAAATCATCAGTCCGGCGAGCATGGAAAACCCGCAATTGATGAACACCGTCATACTGGCATTGTTGGCAATGTCCGATTTGCTCGGAAGATAGCTCGAATAGGCGAGCATGATGGCGAACCCGATGGAAAGACTGTAAAAAATCTGTCCGAACGCATCGGCCCAGACGGAATAATCCAGCAACGCTGCAAAATCGGGCTTGAAAAGCCATTGCAATCCTTCAGCAGCGCCGGGCAAGAACAGCCCTCGTCCGATAAAGACCAACACAAGCCCGAACAACAACGGCATGAATATTTTATTGGCCCGCTCCACTCCGCCGCGCACGCCCGTAAAGACCGCGGCAAAGGAGACCAGCCACGCGACAGCGGTACCGGCAAAAACACTCCAGGTTATACCGCCGACAACGGTGGGCGAATCCGTCAGTTGAAGAAATTCGCCGAAAAAGAAATCCTTAGGCGCATCTCCCCATCCTTGATTCAACGCCAGAATAAAATAATTCAAGGACCAGGAAACAACCACGACATAGTACGTAGCAATGACGAACGCCACGGCGACCTGCCACCAGCCCAGCCACTCCATTCTCCGCGAAATGGTGGCAAAGATTTTCGGCGCCGAGCCCTTGAACCGGTGTCCCAAACCAAATTCAAGAATCATGAAAGGGACGCCCGCACAAAGCATGGCCACAAAATACGGAATCAGAAAAGCTCCGCCTCCGTTCTCATACACCATGTAGGGAAAACGCCAGATGTTTCCCAGTCCGATGGCTGAACCGACTGCGGCCAAAATGAACCCTGCTCGAGAGCTCCAGGTTTCTCGCGTCTGCATAGAAGTGCTCACTATTTTTTGTATTTTATTCAACTACAACGGGTAGATATAAGCACCTACTCCGCAAAAGGCACTCAACTTATACGACTTTCAACTAATTGTCCAAGTCGTATTTTTTCATACAAAAAATACGCACATCACATTTTTTCCATTAAAAAAGTAATGTTTTGCGCAATACCCTCAAGCCTTGCAATGACTCCTTTTCCAGGAAAAGAAAAAAATGAAAAAACGTCACGTTTCATGCGGCCAAGTTTTTTTTGAGGCTGACAGTCTGAACCTGTCTCTCTAGGCGAGGAGGTGACGATTATTCTCGCCTTGAACACTATGAGAAAGGATTTGTTCGTATGCGAACGGCATAAAAAAGGCTACGGATAATTCCGTAGCCCTTGGATACTCGTGGCGGAGAGGGAGGGATTCGAACCCTCGATAGAGTTATTAGCCCCATACCCGCTTAGCAGGCGAGCGCCTTCAGCCATGCTCGGCCACCTCTCCATAGATGCGCTAACGCGCGAAATAAAAGAGCAGAGGCAGGTGTCTACCTTCTCGAACCCTCTCTGTCAAGATGCGAAAAAAAAGACTCAACGCTTCTTGCGACAGGATTTGCCGCAGCCCTCGCTGTGCACACGCTTCTTGCTGCCCCGCTTGGCTTTGGCGCGACCCGGCTGACGTACTTCCTCGTCTCCCGCCTTGGCTTTGCCGCCGGCTTGCCGCCGCTTCTCCACATCATCCCGGAAGCTCGGGTCGTCCGCGATCTGCACATCTTTTTTGCTGCCCGGTCCAGTGCGCCCCAAGGCCGAAATGCCGCGCTTGACCACTTTTTCCCGCTTTTCGTGCGACGACCGGAAAACCAGATGCAACGGAGCCGCCTCAATCCGGAACAGCTTACGCAGCTGATTTTCCAAATAGCGCTGATAGCTTTCTTTGAGCAACGTATGGTCGTTCATGAAAAAAACAAATGTGGGCACATCCGCATCAGCCTGCGTCATATAGAAAAATTTTGGTCTCCGCCGTTTGACCACAGGCGGCTGATGCTTCTCAATGGCATCGGCGAACGCCCTGTTGAGCACGCCCGTGCCAATACGCACGGTGCATTCCTTGCGCATCTTTTGGGCCAGAGGCAACAGGCGGTTCACACCCTTGTTCTTCAACGCCGAGGTGTAGACCACAGGCACATACGGTGCAATGCGCAGTTCAAATTCGAAATCCGCCTTGAGGTCCTTGAGTTCTTCTGCCGGGATCAGGTCGGTCTTGTTCACGACCACGACAAAAGGCGTTTTCTCGCGCACCAGGAACTCCAGGAGCCGCTTGTCCTGGCGGGTCAGGCCGCCGGTGGCGTCAACGATCATGAAAGTCACGTCGGCCCGTTTGCTGCTACGCAGGGCGCGCACCACAGTAAACTGTTCCAGCCGTTCCTGGATATTGCTGCGCCGCCGCACGCCCGCCGTGTCCACAAAGGTATAGCGTATGCCATCCTTTTCAAAGGTCACGTCCACGCTGTCCCGGGTGGTTCCGGCCACATCGCTGACGATGAGCCGATCCCTCCCAATCAGGGCGTTGACCATGGAAGACTTGCCCGCGTTCGGACGGCCAAGCATGGCGATACGCAACCCGCGCTCGGCTTCGTCCTCCTCCTCTTCCGTGCCCAGTTCGCTGGCCATGGAAGCCACGGCATCCCGCACTTCCTGGAGATTATACCCGTGGGAGGCCGAGACAGGCATCATTTCAAAACCCAGGGCATGGAATTCCAGCATGGCCTGATCAGCCAGTTCGCCGCCGTCCACCTTGTTGACCAGCAACAGCACAGGCTTGCCGCTCTGGCGAGCCAATTTGGCCGCTTCCTGGTCCTGGAGCGTGAGGCCTTCGCGGCCATCCACCACCATGAGCACGGCATGGGACTCGGCCATGCCCTCCAAGGCCTGCTCCACAATCTCGGACTCGAAGCCCTGTCCGGTAACGCCATGCCCCGGATCGGTATCAAGCCCCAAAACCATGCCGCCCGTGTCGATGAGCGCAAACGGCACGCCGCCCATGTACCCTTCGCCGTAGATACGGTCGCGCGTCACGCCGGGCGTATCATGGGCAATGGCCACGCTCTTGCGCAAAAGGCGATTGAATATGGTGGACTTGCCCACATTGGGACGCCCGATAAGTGCAAAGGTAGCTCGCATATCGCTTCTCTGTATGTTGCGGAAATGATACGGGTCCGGATTCGTGTTGTCCGCAGGAGGCGCTGTTCGTACCGCCGGTCCCGCTCCCCGCAGAATTGTTTTGATTTTTGGGCCATGCCCAATAACGCAATTTCTAATCATAATGAACGGGACGCATAAGCGCAACCAGCATAATCGGGACCACCCCGTACCATGCCCCGCCGTTCTCGGGCTCGCAGCCATACACGACGAAACCCCGACGCACAAGGCATTCCCTGCACGCCGGGGCAAATGGCAAAGCCAGAAAAAGAATACCGCTAGGCAAACAGCTTGGCGATGGCATCCTTGTAAGGCGGATACAAAACACCCTTTTCCGTAACGATGCCGGTGATCAGCTCGTTGGGAGTCGGGTCAAAGGCCAGATTATAAACTTCCACGCCGTCGGGCGTGATCTGGTGGTCGCCAACATGCGTGACTTCGCGCGGAGTGCGGTCCTCAATAGGCACGTCGTCGCCCGTGGGTGTTTCCGGGTCGATGGTATAGACTGGAGCGGCCACATAGAACGGAATGCCAAAATGCTTGGCCAGCAAGGCCACGCCATAGGTGCCGATTTTATTCACCGCGTCGCCGTTGGCCGCAATGCGGTCCGCACCGACTACAACCTTCTGGACCAGCCCCTTCTTCATCAGCAGCGCGCAGGCATTGTCGCAGGCGACCTTCACGGGGATGCCGTCCTTATGCAACTCATAGGCGGTCAAACGCGCGCCCTGCAGGAACGGACGGGTTTCGTTGGCAATGACCTGAATCTTCTTGCCCTGGTCCACAGCCCCGCGAATGACGCCCAGAGCCGTGCCGTAACCGGCAGTCGCCAGCGCACCTGCGTTGCAATGGGTCATGACCGTATCGCCTTCGTCGATGAGTGCGCCGCCGAACTTACCGATGAGCTCGCACATCTCAATGTCGCCCGCATGAATATCCTTGGCCCGTGCCAGCCAGATGACGCACAGCTGCTCCAGAGAAGTATCACCCGCTTCCTGCCAGACACGGCGCATCTCGCGCACGGCCCAACGCAAGTTCACTGCTGTGGGCCTGGCGTTCTCGATCTGGTCCAACTTGGCGGAAAGCTCTGTTTTCCAGTCCCCACCCCCGCCCTTTTGCACCTCGCGGGCCGCCACGTAGCAACCATAGGCCGCAGTCACGCCGATGGCGGGCGCACCACGCACAACCATGGTCACCAGGGCATAACAGATCTCATCCGTGGTCGTGCAGTCGAACCAGTCCTCGCGGCCAGGCAGATAGCGTTGATCCAGCAGTACAAGGCAATCCTTTTCCGAGGAAAATTGAATATGTTCGGTCATGAGTCGGCTCCGATTGGTCAGAATGATGTTTGTCCCTGGTATAACGCGCCGTTGTTACGCGACCATTACCGCGACGCTACGACAATTTCTCGGCCAGCATTTTGCTGACCACACCAGGGTTGGCCTTGCCCTGGGTCTTGCGCATAACCTGCCCCATGAAAAAACTGGTCAGCTTTTTCTCGCCGCCGCGATAGCGCTCGGCCTCGGCCGGATTCTCGGCAATGACTTGTTCCACAACGGCTTCCAAAGCGCATGAGTCGGACTCCTGGGCCAAGCCCTTTTCCTTGACCAGGGCGGCGGGGTCCTTGCCATCGCGCAACACGTCCACCAGGATGTCCTTGGCGGATTTGGCACTGACGGTCCCACCGTCCACCAGTCTGACCAGGGCTGCCAGCGCCTCGGGCGTTCCCTTGCACTGCGCCAAGGTCAGACCGGTGTCGTTGAGCAGCCGGGCCACGTCCGCCATCATCCAGTTGGCCATTTTGCGGGCTTCCCCGCCATAGGCTTGGACGGCGGCCTCATAATAATCCGCTGTCTCACGCTCGGCAGTGAGCTGGTCCGCGGCGTCCGCAGGCAATCCATACTCTTTGAGAAACCGTGTACGCCGCGCCTCGGGCAGTTCCGGCAATTCCGCTGCCCATTTTTCGATCCAGGCCGGGTCCAAAACCATGGGCACGAGATCGGGACAGGGGAAATACCGGTAGTCATGCGCCTCTTCCTTGCCGCGCATGGAATGCGTGGTGCCCTTGTCCGCGTTGTAAAGCCGCGTTTCCTGGACAACCTCTTCGCCGTCTTCGACCAGATCAATCTGGCGGGCGATTTCGAATTCGATAGCCTTTTGCACATGGCGGAACGAGTTCATGTTCTTCAGTTCGGCCCGCGTACCAAACGCTTCCTGTCCCAGGGGACGAATGGAAACGTTGGCGTCGCAACGAAACGACCCCTCGTCCATGTTGCCGTCGCAAATATCCAGATAGCGCAGGATGGAATGCAAAGACTTGAGATAGGCCACAGCCTCTTCAGCGGAGCGCATGTCCGGCTCGCTGACAATCTCGATGAGGGGCACGCAGGCACGGTTAAAATCCACGAAACTGACGTTTTCCGATGCGGAGTGGATGGATTTGCCGGCATCCTCTTCCATATGGATGCGCGTCACGCCGATGATCTTGCGGCCCTTGGAGGTCTCAATCTCCACCCTGCCGTGTTCGCAGATAGGCAGATCAAACTGGGACGTCTGATAGCCTTTGGGCAGGTCAGGATAAAAATAATTCTTGCGCGCGAAGACAGATGTGCCATTGATCGCGCAATTCAGGGCCAGTCCCATCTTGACCGCATATTCCAGTACCTTTTCGTTCATCACCGGCAATACACCGGGCATTCCCGAACAGACCGGACAAACATTCTCGTTGGGCTCGGCGCCGAATTCGGTGGAACAAGCGCAAAAAAGCTTGGATTTGGTCTTGAGCTGGGCATGCACTTCCAGCCCGATCACTGCCTCGTATTGGGCCATTTCACGCTCCTGTGCGTTTCAACTGTCTCTCACAAAAACAAACTGCGCAGCTTAACGGCCCAAAGCACGCTTGCTCAGCAGCAGATATACCGTGGCCCTGCTGTAAACATGGCAGGCCGTCTCTTCGACGCGATCTCCGACGCCGATATAATAATCCAACCGGGATCCCTTGATCGCGGCTCCTGTGTCCTGTGCCAAAGCCAAGCCCCGCACAGGCCGCTTCCCTTTGCCGTCCGGGCCGGGAATGTCCGTGTCCAGGACAAGCATGGCTCCCAGTGGCAGCAGCTTCGGGTCCGTGGCCAAACTGACCAGAGGTGTCAGGGGGCGCCCCATGGCCCCCAAGGTGGGCTGATCGGAAAAACGGAAAAACACATAGCTTTTGTTCTCGGCCATGAGTTGATCCATCTTCTCCGGATGACGCTCGAAAAATTGCCGCACGAATTTTTGTCCCCGCCGCTCTTTGGGCAAGTAGCCCCGGGAATGAAGGATATTGCCCAGCGGCGTGAAAGGATGGCCGTTGCGTTCACCGTACACAACATAGCGAACCGTGCCGTCAGGCAATCGCAACCGCCCCTGGCCTTCCACCTGGAGATAAAACACATCCACGGGATCTTTGGCCCAGGCTATTTCCAGGCCGCGTCCGGCCAGGACCTTGCCCAGTTCCACATCGGCGCGGGTATGATACGGCAAGACCCGGCCCTTTTCAACACGGTAGACCGACGGCACCCCAGCCTGCCCTTTGTTCCGCTTGCGCAAATCGGGAGGAACGCCGTAGATGGGAGCGGTATAACCAGGCCTCGGCGTCAGGCTGGCCTCGATTTCCGGCGTATAATAGCCGGTCATGAGCGGCGGCGGGCTGAGCGAAAACCACTCGAAATACTGCGCCAACAACTCCGGCCGGCGGTCCAGCAGCGGCAAGACATGCAGCATCTCTTCTATGCTCTGACGAAGCTGGCCCCATGTCACGCTCACACCGTGCCGCTCCATGGCCGTGCCGCCCTGGGGCTTGCCCCGGACATAGGCCAGGCTGTGGCGCAAGGCTTCGTCCAGTTCCATCCAGGAGTGCAGGCCCTGGCTGCGCAGATCGATATTCCGGCTGCATGCGGTGGTACGGCCATGATTGAACGTGCAGAAACGCGCTTTATCCTCCAGAGAGGGCCGCGCGGATGCGGGACGAGGTCCAGAAGGCAGAGACGCCTTTCCCATGCAGCCCGCCAACAGCAATGCGGCGGCCAGGAGCGCCGCCGCAGGGCAAAGCCGGATACGGTACGAAAACAACTGTCGAATCATATGGCGTGGGAGTCGTTGCAATCTTCAATGGCCACATCGCAGAACTTGCCCACGCCGTACTCGCGACGACGAAAAAATTTCTCGGCACTGGGACCGATGATCTGCAATTCGCGTTGGTGCCGCTGCACATCCAGAGCAATATTCATTTCCTTGGTACACCCTGTGGAATAGGTGGAATCCTTGCCTGCCCAAACAGGCGGCACCTTGCGATTCATGAGCTCGAAACTGCGCTCGATATCCTGCACGGACTGGAAACGCCAGATATCGATGTACCCGCTGCGTTGGACCTTCTCCCACATATACATGAGGTCGTCGGCATCCATGCCTTCTTCGAAGTGCTCGGCAGGATTGATGATGAATATCCCGTCCAACCGCGAGCGCAGATGCTGGATGAACGTATTCATGACCTTGATGGCCATGTCCACCTGACCGGGAATGGAGCCGATGATGCCGGAATAAAACATCACGGTATTGCCTGCGGCGGAAGCCCGGCGCATGTCGCCGATGATCTCCTCGGCCTTGGCCAGGATGTCGGGTTCGCGGAATTTACGCGACCAGGCGGCCTTGGGTTTGAAGTTCAGGCGAAGCGCCCCGGACTCGTCACGGAAATAACTGAACACGTCGCGCGTGAAGGAATGGATCGTCAAAATGGTCCGACGATAGTTTTCCTCTCCCTTGACCAACACCAGATCGGCTTCCTTCCAGGCGCGCGCCATGGTCACGCTGAACCGATAGGGATTGAAGCGTTCCCGGGTTCCGTCCGAAATGATGACAAACTGATTCTCACGAATCTCGCGTAAAAGCTGGTTCTTGGTCAACCGCACATCCTGCACCAGACGCGCGTCCCTGAAACATTCGCTCAGGACAGGGTCGTGCTCCATGTCCCAAAAGGTCGGCGCATCGAAATAGAACCCTTCCTTGAGGGCCAGAATGACTCGGTGGCCGCGCCGCAGCATGGCCCGAATCAGCTCCACGTCAAAGACCATGCCGCCGCTGTTGTCCGGCAGAAAAAGAACTTTGAGCGGTCCGGGCGTTTCCGGTTGCAACAGCGCGTGCAGGTGATCAAAGCCGCCCGCGTTCCGTTCCACCTCGGCATCCACAGCGCCGCATCCCTCGAAAAAATCCTGCCAATGCGCGTAGCTGCGCAAGGTGGAGGCACAAATCAAGCGTTTCATCTCCAGGAAATCCAGCTCGAAACGCAAATCGTCCATACGCGTGCAACGGTGCATGGCTGCGGGGCAATGGTTTACGAAACGATCCCACTCCTGGCTCTGGACAATGGAAGCCGCATGCTTGTTGGCCTCCTGCTTACGCACGCGATGAGGATCGTCAATGCCGGTCTGAGAAAGGAAAATGGTGATCAGACGCTTCATGACCCGTGAAGGAATCGTGATGCAAGCATCCAGGGCCATTCGGAACTTATGCCGGGCCAGGGACAGGACCTTGCGTTTCATATAGGGATCCGGACATGTCAAACGCACAAGCCGTACAAGGCTTTTCCATTGTTCGCGATACATGGCCAACAATTCCGGAGACATTCGTGATTGAAGCAGCTCAAGCAGCATCCAATCCGAACAGGGGGCATAAAACATTTCCCGCTTGCAGGCGACCATGAATCGAACTTGCTCGGGTGAAGCATTCTTGAGCGGATCTATGGTGTATTCCAGGCCATTTTCCGTCATGAAATGGAGCAGCAACGCATCCAGGGTGGGATCTTCCCCACGATGGATGTCAAGCACGGAGCGATAGTCACGGAATGTGGTCACATCAACCTCCCTTCAAAAAACCCTTCCCGATCAGACGATTAAAAAAAGTTACGCGGCCAGTCTGTCCCAGCAGCAAATCTTGCCCGCTCCGCTCGATGCGTATAATGTCACCGGACCGGAGCGCCACCACCTCCTGGCCGTCCTCGGTCAGGCAGACATCAGAGCACTTCTCCTCCTGCACCAGCACCTCCAACGGCTTATCCGCAGGCAACACCAACGGTTTGAAACCGTTTAAAAAAGGGCAAATGGGCGTGACGCCGTAAGCCATGGTTTCCGGATAGACCAGCGGCCCTCCAGCGGAAACGCTGTAGGCCGTGGAACCGGTCGGTGTGGAGATAATCAATCCATCCGAGCGCATGGAGGTCACATCCAGACCGTCGAACCGCACTCCAAGCCGAATAAGGCGCGCCAGCGCGCCACGACTGATGACGATATCGTTGACGGCATGACCGTGAACCACCTTGGCCCCATCACGCAGCACGTCATAGGAAAGCATCATCCGCCGGGAAATGGTGAATTCACCTTGAAGGAAATGCTCCAAGCCCTCGCGCCAGTTACGGCGGGACAGCTCGGCAAGAAAACCAACCTGCCCCAGGTTCAGCCCCACGAGTGGAACGCCCAAGGTGAATAATCGCCGGGCCGCGCTGATGAGCGTGCCGTCGCCACCAAGGACCACGATCAGGTCAAAAGGAGGTTCTCCACTGGCCGCAGCGGCTCCGGACGCACTGGTTCGATGCTCACAACAGACGGTGTGGCAGGATTTTTCTTCAAGATACACGGAAAGTTCCGCAGCCAATTCCCTGGCCTCGGAATTCCCTTCCTTGCTGACGATGAGTACTGCGTTCATGGCCTTGGACATGCCTAGAAGCAATAGTCTTTTTTAGGCCGAAAGGCCACAGTAATTCCCGCTTCACCGTTGCCGGGAGAGGCTATCCATTTTAGCCTTGACGAAGTTTTTTTGCTTTTTTTCAAATTCAACCCTAAAGTTTTTTTTGCCGAAGACGATACATACATTAGGAGGAAATCCTTATTGTGAGTACCAACCAGGCAGAAGTTCGCAGAATGCTGCACACTTACGGAAAGCAGCTAACCAGCGCCAAGCGCCTAGCGCGCTTTCGCAGAGCGCTTCTCGTAGCAGGCGGACAAGACCAGGTTGATATTTCCAAGCAGGCCCGCCGCAGAGAGCTTGTGCAGCGGATAGCCAAGGAGATCATTGAAAATTTAATCGTCAACGGCACGCAAAGCTCGGTGATTCAGAACATCCTGGACCATCTGGAAACTTTTGCCGGGGCCAGGGTCATGCTCGACTACCCCCTGGACGGCGGCGATGTGCGCGTGCTCATCGATACCGTCAACGGTCCGCGCGAAGCGACTGGCGACGAAAAGAATCGTATCTTGCGGCAGTTGTGGGAGATCACCCTGGCCAAGGTGGACGATACTATGCTTTGACCAGGCTCAGGGAGGCCTTTATGGATATCAAGACAATTGCGGGCGAAATAAACCCGTACTCCAAGCAGAAGGTGCAGGAAGGACAGCGGACAAAGAACGCCAAGCTGGCGGAACAATCCGCCACCGAAAGCGGTGACAAGGTTCAGCTTTCCTCCGAGGCCCGACTGCGCGGGGCAGCGCTCTCCGAAGCGGGACGCGCAGCCGATGTACGCGCGGACAAGGTCAAGGACCTGAAGGAACGGGTGCGCAACGGCACCTACAAACCGGACGTCAAGAAGGCGGCGGCCAACCTCATCAGGGACGACTTGAATCTGCTGGTATAGTCGCAAAGGACACAGGCGAAATGCCGCGTGTGCTGCTCAGGCGCGATTTGCGTCCACGAGACGCATCCGCGGAGGAAACGCTGAATCGATCTGGGGTGATTGGAGGCCAACACGAGCTTCCGTATTGATCACGATAGGCCCCGAGAGATTCAGCGTTGTTTTTTCCGGTTCGTTCTTGGGAATGCTCACCGTGGCCAGAATGGCCAGCGTCTCACTTCCCTGCACCTGAAGAATTCTCTTTTCAGCCGCATCCAGCCGTACGCCGTAATCCCCCACAAAGGCCAAGGGGTCGGCAACCAGAAGTCCCAGGCCGGAATCTTCCAACGATTGCAAAAGAAGGAACGGAGAGTCGTCGTGAACCTGGAGCACGACAAAATCCCGCATATTTTCAAAGCCGATAAGACCGTGTGGGAAGCGGATGATCGCGTCCTCGGCAATCTCCCGCTCGCCGAGACGTGTCCGAATCAATCTCATGCCTTGCGCTGCCATAACGTCGCCGCCTGCAACAAATCCTGGTCCGTACATTCCAGGGCCTGTTCGTTTTGCTCCTTGATCCGCAAGTAAACCTCTTCCCGGTACACAGTCATCTCCTCGGGCACTTCCAGCCCGAGTTTGATCTGTTTGCCCTGGACGCTCAAAACCTTGAGTTTGATATTGTCGCCCAGATAGAGGCTTTCTCCCGGTCGCCGGGTCAAGATCAGCATATTCTCTTCCGATTCCCTGGTTGCAAGTCTTCCTGCCGAATCATGTCCAGCTCAGTTGCTCTACCTCAGGGAGGCTCCGAAGTCCAGGAGTCAGGACCGCTTACGCAGCCTAGATGAACTTCATAAGGTTCATGTTCATGATCAGCGACGTGGAACGAAGCACGGATTCGTAAACAAGCTGCCCCTGAGATATCTGCGTCATGAGCTCTGCAACGTCCACATCCTCGATCTTGGACATCCGCTCCTTTTCGTTCAGGCTCATATTGTCCACCAAATCAACTGCGACCTCCAGGCGATGCTCTCTGCCGCCCACGCTGGCCGCAGCATTGAGTACCTGCTTATGCGAACGGTTCAAGCTTTCCAGACAACGCTGCACTCCAGTCTGGTTGTTCGTCTCCAGAAAAGCCACAAGGTTGCCCACGGTCTCAATGAGATTGTTGGTATACCCTGAATTGGAGGTGTTGAGCATGCTGGCATGCTGGCCATCGTCGAACACCACGCCGGTGTTGCTGCTGGTGACGGCCAACTTGTTCGGACCGAAGGCACGTACCTTGTCGGGATCCTGGAAAAGGCCGCCGAAAATGTCCTTGCCCACATCGTTGACACGCACGGTCTCATCTACGGAAATATTCATTTCCAAAGCGGCGGTACGCGGACTGATCACGAACTGGCTGCCGGGCTGAAGCATGTTGCTGCCGTTGGAGGCCAGAGTCACAAGCCCCCCAGGCGGAATCGTAATCAGGGCACTGTTGGAGGTCGTATCCGCTGCGGCCGTGTTACCGGTAATCCAATTCAAACCGCCGTCCAGGCTGTACGAATACTCGATCTGCTCATTCATGCGCACGGCCGAGGTGTTGTCGATGCGTACGATGGTGTTGGTGGAAGCAAAGGAGCCCGCCGCAGAACCCGCAATACTCTCTGTGCCTTGGCCCATGCCGTCCACACGGATGGCGTCCATGTCGTCGCCCTTGTATATGGCCGACGGACGCAACCAGCACCACGTACCATTGGAGTCGTTGAAATCAGTGGCATGGTTGACCTTGACCGCCGTGGTGGCGTCCACGCCGGAAAAGACGACAGACGTTCCGCTCTGCGGCAAATTCACCCGCACCTCTCCGCCCGTTATGGCGGAAACGGTTCCATCCGTCTTGAAGGTCGCACCGCCGTCCGTGGAATAGCGCACGCCGACATTGCCGGAAGCAAAGGTCAGGTCATCCCCGACAGCGGTCGCTCCAGTCGTGTCGTAATACTGCACCAATACGGTGCGATCCGAATTGCCTTCAACCCGGAAAGAGGTGCCATTCAGCAAATCCCCATCATTGGTGGTCATCCAGAGGACCTTTTCGAAAGCATTGCCGTCGGTCTTATGTCCGGCGAAAATGCTCTTGTCCTCGTATTCCATATTCCCCAGCTCCACGAGCTGGTCAAAGATGGAGCGCATCTCATAGCTGATCTGTTCGCGGTTCGTGCCGTCGTATGTGCCGGTAGCGGCCTGCTCGGCCAATCCCTTGGCCCGAGTGATAAGCGTGGAAACCTGGGTCAGGGTGGAGTCGGCCGTGGACAGCCAGCCCTTGGCCGTATTGATATTCTCTTTATATTGCGTGAGGCTGCGCAACACGTCGCGATGGTCCAGAACGCGCTCCATGCCCACGGGGTCATCCGAAGGCCGATTGATGCGCTTCTGCGTCTGGGCCTTGATGTTCAGCTCCATAAGGTTCGTGAGCGAGGAGTTCATGTTGCCCACGTAATGTGAATAGAGCATCTGCTGTGAAACTCTCATTTCGCTCCCCCTACGACTTCATGGACAAAACGGTCTGCAGCATCTGATCCGCAGTGGTGATCAACTTGGCCGCAGCAGTGTAGGAATGCTGATACCGGATAAGATTGGCCATTTCCTCGTCCAGGTTCACGCCGGACACTTCCTGTTGCCGGTCATTGAGATCGCTGGCCATGGTTTCATGATACTTGTTGTTGAATTTGGAGGTATTCACGTCCGCTCCCACTCCGCCCACAATGGCATTGTAGTATTCCAGCAGAGACTGGCTGGTACGCCCTTCCTGCACGGTGTAGATGCTGACATCCAGATCCTTGAGATTGCTTATGGACAAGGCGGTGGTATTATCGCCTGCATTCATCTCTCCGGCTCCATTGACATGGCCTGAGCAAAGGAAATCCTGGTCGCCGGTAATCCGCTGGTTCACTTCAATGTTGGACGAGTTAGTCCCCGTGAAGAAGGTATTCACGCCCAAGGCGGCATTCAAACCGGCCGTGTCCGTACCGAACAGAAATTCCTTGCCCGAATCGGCTTCAATGCGCAGACGGTTGTTCACCACGCTGGCCGTGAGATGGTCGCCGAAAGTACGGTTGTAGGCTGCGGCCACGTCGTTGAGGCTATGTATCGTGGGATCGAAATTCTGCTGCCCGGGCAGGTCCGAGAAATCCAGGCTGGCGCTGGAAGCCAGCAGCCCTGTATCCTTGTCATAAATATACACCGTGGAACTGCCCGACTGCAAACGGTCGCCGAAGAATAAGCCCGAGGAGTCGCTGCCGAGCGCCCGGTTCGGATCGTCAACGCTGTAGGTGCCGTCCACGTAGCTGAACTTCTCCAGCCCTGCTCCCTGGCTATGCCTGCGGTTCGTTTCCCAAATCATGGTTTCGGTCATGGCGTCCAGCTTGTCCCGATAGCGTCCCACATAAGCGTCACGGAAATTGAAATAAGCTGCAAGGCTGCCGCCTGTGGCGCGATCGGTACGGTCCATGCCGGTAAAATTGATGACGGGGGTGATATTTTCCTTGTGGGAGGTGTTCTCCACCCAATACAACCCCTTTTGCGGCACGATGGTGAATGTATCGCCGACCTGCAGGGCATTGGCGGGATTGACGCGGGCATTGCTGTTGGCTCCGAAGTAGATACCGAGATCATTCGCGGCAACTTCATGCCCGTAAGGACGAGCCGAGAAGACCTTGGTCGAGCCGTCCGTGTCCTGCAACCAGGTGCTGCCGCCGTCCAGGGAAACCCTGAACGAGGCCACGCCCGGAGTGGCCGCGCTGCCCACAACGCCGCCGCTGAGCACCTCGATGGTGTACTCGTAGTTGTCATTGCCGGTGAAATAAGCATTGCCGTCAAAGGTCGAACCGGCCATGAGCTGCTTCACGGTCTGAGGCGCGCCGAATTCCAAGCTGAAATGTTCTCTCCCGTCGACAAGGTTCTGACCGGACTTGGTCAGCACGGTGAAATCCCCGCCCCCCTTGTCGATGGTGTAGACATCGATGATGCCGGCAAGGTCGCGGACCAAAGATGCACGCTCGTCGTACAACTTGTTGGGCGCATTCTCGCCCACATTCTCATGAATGCTGATATTCTTGTTGGTTTCCGCGATCTTTTGGATGATCGTATTGGCATTGGTCACGTCATTGGTGATCAACTCATCAATGCGTTGCTGCATCTGGGCCAGATTGTTGTTGGCCGTATGCAGCGTGGAAGTCAGAGTCAGAGACTTTTCCAGCAAATCGCGCCGGGTCCCGTAATCGTCGGGCCGCTGACTCAAATCATTCCAGGAATTGAAGAAACCGGAAATGGAATCGCTGATGCCCACGCCGGAAGACTCGTTAAACAACGTTTCCACCGTGCGCAACGACTCATTCAATGTGCCCCAACGCTCGCGCATGGTAGCCTGATCCAAATACTGCTTTTCCACGAACTCGTCGAAGTGGCGAACCACTTCGGCAGCCCGCACGCCCGTGCCCATCTGGCCGGGGCGGTAATCGATACTGATGCTCTCTTCCAGACGCACGCTGCGCCGGGAGTAGCCCACGGTGTTGACGTTGGAAATGTTTTCGCCCGTGACCTGCAATTGGGCCTGCGAGGCAAACAAGGCCCAACGCCCCATGTCCAGTATCGAGTTGGCGCCGAACATCAGAGGGTCCCCCGCACCAGGACGGATTCACCCGCCTTGTTGGCATACTTTCCCTTCGCAGAGTAGCCTTCCAGCTTGGTCGGCTTGATCCGCTCATGCATAAACTCCAGAAGCTGCCGGCTCTGTTCATACAGAGCCAGGGAAAGCTGCTGGTTGCAGGCTGCCTGACGTGCGCACGACTGTTCCAGTTCATCCAGATCAACAAGCAGTTGCCCGAGATCTTCGGCCTGTTCCGGCTGCATACCCGGCATCACTTCGCGTACCCGACGGCACGCACCGTTGCTGCCCGCCTGAATCAACTCGGCAAGGGAAAGACGCTCCTTCACAAGCTGGCGCATCAATTCCTGAAGCGACAATTCAATGGGAGAAACCCCCTTGGAATCACGCTCCAGCAGCCGGGAAAATTCTTCCTCCAACAGCACACGCAGAAGGACCATGGCCTTGCCCTGTCTGGACAAATTTTCCTTAATGCGGTCGAACATGGGCTGCTCCGTCATGCTAAGCATTCGTCATAATAAACGTTTAATGTATCCTCGCCTCTTTCCCTACCAGCGGAAAACAAGACGTTACCGGGATTCTGCAAGTATCCGGCCAGAGTCTGCCTTGTCTTTGTGCTGACGGATTTCCCGGGCCAACGCGTCAAAACGGGCGTTCAGGTCCGCCTGGTCGAGCCAGGCCAACGCGTCAGGCGGCGTTGCAGCGGATCGGGACTGCGGCTCGTTCGAGGAGCTCTTCACCGCAGCGGCGGCCGGCTTGGATTCCGCCTGGGGGGGGGATGGAGATTCTTCGGGCAGATCCCCGGATGCCCAGATCATGTCCGCTTCGGCATCCACTTCCAGGTCACGCGGCGCTTCAGGTTCCGGCCCACGCAATGGTCGGATTTCGGGCTGCGCGTCTTTGAGGCTCTTGATGTCCGGCTTGCCATTCCGGGCCAGAGGCTTGATCTCGGCATTGCCGGGCAGTGTGGCGTTGCTGGTGGACTTGAGTTGCGAGGCGAGCTGATCATAAATCAGATCCGACAGGCCGATACCGCCTGCATCCGCCATATGTTCGGAAAAGGCCCGATCGAACATGGAAAGGTACATATCCTCCTGCTTGGAGTGCATACCCTTCTCGTCCTTGGGCACGGTACGGCGCATCTGTTCCCAAAGCTTGCCGATGAACACGGCTTCAAAATCCTTGCAGGCCTTCTTGAGTTGGCCTTCCTTGTCCGGTTGCCCATCAAGACGCTGGCGCAGGCTGTCCATGCGCTGCTTGTAGCGCACCAGTTCCTGATTCTGCGCCTGGGAATTGGCCAATTGCGGGTCCATGCCTGCCTTGATCATTTAAATGACCTCCAGTTCCGCGTAGAGTGCGCCCGCAGCCTTAAGGGTGCGGATAATGGAAATCAGGTCGCGCGGAGCCGCGCCGATAGCATTCAGGCCGTCCACGAGCTCCTGAAGGGTGGCGCCCTCCATAAGCATCAGACGGTTGTTCTGCTCCTGCACGCCTATATCCGTCTGCGGCGTGACCACGGTTTCCGCGTTGTCGGCGAAGGGCCCGGGCTGGCTCACTTCCTGGGACTCGGCAATGACGATCTGCAAATTTCCGTGCGCCACTGCCACCTTGGAAAGACGCACATCATTGCCCAGCACGATTGTGCCGGTTTTCTCGTCCACCACCACGCGGGCCTTGCCGTCCGGGGAGATTTCCATATTTTCCAGCGAAGCCATCAGAGGTACCATGTTGCCGGAATATTTGGGAGGGATGTTCAACGTCACGGTAGAAGCGTCGCCAGCCTGGGCAAACGGCCCGCCCAACGAGGCGTTGATGCGGTTGACCACCTGCATGGTGGTTCCGAAGTCCTGCGTGCTCAGGTTGATGGTCAGATGATTCTGTTGGTTGAACTGAAACGGCACCTCGCGTTCCACGATACCACCGCTGGGAATACGCCCGACCGTGGCAATATTCTTCTGGGCCGTGGCCGCCTCGCCCGAGGCGGTAAAACCGCCGATGGTCAACGGTCCCTGAGCCACTGCATAAATCTGCCCGTCCAGCCCCTTGAGGGGCGTAATCAGCAGCAGACCGCCAAGCAGACTTTTGGAATCCCCCATGGAGGATACGGTCACGTCCAAGGTGGAACCGACCCGGGAGGAAACCGGCATCTTGGCCGTAACCATGACCGCAGCCACGTTCTTGGGCCGCAGGCTTGCCGAGTTCACTTCGACCCCCATCTTGTCCAGCATGTTGCGCATGGACGTGATGGTAAAATTCGAGTTGGTGCCGTCGCCGGTGCCGGAAAGGCCGACAACAAGGCCGTACCCCACCAGGTCGTTGTTGCGCACGCCGCTGATGGACGAAATATCCTTGAGCCGGACCGCCGAAGCCGCATCTGCCAGCACTGCCAGAAGCGCCAGGGCCACGAGCGTGGCAGTGACGATCTTGTCCCAGGTCCCCATTGCGGGACGGCTGCGGTAACGTTCGCTGAGCATGGTCATGCGCCTCCTTGCGCGAATCGCCCTAGAAGGGCCACACGTTGTCGAGAATACGGGTCAACCAGCCGGGGCGCTGCTTGTCGTTGAGAACGCCCTCGCCATACAATTCAATCTGCGCCTCGGCCAGATAGCTGGACGGAACCGAGTTGTCGGCACGCACGTCGCCCTGACGCAAGAGGCCGCGCACAACCAGAATCTGGGTTTCACTGTTCACGCGTACCCGGCGCGCGCCTTCCACCTGCATGACTCTGCCAGGCAGCATGCGCACGACACGGGAGGCTACCGTGGCGCTCATTTCCGATTCACGCTTGGTTTCCCCCGTGCCTTCGAATTCGTTGTCGTTGTCGGACTGGAAACTGAGACCGGGTTCGATGCCCACGGTTTCGAGCGCGCCGCCCACCAGCGTGTCAGTGCCTGGAAGCGCGGTGATGCCGTAATCGTTCTTGCTGGTACGGTCGGTCTTGGTCTCGGCCTTGTGCTTGGCGTTGGTGACTTCGGAGACCACGACCATGACGATGTCGCCCACCCGCTTGGCCCGGTTGTCATCGTACAGAAACTCAGCGCTATTGGGGGTGAACAGGGAACCGGGATTGTCCATGGGTTCCGGTTCCTCATACGCCGGTTCCGTAAGAATAGGCATGGGCACCGGTTCGCTCTTGCTGGCGCAGCCGCTGAAGAGAACCGCGGCCAACACCGCAAACCCCAAAATGTTTCCGATATGTTGTCTCATGCTCCCTTCTCCTACCTGACCCTGACGGTGTTGCTGTCCACGACCGTGGCCAGGATGACCTTCCGGCTTTGCAGGTTCCGGACCTGCACGGTCTCTCCCTGATCGGCATCGTCCATGGCTTCCGCCTTGACCGCCAGAGTGATTCGCGAGCCCTGATACACCAGATTCACATGTTCGCCCTTGGTGACCATGGGCATGGAATTCATGTATGCCAATTCCAGGGGCTGTCCTGTTCCAATGGAGCGAGTCATGCGATACGGACCGCCTTTGCCGTCCCAAAACTCACCCATGTAGGCAAGATTCTTGCGCATGAAGGTAATCTTGTCCGGAGTAACCGCTTCCAGCCTGTTCAATGGCTGAGCCGCACAGGGCACGGCCTTCCAAAGGTTGACAAAGGCGCTGACCGCGATGCGTCGAGAGATTTGACCGTCAATGCCTTTGGCATGAACAAGCAGTGACACGCGGCCCGGGGCCACGGCTTCGCGTCCGGCAATTTCCAGTTTGTCATGCGGGCTGTCCAAGAAGACAAAAGAAGGAATGCGGATATCCTTAATGTCGGGTTCGCCGCCCAAAGCTGCGGCTCGCGGCGTCAGATAATCGACGACCAGTTGTTCCAGAGCGCGGCGGCCATAGACCTTGCCCCCCTTCTGCACCACCAGGCGGACAGGCAGGGCACAAGCGTCAGCCAACTCGGGGACGTAATACTTCAAGAATTTATCCAACTGCTGGCGCGGAATGGCCTGCTGCCGTCCTTCCAATTGCGGTCCCTTCCAGAGCGGCACGATAGACAGCTTTTTCCAGGTCCCGGCAGGCACATTGCCCACGGGATCGGCTATCTCGCCGAGCAGAACCCGTTCACCATCGGTACAGGCCGCCTCGCGAATATGCAGGCTCCAGCCTCCGGACGCGCTTGCAGGCGCAGCCAACGACAGAATGCCCATTGCCAAAAACAGAAGCACCAGCAACGCGCTACCTGCCCTTTGCCCCGGTCTTGTCCGATGTGGTCGTATGCGGTTCATGCTCTTCCTCCTCTGGACACGGAACTAACGCTTGACGTTGATGGCCGTCTGCAACATGGCATCCGACGTGGTGATGGCCTTGGAGTTGACCTCAAAAGCGCGCTGGCCGATGATCAGCCCCACCATTTCGTCAACCATCTCCACGTTGGAACCTTCCAGAAAACCCTGCGCCAGAGTGCCGAAATTCTCGTCGCCGGGAGTGCCTGTCACGGCCGCGCCGGAGGCTTCCGTGGCGACATAGAGGTTGCGTCCCACGGAATTAAGCCCAGCGGGGTTGATGAAATTGTAGAGCTGGATGTCGGCGGCGGAAAGTTCCTGGCCGGACTTGTCCAGCGCTGCGATATGCCCCTGCTCCGTGACCACGACACTGACCGTGTCCGGCGGTACCGTGAATTCGGGTTGCAAGGGATACCCCTGAGCCGTGACCATGCGGCCCTCGCTGTCCAGCTTGAAAGAGCCGGCGCGGGTGTAGACGTCCTGGCCATTACGATCCACAAGAAAGAATCCTTCGCCCTCGATGGAGATATCCAGCGGGTTGCCCGTATTCTGGAAGTTGCCTTGGCTGAAGAACTTGTGGACCGTCACCGGGCGCACGCCCATGCCGATCTGCATACCGGTGGGAATGCGGTTGCCCGCCTCGTTCACTGTCCCGGCCATGCGCAGGGTTTGGTACATAAGATCCTCGAACTCGGCCCGGCTCTTTTTAAAGCCCGTGGTGTTCACGTTAGCCAGGTTGTTCGAGAGCACATCAATGTGCGTCTGCTGCGCCACCATGCCGGTGGCCGCGGTCCAGAGCGAACGCATCATATCGTTATCCTCCTGCCCGTATCATCAGCCGCCAACGCGGCCGACATTGTTGATGAGTTTCTGATCGATCTCCCCGGTGCCCTGCATCATCTTCGTATAAAGCTGATGCGCACGCTGGGTTTCGATCATGTCCACCATCTCGGTCACCACCTCGACATTGGCTTTTTCCAGGAAGCCCTGCTCCACGGAGACATCCGCGGGAGGCACCTCCGAAGCCGTGCTGCGAGGATCGATCTGGTAGAGATTGTTTCCGATCTTCTGCAATTGCCGCTTGTCGTCCACGTCCGTGAGCTCCAGGCGCGCCACGACATCGCCGCCGGCCTTGATCTGCCCCAGGGAATCAATGGTGACCTGGGATGCCGACTGAGGCATCACGATGGGTCCCCCTTCACCCAGGACCTCGAAGCCCTGCTCCGTAATCAGCGTGCCGTCGGAACTGAGTTGAAAACTTCCGTTACGTGTCAGATAATCGCCATCCGGTGTGCGGACCTTGAAAAAGCCCTCGCCCACAAGACAAAGGTCCAGCGGGTTGCCGGTCTTTTGCATGGCTCCCTGGGTAAAGTCCGTCTTTTGCTCCGAGAGGCGCGGCTTGGCCATGAGGTCGGCCTTGGGCCACATTTCCTTATCCCGGAGTGAAGGACGCGCATCCACCATGTAGTCATGTGCAAAACGGAGAAACGTGTCGTGAAAGGCCACGTTATCCCGTTTATAGGCCGTGGTGTTCACGTTCGCCAAATTGTTGGCGATCTGGTTCATCC
The DNA here is from genome assembly GCA_036541255.1 of Desulfovibrionaceae bacterium. Lineage (GTDB taxonomy): Bacteria > Desulfobacterota > Desulfovibrionia > Desulfovibrionales > Desulfovibrionaceae > Paucidesulfovibrio. The sequence goes on along the minus strand of JAZHDD010000037.1, from coordinate 32,457 downwards.
TGATTTCATTGGACATGGCGCCAAACATGGCGTTCATCATGCTGTCTTGCATCGAGCGGTCCTCCTGTGCGGCGATAGATGCAAATTACGGTCCAAGACAATATGGTTTTTCAGTTACGCTTTTTTTCACCCGTTCGTTGCCGGGCGGTCATGATGCTCCGTCGAATAGGCCCTAAAGGCATCACAGGAGGATCACGTCATGCACCTGCGCGCCGAAAACATCTTCAAGGCATTTTGCAAGGGGCACATCTGCCGCATCTCTCTGCAGGGATCAGCCGAAAACGCCGAAGCCATGCTCGTGAACATTTCTCCCACGGGAGCACGCCTCCAGATGATCCGCTACAGCCGAGAACAAATATTCATGGGTCAGGCCGCAAACCTGGAGCCTCGCTTCCTGACGAAGACCAACGGGCTGGAACGCATCAGCTCTCGTGTTTCTCATGTTCTTGGAAGGGATGTGCTGCTGCGCTTCAATTTCCCGCTTCCATTGACCTCTTTCCATCTTTGCCGACTGACCCGCCACTAGCCCTTTATTCCCTTTGCGTGATAAAGAATGACAGTCCTCAGATAACGGTTGACAACATCTGGCGTCATGACTAAAAGGTTTTGTTCCGCAACGAGGAGTGCCTCGTGCGGATGAGCGGGTGTAGCTCAGCTGGCAGAGTACGAGCTTCCCAAGCTCGGTGTCGCGGGTTCGACCCCCGTCACCCGCTCCAAGGCTCAAGAGGGAAATTCCGCCCAAGCCTATGGGCTTGTTCATCGGGGTGGGCCTTAGGGTCCACTTTTTTTATTATTTGAGCGGAAAAAAGATATCAGCAGGAATATGAGACGCAGCAAACTGGAAACAAAACTTTATGAGTTGGCCCTGCCGCTTGTGGAAGCGCTCGGCTACCAGCTCTGGGGGCTCACCGCGCCTGCCGCGGGCAGCAAGACCGTCCTCACGCTCTATGTCGAGTCGGACGCGGGCGTGAACATCGACGATTGCGCCAAAGTCAGCCGCGACCTGGGCGTCCTCCTGGAGATGGAGGACATCATGCCCAGCGCCTACACCCTGGAGGTCTCCTCTCCAGGTCTGGAGCGCCGTTTTTTTGCAGTAGATCAGCTGCGTGGCTACGTGGACCGCATCGTTGCCGTGGAGCTTATCGAGCCCATGGCGGAACGGCGCAAGTTCAAGGGACGGCTCGTTTCGGTCGGCGACGACTGCTTTGAGCTGCAAGAGGACGGCGCGCCCGTGCGCGTGGAGTGGGAGCGGGTCAAATCGGCCCGGCTGGTCCACGAATTTTAATTTCCATGCCTCCCGGCCGTTCCGGGGGGTGGAGGTCGCACCATGTCGGAATTGAAAAAGGCCATCGACCAAATCAGCAAGGATCGCGGCATCGACCGTGATCTGCTCATCGACACCCTTGAGGAGGCCGTGCGCTCTGCCGTGGCTCGCAAATATGGCGACGCCATGGACATCGAAGTGACCTTCAATGAAGAACTGGGCGAAATCGATGTCTACCAGTTCAAGGTCGTCGTTGAGGAAGTCCACGACGAGATCTCCGAGATTACCATGGAAGAAGCGCAACAGCACGATCCGGGCGTACGCCTGGACGACGAGATGGGCTTCAAACTCAAAGTTGAAGACTTGGGACGCATCGCGGCGCAGTCGGCCAAACAAGTCATCATTCAGCGCATGCGCGACGCCGAACAGGAAATCATCTTCGAGGAATACAAGGACCGCGTGGGCGAAATCGTGGGCGGCATCATCCAGCGTCGCGACCGCACGGGCTGGATCATCAACCTTGGCCGGACAGAAGCGCTGCTGCCCAAGGAAGAGCAGATTCCCCGTGAACGCTACAAGCGCGGCGACCGCGTCCAGGCCTTCATAATTGATGTGCAGAAGGAATCCCGCGGCCCGCAAGTCGTGGTTTCCCGCTCGCATCCGGACTACATGGCCGCCCTGTTCCATCGAGAAGTGCCCGAAGTGGCCGACGGTACGGTCAAAGTCATGGGCGTCACCCGCGACCCGGGCCTGCGCGCCAAGGTCGCGGTCAGTTCCCGAGACCGCGACGTGGATCCCGTAGGCGCCTGCGTGGGCATTCGCGGTTCACGCATCCAGAACGTGGTGCAGGAACTGCGCGGCGAGCGCATCGACATAGTGGTCTGGAGTCCGGACATCGTCATGTACGCCAAGCACGCCCTTTCCCCGGCAGTGATCACCCGCATCACCGTGGACGAGGAAGAAGAAGTTCTGGAAGTGGTGGTGCCGGACGATCAGCTGACCCTGGCCATCGGACGCAAGGGCCAAAACGTCAAGCTGGCCTCGCGTCTGCTTGGTTGGAAAATAGACATCTTTACGGAAAGCCGATACGGCGAGCTCAATCAGGCCCGAAAAGGCATGGAACAGCTGGCCAGCGTCGCTGAGATCAACGTGGAGCATTTCCTTTCCGCAGGCTTTGAAAGCGCTGAGGGCATGGCCCTGGCAACGGATGAGGAACTGCTCAGCATCAACGGTATGGACCAGTCCCGCATCGCGGATCTGCGTGTAGCCATGAACATGCTCGGCTACGGCCAGCCCAATGGCCCGGCGCGCGAATCCGATGACGGGGATGCGACCGAAGAGGACGTTCTCGAAGAGACTCCTGCCGAGGACGCGACCGGGGATGAGAAATCCGAAGGCGACGCGCCTGAAGACGAAACAAAGGACGAAGCGTAGAACGCGATGAATTCCGCGTCATCCGAAAGCGGCGGACCCGAGCGGATGTGCGTGGTCTGCCGCGGCAGGTTTCCCAAGCGGGACCTGAAGCGCCATGTGCGTGATGAGATGGACCTTCCGGTTCCTGATCCGGAACAGGTCCTGCCGGGACGCGGATTCTACGTCTGCCCCGACGAGCGGTGCAGGGAACGATTCGAAAAATACGGTCTGCGGAAGCATCCCAAGGGGGGAAAGCAATGGCGGAAACCTACAAGGTAAAAGATCTGGCTGCCGAACTCGGTGTCAGTTACAAGGACATTCTCCAAAAACTCCGAGACATCGGCGTTCAGGCCAAGAGCCATATGAGCGCCGTTGAAGAGGAGGAGGCGGAGCAGGTCCGCACCTTCTTCGGGACTAAGGCGAGTCCGAAAACCGAGGTCGTGCGCCGCGAGGTGCAGCCAGGTGTGATCGTGCGTCGTAGACGCAAGAGCCGCAAGGGAGCGGAAGCCCCCGAGCAGGTGGAAGATATTTCTGAGGAAGCGCCTGAAGAGATTCCCGAGGCCGAATCTGCTGCCCCCGCCACTCCCCCCGGGCGGGAGCAGGAAGTTATTGAGCAGCCTGCTCCCGAGGCCGACAAGCCCGTCACGGAAAAGCCTGCGCCACGAAAAAAATCCCCTCGCCGCAAGACAGAGGAACCGGTCGCACGCATCATCTCCCGTCCTGAGGACGAGCCTGCCGCCACGGAAGTTGTGGCTACGGTCGAAGCCGAACCGGAACAAGCCGACGCAACACCCGTTGCCAAAGCACAGCCGGAAACGACGCCCGAGACTGTCGATGTCCCCGTGGAAGAGCCTGTTGTTCCGGAAGCTCCTGTTCAGGCAGAAGCCTCGGATGCCCCGACAGCCGGCACTGACGAGTCCGTCCAGACGGACGCCTCCGCTCCAAAGCAGCCTGCGGAAACGCAAGCCGAGGAGTCCTCGGAAGGCAAACCTGCCCGAGCTGCCGAGCGGCCCAAAAAGAAGAAAAAGAAACCCGGTATGGAAGCACCCAAAGTTCGGGTCATTTCCCGTCCCGATCCTGCGGAGTTGGCGCGTCAGGCCGCCTTGCGTGAAGCACGCGAGAAGTTCCTGCCCCCCACCCCCACGGCGCAGCCCTCTTCGCCCGAAGGTGATGGCCCACCGCCGCCGCCTTCCGAGACTACGGGCAAACGCAAGAAGAAGAAGGATCGGCGTACCGTCGAATTCAACCGTTTTGATGACGGCCCCAAGCGCGGCAGAAGCGCGGATGGCGGTCCCGCTGCGGCGTTTGCCGGTCGCGGCAAACGTAAGAAAGGCCGTCGCGGCATGGAAGAGGAGATCGTTCCCAAGACCACGCAGCCGCTCAAAGCTGCCAAGCGCAAATTGCGCGTGGACGATTCCGTACGCCTGTCCGACATGGCCAAACAAATGGGCATCAAGGCCCAGGACCTGATCAAGGCATTGTTCGGCATGGGTGTGCTGGCGACCATCAACCAGTCCCTGGATTTCGACACCGCTACGTTGCTGGCTTCCGAGTTCGACTACGAAGTCGAGAACGTGGCCTTTGACGAACAGGAATTCCTCCTGCCCGCCGAAGAGGATACCCCGGAAGAGCTCAAGCCGCGTCCGCCCGTGGTCACCATCATGGGCCACGTCGACCACGGCAAGACCTCTCTGCTCGACGCCATACGGAAATCCAACGTGACCGGCGGCGAAGCCGGCGGCATCACGCAGCATATCGGCGCGTATCACGTCAAGACGAACCGCGGCGAGATCGTGTTCCTGGATACGCCCGGCCACGAAGCCTTTACCACCATGCGCAAACGCGGTGCCCAGGTTACGGACATCGTCATCCTGGTCGTTGCTGCGGACGACGGCGTCATGGATCAGACCCGCGAAGCCATCAGCCACTCCAAAGCCGCTGAAGTGCCCATCGTGGTCGCCGTGAACAAGATCGACAAGGAAGGCGCCAACCCCGAACGGGTCATGCGCGAACTGTCCGACCAGGGCCTTGTGCCGGAAGACTGGGGGGGAGACACTATCTTCGCCAATGTATCCGCCAAACAGGGTATTGGCCTGGACGAACTGCTGGAAATGATCCTCTTGCAGGCCGAAGTCCTGGAACTCAAGGCCAACCCGGACAAACCCGGTCGCGGCCATGTGGTCGAGGCCAAGCTGGACAAGGGTCGCGGTCCCGTGGGTACGGTACTGATCAAAGAAGGTACCATTCGCCAGGGCGATGCCTTTGTCTGCGGCTTGGTACACGGCAAGGTCCGCGCCATGTTCACGGACCAAGGTAAAAAGATCAAGGAAGCCGGCCCGGCCATCCCCGTGGAAATTCAGGGTTTCGACACCATTGCGGAAGCTGGTGACGAATTCGTGATCATCGCGGATGAGAAAGTTGCCAAGCGCATTGCCTCCACCCGTTCCTCCAAGCATCGCGACAAGGAGTTGGCGGGCAAAGCCAAGGTCACTCTGGAATCCTTCCTGGCCTCCCGTCCTGAAGATGCGGCCCAGGAGCTGAATCTGATCGTCAAAGCCGACGTGCAGGGTTCACTGGAAGCCGTGACAGAGGCACTGAATAAACTCTCGACCAGCGAAGTGGTCATCAAGGTCCGCCATGGCGGCACCGGTGCCATCACCGAATCCGATATTCTGCTGGCCTCGGCTTCCGACGCCATCATCATCGGCTTCAATGTGCGGCCCGAAGCCAAGATCAAGGAAGTGGCCGATCACGAAAACGTGGAAATCCGCTTCTACGACATCATCTACAAGCTCACCGGCGAAGTGAAAGACGCCATGAGCGGCATGCTTGCACCGGACATCACCGAGGATTACCTCGGTCAGGCCGAAGTGCGTGAGACCTTCAGCGTTCCCAAGGTCGGCATGGTCGCTGGCTGTTCGGTTATCGACGGCAAATTGACCCGCCACGCCAAGGTGCGTCTGCTGCGCGACGGCGTAGTCATCTACACCGGTAGCCTTTCCTCCCTGCGGCGTTTCAAGGATGACGCCAAGGAAGTGACCAAGGGCTTCGAATGCGGCGTGGGCCTAGAACGGTACAACGACATCAAGGTCGGCGACATCATTGAAGCGTTCGAAGAGCGCGAAGTCGCCCGGAGCATCGATTAGCAGGACATCAGGCAGGTCGGAAGTTCGCTTTCGGCCTGCCTGTTTCTTAAGATATCCGGTCAGTTCCGGCGGCTCGCGGAGCTGCCGGATTCATGATTTCTGAAACGGCGGTCCAAGAGGCTATGATCATCGGCGTCCTGAACCTTGAATTTCTACTGCACGGCAACGACTCGCTCAAAGGCAAACGCAAAATTGCTCTCAGCCTGAAGCAAAAGTTGCGCAATAAATTCAACGTGGCCGTATCCGAGGTGGATGCCCAGGACTCCCACACCCGCCTCGTTCTGGCCGTGGTCACTGTGGCCAACGAGACCGCACGCGTGGAGAGCAGGCTGGCCAAGGCCCTGGCCCTGGTGGAAGCCATTTCTCCCGCAGAACTGATTCGCTGCGAAACAGAAGTCTTTTCGAGTGAATAGACTGGAGCTGCAACAATGAAAACGTCCTCTTCCCGGCGGTCCATCCGTTTGGCCGACCTGATCCAGCAAGAATTGGGGACCATGCTCCTTGAAGATGTCCAGGACCCCCGCCTGGACATGGTCACCATAAGCGGTGTGCGCATGAACCGTGACCTGAAGGTGGCGGAGGTGCTCTATACCATGAGCGGCGACGCTGAGCGGGCGGCAGGTGCGCAAGCGGCTCTGGAACACGCTGCGGGTTTCTTGCGGTCGAATCTCGGAAAACGCCTGAAAATCAAATTCGTGCCAACGCTCCGTTTTGCGCGCGACGAATTCCTTGAGGACATGGTCTATGCCAAGCACCCCCCAAGAAATAGCGAAGATAATTAAAGAAAACGATGAATTCCTTGTCGCGGCACATGTCAATCCAGACGGTGACGCCATTGGGAGTTGTGTGGCGCTCGGCTGGATACTCCAAAAGCTCGGCAAGCGCTTTGTGCTGTACAATGAAACGGGCCTACCGCGTCAATTCGACTGGATGAGCCTGCCCCAGCCCCTGGTTACGGAGCTGCCCGCGAACATGCCCGCCTGGACCCTGATTGCGGACTGCGGCGCGCTCAGCCGCGTGGGCCCGGCCCTGGCTGACCGATTCCAGCCTGAGTTCGCCGTCAACATCGACCACCATCTCAGCAATCCTTTTTTCGCGGCCCACAACTGGGTGGATATCGCTTATCCAGCAGTAGGAGCCATGATCGCCGAAATTGCCGACATGCTTGGCCTGGAATTGAGCGGCCCCCTGGGCGAGGCCGTCTATGTGGCCGTGGCCACGGACACGGGATTCTTTACTTACGGCAGCACCAAGCCTGAAACCCTTGAACTCACGGCCCGGCTGTATCGCCTGGGAATCAAGCCCGGCGAGATCAATCCCAAGATCATCAACCAGTGGAGCCGCAACAAGCTGGACCTGCTGGCCAAAATCATGAACGGACTGACCATGCACCTGGATGGAGCCATGGGCCTTGTCGGTGCCAGCCTGGAAACACAGCGCGCCACCAACACCACCGCCGAGGATTGCGAAGGACTGGTCAATTTCGTGCGCAGACTTCGCGACGTGCGCGTCTCAGCCATTTTGCGCGAAGATGCCCCCGACTACTGGAAGTTCAGCCTGCGTTCCAACGGCGACGACAACATCGAAGGCGTGGCTTCCCTTTTAGGCGGTGGCGGTCATAAAAACGCTGCCGGCGGCAATATTGCCGGCAACTTCAAGCAGGCCTCGACCATTCTCGTCAACGCCGTGGCCAAGGTGCTCGGACTGGAGAACTAGTGGGCAGGCGCAGACAAAAAACTGATCCCCGCCAATTGGATGGCCTGCTGGTGCTGAACAAGCCTTCGGGACCGACTTCCGCGGGCTGCCTTGGCGACATCAAGCACCAACTCGGACAATACAAGATCGGCCATGCCGGGACCCTGGACCCCATGGCTCAGGGCGTACTGCTTGTACTGCTCGGCCAGGCCACAAAAATAGCACCGTACCTGAGCGAAGACTCCAAGACCTATCTCGGAGAATTTCGTCTTGGGATACGGACAGATACATATGATATCGAGGGAGAAATCCTTGAGGAACTCCCCGTCGACGTCACCGAGGAACAAGTCCGCAAGGCGATTCTCACTTGGCAGGACTTGACAGAACAGGATGTTCCCGCCTATTCGGCGGCTAAACATAAAGGCAAGCCGCTTTATTCGCTCGCGCGTGCGGGCGAAGAGGTGCCGGTCAAAACCAAGACCATCACCATTCATGCGGCTGAGATGCTGGATGTCACGCTTCCCGTGGCGAGATTCCGCGTCCGGTGCTCTACGGGCACCTACATACGCTCCCTGGTCCACAGCTTGGGGATGCGACTTGGATGCGGCGCGGTGCTGACCGCCCTCACACGTGAAGAAAGCAGCCCTTTCAGGCTGGATCAGGCGCATAGCCTGGCAGACGTCCTCAGTGAGCCGGAGCGCTTCGGAGAAAAGGTCATCCCCTTGGCCGACGCGCTTCCACACTGGGCCAAGCACCACCTCACCGAACCACTTGACGGTTTGGTGCGCAACGGAACTTGGCTCCCGGTAAACGAAGTCCCCGGAAAACTTCTTTTCGGGTTTCGTGACGAACAAGCCATGCTGCTCGCCCCCGATGGGCAACCCCTGGCTCTGGTGCAGGCCACACTGAGAGACGGACAGCTGAAATGGGCCATTCTTCGCGGGCTCTGGGCCTAGACGCCCCCACCCCCGGCGAGTCGTCCGGCGACGAGAACACAAGACAGGAGGTAATTGCTGTGGTACTGGATACTCAGGATAAGTCGAAGATCATCGAGGAACACAAGCGCCACGAAGGGGACACCGGTTCTCCCGAAGTCCAGGTGGCTCTGCTCACGGAGCGGATCAACTACCTGACCGATCATTTCAAGGTGCACAAGAAGGACTTCCACTCCCGCATGGGACTGCTGAAGCTTGTTGGACAGCGTAGGAAACTTTTGAATTATCTCAAGAACAAAGACATCCAGCGCTATCGCGACCTGATCCAGCGCCTCAAGTTGCGCAAGTAGGGACGCTGAGCTGAAATGCGGGGCGGGTTGGCCTGTAGGGTCGCCCGCCCCGCTTCATACATCTCGTCAGATTCGGGAAAGCATTTTTAGTTGGCTGCGGAAAGCATTCTTGCACGGCAAGAGTTCTTCCCCAAGCCGGCTAATCGTTCCCCGGGACTGACGGTCAACCGTAAACCGAGGATTTATTATGCTGAAACCTTTTGAAAAGATTTCCAGGACCGTCAACGTGGGCGGCGTGGACATCACCATCGAGACCGGCAAGTTGGCCAACCAGGCCAGCGGTGCCGTCTGGATCCAGTCCGGTAACACCGTTGTGCTCGTCACCGCCGTGAACCAGCCCCTTGAAGTTGATCGCGGCTTCTTTCCCCTGACCTGCAACTACCAGGAAATGCTCTATGCTGCCGGACGCGTGCCCGGCAACTACTTCCGCCGCGAAGTGGGCCGTCCGTCCGAACGTGAGACCCTGGTCTCCCGTCTCATTGATCGTCCCATCCGCCCGTTGTTCCAGAAGGGTTTCTGCGACGAAGTACAGATCATCGCCACGGTTCTCTCCGCCGGAAAGAACACCAACCCGGACATGCTGGCTCTGACCGGCGCTTCCGCCGCTCTGCACCTCTCGCCTATGCCGTTCTTGGGCCCCATCGCAGGCGCCCGCGTCTGCTACACCGGCGGCAAGTTCGTGCTCTTCCCCACCTATCAGGGCATGGAAGACGCAGGAGACCTGAACCTGATCTTCGCCGCCTCCAGGGACGCTGTGGTCATGGTGGAGGGCGGTGCGCGCTTCATTTCCGAAGACATCATCGCTGAAGCCCTGGAATGGGGCCACGAACAGATTCAGCCCCTGTTCGACCTGCAGGACGAACTGCGCGAACTGGTGGGCAAGCCCAAAGTTGAAGCGGTCGCGCCCCAGGAAGACACGGAAGTGTCCACTTTTGTCGAAGAGTTCATCTCCGATGATCTCAAGGCCGCCCTGTCTGTTTCCGAAAAAATGGCTCGCAAGGACGCCAAATCCGCTGCAAAGAAAAAGCTCATGGCCGCCGTTTCCGAAAAATGGGCGGACGACGACGCCAAGGCCAAGCATGCGGGCGAAGCCCTTTCCAGCTTGGAAAAGAAAATCGTGCGCAAGCGCATCGTGGACGAAGGCACCCGCATTGATGGCCGCGATCTGACCACGGTCCGCCCCCTGTCCATCGAGGTCGGCCTGTTGCCCATGACTCACGGCTCCGCCCTTTTCCGACGCGGCGAAACCAGCGCTGTCTGCGTGGCCACCCTGGGCTCCACCCGGGACGAGCAGCGTATCGAGACGCTCACGGGCGAAATGACCAAGAAATTCATGCTGCACTATAACTTCCCGCCCTATTGCGTGGGCGAGGCGCGCATGCTGCGCGGCCCGAGCCGTCGCGAGATTGGCCACGGCGCATTGGCCGAACGGGCTCTGCAGCCGGTTCTGCCCCAGGGCGAGGAGTTCCCCTTCACTGTCCGCGTGGTTTCGGAGATCATGGAATCCAACGGGTCCTCTTCCATGGCCTCGGTCTGCGGCGCCACCATGGCGCTCATGGATGCGGGCGTGCCCATCACTCAGCCTGTTGCGGGCATTGCCATGGGACTGTGCAAGGAAGGCGACGAATACTACGTGCTCACCGACATCCTCGGCGACGAAGATGCCTTGGGCGACATGGACTTCAAGTGCGCCGGCACCCGTGACGGCGTCACCGCCATCCAGATGGACATCAAGATCAACGGCATTCCCTCGGACGTGCTCCGTCGCGCCCTGAAACAAGCCCGCGACGCCCGCCTGCACATCCTCGACCACATGAGCGAAGTGCTGGAGACTCCTCGCACGGAGCTCTCCGAATACGCGCCGCAGATGGCGGAAGTCACCATCAATCCGGACAAGATCCGCTCGGTCATCGGACCTGGCGGCAAGAATATCAAGGCCATCACCGCTGAAACCGGAGCCGACATCGACATCGAGGACTCGGGCAAGATCTTCATTTTCGCGCCCAACCAGATGTCCATGGAAAAAGCCCGGGAAATGGTGCTTTATTATGACCAGACTCCGGTGCCCGGCAAAAACTACGTCGGCACCGTGCGCAAGATTCTTGAGGTCGGCGCTCTGGTCGAAATCCTGCCCGGCGTGGAAGGCATGCTGCACGTTTCCCAGATCGATGTGGAACGCGTCGAAAACGTGTCCGACTTCTTCCAAATCGGCCAGGAAGTAACCGTCAAGGTCATTTCCCTGGAGCCGGGCGGACGCATCCGCCTCTCCCGCAAGGCTTGGCTCATGGAGCAGGCAGGACAGGAAGTGAATCTGGACGAATTCAAACGTCCGGCTGGCAGCGGCGGCGGTGGCCGTGATCGTGGTCGCGATAATCGCGGCGGCGGACGCGGCGGAGATCGCGGCGGCAGACGCTAACCCGACCTCTCTCTCAAAAGACAAGGCGGCTGCTTCGGCAGCCGCCTTTTTCGTGACGAACAACTCCAGTATAAATCACACCCTACTCAACAAGCATCCCAGCATATCCCACGACCCTGTCAAAATCGCCGCTGGCATCGGCGGAAGTGCCGTAGGCGACCAACCTGGCCATGCACTCACCACCAAGCTCTCCCAAAACGGCCAGAGCCAACGTCATGGGGAACACGCCGCACATGGAGATACGCCGGTTTCGTACGGTCTCGTAAAATTTACACGGGTCCAGGCTCAATGCCGCATCCAGAGCAACCTTGTCCAATTCGCGTGCCTGGATATCGCTGAGATAATGGCTCATGTCCGAACTGACCACCAGGGAGACCGGAACCTGCCAACCTTTAAGCGTCCGGCCCACAGCGGCCCCGACCTGTAGCAAGGCGTCCAGGGAAGATTCTGCAACGGTCACGGGAACAATGCGTGTTTCCGGATCAATGGCAGCAAGGAAAGGAATCAGGACTTCAAGGGAATGCTCCCGCAGATGCGGCTGCACATCCGAAGTCAACCGGGGTTCCGCCTGAACCAGTGCATCGGCAAGTTCCGCGTCCACATCCAGGCCGCCTCCAGGAATATTCCAGCGCCCGGAAGGCCAGACCCCGAAACGTCCGCCCATGCCGGTATGATTGGGGCCGAGCAAGAGTATGGTCGAGGCAAGATCAGCCTGGCCAAGCGTCTTCCCGGCAATGCGGCCGGAAAAGACATACCCGGCATGCGGGGCCATGGCCAGGAGCGTTCTTCCTTTGCCAGACCGAGGATCAGCTTCGGCAAGAAAGCTCCGCACCTGGGCCATCAACACATCTGCATCGCTGGGATAAAACTGCCCGGCGACAATGGGTTGTCTGATCATAAAGACCTCCTTCAAACCATCGGGGGCGAGAAAAAACAGAATACCTCATCGACGTCTCGCGTCAACAGGAGGTTAGTTGGGAATGGGGGCGTATTCTTGGGCGCGCTCTTCCAGTGCGCCGGTTTCAATAGCGGTAGCGGCCAATCGGCCATACAGGGACTGGGGTTGCGCGTCACGCAACTCTTCCATGACCCGTTTCCATTCATCCGGGAATCCGGCCTTGCGATAAATCTCCGCGAGCTTGTAGCGGCTGGCTGCCCATTCCGGGTCCTCGGCAGCAATATATTTGTTGTACTCGATAGCCCACTTCAAAGCCTGACGGTACCGGCCGGAACGTTCCGTGGAGAAAATGGACATCAGCAGGCAATCCTTGATCTTTTTATCATCTCCCTTGGAGGCCAGAAGCAGGGAAAGCGCTTCCTGGGCATAGACAAACACCCGCCTGAGGTCGTCATGGTTCATGGCTTCCTTGGCCATGTAGTAAAGGGCGTCTGCGCGGATGAAATCTTCCACGTCCTCGTCGGCTCCGAGTTGGGCCCAAAGCCGCGTACTCTTTTCCCGATCCCCCAGATTCTCCGAAGCCACGGCATTGGCATGCATGAGCAGCCGCTTTGTGCGCGGGGTAAGTTGCCAGTTGGCTTCAACCAGGGCCGAAAGTTCGTTGATCCGGTTCCAGGCGCGTTGCTCCAGATAAATTTTCGCGGCCAGGGCCAAGGCCATTTCCGAATAGTCCGGCACTTGATTTTTGGTCAGGAAAGGCTCCAGTAGATCCAAGGCCTTTTCATATTCGTCCAATTCCCCATAGCTCTGCGCCACGCCCAGACGCGTGGAGTTGCCTTCTGCGCCCGTGGAAGCGTCGATGAAGTCATATTGCTCCCAATAGTCCACCACTGTCTGGTAATTCTGCTCCTGGATCAACTGCGGGACGGCCAATGCAAAAGCACGGTCCCCCAGTTCCCTGGCGCGCTCCACGAGCGGACTCCTCGGATATTCGGTCAGCAGGCGCTGCGCCGCGGCCATGGCTTCGGGATATTCTTTCTGAAAGAAATGCCACATGCCAAGCTTGAGCAAGGCCAATGGCGCAAGCGGGCTATCCGGGTACTGGTCCACAATCTCGGTGTAGACCTGCTTGGGACGCAGGTTGTAAGGACGGTCGAACACCGTGACCATTTCCACCATGGTGGGCTCATCATAGATGCCTTCCTCGGCAAGGCGCATCTTGGCCACCAACCCGCCTTCCAGATCAGGGTAATCCTCTGCGGCGCGCTCGTAGATAGTCCGCGCAGCGTTTTTTTCGTTCTTGCGCAAATACACGTCGCCGATACGGGCCAGAACAACATCCGCCTCTTCGGCCTTGGGGTTGATATTGTAATACGTCCAGTAATGGCTCTTGGCCCGGTCCAGCATATCCAGCCGGAACTCCACATCCCCGGCCAATTTAAGAAAACCGGGATTGGATTCAAAGACTTGTGGCCAGCGTTTGTCGATGTAATCGACAATCTGGAAAGCCTGTTCATACATGCCCAGATTCTGAAGTGCCTCGGCCAGATGGAAAGCGGCCTGCCGTGCCAGCCGTTCCTGCTCGGGATATTTTTCGATGAATCCCTGGAAACGGTCTGCGGCCTCTTCCCAGTCACCCAAACGATAATAATACTCGCCCCAATAATACTCTATGGCCGGAACATTTTCGTTATTCGGGAACTGGGATGTAAGCAGGTCGAAATAGCCTTTGGCTTCGGGGACATTGCCCGCCCAAAGATTGACAAGTCCAAGATTCATCAGGGCTTGCGGCAGGTTGTCGGAACGCAGATTCGCGTTCATGGCTTCTTTGTAGACGCCGGTGATTTCCTCAAAGTGCGCGGCGGGATTGTCCTTGTAAAGGGTCATGAGCACCCCGCCCAGGGTGTACAACGCCTCCTGGCGGATATTCTGCGGCAAGTCGGGTTGCGCCAGCAAAGTCTGCAACGCTGCCTGGGCAGCATCCAACTTGCCGGAAGCGACCTGCGACTGGGCCTTGATCAGATCCAGTTGAAGATTCTCCAGCCGCTTGGCTTCCTCCGTAGTTGGATCAACAGGCTCCCCTTCAATCGGAGGCTCTGCACTCTGGGCTTCGCCCGATTGAATATCCTCCACAGCCTTTTGCACGGCCACATCGGCAACTGCAGGGCTTTCAACGGCTGCGGCCTCACCGGGTGCGGCTACAGCTTCAGAAGCTACAGCCTGTTCCGTGCCTGCCTGATCGCCTGGTGAAACGACCGGCGGCGGAACAACAACAGCGGCGGGCGGAGGCCTGAGCCCGTTGACCAACATCCTGCGGAATATTCCTGAAGACACACCCTCCCCGTCCACGGGCGGCGTCGATGTCGCGTCGGTCGGAGGCACGGCCAGACTTTCCGTTGCAGCGGGCCGTACCATGGAGGGCGGTGCCGGCTCTGAGGCTTCGTTCACAGCCTTGTATCGCGGCAAGCCAGAGTTCTGCTCAGATTCGACCTGTTCGCTGGGGCCGAGCAGCACTTCGTTCTCCAAGCCGGTCACTGGCACGCGCACGGCATACGGCACGGCAAAAAGCGAAAGATTGGCTGGCCGGGGCTCCGCCGCCGGGATGGCAAGCACAGTCTGTTCTGGCAGGGGGTCAGGAGGGACGATTTTTTCTGCCGGCAGCTCCGTAACAGGTACCGCTGGTGTTGAAGGTACCGGAACAGCTACCGGTGCGGTTTTTTGAGTGGATTGCGGAGCTGGTTGCGGAGTCGGCGTGGCTTCGGCCGGGGGTTCTGGACGCCAGCGAGCGCCGATGGGATCGCGGAATACCTGGATTTGCAAGGCTGTCTGACCGGGAACCGGCGTGACGATGTAACCGAACGCATTGGAGCGCATATTCACAATCAGACCGTCAGGCGTGGGCGTCACGGAACGCACCAATCGTCCAGCGCCATAGTTCTCGGCACGGTCCAAACGCTCTCCGGAAGGCAACGTCACGGACAGGCTTTCCGGTCCAACGCGCTTGACCGCCCCCTTGGGCGTGTCAGCTCCTTGCAAGGCAAAAGTCAGCACGTCCGTATCGGCCCGGGTGCGGAAGGAGACCTGAAGCGCCAAACAAGAGCCCACCAGGGCAAAAACCCAGGCCAGCGTCAAGACCAGCGTCAGCGGTCTCACAAGAGGTCGAAATCTTTTCAACTCCACAGCCCGCCTCATGCAAAACCCGTGCAAGGACGGTGGCGGCTCTGCATCAACCATCAAGCAACTTACGTTTCTTGAGTTTCTCGATCAGCGTGGTCCGCTTGATGGCCAATATCTCCGCGGCCTGATTCTTTACTCCGCCAGCTCGCTCCAATGCTTCCAGAATCAATCTGTCCTCGATACTTTCCAGAAATTCCTTGAGGCCCAGTCCCTTATTTTGAAGATCTTTCAATTGCGGCCAGGCAAAACCCATCGGCGCGGCAACAGGGACTGGCCGTTTGACCGGTTCTTTGCCGACATCCTTCCATATTTTAGCGGGAAGATCCTCCGCCTTGATGGTATCTCCGTCACAAAGGATGGAAAGGCGCTCCATGAAATTTTCCAGCTCACGCACATTGCCAGGCCAGGAATAGGACAAAAGCATGGCCTCGGCCTCGGGCGACAGGAACATCTTCTTGCGGGACTTGACCCCGCAGAAACCGCCCAGGAAATGATTGGCCAGGATGAGAATATCCTCGCTGCGTTCGCGCAGAGGCGGCAGCCGCAAAGGAATCACGTTGAGACGGTAGAAAAGGTCCTCGCGGAAACGCCCGGCTGACACTTCCTCTTCCAAATCCCTGTTGGTGGCCGCCACCACACGGACATCCACTTTCTTGATGGATGTCCCGCCAACACGTTCTATCTCCTTTTCCTGAAGCGCGCGCAGGATCTTGACCTGCAACGAAAGATCCATCTCGCCGATTTCGTCCAGGAAAATGGTGCCGCCGTCCGCCAATTCAAAACGCCCTGGCCGCGTGCGGATGGCGTGTGTGAACGCGCCTTTTTCATGGCCGAACAACTCGGATTCGAGGAGTTCCTTGGGAATGGCACCGCAATTGATGGGGACAAAAGGATTATCCCTGCGCCGACTGTTGCGATGCAAGGCGCGCACAAGCAGTTCCTTGCCTGTTCCGGACTCGCCAGTGACAAGCACTGTGGAGTCCGTGGGCGCGACTTTACCCAAAATATGAAAGACTTCCTGCAGGACCGGGCTTTCGCCGATAATGCCGTCCAGGTTGAGCGCCATTGAACCTCCAGCGGGGGGGACGAAGGCCGTGGGAACCGGATACGTTTCCTTCAGGAAACGCTTGTGCCAGCTCCGACACCGTATACTCTCACTTCACTGTCAATCTACTGACGCAAAGTCAATCCCTTTGTCTAGAAAAAATATAAATACAAGTTTATTTTCCTTGCGCACTCACGCATCAGGGCCGCCCCCGAGAGGGACGGCCCTGCAATACCCGCCAAACAATTCCAGAACAGTACATCCACATTATTTCTGCCGTCGGACAATCTCCTTGGCCGGAATAAGTCCTGTGGCTGCAGCCGACACGATGTTTCCGGCGACACCAGGGCCGTCGCCCGCCACAAAGAGTCCTTCCACCTTTGTCTCCAGCTGGTCCGAAGAGTTCACCTGTGTGGCAAAAAATTTGATCTCCGGGGCATAGAGCAGCGTCTCGTCATTGGAGACGCCCGGCACCACTTCGTTGAGCTTTTCCAGTCCCTCCACCACGTTGGTCAGAATCCGTTCAGGAAGCGCCATGGCGATGTCGCCGCAGACAACGTTCTTGAGCGTGGGCTCAATGGAGCTGTTACGGATGCGGTTCCAGGTGGAACGCCGACCGCGCTTGAGGTCGCCGAACCGTTGCAGGATGGGCTTGCCGCCGCCAATCAGCGTGGCCAGACGGCCAATGGATTCACCATAGGCCTGATTGTCCGTGACTGGCTCATCCAGCACGACTTTGGACAAAAAGGCAAAGTTGGTGTTGTCCGACTTCTTTTCAGTGTAGGCATGGCCGTTGACGCAGACAAAGTCCTGGTAATTCTCCTGCGCCACGAAGCCGCCTTGATTGGTGCAGAACGTACGGGTCTGATCATCGTACTTGGGCGTCCGGATAAAGAACGTCGGGTCATAGATGATGCCGCAAAGATCGTGCATGATCTCCCGCGAAACCTCAACGCGCACGCCCACTTCAATACCGCGCTGGGAAACGCCCAGATCCAATTCCTGGGCCACCTTGCCCATCCATTCAGCGCCCACCCGGCCCGGCGCGAGAATCACGTTGCGGGCCTTGTAGTCGGTGCGACTGGTACGGACGCCCGCAACGCGGCCACCCTCCACCAACACCTCGCGCACTTCCTCGGAGGTATGCATGGTCACGCCCTTGTCGCGGATATAGTCCGCCATAAGCGTGATATGTCGCGGCAGGTTGTCGCTTCCCAGGTGTTTTTGCTTGATGAGCAGCAGGTCGATACCGTGTTTCTTGGCCTCCCTGCGAATGCTCTTGGCAGCATCCATGTCCGTGGGATACACTTCGGCATCCATACCGAACCGGTTGAAAATTTCCTCTGTTTCATCAATGAGCCGTTTAGCTTCGGAAACAGGCATGAACTGGGTCAAATCAGTCTTGCCCAGCTTGTGGATATAATTCAGCTTGCCGTCCGAGAACAATCCAGCGCCGCCGATACCGCAGAGGATGTTGCAGGGCCTACATTTGACGCAGCCATACTCCCCGGTGATGGGGCATTCACGATTCAGCGAGCGCTTGCCGCGCTCGATGAGCAGCACGTCGAGGCCGGAACGCTCGCCCAGCCAAAATGCGGCGAACAGCCCTGCCGGACCACCACCCACAATAATGACGTCGAATTCGGTCTGAGCCGATTTGATCGGAACCATTGTATTCTCCTCACACAAAAAGAGCCCGCTCCGTAAGCGCGGGCCTTGGATTATCAGTTGCCCGCAAAGGGCCTATTCTTCCGTAGCAGAATTATTTTTGGATGTGAAGCGCTGGAGAGAGGCTCAAACCTTGAGGTCCACCACAAGCCCCATGGTCCTGTCCCACTCGCGAACCATGACCGCATTGGCGGAAAAAGCGTTTTCCGTCAGGATCAGGTCCACCATTTCCCGCCCGATGTCCACATTGGAACCTTCCACATACTCCAGACCGCCCGGCATGGTCTCCAATTGATATGGACCGGGGGAATGGTCCACGTCGAGATGGGAAATACGGACGCCCTGCCCGCCAGGGCCGTCTTCAAAACGGGCCCGGCTGGCCTGGAACTCGGGGGTGCTCACGTTGGCCACATTGTTGGCCGTGACCTGCATGGCTTCGGAAAGCGCCGAAAGGGCCTGGATGCTGGAATCGGACATGACAGCCTCCTGTCCCGGCACGGGATGGAACCACCCTACCTCTTTTCGAGGTTTCGTTCAATGGAGGCGTAAGCGGAATGATTATGTATGGATTCCAGGCTTTCCACCTCGGCCCGAAACCACGTCACTTGGGGATGGTCCGCCAGTCCCAGGGCCACGGACCGCACAACATCCTCCACAAAGGCGGGATTGGCAAAAGCCGCTTCCGTGACGAACTTCTCGTCTTCGCGCTTAAGCAGGGAATACACGGGAGAGGAACCAGCGGACTCGCAGATGTCGATGAGATCTTCCAGCCAAAGCAGTCCCGTAAAACGAGCCTTGACCCGGACCACTGCACGCTGACTGTGCGCCCCATTGTCGCTGATGGCCAGAGAGCAGGGACACACGGTCATGACCGGAGCCTCCACTCCCAAGGTAAACACTAAATGCCCTTTTTCGTATTCGCCGACCAGGGAACAATCATAGCCCATCATGCCCTTACCGCCGCTGGCCGGAGCCGAACGAAGCACAAAAAAAGGAAAATGCAGCTCAGCATAGGCCCGCTGGGCATGCAGCCTTTCTGTTATATCTGCAAGGAGGCGCTTGAAGGAGCCGTAGTCAAGTTCTTCGGACCAGTGCTCCAAGGCCTCCACAAAGCGGCTCATGTGCGTGCCCTTGAATTCCGCTGGCAAATCCACGGAAAGGTCCACACGGGCCACGGTATGCTGCGACCCGGTCGCACGGTCCCGCACGATGATCGGAAGCCGCAGATCCTTGACGCCGACCCTGTCGATAGGCAAGGCAATGGCCGCCTTGCCGCTTTGCACGTCTTCCATGTCCAGGCTGTCGCTCGCCCCCATTACATCAAATCCTTACCCGTAGTGGTCAGGTTGAGCTGGCCATGCTTGACGCCCTTGGTGGAAATGAGCTTCTGGCCCAGGAACTTGACCGTGTCGGCGTCGCCACGCAACACCAGCACCTCCAGGCAATTATGGTGGTCCAGGTGGCAATGCAGCGTGGAAAGGACCACGTCATGCGAATCATGCTGGACTTCGGTCAGCTTCTGCGCCAGGCCGCTCTGATGATGGTCGTAGACCATGGTCAGGGTTCCCGCCACTTCCCCTTCGGCCTGCTCCCATTCGCGCTGTACCAGGGTGTTGCGGATCAGGTCGCGGATGGCTTCAGAGCGGGTCTGGTAGCTCTTTTCCCGGCATAGGGCATCAAACTTCTCCAGCAAATCGGAATCGAGCGAAACGCCGAAACGGATGGTCTTTCCCATTCTCTTCTCCTTCAACGCGTGATGCGCCAAAGCCTCACGGTCTGATTCTGGCCGCCATAGGCCACCTTGTCACGCAGGATGATTTCCGTGCGCCAGCCCAACTCCGTCAACCGGTCCCATACAGACCGGGAAACCGTGCGCTCGGGCTCGCCGAGCCAGATTTCACCGCCCGGCTCCAGGCAATGACGGAACAGTCGTTCCAAAGGCACAAAAAAACGCTTTTCATACAGTATGTCGCCTCCCCAGATGCGTGAAAAACCCTGTTCGCGCAACCCAGGAGCCCGCCAATCCATCACGGTCCACAATACCCGTGCCGACTCGTCGGGCTCCAGGTTGATGCGGGCGTTACGCCGGGCAAAGCCAAGGGCGCGAGGCTCGTAATCCAAAGCCAGGACTTCCGCGCCAAGCCATGCACCTACCAGGGCGGTCAATCCAAGTCCGCAACCGAGATCCAGACATCTGCGGCCCCGAAGAAAATTTTTTTCCCGTTCCAGCCAAAGGCAAACCAGCAGGCTCGCGGGCCATACTTCGGCCCAATACGGCAGTCGCTCGTCCTCGCCGAAAGCGGCCTGGTCCATCTCATCCCAGAGGCTTTCCATGTCTGCGGTACGCTCCAGGATCCAATCCCGCCCGGCAGCATGAACCGAAAGACGTTGCGCCGACACCGATATCGGAGCAGAAGCCTGCCGCTCCCCGGTCATGTTTGATAACTCCTCGCACACTCGTACTTCCTACCGCCTTGAAGTGACATTGGCAAGAGTCCAATGAGGTTGAACAGACAATCGAACGCCCTATTCGTGCCACGGACAACACATGAAAAAGAGGGCCCACCAAAGGCCCTCTCGTATTTGACACGGTTTCACTCCCAACAAATAATCAATCCCCGAGATAGGCTTTGCGAATATCCGGGTTATGCAGCAGGGCCTGGGCTTCGTCCGCCATGACGACGTTGCCTGTTTCCAGGACATAGCCCCTCGTGGACGCCTGGAGCGCGATATTGGCGTTCTGCTCCACCAGCAGGATCGTGGTGCCCTTGGCTTCGTTGATGCTTTTGATGATCTCGAATATCTGCTGAACGATCATGGGTGCAAGGCCAAGCGACGGTTCGTCCAGAAGCAGCACGTGTGGACGGCTCATGAGCGCCCGGCCGATGGCCAGCATCTGCTGCTCGCCACCGGACAAGGTGCCGCCCGCCTGTTGCCGCCGTTCACGCAGACGCGGGAAATAGTCGAAGACCATTTCCATATCTTCCTTGATGCGTTTCTTGTTGCGCCGGAAAAACGCGCCCATGTCCAGATTCTCGGTCACGGTCAAACGGGGGAAAATACGCCGCCCTTCCGGCACCTGACATAACCCCATGGTCGGCAGCTTGTCCGCGCTGACGCGATTTATGTTTTCCCCTCGATAAAAGACATCGCCGGAACTGGGCTTCACAATGCCGCAGATAGTCATGAGCGTGGTGCTCTTGCCTGCGCCGTTGGCCCCGATGATGGAGACGATCTCGCCCTGGGCTACACTTAGTGAAATGCCCTTGAGGGCCTGAATCCGGCCATAATGGGCAGTGACGTCCCTGAGTTCGAGAATGGTTTCGCCGGTCATGCTCATTCCGCCTCCTCTCCGCGTTTGCCCATGCGCTTGGCCGGGATGAGACCGGCCGGGCGAACCAGCATCATGAGGGTCATGGCGCCGCCAAATGCCAGCATGCGGTAATGCTGGAATTCGCGGAAGACCTCGGGCAAGGCGATGATGGCAAATGCGCCCAAAATGATGCCTGGGATGGAGCCCATGCCGCCGAGCACGACCAGCGCCAGCACCAAGGCTGACTCCAGGAAGGTAAAACTCTCCGGAGCGACAAATCCCATACGGGCCGAGAAAAAGGCCCCGGCCAGCCCGCCGAAGACAGCGCCCATGGCGTAGGCCAGGAGTTTGAACGAGAACGTATTCACGCCCATAAGTTCTGCGGCGGTCTCATCTTCGCGGATGGCTTCCCAGGCCCTGCCGATGCGTGAAAAGTTCAACCTGTTCACAGCGATGATCACCAATATGGCCATGAAGAAAATCACGTAATACAATTCGCCCAAACTGCGCAGCGCAACGGTTTCGATATGGAACCCGCCTTCAAAGACGGGCATGGGCACGGTCAAAGGCTTGGCCATGACGCCGTTGGGACCATTGGTCAGGCTCATCCAGTTGTTGAGGATGATGCGCACGATTTCGCCAAAACCAAGCGTCACGATGGCCAGGTAGTCGCCACGCATGCGCAGCGTGGGATAGCCGATGATGCAACCTGCGATCATGGCCAGGAAACCCGCCACAGGCAGCGCCAGCCAAAAGGACACGTTATAGTTCAGCGAAAGCAGCGCATAGGTGTACGCTCCCACGCCGTAAAACGCGATGAATCCCAAATCCAGAAGGCCGCACAGGCCGATGACCACGTTCAGGCCCATGCCCAGACAGACATAGACCATGACTTGGATGAGTACGTCGTGCACGCGGCGTTCCGTGAATTGGGGCACGGCAAAGAAAAAGGCGATGACGATAAGGTACCAGACCCAGCCCGGCACCCGTCCCACAGGAGCGGCAAGCTTATCGCGGACCGCTTCCATGGCCTGGGATGCGCCCTGCAAATATCCGGCACGCTTCACCTGATAGAGGAGAAACAGGACGCCCGCGACAATGGCGATGGGATACCAGACCGTGAAACTCCGCCAAAAACCGAGAGTACCATCAGCATTGATGTCCAGGAGCGGCCAAAGCAATGCGAACAGCCAGACCATGGCCACGCAGAAATGCAGCAGTTGCCGTTTAAACCCGTGTGTCATCGACGTTCTCTCCCATAATGCCTGTGGGCCGGAAATACAGAACCGCGATCAGGATGATGAACGCGCACACGTCCTTGTATTCGCCGCCGTGGGGAATATAGGCTGCGGCCATGATCTCCACCATGCCGATGATGAACCCACCGAGCATGGCACCCGTGATGTTGCCTATGCCGCCAAGCACCGCCGCCGCAAAGGCTTTGATGCCGGGGACAAAGCCCATCTCGAAACGGACCGAACCATAATAAAAGCCGACCATCATGCCCGCAGCCGCGGCAAGGCCCGCGCCGATGCCGAACGTCAGGGCGATGACGCGGTTGGAATTGATGCCGACCAGCGCGGACATGACCTTGTCCTGGGCCGTGGCCCGCATGGCCCGTCCTATCCGGGTCTTGAAGACCAGGAAGTTCAGTGCGACCAGCAGTCCGGCGGTCAGTCCCAGAATCAGCAACTGCATGTAGTTCACGATCACGCCGCCAATCACAAAGGGATTGCCGAAGATGGAACCGGGGTAGGCTTTGTCGTAGACACCCTGCGTCAGCATCAACGCATTCTGCAAAAAAATCGACATGCCCAGAGCGGAAAGCAGCACCGAAAGGCGCGAAGAATGGCGAAGCGGCTTGTAGGCGACCTTCTCGACGGCCATGGCCAGCATGGCGCAATAGAGCATGGAAAGCACCAGCGAAAAACCGATGCACAGCCAGGGATGCGTATCCATGTAACCCAGGCCGGCCATGTAACTGAGCAAAATCACGCCGATATAGCCGCCTGTGGCGAAAAATTCGCCATGGGCAAAGTTGATGAGTTGAATGATGCCGTAGACCATGGTGTAGCCGAGGGCGATCAGGGCGTAGAGGCCACCCAGCGTCAGCCCGTTGAGCATTTGCTGGGCAAAAAAAGTAAAGGCGTTGTCCATTGAGCGCTCACAAATCGAGGGGGCGTTGCCGCCCCCCCGTTTGAGTATGTTCGATCAGAACCTAGAACTTGCTGCCGGTGTTCGGGTCCCAGTAGGGCACGAACTGGCCGTTCTCAACCATGAAGATGATGTAGTTGGAGCCGGAATCCCCGTTCTCCTCGAACTTGATGCTCTTGGAAGCGCCCTGGAAGTCGAGCTTGAGCATGGCCTCGCGCACTGCGGCGGGCTCAGTGGAACCGGCGGCCTTGATGGCGGTAAGCAGCGCATAGGCGGAGTCGTAGGCATAGGCGGAATAGGCACCCACCTGGCCGTACTTGGAGTTTGCCTGGTCAAACTGCTTGAAGGCCTCGGTGCTCTTGTCGGTGTAGCCGAAAGTCAGGAATGCGCCCTCGGCGGCTTCCTTGGCAATTTCCATCAGCTGGGGATGGTACACCGCATCCTGGCCCATGATGGCGGCCTCGATGCCCAGACGCTTGGCCTGAATGAGCATAAGCGCGCCCGTGGCGGAATTCTGCAGGGAAACGTAAAACACGTCGGGGTTGGCCTGCTTGACCTTGGTCAGAACCGCGGAATAGTCCTTGTCGCCCTGGTTAACGTGGTCGTGGACCAGGACCTGGATGCCGTTCTTTTCGCAGTTCATGGCCACTTCTTCGGCCAAACCCTGGGAATACGTGGTCTTGTCGTCAACGATGAAGATGGTCTTGGCCTGCAGATAATCGGTCATGAACTTGACCGCAGACGGGGCCTGGTGGTCATCACGACCGCATACACGGAACATGTACTGAAGGCCGCGCTCGGTGACCTGCGGGTTGGTGGAAGCCGGAGTGATCATCAAAATGCCTTCGGGATCGAAGGTCGCGGAAGCGGGGATGGTGGAGCTGGAGCAATACGCGCCCACAACGCCGACCACTTCCTCGGAAATGAGCTTGTTGGCTGCGGCCACGGCCTGTTTCGGATCGCAGGCAGTGTCTTCCGCATACAGGACGATGTCGCTGTACCCTTCAATGCCGCCCTGGGCCTTGAAGACATCGATGGCGGCGCGGGCGCCGTTGGCGATATCGTTGCCGTCAGCAGAATAGGGACCGGTCAGGGGACTCATGGAGCCGATCTTGAGAACCTTTTCAGCCTGCGGAGCCTGCACGGCAGGAGCCGCAGCCTGATCCGCGGGAGCGGCGGCCTTCTCCTCGGCCTTTTTCTCTTCTCCACCGCAACCGGCCAACATGAGACCGAGCAGCATCAGAGCGACGAATGCGAAAAGCTGAAGCCTTTTCATCAGTAGATCCTCCTCCATGAATGGTTACTGGCCCAGATAGGCCTCAATGACCTTGGGATTCTTCTGCACCTCTTCGGGCCGTCCCTTGGCGATAAGCTGGCCGTAGTCCATGACCACGATCCTGTGACATACGCCCATGACAACCTTCATATCGTGCTCGACAAGAAGCACGTTGATGCCTTTGTCGGAAATTCTATCGATAACGCCCATAAGTTCGGCGCTTTCCACCGGATTGAGACCCGCAGCGGGCTCGTCCAGCAAAATGGTCTGAGGATTGGAGCCGAGCGCCCGGGCTATCTCCAGATGGCGTTGCAGGCCATAGGGCAGATTGCGGGCCACCTCGTCGGCCTTGTGATCCAGGTGCATGAAGCGAAGGGCTTCCATGGCCCGCTCACGAATTTCCGCCTCTTCCCGCTTCTGGGCTGGAGTACGCAGCACCGCACCCAAAACGCTCGCGCCGGTGCGGCAATGCTGGGCAACCATGACGTTTTCCAGGGCCGTCATGGCAGTGAACAACCGGATATTCTGAAACGTCCGGGCGATGCCCGCCTTGAGAATCTGGTGCGGTCGCCGACCAAGCAGACTCTCACTGCTATAGGTGATGTTGCCGGAACTTGGACGATAAACACCAGTAATAACATTGAAAATAGTTGTCTTGCCTGCGCCGTTGGGTCCGATGAGGCCGAGAATCTCCCCGCCTCCAAGTTCAAACGACACACCGGACAAGGCCTGGACCCCGCCGAAATGAATGCTCACTTCTTCCAATTTCAAAGTTGCCATAGTGGTTCTTCTTAGACGCAAAGCAAAAAAAATCCAAGCTCTTTCTTAAAAATAATGCAAGATTTAGAACTTTTTTCTTGACAACAATGTGCATTATGAATTTTATTCTGAGTACAAGCAAATATGCAGACGATTCGACTCTTCAAAACTATTTTTGGTGAATATAACAAATGCGTCAACAAGATTTGCAACGAATAAACTTCTTATTTTAAGGGGAATTCAGAATGATCGACAAGTCAAACAGAATCATCTTGAACATTCTCCAGCAAAACGCCCGGACAACCAACGCCGACATTGCACGTCAAATCGGCAAGGCACCCTCAGCCATCCTGGAACGCATCCGCAAGCTGGAACAAACTGGCGTAATCGAAGGATATGAGGCAAGAGTCAACGCCCTTTCCGTTGGACTCGGGCTGACCTCCTTCACCCTTGTCAGCGTGGAAGAAGAAGTCGGTTCGACCTCGACGGGCGAACTACTGGCCGACATTCCAGGCGTTCTTGAAGTCCACTACTGCGCCGGACAAGACTCCTACTTGGTCAAGATCCGCGTGCAGGATACGGAAAAACTCGCGGAAATGTTGGCCCGTATCGGCCGAATTCCTACTGTGAAAAACACCAAATCGACCATCGTGCTGCGTACGGTGAAAGAAAGCAGCAATCTTCCCATAGAAACAGAGTAGACCAACACGCTACAACATAGAGGAGACTTCCATAATGAGTCAGGCCAACCTGGAAAACAGCATCAAGTCCACAGGCAGGGCATTCTTCGAAAGCATCCGTGGCGAAGCGCCTTCCGTCTTCAACAAGGGCTTCTGGACCGGCAAAGTCATGGACTGGGCCATGAAGAATGAAGACTTCAAGGTGCAACTGTTCCGCTTTGTGGATGTGTTGCCCTACCTGAACACCAGCGAGAATCTCACCCGGCATATCGAGGAATATTTCGGAGACAAGGACGCCGACATTCCGGCCGTGCTCAAGTGGGGCGCGGGCAAGACCGGCGGTCTGCTCGGCAACATCGCCGGCAAGATGATGGGCAAAGCCATCCGATCCAACATCGAAGGCATGGCCAAGCAATTCATCGTAGGCCAGGAGACCAAGGAAGCGCTCAAGGGACTCAAAAAGCTGCGCAAAGACGGATTTGCTTTCACCGTGGATCTGCTCGGAGAGGCCACCGTATCCGAGGAGGAATCCGAAGCCTATATGAACGGCTATCTGGAACTGCTCGACGCCATGACCAAAGACTATAAGGGATGGAGCGCACTGGATGCCCCCGGCGACCTGGATTGGGGACATGCCCCCAAGGTCAACGTTTCGGTCAAACCTTCGGCCCTCTACTCCCAGTCCAAACCCGTGGACGTAGCCGGATCGGTCAAAGGCATCATCGACCGCATGAAGCCCATCTATCGCAAGGTCAAGGAGATGGACGGCTTCTTGTGCATCGACATGGAATCGCTCAAGTACAAGGAAATCACCTTGGAGCTGTTCCGCCAACTGCGTTCCGATCCCGAGTTCGTGGACTACCCGCACCTTTCCATCGTGCTCCAGGCCTATCTCAAGGACACGGACAAGGATCTTGCGGAACTCATCGCCTGGGCCAGGGATAAAAACCTGCCTATCGGCATTCGTCTGGTAAAAGGCGCGTATTGGGACGCCGAAACCGTCATCGCCCTGCAGAGCGGCTGGGAAGTCCCGGTTTGGACCAACAAACCCGAATCGGACATGGCCTACGAACGGCAGGCCAAAATGATTCTTGAAAACAACGACCTGATCTATTTCCAATGTGCCTCGCACAACGTGCGCACCATCAGCTTCGTGCTGGAATGCGCCAAGGACCTGAACGTGCCGGAGAACCGGTACGAATTCCAGGTGCTCTACGGCATGGCCGAACCCGTACGCAAAGGCCTGCTCAACGTGGCCAAGCGCGTGCGCCTCTACTGCCCCTACGGCGAACTGATTCCCGGCATGGCCTATCTTGTGCGCCGCCTGCTGGAAAACACGGCCAACGAATCCTTCCTGCGCCAGTCCTTTGCCGAAGGCGAGGAAGTGGACCGGCTCATGGAGAACCCGGAAGAAACCCTCAAGCGCGAACTCGCCGCCAAATGCAAGCCCGTCGAGGAGTCCAAGGCCGGACTGGACGGGCCTTTTGTCAACGACGCCTTCATCGATTTCACGATCCCGGGCAACCGCGAGGCCTTCCCCAAGGCCATCGCCCAGGTCCGTGCCCAGAAAGGCAAGGTCTACCCGCTCTGGATCGGCGGCAAGGAAGTGACCACCAGCAAACTTATCGACTCCGTGAACCCGGCCGACCCCGACGAAGTGCTGGGCCGCGTGTCACAGGCCGGACAGGCCGAGGTGGATCAGGCCATCGCCGCCGCGGATGCCGCCTTCCCGGCTTGGCGCGACACCTCCCCCCGCGAGCGGGCCGAAATCATCGCGCGCGCCGCTGAAATCATGCGCCGCCGCCAGTTCGAGCTCTCGGCCTGGCAGGTGCTTGAGATCGGCAAGCAATGGGATCAGGCCTTCCATGATGTGGGCGAAGCCATCGACTTCCTGGAATACTACGCCCGCGAGATGATCCGTTTGGGTACGCCGCGCCGCATGGGCCGCGCCCCCGGCGAACACAACACCCTGTTCTATCAACCCAAAGGCATCGCCGCGGTCATCTCGCCCTGGAACTTCCCCCTGGCCATTTCCGCAGGCATGGTCGCGGCCAACATCGTTGTCGGCAACCCCGTGATCTTCAAGCCCTCCAACCTGACGCCCATCATCGGCTACGGGCTGGTGGAAATCTTCCGCAAGGCGGGCCTGCCCGACGGCGTGTTCAACTATTGCCCCGGCTCCAGCCGCGACATGGGCGACTATCTCGTGGAACATCCCAAGGTGGCGGTGATCAGCTTTACCGGATCCGAGGAGGTCGGTCTGCGCATCCAGGAAAAGGCCGCCAAACTCCAGCCTGGACAGGCCCAGTGCAAACGCGTGGTGGCCGAGATGGGTGGCAAGAACGGCGTGATCGTGGACGACGATGCCGACCTGGACGAGGCTGTGCTGCACATCCTCTACTCTGCCTTCGGCTTCCAGGGACAAAAGTGCTCGGCCTGTTCGCGGGTCATCGTGGTGGACTCCATCTACGACCGCTTCATCGAACGCCTGACCAAGGCCGCCGAATGCGTGAAGATCGGCTCCGGCGAAGACCCTGCCAACTACATGGGCCCGGTTGCCGACGCGTCCGCACAGAAAAAAATAAAAGAATATATTGAACTGGCTGCTCAGGAAGGTGAAATCCTGGTCAAGCGCGAAGTGCCGGAAAAGGGCTATTACGTGCCCTTGACCATCGTGGGCGGAATCGAACCGCATCATCGTCTGGCCCAGGAAGAAATCTTCGGCCCGGTCCTGGCGGTCATGCGCGCCAAGGACTTCGACCAAGCCATTGAATGGGCCAATTCCACCCGCTTTGCGCTCACGGGCGGCGTGTTTTCCCGCAGCCCCAAGCACCTGGAGCAGGCCAAACGCGAATTCCGCGTGGGCAACCTCTACCTGAACCGCAACAACACCGGCGCACTCGTGGAGCGGCAGCCTTTCGGCGGATTCAAGATGTCCGGCGTGGGTTCCAAGACCGGCGGCCCTGACTACCTGATCCAACTCATGGATCCGCGTTGCGTCACGGAAAACACCATGCGCCGCGGCTTCACCCCCATCGAGGAAGGCGAAATGTGGGTCTGAGGACCTGCGCTGTCTGAAACAGTATCGCGCCCAACTGCGGCACGAGAACAAGTTAAACCAAAACCGCCCCGACCTGTTGGCCGGGGCGGTTTTTTTTATTTAAAAGCATGGACCAAAGGCAGCCTCAGGAGGCTGTCATCACATATCAAAGCCCATTCACTTGTCCAACACGGAACGCCCTCCCCGTACAGTAGGTTCTGCTACGGGCGGTGACTCCGAAGCCGCAACGTCGTCCACTTCCACGCCAAACGCGGCTTATTCATCATTTAGCTCCGGCCGTTCAGTTCATGGATCTTCCTCTTGGTCGCCTTCATTTTCTTACTTGGTATAGAGTATCTTAGCAGTATCGCCCCTAAAAAGACGTAGGCCATGACCATACTCCCCCCCCATGTCCCATGACATTTCCCCTGTCCCTGCTGCGGTAGAAATTCCTCATATGTCTGGAAGGGGGATGGCAAACAGCAGCATTTCTGATATTGTTTCTTGACCCGGTTTCCCCTGGTCACTATCGCTCAAAACAACTTCATGCGTAGCTTTGGGGCAAGAGGCCTTCAGCCCCCCTCTCTTAAGGATACAAACTGTATGCCAGACAGAAAAAGTCTAGAATTCGAACCATCTCCAGGCAGCACCATCTTGTTGCGCCCTGAAGGTTTCGACGGAGAATTCAAGACCTATTTCATCGGCATGGAGCCGGGGCAATACGTTATCTGTTCCCTTGGTGCGATGATGTGCAGCGTGGAAAACATCTCCAATGTGCTTTCCAAGAACAAACGCACCAAGCTTTTTTATGTACGACAAGGCGTGGTCAAAGGCTTTCTTGTGCATATTCTCAGCTACAAGACTACCCCGTTCCGCCATCTCTACGTTTCCTATCCTAAGATATCTCAGACCTTCAATTTGCGAACTTCGGATCGGGTCGATTGCCACCTGCCCGCCAAGATATCCTGCGACGAAAGTAAGGGGCAAGGCATGCTCACCAACATCAGTTCCGGCGGTTGCCGGCTCTCCATGCTGTCCCGAAACGGAGAAGCGGGGTGGCTCAAGGAAGGGGAGCGTTACAATCTTTCTTTCCAACTCAACACGCAGGCCAAACCGCTCAACTGTGCCTGCATCCTGGCCAAGCTCATGCCGCGTGAAGCCGTACTTCATCTCGGTCTGAGCTTTGAAGACATGGTGGAGCGAAAACAGGCGCTGGTGAACGACTTCATTACCTTTGTCTCGGAATACAGGATCTGACGGATTGCACATGGCCCAACAGATCAACAAGAGAGAAAGCAAGGTCATCGAGGACCTTGACGCTTCCATGGACAAGCTGTTCTACGGCGACCGGATTTACCTCAAACCCGCAGGATTGGATTATCGGCTGCCGACCCATTTTATCGGCATGGAAAGGCGCAGCTACCTTATTGTCCGCCTTTCTCCCCTGGGCGTGGACGCGCATAATGTTTACCCCTTCCTCTACCAGGGCAACACGGCCAAACTTTTCTTCACCAGCGAAGGCGTGCTCCAAGGCTATCTGAGCAACATACTGGCATACAATGTCAGCCCGTACCGGCATATTTACATCTCCTATCCGCAAGAAGGGGAATTCTTCACCCTGCGCGAATACGACCGTTTCGATTGCCATCTGCCCGCCTCGCTGGATTGGTATGGCGCTCAACTACAAGGCATGCTCGTTGATTTAAGCCACAGCGGGTGCCGGGTTTGCCTGGACGCCCCCCCTGAGGGAATAAAAGACATCGGCGGCTACCGAGGCAAGGCCACGCTGACCTTTTCCCTGCTCACCGCCGACAAGCACAATGTACTGGAATGTGAGATCAAAAATGCGACCATAGCCAAAGGCAAGCTCGTCCTCGGCCTGGCTTTTGGCTCTGTGGACAAGAAAGAACGCGGCCGCATTGAGGAATTCCTCCATTTTCTGGGGCTGTACCGCAATACGCCCCACAACGCCCGCCGTTGAGCCTGTTCTAACACGAAAGCCCGCCCAAAATGCCACGCACGATCCTGCGGCCGATTGCCGAGCCAATGGAGCGTATCGCACTTTTGGCAAACGACTCCACCAAGCCTTGACGATTGGAGGCACGTGGCTTGGCGGTCTGCTCCACGCGCTCTTTTTCTCGCGCCTCCTGTTCCGCCGCGAGAAGCTTTCTCCGGGCGTTCAAAATCTCGAAAGCAGACTCGCGATCCACCTCCCGTTCATAATGCCCAAAGATCAACGAACCACGCACCAAACGCTCCAGGGCCGGAAGTTCCAACGTGCCGAGACGGCTTCGCGGCGGAAGCACCCAGGCCCGCTGCACCATACCCGGCGCGCCCTTGCGTTCCAGAAACGAGACCAGGGCTTCACCCACGTTCAATTCCGTGACAACCCGCGCCACATCCAATTCAGGATTGACGCGAAACGTCTCCGCAGCAGCCTTGACCGCCCGCTGATCACGGGGAGTGAAGGCACGCATGGCGTGCTGCACGCGATTACCGAGTTGCCCGAGCACACTGTCAGGCAAATCCATAGGATTCTGGGTCACGAAATACACGCCGACCCCTTTGGAGCGGATCAAGCGCACCACCAGCTCGATTTTCTCCAGCAAGGCCGGGGGAGCCTCATCAAACAGCAAGTGTGCCTCGTCAAAGAAGAACACCAGCCGAGGTTTGTCCGGATCACCCACTTCCGGCAACGTCTCGAACAATTCCGAGAGCATCCACAGCAACAGCGTGGCATACAGACGCGGAGCCCGCATCAGCCGTTGCGCGGCAAGAACATTGATCAGGCCTCTCCCCTGTGAATCAGTCTGCAGCAAGTCCTCCAGGTTCAGCGCGGGTTCGCCAAAGAGCTCCTCTGCGCCCTGCTCCTCCAACTCCAACAGTCGCCGCTGGATGGCGCCGACACTGGCCGCGGAAACATTGCCATATTCCGTGCGGTATTCCCCGGCGTTCTCGGCCACATGCAAAAGCATCTGCCGCAAATCCTTGAGGTCCAGAAGCAGCAGGCCCTCGTCGTCGGCGATACGAAACGCCAGGGTCAGCACGCCAGCCTGAGTTTCGTTGAGATTCAACAACCTTGAGAGCAAAAGCGGCCCCATCTCGGAGATGGTG
Organism: Desulfovibrionaceae bacterium; assembly: GCA_036541255.1. Classification (GTDB taxonomy): domain Bacteria; phylum Desulfobacterota; class Desulfovibrionia; order Desulfovibrionales; family Desulfovibrionaceae; genus Paucidesulfovibrio. Next base: position 114 of record JAZHDD010000037.1, on the reverse strand, counting down.
GTGCGCATGGGATGCCCCCTCTCGCCAAAGACATCCCAAAACTGCACAGGCATGGCTTGATACGCAAAAGATTCAAGCCGCAACAACCCGACCCGTTCCGCAACCTTGGCGTGA
>JAZHDD010000036.1:0-4417 GCA_036541255.1 Desulfovibrionaceae bacterium | reverse complement strand
CGCCCCTGGTGCTGGAGAGCGGCCTGCGCGGCTCGGCCCGGGGCTGGGGCGAGGAGCTCTCGCGCGAGAAGCTGCTCGAGATGATGCGCGATCCGCGCTACAGCGACCCGCTCCAGCGCGACGCCGACTTCGTCAAGAAGGTGCGCGAGGGGTTCCAGACCCTGTACCCCGGCGACTACGTGCCGGGCAGCCGTCTGGCCTAGAGGAGAAAAAAGACGGGCCGGGAAGACGCTTCCCGGCCCGTTTGTCTTGCGCTTTTGTTGTCGTGCTGCACCGTTGCGGGGAGGGGCAGCAAGGCGGGGGTTACAGTTTCGCGTCCTTTTTCGATTTGTAGCCAGTGTCCTGTTCGGTCTGCGCGCTTTCACTGCACATGGCCGAAAGCCCCGGATCGCCTGCGGATCTACAGGCGACCAGGTAGGAGATTGATTGAGCGCTGCGGCCAATCTTCTGGTTCAGACGGATAAGCGTGGGGAACAGGGCCCGGGTTTTGTCCAGGTCCTTGAAAGCCGTTTCGGCCACTTCGACTGCTTCGTCCAGCTTCCGGTTTTTTTCATACAGGCCGATGAGTTGCTCATATTCCCAAAGCAAGGGGTCGGGCGTCTTGCAGTCCTTTTCCAGGGTCTTGATCTCCGCCTTGCCGGTCGCCAGAGCGATTTGGCGGTCCAGATATCGGACATAGCGAACGCTGGGCATCAGGGCTTGGCAATTCGTCGATCTGATGCTGCGGGATGCTTCTTTCAATTCCCCGGCATAGAGCGCCATCTTGGCCTTTTCCATTTCATCCAGGCCGGAGAAGAGCGACTTGACCGGCTTGCTGTCCTTCATGGCCTGGTAGGACTCGGCCAACGGTTCCTTGCGTTCGATGTCGGCATAGAATGTCCGGATGTATTCCTTCACGGCGGCCAGGCGTTCGCTGGGCGGGTAGTGTTCCCGGTTCAGTTTGTTGATGACATCCCCCGCCGCCGTGAAGAGCGAGTTGATCATCTCGGTGGCGTTGTCCGTTCCCTTTTTCTGGTTCCTGGCCTTCTGCTCCGCCAGTTCGAGCTCTTTCTTGATCTCGTCCTGTTGCGTTTCCCAGCTTTCAAGGCGGTTGAGGAGTGCGACCACGCCCATGGGCGAGTATCCTGCGCGCAGCAGCAGGTCCGCTCCCAGTGCATCGGCCTGCTCCTCCTGCTCGCGGGAGAATATCGGGATGAACGCGTTCTGGTTCATCCTGTCCACGGCGAAGCTGACAATCCCTTTGGTAATATAGCTTTTTGTTTTTCCGTCCGAGTGAAAAGCCACGGTATTATATATGTCATAGATGCCGTATGCGATGCTCAGGCATTGGCCGAGATCCCCGAGGCTCGCGTGATGCAGCAGGATGTGCGAGTACTCGTGGGCAAGCATGGCGGCCAATTCGTCTTCACTTTCAAGGGCGCGCACCAGCCCGTAGTCGACGATGATTGCATTTTTTTGAGCAAAGGCGCGAAACTCCGGGCTCGGCCTGACAAAGACGCAGCTCGGCACCGGCTGGCCCGGCCAGACCGCCTGCAGGCGCTCCAGAACAGCGTTGAGGTGTTCCTCCAGTTCGGTGTTGCGGGCCACTCCGATGGTCAGTCGCTGCGCGACCAGCGCCTTTTCTGGAATGGCGATCCCCGGCACGGGGGCTGCGGTTGCGTTGACCGCAGCGGCATCCCGGGCAGCCTCTTCGGCCTTGGCTTGCGTCCGTTGAGGATTGAGTTTTTCTATGAGTGGCCTTTCAGGCTCGTCCGTGCCGAGCAGCTTCTGGAAGTTCATGTCAGAGGTCTTGCATCCAGATGGAACTATCAGCGAGAAGAGCACTATGAGCAGTATCAGGCGCGGCATGATTTCCCCGTGGTTATTTGTGATCGCCGTATCCATTGGTGCCATATGTTTGAATGCCGGAGTCGAGGCCCACTGTCGGCGGGCAGTTGTTGACGATTTCCTTGGGCTCGATTCTGACGTCCAGCCTGTCCAGCCAGACCGGTTTCCCATCCAGTTGGATCTGCACGAAACCCTTGGAGGAAACGGCAAGGATGGGAACGGGCGGCGCTGGCATCTCTGCGCTGGCGGCGCTGCCGGTCATTTTGAAGCTCTTGCCCACCTGCTCGAAGGTGTGCAGCGTCTTGCCCTCGTATGCGACCACGACGGGGGCTTTCCCTTCGGCGGCCAAAGCCGCACCGGGCATGCCCAACATCAGGAGCAATCCTGCCAACCATAAACAACGCATCTGGGAACCCTCCTTCAGATCATAGCGTCCCTTTTTTGCAGTCTGTAGATCAACGAAACCAACAGGAAGTTGCCCACCCAGTTCTGAGGAGCCCACCGGAAGACGAGATAGGTCGTTGCGCTCATCGCCAGGACCAGGCAGAGGGCGAGGCACAGGTAGAGGCTGCCGCCGTTCGGCCATTTGCCCAGGACCCATGCGGCAAGGATGGCGATGCAGAGCGGCATCGTCAGGGATTGAATCCAGCTCAGCCCGGTGTCGGTGTAGTAGCGGCTTCCGTACCGCATCAGGTTGTCCAGGGCCATGGCATGCAGATAGACGCCGGGCAGCTTGCCGTTGGCCGGGGTGACCACCATGTCGGTCGATCCTGCAATGGAGACGCCGAGCAGAACGGCCTTGTCCCTGAGCAGGCCTCGTATCTGGGGCTTGTCCAGGTCGTGGGCCATGACTGTCACGGCATAGGGCCACTTCTCGCGTGCCGCGTCGGCCGCATTGCTGTCGAGTCCGACGAACAGGCTGTGGCACAGCAGACTGCCTGAACGCAGCAGCCTGTCGGCGAAAGTCGGAGCCACGAAGAGGGTGTCGTCGTCCGGGAGCAGCTCCCGATCACGCATGGTTTGCGATATGGCGATGCCCCACTGGGGGACCAGCGGCGGCGCATGGGGGGGGTCTATGTTTTCCGGACACCCGGGCGAGCCGATGTCCGCCTCGGCGCAGACATGTTGGTATAGGCTGGCGGCGGGGGTGAGTTGGGTCTGGCCGACGCCGGAGAGCAGAAGCGGATAGCCCGGCCCGTTCCAGGTTATGGCCGCCGTTTCCACGCCGGGGATGTCCTTGAAGAGATTCGGGGCGCCGGGTGACGATTGGCCGAAGATCAACGGAATCCCGTATTCGGGAACGAGGGCGGCAAGGGTGTCGTGGGCCAGCTCGAAGGACTCCTTGTCCCTCAGCCGCATGCGTTCCAGCATGATGTCCACGAAAAGCGCCTTCGGATGTTGCCTCAGGATGCGGTAGATGAACGTGGAGTAAGTGTCGTACGGAGGGGGCCAGCCCTCGCCCCGGCTTTCCAGAGTGGCGTCGTCGATGAGCACCACGACGATCCTGTCCTGGCCGGCCGAGGAGTAGAAGGGGGCGGTCACGCGATCCACGATCTGCTGGGAATAGGCGGATGAAGCCCGGCCCAGTCCGAACGGGTCAAGGGTGGACCAGAGCCCCCCGACGACCCCCCAGATAACAAAAACACCGATGGCCACGTCCCAGCGAGGGCCTTCTGCCGCGAGGCTGCGCAACTGGAAAAGCGTTCGGCATGCCGCACGTCGGAATCTGTAGGGGAAAAGAACGGGCAGAGCCTGGTAGCCCAATACGGTGCGGGTCTGCCGCAGGGTGATGCTGTCGGCGGGGCGATGCCTGTACACGCACCCGCAGAGGTTGCGGTGCAGCCGACGCAGGGCGTGGAGTCGCATCCACAAGCCGATGAGCAGCTCGGAAAAGCCTTGCATTGATCCGTGTTGCGGACGGGTGGAAGTGGAGGCGAACGCAGTTTTTCCCATAACCCGGATGCGACGAAATCTCCGTCATTGGAAACATGGTATAAGCAAGGCACATATATTTGTTGAATGCGATAAATTCAAGCAGTAGTTTGTTTTTGGGAATCATTATTCATTCTGATGCCCAATGGTCGGGGCCGTCGCTGATTCTGGCCGCCCGCTCCAGATCGGCCAGCAGGGCTTCCAGGTCCAGGCCGTAGCGGGCTGCGGCCTCGGCCACGGTATCGAAGAGCGCCCGGCAGAGCAGGCATTCGCCCGCCTGGGTGAAAGAAATTGTGAAAAGTCAGAGCGACGATGTGATCGTGGTTGTTTCGGCGTTGGGCGGAATTACTGACAAAATACTAAACGCCTCGAAAATGGCCGTACTGGGTACGGAATACTTCAACACGGAAATAACGGGAATCCGGGAAAGGCACGAAGAGGTTGTTGAATCGCTTTTTGAAGGCGGGAAAAAGGAAGAAGTGAAAGACCGGGTCAGCAATTTGCTGGATGAGCTGGAAAAGGTAATTCAAGGAGTATCGATGATTGGGGAGCTTACCCCAAAAACCCTCGATAAAATCGGCGGTTTTGGCGAACGGCTTTCATCGGCAGACATCGCCTGCGGTGATGGTCTGTCCGGCCAGAAATTCCGCACCCTTGC
>JAZHDD010000035.1:0-67719 GCA_036541255.1 Desulfovibrionaceae bacterium | reverse complement strand
ACCTTGAACCTCCGGATTAAGAGTCCGCTGCTCTGCCAATTGAGCTAGTGACCCAGGATGTCCGCGTTGCCGCGTGACGAGGAGAGGTATTTATCGGCCAGGGTCTCAATTGTCAACCGCAAAAAACATTTTTTTTGAAAATGATGAAAAATATAGCAAATCAAATCATTAGATGCATCCACCTACTCCTGCTTCTACTCGCTCTTGCTGGGGCATCCACGACCTGGGCGCAAAAGCCCTACACGGCAGGAGAGGAGCCGTTCGAGCTCTCCTTCGCCACCTACAGGCTGGAGTCGGATGCCGCAACTCAGGATACACCTGTCCTGAAAACTCCGAGGCTTCTGGGCGTGCTCACCCTCACGCCGCTGGACGGCTGGTATGCCTATGCGACCGACCATCCCGGCACCGTGGGAACGCCGCCCGTGCTTCAACTGTCGACTTCTCCAGGTGAAGCACGGCTCGTTCCATACATGCCCCCAGGAGTAAACAAGCCCGACCCGTTCCAGCCGGGCGGAATCATGCGCGTCTACATGGAACCGACCCCCTTGTTCCTGCCCCTGCCCGAAGGCTCACTCCCGGCATCCGTGGCGGGAAGGATCCGGCTGGTGCTCTGCAAGGAAACCCGCTGCCGCGAAACCGCCGTAAAACTCGATTTTCCTCTCGACCTCAGCAATCCCCAGACATTGCCACTGGCTGAAGAACAATCCTGGTGGCCCCTTTATCAACAGGCATTGCAACTCGGACCGCAACAGACCGGGCAGCAGCAGACGCCGGTTTTCCGACCTGCGGCAGCAACAGAAGAAAAAGATGCGCCGGCCGAAGAGGACACCGTTTCCGCCCCCACATCCGACATCGTCTGGGAGCTTCAGCCCCGCCCGTTCGAACCAGGCTTCGAGGTGGGCGGACTTGCCACGGCTTTGCTCTTCGGCTTGTTGGCCGGATTCATCCTCAACTTCATGCCCTGCGTCCTGCCCGTGGTCAGCCTCAAACTCTCCGGCCTGCTCTCCGGCGCGGAGAAGGATGTCGAGACCCAGAAATCGTCCTTTCGGCGACACAATCTGTTTTTCGCGTTGGGCGTGCTGGTCTATTTCCTTTTCCTGGCACTGCTGCTCGCCTTCACCGGCTTGGCCTGGGGCGAAATATTCCAGGAACCGAAGTTGGTGGCGGTCCTGGCGGCTCTGGTTCTTGCCCTGGCGTTGAGCCTTTTCGGCGTCTACAATCTGCCTGTCGTCGACCTCAAGCTCGGCACACAAACCACCCGTCCCGGTGCACAGGCCTTTTTCACGGGAGTTTTGGCCACGCTCCTGGCCACGCCGTGCAGCGGTCCGTTCCTGGGCGGCGTGCTGGGCTGGGCCTTGCTGAGTCCTCCACTGGAAATTGCATTGATCTTTCTGACCATCGGAACGGGCATGGCCCTGCCCTATCTGGTCATGGCCGCATGGCCCGGTCTTGCGCGCTTCTTCCCCAAACCGGGTGCCTGGACAGAATACGTCGAACGCGGCGCAGGCTTCTTCCTGCTCGGCACCTGCGCGTATCTTGTCAATATGCTTCCGGAAGAGTATTTGACCCGCACGCTCGTGCTGCTATGGTTCATCAGTCTGGCCGCCTGGATATGGGGGCTGGCCGGTCCGGACGCATCCGGCGGCAAGCGGGCCGCATTGCGCGGCATTGCCCTGGCCCTGGCCCTGGGATCGATTTTCTGGAGCCTTGCACCACGCTCGGAAACGACCCCGTGGCTTCCTTTTGAACCCGCAAGTTTTTCGAAACAACTTGGCACGGAATTGATCGTTGCCGATTTTACGGCGGACTGGTGTCCCACCTGTAAATTCCTGGAACAAACGGTTCTTACGGATACAAATGTGCGCGAACTGCGCAAGAAATTCAACGCTGTCTTCGTACGCGTGGACCTTACGGACGACAACCCGGCCGCGGAAGCCCTGCTCAAGGCCCTGGGCAGCCAGTCCATCCCGCTTTTGGCTATATTCCCCGCTGGAGAAGCGGCCAGCAGTCCGCTTGTGTTGCGCGACATCTTCACCAAGGAAAACATACGGCAGGCCCTGTCCAACGCTTCGGGCCCCCCAAAGGAGTAACCATGCTCGACTTTCAATTCTTCATGCCCACACGACTCATCTTTGGTCCCGGTTGTCTGGACCGCCTGGGCGATACGCCTTTTCTGCCGCGGGGCAACAAGGCCATGATAGTGGTCAGTTCGGGTGGCTCCATGCTCAAAAACGGCTACCTTGCACGCGTGCAGGGATTGCTCTCCCAGCAAGGCGTGCAAAGCGTCGTCTTCGATAAGATTCGCCCCAACCCGGAATCGGATCAGGTAGACGAAGCTGCGGCAACCTGTCGCTCATTGGGCGTGAACTTCATAGTGGGCCTGGGGGGAGGCAGTTCCATTGATTCCGCCAAAGCCATTGCCCTGCTCGCAGCCAATGATGGAGTCTATTGGGACTACATGCGCTCCGGCAGCGGTGGACGCAAGGCCCCCGATCATCCGGCCCTGCCTGTCGTGGCCATTCCCACCACGGCAGGAACCGGCACTGAAGCCGATCCCTGGACCGTCATCTCCAAAAGCGGCGGACAGGAAAAGGTCGGCTGGGGCAATCCATCCACTTTCCCTGCGCTCTCCCTGGTGGATCCGAAACTGATGCTCACCGTACCTCCGAACCAGACCGCCTTCACGGGCATGGACGCGTTTTTCCACGCCGTGGAATCCTTCCTGAACACCAATCGCTCGCCCATGAACGACATGTTGGCTTTGGAAGCAGTCAACGTCATCAGCGGTTTTCTCCCGGCCACGGTAGCGGACGGCTCAAGCCTTGAGGCCCGCACGGCCATGGCCTGGGCCAGCACGGCCGCTGGCATCTGCGAGTCCATCGGCGGCTGCATCTCGCACCACTCCATGGAACACGCGCTCAGCGCCTTCAATCCGGACCTGCCGCACGGGTTGGGCTTGGCCCTGCTCTCCGTGCCGTACTTCACTCGGCTCGGCGAGCTGAATCCCGAACGTTTCCTCGATCTGGCCGAGGCTATGGAGTCCGAAGCCTTTGACGTGGACGAAGACATAGCCGAATCCGAAGGCCCGCGCCTGTTCATCGAAGAACTGGAACGGCTCCTGGAGAACTCCGGGTTCGGCAAAACCCGTCTGTCGGATTACGGTTTCAAGTCGGAACAGGCCGAGGCACTGGCCGACAATGCCTTCGACGTCATGGGCGCACTCTTTGAAGTCACTCCCGCAGTGCTGACACGGCGCGACGTGGCAGACATCTTCCGCACTGCCATTGAAGCCTAACCCACTCCACGGCAACCCTACGGCCACACCGACAACGCCGGACCGCACTTGACGGTTCGGCGTTGTTTTACCTACTGTCGCTTAATTCCGTACAACTCCACGTAAACAGGCACATTCCACCTTCAGCCTACGGGACTAAAAATGAAACGACGTTTCCGCGACTTCCCCGAACTGGCCCCTTATCTCAAAGACATGGATCATATCGATATCAAAAGCGCGGAATCCGAAAAAGACCTACGTACCGTACTCGTCGGCCTGATTGGCCATTGCCCGTCCTGGCTGAAAGGATTCTATAAATTGCGCGGACTCCTTGCCCGAATGCTCGGGCTGAAACATGACAGCGATATTTCCACCGCCACAGTAAGGCCGGAAGACATCTCCATGACACCTGGAGAAACAGCACGCTTTTTCACTGTTGTTTCGGCCAAAGAAGATTCATGGTGGGTGGGCGAAGCTTCAGATCGGCATCTCTCGGCCTGGATGCTGCTGATCCGCGAACAGCAAGAACAGGGACCGGCACGCTACCATGTCGTGACCAGCGTGCGACACCACCACTGGACCGGGCCGCTCTACTTCAAGTTGATTCTGCCCTTCCATCACCTCATTGTCCGGTCCATGCTGCGCCACGCCGTGGCCTAATAAAACCCTTCGTATCCCGAATGAAGGAGGCGGTGCATGAACGAAAAGCTACAGGAACTCACTCGGAAGCGGAAATCGGCCCATGCCCGATTTTTGAGTATGAACTCCGTGACCTATGCCGCATTCCTCGACATGGAACGCGCCACCTATATTGATGGCGCGCTCAAGAAAAAGCATAAAGAACTGATTGCTGTGGAAATATCCGTCGTTATCGACTGTGAATCCTGCATGCAATGGCACATCGAGCAGGCCGAGACGTGCGGCGCGCGTCAGCACCGCTTAAACAAGGCAGAGTAGCTCGTACCGATCACCCGTGCTGCATACGCTGGCCTTGCTTCATGGGATGTTCTTCCTGGAGCCCAACCGAAGACATAAAAGCCGAGTATAATCAGTCGTCGAGAGGCAACAAATGGAAAACAAAAAAACAAAAATATGCTTTATTGGAAACTGCCAAGCCCGTACAATGCGAGAGATAGCAGCTGCAAATGGGTATGATACGAAGTATTATATGCTTTGCTCAACAGTTTTGGCAAAAGAGCATGGAATTGAAGCTTGCAAAAGGTATCTTTCTTCTTTTTTGAGCGAAGAAGAGATTAACAATATTGTTCACAGTGGCGAGCTAAGAATAAACCCATCAGTTTCAGACCTATCCAAGGACAAATGCAACATCTTTATATACAACCTCTTTCATGAACAAAACAAATACTACGTTCACAAAAAATATGAATTCATTCTACAATATGACTGCGCACACAAAATTAACCAGTTAAGCACAAAAATACTGCAAAGACTTGTAAAAGATTTTGATATTATTAATATAAATTACAAAGACTACATAGAAAGGTTTACTAATTTCATACTACAATCTTCATATTCTTTCCAAGAAGGCAAACACTACGTCATTTCAAGAATAAGCGAAGCGATGGTTTCCGATAAATGCAAATCTTACCTTAAAAACTGGAATTCAATACAGCACAAAGCAAATGAACAACTCGCAAGACTAGAATCTCGCGATAACATATTCTTAATAAACACAGATAATATTACATCAGACTACATAGCTAAATTTGGACTACAAGGGGCATTCCCCATTAAAGTTTCGAAAAGACTAACAAACAACAACTACATTTTTACACCATATTACGACTTAGAGCATCCTTCACGATATTATTGGTCAAGCGTATTCAACTCCATTAATTTCCAACAGAAGAATGAATCAATCCCTACTGCGGAGAAAGATACAACTACAGCGAATGAAAACATAGTCATTGAAAAAAGAAACAAGCTCATCAATAGCATATTAAGAGAAGATCAAAATACCACCCTGGAACTTTTAAAAGAAATAAAGCCACATGAAATCGCAGGAAATCTGGATGCAATTGAAGCGGCCATTTTCCTATTGCGCAACACAGCACACAACAACATAAAAAAAATACTGACATCTATACAAGAAGAAAAAAACAAATTTACTCACCTACAGAGAATAACAGCAAAAAGACTATTACAACTATATTCTTCATGCAAAATTCTTCCAAAACTAAAAGAAAATGCGAAAATCGCTTTTTTTGGGGCCGGAGGCCAAGTCGGATTAATAGCGGATGTATTACAATCAGAACACAACATTATATGCATATACGACAACGACAAGGCTAAACACGGATTACTGGTATCAAGCATACCAGTTATTACACCGGATACAATCACTGCTGAACAAACTACACCAGACTATATCATAATTACATCATCATTTGTAGATGAAATAGCGAAACAAATACTTCAACATCCACAGCTCAAATACTCTCAAATCATTAGCTCTCAAGACATCTTGGATTATTTAATATTACACAAGGAAGCATAAATATTGATCAGAACAGGCCGTTACAATTCGCCGCCGACCTAATCAATACACAGCATCTCGGACCGGTCGCCCGTGATACATACGCCGCCGCCCGGCGTGACTTCGAATGTATTTTCCACGCCGACCATACCCAGACAGGGCACGCTCTGCTTGGGCTCCAGCGCCAGGACCATGCCTGCCTCCAGTGGCCGGTCAAAACCCCGGGCAATAACAGGGTAGCCGTCGATGGTCAGGCCGATGCCGTGCCCCACAAACGGCACCTGATTGTCACCACGGCCCATGAACCCTTCGGACATGTGCGCCTTTCCCGCCATCTCCAGACACCCTCGATACAGTCGTGACGGCAGATTGCCGGGCCGAAGATTCTCGGCAAGCCAATCCTGGACATCCATGCAAAAGGCGTGGGCTGAACGTATTTCCGGCGGAATGGAAGCGGCGGGTCCAGACCAATAGACCTGAGTCTTGTCCGTGGCGTAACCGTCCAGGGAAAAGCCGATATCGCAGGCCAGGGGCAGGCCCGGCCTCCAGATATTAGCGGCGTTGCCCATGTAGGGGATTGCCGGATGCTCGCCCTGCACTCCCAGAGGGCCATTGAACGCACTGGGATAATTTCCGGATTCGCCCACGGAAACATGTCCCAGAAAAATTTCCTCGCCATAGGCCTGCATGCGCATCAGCCCCATATGCCCCAGGGAATAAAACACTTCCCAGGCCAGATGGGACACTTCACGTTCACTCATGCCCGGCCGTATGCGGCCCGGTAAAACTTCATACAGGGCTTTGTGGTGCAAAGCGCCGGCACGACGCATGATGGCCAGCTCCCACTCGGACTTGAGACTCCGGGCCAAACCGAGAGCCATGTCGCCGGGCACGAAACGATGCCCTGCGAGCTTGGCTTGGAACAGCTCACCGAGTTGCCAGGTCAGGCCCGCAGTCTCCACGCCCAGAATCTCCGGCAACGGACTCCCGGCTTCGGCGGCCAGCGCTTCGATCTGACCATAAGACTTGAAGCCCACCTGCTGCGCCACCGCGCTTTCCAAACGGGCCCTTCCCAAGCCCTTGCGGCAAAAAAGCACAGGCTCTCCCTCCAGAGGCAACCAGAAAAGCCCCATACCCAGCGTGCCCGAAAGATAAAAGACATTCACCCGGGAAAAAGCCAACAGTCCCCCGGCATCGGGCGCAATCTCACGCAACATGGCCCGACATTTTTCCCAGCGGGTCTGTAATTCTTCCAGGGGGACAAGCTGATCAGCGTAGGACATGATGCTCTCCAACAGGGTTACGGGCTAGGCAACGCGGGCCTTTTGGGGTAGGGAAGACCTCGGAACAAAGGGGGTCTTCATGCTGCACGATACCAGGGAGCTAACCGCCCTGCTCCGCAAGGTCAAGACCATCGCCGTGGTCGGTGCCGTGGACAAACCCGGCCGCCCCGTGGATATGGTGGGCCGATACCTTATCGAAGCGGGCTTCACGGTCCTGCCCGTGCATCCCAAAAGGTCAAACGTTTGGGGACTGACCACGTACCCGAGTCTGGCCGACATTGTCGTTCCCGTTGATGTGATTGATGTCTTCCGCGCGGCAGAGCACTGCCCGGCCCATGCGCGTGAAACCCTGACCTTGACCCCGCGTCCGCGCTGTTTCTGGATGCAGAGCGGCATTCAGAGCGCAGAAGCCCGCTCGATTCTGGTCCCGAGCGGCATCCTCGTGGTTGAGGATCTTTGCATTAAAACCCTGCACCAATCCCTGGGGGGCTGAACCGTGCCCGAAGCCTTTTCCTGTCGCATGTGCGGCCATTGCTGCCAGGGTGAAGGCGGCATCATCATGAGCCTCAAGGATCAGCAGAGGCTGGCAACGCATCTGTGCATGGACGTGGCCGACATGCTTGAAGAATACGCCCAAGATCAAGGCGGCAAACCGGGCCTGCGCACGGGAGAAGACGGATTTTGCGTTTTCTTTGCCGAGGGCCGGGGCTGCACAGTACATCCAGGCAGACCGGACATCTGTAGGGCCTGGCCTTTTTTCCGAGGAAATCTCATCGACTCCATGAGCTGGGAAATGATCCAGGAATACTGTCCGGGCGTGAACCCTGAAGCAGGCCATGCCGAATTTGTCCGCCAGGGTTTGCACTATCTTCGGGAACACGGACTGTTGCGCAGCGACGCCAAGCTGGACCCCAACGCACTGATCGTCGGTGACCTTGACGATGCTGCCGGAGCAAGCGAGGACGCATGAACATCCGGGACTGCTACCGCATCCTGAATGTGCCCCAGGGAGCGGGCTCTGACGAGGTCAAAGCCGCATTTCGGCGCTTGGCCTTCAAGCTCCATCCCGACCTGAATCCCAGCCATGACGCTGCTCACAAATTTCGCGAGCTGAACGAAGCCTATGTTTTGTTGAGCCGTAGCATGTCCGACGGCTCCGCAAAAACGAACAACAGGGCCAAAACCGATCCTGGCCCGACGCAAAGCCGCACCCAGGCCGCCGACGCATATGAGCGCCAACAACGCGCAGCAGGCGGCCCAAGACGCAACGCTTCGGGTAGGGCCGACGCATCCGGCAACACGGACAGAGCAAGCCGTGCCCGGACAAGTTCCCACAACAAGGAAGAAGAGGTGCTCAGCGACCTGCTCAAGGACGCCTTTGCGCGCAAGGTTTTTGAGGATATTTATAGCCAAATTCGGACCTCTCGCCCCATGCATCGCCCCGCTGAAGTCTCCCGCAAAAGCATTCAACTTGACTGGGGCAGCCGACGCTTCAGCCTGGACTTGAGCAAAGGACTCAAACAACGGGTCAAGGATTGGGTTCAAAACCAACTCGACGATGAACAAACCCTGACCTTTCCCGGCCATCTGCTCATTCCCGGCCGCATCATCCGTCTGGATGTGCGCTCACGCTTTTCCCGAAAAGCGAAAACCATCGAAGTTCGGCTTCCCGCAGACTTTGCCCTGGGCAAACCCATTCGCCTCAAGGGGTTGGGACGCAGCATCGGCCCCTTCAAAGGCGATCTGTTTCTGCGCATCATGGCCAAATAAACACATTCTTATTTATCTTTCCTCGTCAGGTCACTTACAGCTCTTGAGTTCCGTGCAAAAGTTTACTAGTCGCAAAGAGCACCCAAAGGAGGTTTTGCTCGAATGCTCGCCATCTTCGACTACAATGCAGGGAATCAGACCAGTGTGCGCCGCGCCCTGGACGCCATCGGCATTCCCAACAAAATCACCAATGATCCCGAAGAACTCAGTAATGCACAAGGCATTATTTTCCCCGGCGTAGGAGCTGCGGGCCAAGCCATGGACGAACTGACGTCTGGTGGTCTGGACGAGGCGCTCAAGGCGCTCATTTGGCAGGAAAAGCCCTTGCTCGGAATCTGTGTCGGGTGCCAAATCCTCCTGGATTACAGCGAGGAAAACGACACCAAGGCCTTGTCGGTAATCCCGGGCGAATGCCGCCTCTTCAATCCCTCCTGGACCGACTATGAGGGGTTTCCGATCCGTGTGCCGCACATGGGCTGGAACACCGTGGAGTTGCAACAGCCATGCGAACTGTTCAAAGACATTGAAGCCGACGCCAACTTCTATTTCGTGCACAGCTATTACCCGGCACCGCGAGAACAGTTCATCATCGCTAACACGACCTATGGCCGCCCCTTCTGTTCGGTCCATGGCCGCCAGGGCCTCTGGGCCGTGCAATTCCATCCGGAAAAAAGCGGCCGTCCGGGTCTCAAGCTCCTTCAAAATTTCTACGAGTACTGTCGAGAGGTGGAAAATGCTCAGTAAACGCATCATCCCCTGCCTGGACGTGCGCAACGGGCGGCTCACCAAGGGCATTAAATTCAAGGGCAACGTAGACATCGGCGACCCGGTTGAAACAGCGCGCCGCTACTACGAAGACGGCGCGGACGAAATCGTCTTCTACGACATCACGGCCAGCTCCGAAGGCCGGGGTATCTTCCTGGACGTGGTCGAGGCCGTGGCCAAGCAGATATTCATCCCTTTTTCCGTGGGCGGCGGCATCAATTCCGTGGAAGACATGCGCGACGTGCTCCTGGCCGGCGCGGAAAAAGTGTCGGTCAATTCCGGAGCGGTCAAGAATCCCGACATCATCAGCCAGGGGGCGGGCCAGTTCGGATCGCAATGCATTGTTCTGGGCATGGACGTAAAGCGCGTGGGAAAAAGCGCGGACATCCCTTCCGGCTTCGAAGTGGTCATCCACGGCGGACGCAAGCATATGGGCATGGACGCCATTGAATGGGCCAAAACAGGCGAAGCCCTGGGTGCCGGGGAAATCTGCCTCAATTCCATTGACGCGGACGGCACGCGTGACGGCTATGACCTGGAGCTGACCCGTAAGGTGGTCAAAGCCGTATCCATTCCAGTTATTGCCTCGGGTGGGGCAGGACATCCGGATCATATGGTGGCTGCGGTCAAAGAGGGCCATGCCTCAGCAGCGCTCATCGCATCCATCGTGCACTATGGGGAATGGACCATCCCCGGCATCAAGCGCCACATGAGCGACCAAGGCGTGAACATGCGCATGGTCTGGTAGCGTTCGAAGAAATTAGGCGAGAAGGAAAAGGCGGCCCGGGTTGGGTCGCCTTTTTTTATGCGAATGCGCTCAAGAGCCAGAGAGCGACCATGCCGGTGACAATGGTCCAAAGCAAATTCTTGAACCGCCAGGCAACCACACAGGCCAGCAAGGCAGCGAGAAGACGGTGGTTGTCCAGAGAAATATCAAGCTGGCCGCCGTGCCGCAGGATGGCGGGAAAAACCAGGGCGGAGAGCACTGCTGGCGGGACGTAGCGCAGAGCGCGCAGCAGCCAAGCGGGCATTTCGCGCCGTCCGAATACCAGGATGAAGGAGAGCCGCTCACAGACGGTAACCAGGCCGCAGGCCAGAAACAGCAACCAGAGCCATATGCCGCTCAGACCGCCCAACCCCGTGGTCACGTTTTCCACTGCGCTAGTCACGAGGACCTGCCCAGCCGTGCTTCGGCCAGCAGCCCGGCGGAAATGCCGGACGCGGCCCCTGCCATGAGTCCCAAATTATACGGCAGTGCCGCCGCAGCCACGGCCACCACACCGCCGACAACAGCAGCCAGCCCGCAAGGCCGATCACGCAGCACGGGAAAGATCAGCGCCAAAAAGCAGAGGGGCACGGCGAAATCCAGTTCCCAGGCAGGGGGAACAAAAGCCCCAAGCAGGACGCCCAGCGCATTGCCTGTTTGCCAAGCAAGATACATAAGCACGGCCGCACCTATGTAAAACCGGAAGGACGCTCCCTTTTCCAATTGCACCACGGAAATAGCAAATGCTTGATCAGACAGGATGTAGCCCCCCAAAAAACGCGCCCAGACCGGAGCCGTGCGCAGATAGGGAGCTGTGCTTGCCGAATACATGATGAAACGCAAATTGACCACGAGCACGGCCAGGACGACCACGGCGAAACCGGCGTCCACTCCCAGCAATTGCAACGCAGCCAATTGGGAAGCGCCGGCATTGACGATGAAGGAAAAACCGAACGCCTCGGGCACGGTCATGCCCGCGTCCACAGCGGCCATGCCGCAAATGGCGGCAAAAGGTAAAACGCCGGGCACTATGGGCAAAAGCGCCCGTGCACCGGCGTAATATTCATTTCGAAAAGTTGACATGATCGGTTGCGAGGACGGATAAACCGACCCCGACTATTCGCCCATGACCTTGTCCTTGGCCTTCTTGAAAAAATTCTTGGCCTTATTCATGGGTTTTTGCTCCTCAAGCGATTGGAACTCGCGAAGCAGTTCTTCCTGTCGTTTGGAAAGTTTGGTGGGCGTCTTAACCCGGACTTCCACGAGCAAATCACCGCTATGCGAGCTGCCCAAATGCGGCAGCCCCAATCCTTTGAGACGGAAGACCTCACCGCTCTGCGTGCCCTTGGGCACGTCCACGGTGACGGTATCATCCAGGGTGGGCACCTTGATCTTGTCGCCCAGGGCGGCCTGCACGAAGCTGACCTCCTGGCTCACAATCAAGTCTTGCGCCTGCCTGCGAAAAACCTTGTCCGGCTCGACGCGAATATCCACGAAGAGGTCGCCGGGAGGGCCACCGTGCAGGCCAGGTTCACCCTCACCACGCAGACGCAGGCGTGAGCCGTCGTCCACACCGGCGGGAATGCGTACCTTGAGATTGCGCGTCTGGCGCACGATGCCCCGCCCACCGCAGGATGGACAGGGTTCGGTAATGACTTGCCCCCGGCCATGACAGGAGGGACAGGTCACGGAAATACGGAAGAACCCCTGGGCCTGCTGCACCGCTCCGGCGCCGTGACATTGAGGACAGGTCTCGGGAGTAGAGCCAGGTTTGGCACCGCTGCCCTTGCATTCCTCGCAGACTTCATCCTTGGGCAACCGGAGGTCCACCTCCGCGCCCTTGGCCGCGTCATAAAAGGAAACTGTCAGGGAATAGCGCAAATCAGCTCCGGCCTGGGCGCGACTGCGTCCCCGCCGGGCCGAACTGAACCCGAAGAATTCGCCAAAAATATCGCTGAACGCTCCGAAAATATCTTCCGTCGAAGAAAATCCGGAGAAGCCGTTGCCCTCGACGCCGGAATGACCGAACTGGTCATAGCGTTGCCTTTTTTCCGAATCACGCAAGATATCGTAAGCCTCGGCGGCTTCCTTGAACTTGCTCTCGGACTCGGGGTTGTCGGGGTTGCGATCAGGATGATACTCGAAGGCGAGCTTGCGGTATGCCCGTTTGATTTCGTCCTCGGAGGCTTCGCGCGCCACGCCGAGGACTTCATAGAAATCCCGTTTAGCCATACCTATTCAGCAATGTCGGCATCGATCTGGATGCCTGCTTCCGGCAGACTCCGATCGGGAAGGACTTTTCCGGCCGCAATCTCGCGCAAGGCCGTAACGGCTTCCTTATTCTTGGACTCCACCAGGGGCTCGTACCCTTCACGGTACTGCTTGACCCGCTTGATGGCCATCTGCACAATGAGAAAACGGTTGTCGATTTTTTCCAGGCAATCTTCGACTGTGATTCTCGCCATGGCGTCTCCTCGTGAATTGTCCGCAGAGCATACGGACAGGATCGGAAAATGGTAATGCAATAGAACGGCGTGTCAACTCCCAAAGCACTTTTTCTTGCGATTTCTACGCGCTGAGAGCACACCGTTCCGCGAAGCGGGTAAAATTAGCCGTTCATCCCTTGCAAGTCAAGGCAAAAACCACTATCCAAAGCGGTCCCCACACAAGGAGTCGTGATGTCCCGCATTAAAATGTCGTACGCCCAGAAAAAATGCGTGGCCACAACGGGTATGCTCATGCAGAAGACCGCCATGGTCAGCCCAGGCGCACGCATAGGAATCGCGGTTTCCGGCGGGGTGGACAGCTTCACCCTGCTCAAGGTCATGACCATTCGCCAGCGCATTGTGCCTTTCCCCTTAGAAATCATGGTGCTGCACGTCAATCCTGGGTTTGTCCCTGACGACCACAAACCCCTGGCGAAATGGTGCGCTGAAAACGGTATTGCCGCACACATGGAAACATCAGACCACGGTCCACGGGCTCATTCCAAGGAAAACCGCTCGGATTCCGCCTGCTTCTACTGTAGTTGGTTACGCCGCAAGCGCCTGTTTAAATTATGTGGAGAATACGGACTGACCCATCTGGCCCTGGGGCACAACACCGACGATCTGGTGGACACGTTCTTCATGAACATCTTTCAAAACGGACGGGTGGACGGACTGACTGCCAACGAACCGTTTTTTGGCGGTCAACTACAAGTCATCAGACCAGCTCTTTTCGTAGAAAAAAAATTCATCAAACTTGCCGCAAAGCAATGGGAATTGCCCATTTGGAAAAATGCCTGTCCCTCCAGCGGCAGCACCCGCCGCTCGGACATCCACACTGCGCTCGAAGGCTGCATGACCATTGGGAAAGGGACAAAAAACAAGGTATTCAATGCGCTTAGACGATACCAACTGGACTTGACCTTGCAGAGACTCTAGAGTATAGCCCGACAACAGGAACAGAAAGTTCGCCCTGACGCTCGACACTACTCAACGACCTGGAATACCAATGCTTTTTAAAAAATACCACATTGTGGTCTTCAAAGACAAACAGGGGTCGTGCCGGAAATTCCAGGTTCGTGGCTGGATGGTTTTCAGTCTCTTTTTCCTCATGGCCGCACTTGCCGCAGGCAACATCTATCTTTGGAAATATTACGGCAACCACTCCCTGCTGGAGCGCGGCCTCGCCATTTCAGAAAAGGTCGTTCAAGAACAGAAGACACAACTCCTTTCCCTCTCCCAAAAAATATCCAACCTTCAGGAAAACCTTTCACGCATCCGGGATTTCGACTCCAAGTTGCGCGTAATGATGAATATCGACCAGGATTCCGGCGAAACCGTCAGCCCCCAGGGCGGTTCCACCAGTGCCGATTTTGCCGATGGCTACCTGCCTCTGTACCGACAGGAGCTGCTGGCGCGCAAGATGCACGAATTCCTGAATCAACTCAACGTGGAAGCACGACTCGAAGAAGTGCGCCAGCAGGAAATACTACAGACCCTGCGCACCCACGAGGACATCCTGGAAACCACGCCTTCTGTCTGGCCTGCCGCAGGCTGGGTCACTTCGGACTTTGGCCCCCGCGTTTCCAAGTTCACGGGCAAACGCGAGTTCCACAAAGGTATCGACATTTCCGCACCTGAAGGCACTCCGGTATTCGCCCCGGCCACGGGCAAGGTCATCTTTGCGGGCCGCGACGGTTCCTACGGCCTGACTATCAAGATCGTGCACAACTCCAACCTGATCACCCGCTTTGCGCATATGCAGTCCATCGACGTCAAGGTCGGTCAGGAAATTGAACGCGGCGCCGTGATCGGGCAGGTCGGCAACACAGGCCGCAGCACCGGCCCACACCTGCACTACGAAGTCCGCCTTTCAGGCGTCCCCGTGGACCCCAGGCACTATATTCTGAACTGACATTGCAGATTTACACCTTGCGGTCCCCAAAACGCCCTCCGGAAAGCTTTTCTTTCCAAGAGGGCGTTTTGATTATATGATCTTTCTCGACAATCAATGCCCCGCCTCGTTGTTGCGCGGCCTGGACCACAGCTTGCAATGGGCAACACATGGATATTTTCCATTTTGATCCCAATCAGCTCATGAGCTTCTACCTCACGCTGTTCAGAATCAGCGTCGTGCTCTTTTTATTGCCTTTCTTCGGAGGAAAATCCGTCCCGAACCCGGTCAAGGCCGCCCTGGTGCTGGTCCTGACCCTCGCGGTCTGGCCACAGCTCTCCTTTCCGGGCACACTCATGCCCGCCAACATGTGGGAAATAGCCCTGATGTTTCTGGGCGAAATCATGCTCGGCCTGATCATGGGCATGATGGTCCAATTTCTTTTCGCGGCCGTGCAGACAGGTGGCCAGCTTGTTGGCTTTCAAATGGGTTTCGCCATGGTCAACGTGGTGGACCCGTTGACGGGAGCCAGCGAAGCAGTAACGGCCCACTTCCTGTATATGATCACGATGCTCACCTTCCTGGTGCTCAATGGCCCCCTGCATTTGCTCTCGGCCCTGGCGAAAAGCTTTGAGTTGGTGCCGCCGGGCACACTGTTCATCAGTCCGGAAGTGGCGGAAACCGTTTTTGATTTCTCACGCCAGCTCTTCATCCTTGCCATCCGTATCGCAGCACCGGTCATGGCCGCTCTGTTCATGGTAGACCTGTCCCTGGCGCTCATCGGACGCGCCGCGCCGCAGATGCACGTCCTCGTGCTCGGCTTCCCCGTCAAAATCGCCGTGGGCTTCTTCTTCCTCGGCTTTCTCTTCGACATTTTAAGCAGCTACGTAGGGAATTATATACAAGGCCTGGACGGACTCTACATCAATATACTCAAGGGCCTAGGATCGGGCTCGGGCGGCTAGGGGAACCTCATGGCATTCGGTCAGGAAGATCCGAGCAAAACAGAAAAAGCCACCCCCAAAAGGCGAAAGCAGGCGCGCAAAAAAGGCAACGTCCCCAAAAGCGCCGAAATGGGGAAGGTCATGACCCTGCTTGCGGGCATCATTGCCTTGCGTTTTCTCATGCCCTACATCTACGAACGCCTCATGAAGGTCTATCGCTGGTCCTTCAAGGACAGCCTGGGATTGGAAATCGACAAGCAAAAGGCCTACGAACTTTTTGTCTGGGGCATCCAGGAAATGGCTTTCATCGTCATGCCTGTGCTCCTGATCATCGCAGTAATGGCCTACATCACCATGCGCCTCCAGGTGGGCAGCCTCTGGACCACGCAGGTCTTTCGGCCCAAGTTCGCCCAAATGTTCAATCTCACCAAAGGCATCAAAAAACTGCTCATCAGCCCGCAGGCGTTTATCCGGCTGGGCCGCAGCGTAGGACAGGCCTTTGCCGTGGGCGTGGCGCCCGTAATCATATTGATGCAGGAATATCCAAAACTACCCACGCTTTTCGATATGACCCCGGGCGGCATTGCCGCCTACATTCTGAGCATCGGCTATAAGATGGCCTGTTATGCTTTGGTACCGATGATGATCATCGCCATCCTGGACCTCGTCTACACGCGCTGGAACTACGAAGAACAGCTCAAGATGACCAAGGATGAAACCAAGGACGAACGCAAACAGGCTGAAGGCGATCCCAAAATCAAGGCGGCGCAACGCCAGAAGATGATGCAAACCATGGCCCGGCGCATGATGGAAAACGTGCCCAAGGCCGATGTCGTCATCACCAACCCTGCACATCTGGCCCTGGCCCTGAGCTACAACCCTTTACTGGCTCCCGCCCCTCTAGTGCTGGCCAAGGGAGCCGGGGAAGTGGCCGAACGCATCAAGGAAATCGCCCGACAAAACAACATTCCCATCCGGGAAGACAAGCCACTGGCACAGGCTTTGTATAAGCAGGTAGAGATCGGGGAAACAATCCCCGAGGAGCTGTTCCAGGCGGTGGCCGCAATTCTGGCCCGACTCGATAAATTCCGCACCCGCCGCTGATTCCCAGCTCCACAACTGCCCTGCAACCGCTTGTGCGAGGTGTCAATATTATGGCTGGACCCGGCGCGAAAACAATTCTGAACAACATCGACTACCAGCGCTTCGCCAAGCAGGGCGACATTCTTCTTGCCGGCGGCGTCGTCATCATCCTTTTCGTGATGCTCGTCCCGCTGCCCACCATGTTCCTGGATTTCATGCTCACCGTAAGCATCTCCCTGGCCATGGTGGTTCTGATCACATCCATGTTTATGACCTCGCCCCTGGAATTCTCGATTTTCCCGTCGCTTCTGCTGGTCACCACCCTACTCCGACTGGCTTTGAACGTGGCCACCACGCGAGTCATCCTGCTCTACGGAGATGAAGGCACCGGCGCTGCAGGCTCGGTCATTCAAAGCTTCGGAGAATTCGTTGTCGGCGGCAACTACGTCATCGGCATCGTCATCTTCATGATTCTCTTCATTCTCAACAAGACCGTCATCGTCAGCGGTACAACGCGTATCGCCGAAGTCGCTGCCCGCTTCACCCTGGACGCCATGCCCGGCAAACAGATGGCCATCGAGGCGGACCTCAATGCCGGACTCATCGACGAGAAGGAAGCACTGCTCCAACGCGAACGCATCCGCCGCGAAGCCGACTTTTACGGCGCCATGGACGGTGCGGGCAAGTTCGTTTCCGGTGACGTCAAGGCCGGCATGATGATCACCATGGTCAACATCATCGGCGGCTTTCTCATCGGCATACTGCAGAAAGGCATGGACTGGCGCGACGCCGCTTCCACGTATACCCTGCTGACCATCGGTGACGGCCTGGTCGCCACCATCCCCTCGCTGATCATTTCCACCTCGGCGGGCCTGATCGTTTCGCGCGCCGCAGCCGAAGCCAAGATGGGCGAAGAATTCCTCGGCCAGCTGACCTATCACCACCGCGCCCTGAAGCTGGTTTCCGGCATCCTTCTGATCTTCGGCATCGTGCCGGGCATGCCCACCATCCCCTTCTTCCTGCTCTCGGGCATCATCTTCGGGCTGAGCCATCTTTCCAAAAACCAGCACGCGCAACTCGAGGACTCTTCCAAGGCGGGCAAATCCAAGGACGTGCCCACTCTGGATACCCCGGAAGAAGTGCAAAGCCTGTTGCCCCTGGACCAGCTCGAACTGGAAGTGGGCTACGGCCTGATCCCCCTGGTGGACGAAGAGCAGAGCGGCAACCTGCTTTCCCGCATCCGCTCCATCCGGCGGCAGTTCGCCTTGGACATGGGCGTCATCATTCCGTCGCTCCACCTGCGCGACAATCTTCAGCTCAAGCCCGGCGAATACCGCGTGCTCATCAAGGGCAATCCCGTGGCTTCGGCGGAAATTCTCATCGACCATTTCCTGGCCATGGACCCTGGCGACGCCAAACACCGCATCGACGGCGTGGAAACAGTGGAACCCGCCTTCAACCTGCCTGCTGTCTGGATTCCCGAGGCTCAGAAGGAAGAAGCCATGTTGGCCGGATACACGGTGGTGGACCCCTCCACCGTCGTGGCCACGCATCTCACCGAAGTCTTCCGCCGCAACCTGCACGAATTCCTGGGGCGTCAGGAAATACAGGACCTGTTGGACAACCTTTCCAAGCGCGCACCCAAGGCCGTGGAAAACCTCACCCCCGGCACCCTGCCGTTGGGCACTGTCCAGAAAGTCCTTCAGGGATTGGTCCAGGAAAGCGTGTCCATCCGCGACCTGCTGACCATCGTGGAAACCCTTGCAGATTACGGCACCGCCATTCAGGATCCGTCCCAGCTCACGGAATATGTCCGCTCCCGCATGGGCCGCACCATCATCAAGCCCTATCTGGCCAGCGACAACAGCCTGCCCATCCTGACCCTGGATTCGCAGATAGACCAATCCCTGAACGACAGCCTGCGCCAGTCGGAAAACGGAGGCTATCTTGCCCTGGAGCCGGGCTTGGCGCAGCGGATCATACAGTCCATCAATGCCGCTACGGACAATGCCGTAGGCACGGACGGAACGCCCGTCCTGCTCGTGCCTCCGCATCTGCGGTCCCATCTGGCCCAGCTCATGGTGCGTTTCCTGCCGACCCTGCCGGTAATCTCCCAGGCCGAGATTCCCGCAGATGTGAGAATTCATTCCCTGGCCCAGGTCAAGATGAGTTAACGACATGCGAGTGAAGACATTCCAAGCCAAAAGCACGGCCGAGGCACTGTTGCAGGTCAAGGCCGAATTAGGAGACGACGCCGTGATCCTCTCCAATCGCACTCACAACGACAACGGTAGTCGTATCTGCGAAATCATGGCCGCGGTGGAACAACCGACCATGCAGGCCACGGCAAAACCCACCTGCGCGCCCGCCCCGCAGCGTACCCGTGACGACGTGCTGTCCGAAGCCATGCACGTCACGAGTGATTTTGCACGGGAATGGAGCCAGATCAAAGAACATTACACGGCCCTGCTCAAGCCTCTGATGCGACTTGAGGAGCTGGCGCCGCGCCAACGTGTGGCCCTGGACTACCTGGAACGCGAAGGAGTGGAAGATCAGGTCATCATGTCCGTTTTCCGCCAGTTGCGTTGCGATCCCGGCCAGACCATCCTGCCAGTGCTCGACAACCTCACCTCGGTGCGCCCTTTTGGCCGCTCCACCTGGGGGCAAAAATTTCACGCGTTCGCCGGTCCGCACGGCGCAGGCAAAACCTCCTGCTGCATCCGTCTGGCCCTGGCCGAGAAAAAACGCGACCCCAAGGCACGCATCTGCCTCGTATCCGCCGACCAATCGCGCGGACAGGGGCGCCTCGTTCTGCGCCACTACGCCGACCTTTCCGGCCTGGCCTTTCGCGAAATGGCTTCGGCTGAGGATTTCGCGGAAATCAAGGAGGAATCAGGCCAATTCGACTTAATCCTCATCGACCTCCCCGGCCTTGAACGCCGTGAAGTATTGGCCGCACGCATGGCCCGGCTGGGCATGCTGCCCAATCCCGATCTGGCCGTGCATTTGATCCTGCCGCCGTATCTCGGTGAGGCGCAATACCGTGCGTTTGAAAAAACCTACAATGCCGAAAGTGTGCAAAGCGTCATCTGGACGAAACTTGACGAAGCCTGTACGTATGGAGCCATGCTCAATGTGGCGTGCCGGACCGGCCTGCCTGTTTCCGCGCTGTCCTTCGGGGCCGGCTTCCGAGACGGCATCACTCCGGCAGAGACCGAGTTGATGTGGCGGCTTTTGTTCAAACACCAGCTGCCTGGACAGCGCAACATGAAGGAGAACGCATAGCCATGAGCGGCAATCTCCCACTGGTCTTTTCCGTGACCTCCGGCAAAGGCGGCGTGGGCAAGACCAACCTCTCGGTCAATCTGGCCTGTGCCCTGAGCCAAATGGGCAAGAAGGTGGTCCTGCTGGACGCGGACCTTGGCCTTGCCAATGTGGACGTCATTTTAGGCATCGCCCCCAAGTACAACCTCTTCCACCTCTTTCATGAAGGCGCGGATCTGGACAGCATCCTGCTGGATACGCCTTACGGCTTCCGTATCCTGCCTGCGGCCTCGGGTGTCAGCGATATGGTCAGCCTGTCCACGGGCCAGAAACTGGAACTGCTCGAAGCCATGGATGTGCTGGAGGACGACATCGACTATCTCATCGTGGATACGGGCGCGGGCATTAACGAAAACGTGCTCTACTTCAATATCGCAGCCCAGGAACGACTCCTGGTGCTTACACCGGAACCGACCTCCCTGACCGACGCCTACGCGTTGATCAAGGTGCTCAAACTCCATCACGGCGTGGAGCGTTTCCGCGTCCTGATCAACATGGTCAAGGACGACAAAGCCGCCAAGGAAGTATATCTCAAGCTCTCCAATGCCTGCGACCATTTCCTCAGCGGCGTGTCCCTGGACTTGGTGGGATTCGTTCCCATGGACCCGGCAGTACGCAAGGCGGTCATCAACCAGACCCCCTTCATGCAAGCCACGCCCCAGGCTCCAGCGAGCCTGGCAGTGCGGCAGGCAGCCGAACAAATCAACCGATGGAAGGCGCAGTCGAACACCGATGGAAACATTAAGTTCTTCTGGAAAAAACTCCTCTTCCAGGACCGATCCGTGGCGTGAGCTGGAAAGCGGCCACGTTGCCTGGGGCGATTTTGCCCCGCGGCAACAAGAAGCCATAGTCCGGCATTTCGCACCGAAGATCCGCATCCTGGCATTGAGGCTCAAGGCCAAGCTGCCGCAAAGCGTGGAGCTCTCCGAGCTCATGAGCGCCGGCAGCGTGGGACTTCTTGACGCGCTTTCCAAATTTGACCCGTCCATGGGCATCAAGTTCGACACGTATTCCGAAAACCGCATCAAAGGCTCCATGCTCGACGAACTGCGCCGTATGGACTGGTTCTCGCGGGGGCTGCGACAAAAGGTCAAGACGCTTGAGGAGGCCATCCGCCAGATCGAACACGAGACCGGCGAACAGCCGACCTCGGACCAACTGGAGATCCGGACGGGACTCAGCACCAAGGAGGTGCAGCAAGGCCTCGAAGCGCTCCAAAACCAGCTCTGCATCAGCCTGGACGCCTTTCAGGAAAACCTCGTGGGCGGGCGTGACGCCATCGGCGAAAACGAGCCTTACCAATCCACGGCTTTCCATGAAATGGTAAACAAGGTTGCGGACCTTATAGAAGAATTGACTCCAAGGGAAAAGTTGGTCATCTCGCTGTACTACGGTGAAGAGCTGAACATGAAGGAAACCGCCGAGGTCATGGACATCACCGAAGGCCGCGTTTCCCAGCTCCATTCGCAGGCGCTGCTCAAATTGCGCCAGAAGTACAGAGAGCGTTTTGATAACGAATAACAACACAGATGGAACCCAGCAGCATGAAGAACAAGAAAATGCGCATCCTGGTCGTGGACGATTTCTCCACCATGCGCCGCATCATCAAAAACATTCTGCGGCAGCTTGGTTACGACAACGTTGTTGAAGCGGACGACGGCACCACTGCCTGGGACGTTCTGAATAAGGACAACGTGGACTTCATCATCTCGGACTGGAACATGCCCCATATGACCGGCATTGAACTGCTCCGCAAAGTCCGCGCCAGCGAGGAATACGGGGATGTCCCCTTCCTCATGGTCACGGCCGAAGCCCAGCAGGAAAATATCATTGAGGCGGTACAGGCACGGGTCAACAATTACATCGTCAAACCCTTCACCCCGGAAACGCTGGGGCAGAAGATCGACAAGATTTTCGGCGACTGATCGCCGTCCAGGAGTAAGGCATGGTTTTTCTGGTCCCGGACGAACAGGACGAAACGCTTGAAATACCCCAAAACGGGGAGGATTCAAGCTCGCCCTCCGGCCTGAAGGCCCAACTGGACGACGCAGAAACCAGCCGCGCCACCCAGAAGGTCGATCTCGATCTTGATGACGCGCCGTTCCTGGAAGAAGAGGAGGAGGAAGAGGAGGAAATTCTCGTCGAAGCTCCGCCGCCTCCCCTGGAAGAGCCGAGCGACAAGGAAAAGCCCGTCCCCTTCTGGAAACAGAAGAAATTCGTCATCCTCGGTGCCGGTTCGGTTTTTTTCCTGATTCTCCTGCTGGCCTACTTCCTCTGGTTTGCCAAAAAAGAACCGGAACCGCCGACACAGCCAGAAACCAGCGCCACCGAACAACCTGTGGAGGAAAAGCCTGCACAGGCGGTTGTCCCTGAAGAAGTGGCTCCTCCCGGTGAATCCCTGGTCCGGCTGGACCCCTTCATCATCGAACAACGGGATGTGGAAGGGGAATTACGTTTTCTGGAAATCAGCGTGGTTTTTGCAACACCGGAAATACGTCTGGCCGAAAATCTGACCAGGGAAACGCCAACGGTGCGATATGCGCTTTATTACTACATCAAGAACAAGGACCTGCAATTTCTGACCGATGAAGACAATACGGACCAATTGAAGAAGGAGCTGCTGTCCGTGGTCAACCAATACATGACCGCAGGACAGTTTGAGACTATCCTCTTCGAAAAATACCTGGTGAGGTGAGCCTATGTCTTCTCCCATAGACTACCCGACCTTGATTTCCCAGCTGCCCTTCGTGAGCAAGCTGGCCACAGCCGAGCAGACCCACCCCGAGGTCCGGCAGGAACTGTTCGGCCCCTTGCTGCTCAAGAAGCAAAAAGAAGAGCAGGAACGGGTCCAGGAAATCGAAAAGAAGGAAAAGACGGAGATGGTTACCCGCGACGGCAAAAATCCTTCAGGCGGCCAACAGCAGGGGGAACGCCAAAAGCGGGAAGAGGCTGACCCCGAAGAACAGGCCATGGCCTCCAACGCCTCGCCCTGGTCCGGCAACATCGTCAACAGGAGAATCTGAATCAAATCATGGAGCTGACCGATCTTCTTCTCGTTCTCTTCACCTTGGTGGAATTGCTGCTTCTATCCGTTGTCGTGGCCTTTTTCCTGCGGCTCAAGAAATCTGAATCACTGATTTCCACGCTCCAATCCCGCCAGGAAGAATTCCTGAACAAGCTGCACTTCAATGCCCAGCTTGAACACGAATTGGTGCAATCGTTCCGACAACGCCAGGACCGACTTGCCGAACTGGACGAACAACTGGAAAAGCAGACCGTGCATCTGGAAAAACTGCTCAAGGATGCTCGGGAATTCACCAAATCGCCCAGCTTCCTGCGCCAGATCATCCTGACCGGACACAAGGAAGGCGCATCCATAAAGGAGCTGGCCCGCTCCTCTGGGCTGTCCATTGAGGAAGTCCAGTTGATTCTCGATCAACACGCATAGGAGATCGGATGCGCATCCGCGGAACCGGAAGCACGAACTCCAGCTCCACCGGCCCGGACAATGCCCGCGCCACGGCCTTCCGTAAGAGCCATCAGATAGGACAAACCGTCCAGGGACGAGTGCTGCGCCATGCAGGCTCAGGCCTGGCCTGGGTCAACTTCGGCTCCGTCCCGCTCCTCGCCCAGATCGGCAGTACTCCACCCGTCGGAGCCAGACTCACTTTCCAGGTGCAGCAGCTTTATCCTGACATCATACTCAAGGAATATACGGCTCAGGGGGGGGCAGCCACCGGCCTGGGCAAAGCCGTACAGGATTTCCATACGGCGCGTGCCGCCTTTGAGGCAGGATTGGACGCCCTGCCCCCTTTGCCCCAGGGGGAAAAACGTTTCCGTTCAGCTTTGTCTCAGCAGTTAGGTGAGAATCTTGCCCAGGCAGAACAATGCTTGGCTTTGGTCAACGCCTGTCTCGCCGGAAAAGATTCCCGTCAGCTATCCTACTTGCCCTGGCTCCTGCCTGAAGCACGGGAAAACGAATTGCTCATCTGGAAAAAAACTGACGCATCCATGAGCGAAGCCGTACTCGGCTTTCGGCTTGAACCTTTCGGCGCGCTCCAATTCCGCGCCATGCTGCGCTCTCCGCTATTGCGATACCGCATCTATGCCGACCGCCCTCAAGGTGCTGAACGGCTCGGCCCTTTGCTGCAAAAGGGACTAGGACTCCACGAGTGGGATATGGCCTGCCTCGGCTCCGAAGTTCTTCCCAAACGTTTTCGCGGCGGCCTCTTGGCGGAACTCCTGGCACCGCTCCCCTGATTTTCCCATAAAAAAAGCCCCACTCCGAAGAATGGGGCTGTAACGTACAGAAAAAAATCTAGGCCATGGCCACTGAAGGCTGAAGCCCGCGAACCTCTTCTACTTCAGGCTGCGGCCGGTGGTGCGGCCGAGACTCGCCCAAAACAACCTCTTCAAGGTATTCGGAACGATTGGCGGTCAGCTCACGCAGGAAGGCGTTGTTCAGTTCATGGCCGGAGGCAAACACCTCGAAGTGACCGCGCAGCGGCAGATTGAGCACGGCCATGTCGCCGATGAAGTCCAGCAACTTGTGGCGCACGAACTCATCCTCGAACCGGAGCCCTTCGGAGTTGAGCACGGCATAGTCGTCCAGGACCACGGCATTATCCAGAGAACCGCCCAGAGCCAATCCATTAGCATGCAAGTATTCGACTTCCTTCAAAAAACCGAAAGTACGGGCCTTGGAAACCTCGGCAGCAAAATTTTCAGGAGTCACTTCAACATCAAGACGCTGGCGGCCAATGGCTGGGTGGGCGAACTCGATGGTGTAATCTACACGGAAGCCATCGTAAGGCGTCACGCGAATGAACTTGCCGTCCTGCTCGAAAGTCATGGGCTTCTTCACTGCCAGGGTTTTGCGGCGTCGATTCAAACGACGAATGCCGGCCTGTTTCAGAAGATAAACGAACGGAGCAGCGCTGCCGTCCATGATGGGCAGTTCACGTCCATCCACTTCAATGTGAATGTTATCAATGCCCATGCCGCGCACGGCGGCCATGAGATGTTCGACAGTGGAAATGGCTTCGTTGCCGTTGCCCAACGTGGTGGCCAAGCCCGTGCTCACGACCAGCTCAGGCGTGGGCGTCAGAAAGACGGAACCGGAACCGGTGCGCAGGGAAAACAAAATGCCGGTATCTTCAACGGCTGGCCGCAACGTCAGGCCAACTTCCTTGCCGCTATGAAGTCCTGTTCCAGTGCAGCGAACTGTGGTGCGAATAGTGGTTTGCAACATCGTATCTCCTGAATCCCCTCTTAGCAAAAACGATGCCCACAACGATACACAGTTTAACATGCTGTTTTTATATAACTATTTTTAAAAAGCCACCCTTAAAAACTGTTGCATTTTCACCACTCTTGGCAAAGATACCACAGGAAGAGAGGCAGAAATGCGGCGGGAATCAGGAGGACTTGCGAGCCAACAGCACCCTGTCCAGACCGGCCAAATCCTGTAACACCCGAACCTCTTCAAAACGCAGCGAAGGTTCGGAAAAAATACCCTGCATATCCATTCCCTGCGTGCAGCCCATTTCCAAGAGCAATATTCCTCCGGCGCGCAAAGCCTCGGCTGCACGCGGGGCCAAAGCCGCCGCATGCGCCAACCCACGGCGACCGCTCTCCAACGCCAACCGGGGCTCGAAATCCGCAACTTCGCGATCCAGTCCGGCATACTCCTCGGGGCTGATGTACGGTGGATTGGCAACAATCAAATCCACGGGAGCCCCGGGAAGCGTCGAGCAAAAATCCGACAACAAAAATTGCACCCGGTCTTCCACGCAGTGCCGACGGGAGTTTTCCCGGGCAACATCCAGGGCGGCTGCGCTGATATCCAGAGCCATTCCCCTCGATTTGGGAAAACGCGTGGCCAATGTCACGGCCAGGGCTCCCGATCCAGTGCCCAGATCGAGAAAACGAAACGGCTCCCCCGAGATAAAATGTGCTTCGGCCAGCTCGACGATCTGTTCGGTTTCCGGACGGGGGATCAAAACGGCAGGCGACACCTGAAAACTCAGGCCATAGAACTCCTTTTCACCCAGGATGTAGGCAACGGGTTCGCCAGCGGCCCGCCGCAGAATCAAGGCTTCAAGGGAATGCATCTCTTCCGGCGTCAAAGGGCGGTCGCTCTCGGTAATCAGGTGCACCTGATCAAGCCCAAGGGCCTTGCCAGCCAGCAGACGCGACGAAAGCCGGGGTGAATCCACCCCGGCTTCGGTCAGACGCGCGACAGCATGCCGAAGGACATCGCGCAACAACGGCAGGCTCATGGTCACGCCTGAGCGGAGCTCTTCATGGCTTCGGTCTGATAGTGCGAAACCAAAGCGCTCACGATATCTTCCAGATCCCCTTCCATGACCTGATCCAACTTGTAGAGGGTCAGGTTGATACGATGATCCGTGATACGGCTCTGCGGGAAATTGTAGGTGCGGATGCGCTCGGAGCGATCACCACTGCCGACCAAAGATCGACGCGCTGCATCCTGTTCAGCCTTGGCCTTGTCCTGTTCCATTTGCAGCAAGCGCGAACGCAGGACCTTCAGTGCCTTGGCCTTGTTCTTGTGTTGGGATTTCTCGTCCTGGCAAATAACCACCAACCCCGAAGGCAAGTGGGTGATGCGGATCGCCGAATCCGTGGTATTGACGGATTGCCCTCCTGGGCCTGATGATCGGAAAACGTCCACCCGAAGTTCTTCGGGACGAATATCCACATCAACTTCCTCGGCCTCCGGCAGAATGGCCACGGTCACGGCCGAAGTGTGTATGCGTCCCTGAGATTCCGTGGCGGGTACGCGCTGTACGCGGTGGGTACCGGATTCGTACTTCAGCCAGCTGTAGACCTTCTCTCCGGAAATGGAGGCAATGACTTCCTTAAGCCCCCCCGTGCCTGTCTCATGCTGACTGATGACTTCAACTTTCCAACGTTTTTCCTCGGCGAACCGACAATACATGCGGAAAAGATCCGCAGCAAACAGAGCGGCTTCATCACCGCCTGTGCCAGCGCGGATTTCCACGATGGTATCCTTTTCATCCAGAGGATCTTTGGGCAGCAACAGGACCTTGAGCTTTTCAGAGAGTTTCTCGACAAGCTCCTCCAGCTCGGGAATCTCGAGCTGCGCCATCTCACGGATATCCGGATCCTTGTCGCGCAAGAGTTCCTTGTTGTCCGCAAGATTGCGCGAAGCGCTCTGATACTCACGATAGACCTTGACGATATCGCCCAGCTCGGCATGAGCCTTGGTCACCTTGCGATAGCGCTCCTGGTCACTAAAAATGTCCGGTTCCGCAAGCTGGTTTTCCAACTTTTGGTAGGACTCTTCTATTTCGTCCAATCTGGCGAACATTTACGCGCCCTCCTCTGCAATGGCGCACTGCAAGGCGGCGATAGCCACCTCGATCTGGGAGTCATCCGGTTCCTTGGTTGTCAAACCCTGCAACGCCAAGCCAGGCCAGCACAGCATCCGGCACAGAATATTCGTATGAAATTTGCCGGAAAAACGGATCAGTTCATAGGACAAGGAACTCACAGGCACCATCAGCGCAAGCTTGAGGCCAACGATGTACAGGTGCTTGAGGATGAACACCTCGGGCGAATACAATAGGAGCAGAAGCGGTACCAGTACAGTGAAAAGCACGATGGACAAGGCCAGGACAAAGAGCAGAAAAGCCGTACCGCAACGCGGGTGCAGCCGGCTGAACCCGCGCGCAGCGGCAGGCGTCAGTTCGGCCCCGCTTTCAAAGGTCCAAATCGTCTTGTGTTCGGCCCCGTGATACTGAAACACGCGGCGGATATCGGGCATGAAGGAAATGGCCAGGATATAGCCCACGAACATGAGCATCTTGAACAGGCCGTCCCAAGCGTGGAACGACAGGGAGTTCACGTCTCCCCCCAGGCCCCATTGTTCCATGACCACAGAGAAAAAATGGGGAACGACCACGAACAATCCCAAGGCAAAGCCAATGGCCGCAACCATAGTCAAGACCATATGCCACGTGGAAAGACCGCCCGCGTCCTCTCCTTCCTCCCCTTCTTCGTCCAAGGCCTCGTTGGCAGACCAATACAGGGCGCGGATGCCATTGACCATGGTCTCGAGCAGGATAGGGAAACCGCGCACAAAGGGCTTCTTGAGCCAGGGGTGCGTGGTCATGGAAAACCAGGGCCGGACCTCGACCTTAATCTCACCATCCGACTTGCGAACGGCAATGGCCAGTCTGTCGCGGGCGCGCATCATCACGCCCTCGATCAAGGCCTGCCCGCCAACAGCTGTCGGAGCAGCAAAGAGAAGAGAACTCAGCTTCACGTTGACCTCGTTCGGGATGGAGTTGAAGCACTCGTGAAAGATAATCCCTGGCCCCAAAAAGTAAAGGGCGGGGAAAACGAGGACGCCGGTCGCGACAAACAAGAAAACCTCCATTGGTAAAAATCCAATAGAGGCATTTCTTGCGGCGATCGCCGAAAGCAGCTACTCGGAATCCGCGCCCTTCTCGAACTGAGCGTACTTCTTGCGGAAACGGTCGATGCGACCAGCAGTATCCACAAAGCGCTGCTTGCCAGTGTAGAAGGGGTGGCAGTTGGCGCAGATTTCCACTTCGATCTGCTTGCCCTTGGAGGTCATCAGCTCGGTTTCGAAACCGCAATGGCAGCTGATCTTGGCCTTGAACAATTTGGGATGGATATCATTTTTCATGACGGTCTCCTGTCATTCATTTCGTGCAGCAGGGTTACATACCCGGCCATGCCCTCTTTGGCAAGAGGCAATTCGTGTGGCGCGCATTTTTATCCCTTGCAACGCACCAAAGTCGCCGCACGGAGCGCAAGGTGCAGGGCAAAAACGCAGGCAATGGTCGCCAAGGTCGGGCCGACCACCAACCCGTAAGGTCGAAGCAGATAATACAGACCGATGCCGAGTGCAAGACTCAGAATCGCGACGGGGTCCAGGGAAGTTTCCCGTTTATCCACCCGCAAAACATAGTAATCCGCCAAGAGTATGGCAATAAGCGGAGCAAACAGGGAGCCGAGAATATACAAAAACCACTCATATTCGGTGATCGGCACGAACAAAGCCAATACTGTTCCAGCCGCGGCAAAGAACACCGAAGTCCATCGGCGGCTCAGCTTGGGGAAAACATTCAGAGTGGAAAGCGCTGCTGAAAAAACATCCAAAAAAGTCGTGGTCACGGTGGACAAACCGATGATGCCCAAAGCAACAAGGCCCAGGTTGGCGGCGAGCATCATTTGCGCGGGGTCAAAGCTGCCGGAATGCAGCGCCCCCATGAGTCCGATGCCGTACATCCAGCAACTGCCGATCAGATACCCCAAAAACGGTGCCAGCCAGGAGGCACGACGAGTGCGGGCCATGCTGGTGTAGTCGGAAATGAGCGGGAACCAGGACAGCGGCATGATCACCGCCATTTCAAATCCAAAATGGAACGCTCCCTGCCCCTCGACATTCTTGAACGCGTCCGGACTGCTGAGCAGCACCCAGCTGAGCACGACGGTAAGCACCAGGAGCAGGCTCACGGCGACCATGTTCAACCATTTGAAGCCCCGCACGCCCAAAAACACCCAAAAGCCAATACACGAACCCACAAATGCGGCCAGCAGCGAGGGATTGGAATAGCCCCAAAGCGCCTGGGTCAAGCCATCCAAGGCATTACCGCCAAGCAGAACCATCCAGGCGGTCCAGCCCACGAGTTGCAGCACGTTGATCAGCGAAATGATGTAGGAGCCGCGCTTGCCAAAGGAGATACGTGTGGAGGTGATCGCAGGGATGCGTTCGCGGAAACCTATCAGGCCGGCCAGAACCAGCAGGCAAGTACCGACGACATGGCCCGAGACGTTGGCCAGCATTCCCTTGAACAGACCCAGTTCAGCCAACAGGCCCCCGGTGAGGATCTCGGCCACGGATACTGCCGCACCGAACCAGAGGAAGAACAGATTGGCAAAGGAAAGCTGCTGTTTCGACATAAAAAAAGCCCCCATGAAAAAATGCGGGGCACTGCGAGAAAAAGGCGGGAGGTAACCTGACGCCCGATTCCGTACGGCAGTGCAAGCTGCGTCACGTTCCAAGGGTTTGATCTCAGCTCCGGCCCGGCCGGGGCACCCCCATCGGCAGCTCCATGCCTAGCAGAACGGCGATGGACAAGCAAGCGCGGACAAGAAGCATATTCCACTGTCCGCGCCTGCCGTTCGTCACTTTATTTGTCGTTGTAAATATGCACGTCGCGCTGCGGGAAAGGAATGGAAACGCCTTGGGCATCAAAGACTTCCTTGATCCGCCGGGTCAGATCGAAACGCACGTCCCAGTACTCGCCAGTAGCCACCCAGGGACGGACCACAAAATCCACGCTGCTCGCACCCAGTTCAGAAACCGCGACCGTTGGGGCCGGGTCTTTGAGCACGCGGGGATCGTCCTTGAGAATGCCTTCCAGGATACCCTGCGCCTTGCCGATATCGTCGCCATAGCCAATGCCCACGACCAGATCGATACGTCGGGTATCGTTGGCCGTGACATTCACGATCACGCTTCCCAAAATGCTGGAGTTGGGCACATAGAGTTTCTGATTGTCCGGGGTCAACAACTCGGTGCTGAAGAGGTTCACGGCTTTGACCGTGCCCGAGGTTCCGGCAACGGTCACATAATCGCCCACACGGAAGAAACGGAAAAGAATCAACATGACGCCCGAAGCAAAGTTGGAAAGCGAATCCTTGAGGGCCAGGCCGATGGCCAGGCCTGCGGCGCCAAGAACAGCCAGAAACGAAGTCACGTCGATGCCGACCTGTCCCACGGCAGCGATGCCAACGGCAACGACCAGCATGTAATAGACCACATTGCGCGCAAAACAGACCAGGGTTTCTTCCACTTTGGCCTTGGTCATAAGTGCGGCAACGAGCCTGCTGACGCGGCGGGAAAGCACGATTCCCAACCACATGACACCCAGGGCCACAAGAATGCGCAGTCCATATTCACTTGCCCAAAACATCAGCCGGTCAAGGAGAATGCGCATACCGTTGGTGTCCCAAAAAGAATTCATATTCAGCCTCCGTGAAAATCGTTGAGGTTCGTACTAGCCGCTTTACGGCCACCTCTCCTATCATCCCATCAAGCATTCGGCAAACGGGAATTACTTTTCTGCAACAAAAAAAAGCGGGAGCCGAAGCTCCCGCTCAATCTACTGGCAAAACCAGGTGCTACACACAGCCGGTGGGCTTGGGCAGACCGGCCATCTTGCAGGCTCCCTTGCCGGGGCCGGAGGGGAACAGCTCATAGATCTGTTTCAGTTTGAAGCCGGTTACTTTGGAAAGGATACGCACCATGGGGGCAATACCATTCTTCTTGTAGTAATCCTGCAGAAACTCGATGACTTTCTGGTGATCGTCGGTGATCTCGGCAATGCCTTCCTGCTCCTTGACGTAGGTCACCCAGTCGGGGGTCCAAGTATCAAAGCTCTGCAAGAAACCGTCTTCATCGACCTCAAAAGATTTGCCATTGTACTCGACAGTCGCCATCTCTTTTCCTCCTGATGAGTTGATTGCCTTACGGCGTCAACAATGCTTTCGGGGATGCGAAAGCTCCATATCCGCTAAGCGGCGATCCACCGCTTTTCGACAAGGGGTACTCAGTTTCACGGAATTTAATAATAGTCCGGGACCATAATGTCAACTCCAGGCATCAAGCGACCGAATCCCCTTCGGCGGAGCGCAACTCCTCCAGGTGAGGTCGCGCCCACTCCAGGGCCGAATCCATCTCCAAGGCGGTTGCAAGGTAATCCATCGCCACTGCAGGATTTCCCAGGGCCTTGTGACAAAGGCCCAAATTGGCCAAATCCGGCGCTGATCCGCTATCAATATCCAGGGCTGCGGTAAAGTCCTGCGCTGCCTCGGCGTAACGTCCGGCCTTGTAGCGTGACACGCCGCGCAAATTGAATATTTCCTTGATGTCGCGATCCAAGCTGGCTGCGCGTGTCAGGATGGACTCGATCTCATCCCACCGCCCCAAAACACTCAAAGCATAGGCCTGATAAAAGGCTGCCAGGGCTTGCTCTTCAGCAGCGGGCTGGAGCGGCTCCGCTTCGGTAAAATAAGCGGCTGCACCTTCGGGATCGCCCTGTCGCAAGGCCAGCAACCCCTTAAAAAAGGGAAGAAAGTAAGCATGAGGGTATATTTCGGAAAGCATCTCCAGCCCGACCGCGGCATCCAGCTCCGAGGCCTCCTCAGCCAGAATGCGCCCCACGAACAGCCCCAGGCTGCGATGGCCTGTCCGTTCACGGAAGTCGAAGCCCGGTACGAAGTTATAGTTTGCCGGAACGCCGAGATCAGGATGCCGGATGTCCACGCTGTAGAGATGGCAGTCCGAACCACCTTTCTCGACCAGGCCCCGAGCCAGAGCTTGCAATTCCCGCAGGATGTCGGGATGCTCCACGCTCGGCAAACTATCAAGCTCCGTCACTGGACCGGCACGGAGCCAGTCCAGCTGATCCAAACTCGTAAACTTGGGCAGACCAGAAGCTTCATACACGCGCCCGGTGGAAAAATCCCCTGCCAGCTGGGCAACTTCGGTCAAGGCCCGAATCGCCGCCTTGGCCGGAGAAGAGGACGTGCCCGCCGTGAACACGATCTCGCTCATGCCCGGGAAGGTGGCCGGGTCCCAGGCCACAGCCGCCACCGTGGGCACGGGCATGCCCATGCTGAAATCCTTGAGCAGCACCTGCACGCCGCAACGGGCGAAACATTCCATCAAACGGGTCAAAACCGGATCACCCGCACCGGAGACATCAATGGTGGGCAGTTCGGGCCGGGTCCTGTCCAGCACGGCGCAGACATGCCGTTCCACCAATTCGCACGCGCCCTGGAGCACGGATTCCTCCGGGGTATTGCCTGCGGACGATCCGTTAAACTCATTGAGCTTCTTGAACCAGTCCAAAGGGACCATCTCTTCGCGACCCAAAGCAATATTGGTGGCCGGATGAAAACGCCAGCGCACCAGATCAAGCACGGTACGCGCTTTTTCTTCCGGCAGTTCCTCGCCGACGGAATGCAGCATACGTGACAGCGGCATGACGTTGCCCGGCCAGAGTTCCTCGGCCTCGGACCATGTCAATTCCTCGAACAGCTCCGGGGTGTTCCAAAAGGTAAAAAAACTGAAACGTTCCACAAGCTCCATGAGTGCCGAGGCCTCGGCCTGTTCAGGAGAGGCACCCTTGCCCATCTGCTTGCGCGTAGGCATGACATCACGCGCCTTGGGACCGCATTTGCTCACAAACACGGGAATGCCCAAGCGTCCCGTATCGATCCGGTCGGTTTCCGCCAACACTCCCGCACATTTTTCCTCAAGCAGGGCCTTGACCCGAGCCACGGTTTGCTCAGGGCTGACAGCCTTGTCCTGGTCCAGTTCGTAAGCCTTGGGGCAACTTTTAAACTCAAGCACCAGCCTTCCTCCTGAGACGATAAAGGCAGGCGTTTTTTCGTTCGCCACTCTCCGTGTCCGTATAGGGCACGTCCTTACGCATCATGTCGTAATCCGACTGGATCAACTGAAAAAAACCGCGTCCTTCCCGGAGTCCGTCCGAACCAAGAATCACTTCAGCATCCGGCCGATCATCAAGATGAGCAGCGACAAATGCCGCCAACGGCGCAAAAAAAACCTCGCGGAACAATATTTCACAGCCGATCACGGCCTGGAAGCGACGCTCCAGACGATCCTTGGTGAAATCCACTTGCTCAATGCGCACCTGATCACCCAGACCGTTACGCAGGGCATTGATGCGGCAAAACAGCAAGGCGTCCGGTTCCAAGTCGCTGATGGTCACGGTGAATCCACGTCGCGCCAGGGTCAAGCCCGCAAGCCCTATCCCCGCGCCGATTTCCAAAAACTGCGCTCCGTCCGGAAACGGACATTTTTCCAGGAAAAGAGAAAGAGCAATATTGGTGGGCCAGACGCGGGCCCACAATGGCAGTTCTACTTTCCCTCCAGCACCGCTTTTCGCCAGCAATTTATCAATGTAAGCGGGCATATCCTTGATTTGGAGGATATCCAAAGGACCGCCGGAAAGCTCCACGCGCTCAAAAACGACTTCGCCGAAACAGCTGCGGGCCCGTTCCAGCAATTCTTCGAGGGGGGCATTCAAATTATGGCGATTTCTGGCCAAACTCACTCCTTGTCGGTTTGGGCTTCCGTATAGGCTTCCATACGATCCAATTTCCACATGTCATTGACGTCATGCCGCACAAACCGCCAAACTTGCTTGACCTGCTCAGGTTCGCGGGCGTCCGGTCCTCGACGCAGCAGCACGTCATACAACACCACGGCTTCATCGCGACCATTTTCGGCAGTATGCTCCAGCAGATCGGCATCCACCAATACGATTTCCGTATTAACGGGTTCCGCTCCGGAAGCAGCCCGGGCCCGCAGGCCATCAAGCACCGCCTGCGAAGCAAAAGGAGCGGCCGCGTCGGCATCAAGCCGGTCAAACGCCTCGCTCAGCCGTACGTAAGCCAGCTTGGCCCCGTGCAAAAATTCGGTTTTGTCAAACCCTCCCTGACCCGCGACGTCTTTTACAGCCGCAGCAGCCTTGGAACCATTCGGTTCCGAAGTCATATAATCCCAGGTGGCTCGGGCATGCCGATAGGCATCCTTGAGATTTTCAGGGTCATTGTCCTGGGAGTAGGCATCCCTGCCCTGGGAAGGTCTGGCTGGTCCCTGCGGGTCGACATCATCCGGATTCCCCCGC
Source organism: Desulfovibrionaceae bacterium (assembly GCA_036541255.1). GTDB lineage: Bacteria > Desulfobacterota > Desulfovibrionia > Desulfovibrionales > Desulfovibrionaceae > Paucidesulfovibrio. The sequence goes on along the minus strand of JAZHDD010000035.1, from coordinate 32,892 downwards.
CGCCTGGAGAGCGAACGAAAAAGTATCCACCCAAGGGGAATGAGCAGGATGAGCGGAAAAATGCTGTTTCCCATCCCCCTGGGGCGAGGCGGCTCTGCCGGACGGTTAAGGGGTTCAAGAGCTGCCCCGCCATCCAATGCCTGAGCCGCCATGACCTGATTGTCGGCGTCAAGCGTGGTGTGGGAAGATGCGTACGCCGGAGAGGCTCCCCCCAACCCAAAGGCAGCTAATCCGGCAAGAAGCGTCACTATTAACGTTTTAGACATGCCTGCTCCCATTGTTTGGCACGTGGTGAACGGAGCTGGAAGATACGGAATGAGCGTGCCGCTGTCCAGACCGGGCTTGCTGTCTCGCCGAGACCCGCGGGCTTGCCTTGCATACCGAGGCGCATTATGGGAGGAAGGCTTTCTTACATGAGGAGACTAGCCCATGGACCTGAACCTGCTGCATTTCCTGGCCCAACCCACACCGCTGGTATCCGGCTGGGAATTCTGGCCTTTTTCAAGCGGCACCGGCGAAAAATGGCTGCCCATGCTCGCCCGCATCGGCTTCATGCTCGCCATCCTGGCCGTGGTCGCCGGTTTCCTTCGTTTTCTGCACGGCCCCAAGGGCATTCTGCGGGACAAGGAACTGGACATCGAAGCCGAACAGATGCGCCAAGAAGAACTCGCCGAACTGGACAGGGAATACCAGCGCGGCGACCTGCCCGAATCCATCTATAAACGCCGCAAGAAGCACATCGAACGTTCATGAGCGTCGAACTGACGGAACTGGAAGAACGCTTTCGCGCCTATGTTGACGGTTTTCTCGGCAACGGTGAAGAGAGCGACTACCATATCGACCTGAAGCTACGCCACAGTTTGCGCGTCTATGAACTGGCCCGGGAAATCGCCGAACGTGACAACCTGCCTGCGCTGGTAACACGCTTGGGGCTCATGGCTGCATTGTTCCACGACACGGGACGCTTCCCGCAATATGCTCAGTTCCAAAGTTTCCACGACCCGAGTACAGCCAACCATGCGCGCCTGGGCGTCACCGCCCTGCTGCACTCCGACCTGCTGCATGACCTGACGCTTGCGGAACGACGAACCGTGCTGGGCGCGGTCTTTCTGCATAATGTACGCGACCTGCCATGCCCTCTGCACGAACCGCTGGCTTCTGTGGTCAGGCTGGTGCGCGACTGCGACAAGCTGGACATCATCCCCATCATGCTCGATCATCTGGACCCGAACCAACCGCACAACAAAGTCGTGACTCTAGGCGTCGCGCCGGATCCGTCCCGATACACCCTGGCCATTCTGGACGCCGTCCGAGAACGGCGCATGGCCAGCTACCAGGACATGCGCTGGTATCACGACTTCCGTTTGCTGACCCTGGGTTGGTTTTACGACCTCAACTATCCGGGCGCCACCACCATTTTCGCCGAACGCGGGTATGCTGGACGCATTTTCTCGGAACTGCCCGTGGACAGCGCCACAACATGCCTTCGCGCTCAGATGGAAATGGACATGGCGCACAAGGCGCAAAAGCGTTCTTGATTTGCAAGCCGGGCACGGGTAACCTCATCAAGACTGGCACCCTCCAACCCAGAAGAACGCCATGGCATTAAAACGAGAAAGCCGCGTCTTCCGACACTTCCAAAACGTGCTCATCCTCACGGATGTGGACGTGCATGCCCGGCGCGACCAGGAATCCATGTCCGCGTTCGCACCGCAAACCATGCGCGTGCTGCGCTCCGGAGCAGAGGCCGTAGATTACGTTGCCTCAGCCAACGTGGATCTGGTGCTCTGCGACAGCAGTCTTGAGGACATGCCCGGCGTCAAATTCGCCAACATACTGCGCCGCAACATGCGACTGAAGATGCTTCCGGTCATCATGGTCACCCTGGAAAACCAGAAACACCATGTGCTCGACGCCATTTCCGCAGGCTGCATCGGCTACGTGCTGCGCCCCTACGCCGTGGAGACTCTTGAACGTTACCTGATCATGGCCAAGCAGCTCACCCACTATCCCGAGATAGAGGACATGCAGTTGGAAGAGGCCAAAGACATGGTCAGTGCGGGCAACTTTGACGACGCCATCGAAACCTTCCAGGAAATCCTCTCCATCCAGGACGAAGCCCAATATTATTATGATTTGGGCTACCGCTATCTGCTTGAGGAAAAATACGGCAAAGCCATTGTCTCCTTCAAAAAAGCCTTGCGCATCAACGACCTTTTCGCCGAGGCCTACAAGGGACTGGCCGAAGCCTACAAGGGCCGAGGAGACCAGGAAAATTACCAGCGACATATGCAAAAGGCCGCTGAAATCTACGCCCAATTCGACCGTCTGGAAGAAGCCAAGCAGGCCTTCATCGAAGTGCTCAAATATCAGAGCGACTCCCCCAACCCCTACAACACGCTCGGCGTGAACCTGCGCAAACAGGGCGACTACCAGGGCGCCATCCATGCCTACCATCAAGCCCTGAAACTGACCCCTGACGACGAAAACATCCACTTCAACCTGGGCAAGGCCTATCATTTCATGGGCGACGTGGAGCAGGCCGGAAAATGGCTCGACTCGGCCCTGGGGCTCGGAGGAGAATTCGCCGAAGCCGAAAGACTCTACAAGCGCATCTTCAACCGTGCCTGGGAACCCGGCAAAGGACAAGTTCGCCAACAACGGTCCGCTTCGCCCAAAGCACAAAAGGACGTTTGACCCTTGCCCGCGGAGACCTGGATTAGGCTGGGTTTCTTTTTCGGCGTGCTGTTGCTCATGGCCGCACTGGAAGCGGCGTTTCCCCGCAGACCCCGCCTGCGTCCCCGGTCCATGCGTTGGTTCGGCAACCTTGGCGTGGTGGCCCTGTCTGCGCTGTTGGCCCGACTGTTGTTGCCCATAGCCCCGTTGGGCGCGGCACTCTGGAGCGCGCAGCACGGCTTGGGGCTGTTCCGCGCACTTGCCCTGCCCGACGGATTCTCCGGGATTGTCTGCCTGTTCCTGTTGGATTTGGCCGTATACTGGCAGCACCGCATATTCCATACCCTGCGGCCGCTCTGGCGCATCCACCGCATGCACCATGCGGACGTGGACCTGGACGCCAGTACCGGAGTTCGGTTCCACCCTGTCGAAATCCTGCTTTCCCTGCTTTTGAAAATCGGTCTGGTCGTACTGCTCGGCGCTCCGGCCTGGGCTGTCCTGACATTTGAGGTCGTGCTCAACGGCAGCGCCATGTTCAACCATGCCAACCTGGCCTTGCCCGCATGGTTCGACCGTCTGCTAAGGACCATTCTCGTCACCCCGGACATGCACCGGGTGCACCACTCCACGGACATGCGCGAGGCCAACCGCAATTTCGGTTTCTGCCTTTCCTGTTGGGACCGATTGTTCCTTTCGTACAAGGATCAACCGGATCATGGGCACGAAAACATGGAAATAGGCCTCAAAATTTTCCGCGACCGCGACTTTTCACGCCTGGATAAGCTTCTGGCAATCCCTTTTCTCTAACTTGCTTTTTTTCCGTCGGACGTTACTATCCAAAGCTGCCCGGTTGACACGACCACAGGAGCTGTCATGGACAAAATATACGACGTCATCATTCTTGGCTCCGGCCCCGGCGGCATTCAGGCCGCCATCCATTCCTCGCGGAAAAAAGCGGACGTGCTCATGCTCGGACGCATGCATAAAAGCAGCCTGTTCTGGGCTCATGTGGAAAATTTCTGTTGCCAGTTCAAGGTGACCGGCGAAGAAATGCTGGAAACCGGCCGCATGCAGGCCGAAAATTTCGGCACGGAGATCGTCGATGAAGACGTGCTCTCCCTCGAAGCGCAAGGACGACATTTCCAGGTCCGCATCGAAAGCGGACGCACCTTTCTCTCGCGTTCCCTGGTCCTGGCCATGGGTACCACACGCAACAAACTTGGCGTACCCGGTGAAAAAGAAATGCTCGGCAAAGGCGTCAGCTACTGCGTGGAATGCGACGGCGGTTTCTTCCGTGGAGAACCCGTGGCTGTCGTGGGCGGCCAAAGCGCCGCCGTGGGAGGTGCCGTGACCCTCTCCAAAATCGCTTCCAAAGTCTGGCTGGTGAACGAGTCCTTTGATGTCGCATCCGAGCTGCTCCAACTGGCTTCCGATCATCATGTGCACATGGTGGAAGGCGTGGAAGTCAAAGCCATCCTCGGCGAAAAGCAAGTGGAAAGTCTTCTGCTCAGCGACGGAAATAAACTCAACGTTTCCGGTGTATTCATCGAACTCGGAGCCAAAGGGGTACTGGAACTGGCTTCCACATTGGGATTGGAGCTGGACGACAGCATGAAATACGTCCAGACCGACAAGCAACAACGCACCAATGTCCCTGGCATTTTCGCTGCCGGCGACATTTGCGGCCCGCCCCTGCAGATTGCCAAAGCCGTGGGTGAAGGCTGTGTTGCCGGAATCGAAGCGGCAACGTACGCGCGAAAACTCAAGACAGCACAGACAGATGCGGAAAAGGACCCCGAAGGTTAAGCCACAACGGCAAGCCGGGTATGGACGAAGCGACCCGACAATGGTTATAGTACGCGCCGATCAAACATAGGTACACGCTCTTGCAAAAACGCTACATCCCCATCGCCGTCATCACCTGCCTGCTCGCGGCAGTGGCCCTTGCAGGCTATCTCACGCCCGTCAAAGCGCAGAAGATGCCCATGCGCATTCTTTTTCAAAACAATGGCGGCCGGGTCATTTTCTCCCACCTGCGCCATCACAAAAACTACGAAATTGCTTGCGCCACCTGCCACCATGAAGCCAAGGGCGAACATGCTCAGGACACCAGCGGAGCCGAACCTCTCCCGTGCGGTTCGTGCCACCCCGCTTCGTTCGACCAGGAATATATTGTCGAACACGTGACTTCCTTCCCGGATAAAAGCTATTGCGTGAAATGCCATCATGCTGAATTCGGTGAACTGGCCTTTGACCACGAGGCGCACAAGGAATACGCCGCCGACGATTGCCAGGCCTGTCATCATGGGCCGGACATCGAGGATGAACCCGGACACTGCAACCAATGCCACGACCTGGCCGGCAGCGAAACCATGCCCAGCCTTCGGGACGCCTCGCACAAGCGCTGCGAGGGATGCCACGACGACATGTTCAACAAGGGAATCAAGGGCTGCGCCCCTTGCCACCGCATGAAGGACATGACCGGCTACGCAGGATCCTACACTCCGTGCCAGCAATGTCACCGCACCCCCAGCCCGGACAGGGAACTCGTGCTGACCCGCACGAACGCCTTCCACGATCAGTGCATGAACTGCCACAAGGAGCTCAAGAAAGGCCCCTACGGCGAAAACGAATGCGGCAAGTGCCACATCAGGTGATCCATGGCCAGACAGGATTTCCAGCTCACCAATGAGCCGGGCGCGGCCTTTGCCGATCTGCCCACCCCCACCTTGGTGAGGGTTCCCCTTTCGGGCTGCACTCCCTGCGTGGAACTTGATGCGCTCATCCCTGCCGGATCGCCTGTGGGTGAACCGCTTTCTCCACTGGGGGCTTGGGTGCACACGCCGATCAGCGGCAAGGTCGTGGAAATTGATGCCCATCAGGTAAGCATTCAGGCAGAGGGCAAACAATGCGTCGAACCTTTAGACACGAACGTCCTCAACGGCCCCGGCCTGGAAGCTACCCTTGCCCGGCATGGAGTGGATGTTTCCCGCCTGACTCCGGCGCGCCTCTTGATTGTCAACGCCTCGCCGCCCGAGCCTGGGCCCGGATGTACCAACCGCCTGTTGAGCGATTTCCGCGACACGCTGGCCCGCGGCCTGAACTTGGCCCGAACGCTTGTCGCGCCGACCAATGTCACGGTCTGCGGTCCGGACGTGGATGCGTCGGCTTTCGGCAATTGCGATGTCAAACGCATCAAACCCTCCTACCCTTTCAATCTCGAACCGTTGCTGATCAAAGCGGTTACAGGTCATGAACATTCCTCGGGCGTGACTGTGGTCGACCTCTTCCAACTCATGGGATTGGGGCGCATCCAGGAAACAGGATTGCCCGTAACGGAAAGCTATCTCTGCGTGCAGGGCCAGAATTACCGCGCCCTTGTGGGCACCCCGCTGCACAACCTGCTCGAAGCCGCAGGCACGACCCCTGTGAAGCGGGACCGGGTTATTCTCGGCGGCCCCATGCGCGGCGAGGCTCTTTGTGATCTTTCCCTTGGTCTGGGCAAAAACGACTATGGTCTTTTTGTTATTCCCGAAGGTGAGCACCCCCCCGTCAAGGACGCACCCTGCATCAACTGCGGCGCATGCGTTGCCGTCTGTCCTGCACGTATCGCCCCTGGCGAGTTAAGCATGTGCGCTGAAAAAGGACTTTGGGCCCGTGCTCGCGAGGGCGGTGTGGAAGCTTGTTTCGAATGCGGACTGTGCGGCTATCATTGCCCGACTCGGCGCCCCCTGCTGCAATACCTGCGTCTGGCCAAAAACGAACTGGCCCAGCTCGACGCGGCCGCCCAAGGAGCCGAATAATGCCAGTGCCTTCTCCGCTCCTGACCGTTTCCTGTGCGCCGCACATCCACAGTGGCCGCACCCTGCGCAAGACCATGCTGGAAACCGTGGCCGTGCTTCTGCCCACGGCCATTCTGGCCATGGTGAACTACGGATTGCCCGCGGCCCGCGTCATGGCGTTGTCCTGCGCCACTGCCGTCGCGGTTGAAACGCTCTGCACCCTGATCATGGAACGCGAGATCGAGGTGGATGACCTCAATGGATTGTTCATCGGCCTGCTGCTGGCCTTTCTTTTACCCGCTTCCGCACCCTGGTGGCTGGTCATGACCGGAGCAACCCTGAGCATTGTGGCAGGCAAGGCCATCTTTGGCGGCCTGGGCGGAAGCCCGCTCTGCGCCCCCTGCGTGGGCTGGGCCATTCTGACCATTTCCTGGCCGGACCTGATGGACACCGAGTTGTCGCTCCTAGCCTCCAGCTTTGCGGCCCCTTTGCACCAGCTCAAGCACTTCGGCTATCTGGCCGTGGAAGACTTCAATCTTCTGGACGGGCTGCTCGGCAAACAAGTAGGAGGACTTGGCGCGGTCGAAATTCTGCCGCTTCTTGCAGCTGGCGTATGGCTTTCCCTGCGCAGGCAGATTAAATGGCTCATCCCCCTGGGCTTCTTGACGGGACTCATCCTCCTGTCGACATTCTTCCATTATTCTTCGCCCGATGAATACGCCCCTCCCCTATTCCATCTGCTCACGGGCAGCGCCGTATTCGCGGCCTTTTTCCTGGCGCCGGACAATTCCTCGTCGCCAATGCGCGCCCTTCCCATGTTCTTGTTCGGACTGATCGCGGGAATCCTGCTCGTCATCATCCGGGTCTGGGGCGTCTATCCCGACGGTGCTCCCTTTGCGGTCCTGCTGGCCAACCTGCTTTCGCCCTTGCTGGACCGTATTCGTCCCAAACCTTTCGGCGCGGGCACGGGAGCACTCTGATGCGCGAAATCATCAAAATGGTCGTTGTGCTTTCGCTGATCTGCGGTCTTTCCGGCCTGACACTGGCCAGCATCAAGCAGTTCACAAGCCCTTATATCATCGAGCAGGAACTGACGTTTGTGCAGGGACCAGCGCTCCAGTCCGTATTCGACGGGTTCGACAATGACCCCATCAAGGAACGGCAATCCTTTACTGTGCCAAGCACGGGGCAGAGCGTCGAGGTCTTCCCTGCGCGCAAGTCGGGCAACCTCCTGGGCGTGGCCTTCGAAGCCAAAGGGCAAGGCTATGGCGGCGAGCTGGGCGTAATGGTGGGCTTCACCTTTGGACCCGACGGCATGGCCGGCATCGGCATCACCACCATGAAGGAAACACCCGGAGTGGGCAGCCGCGTGGCCAAGCATGGCTTCACCGGACAATTCCGCGGACACGGCCTCGAAAACCTGGCCCTGCGTTCCCAGGGCGGCGATATCGACGCTGTTTCCGGTGCAACCATTTCCTCTACTGCGGCCATGGAAGCTGTAGGCAAGGCCCTGCAGATTTATTCGGAACTCAAAGACGAGTTCATCAAGGCCTTTGGCCAGGCGTCCTAACCGAGGAGCAGCGTCCCCATGATCAGGATGTGGCAAGAATTCATCAAAGGGCTTTGGAAGGACCTGCCGCCCTTCCGGCTGGTACTCGGCCTCTGTCCTGTCCTGGCCGTAACCAAAACCGCGGACGGCGGCCTGGGCATGGGGCTGGCCGTGGTCTTCGTGCTGACTCTTTCCAACCTGCTCGTTTCGCTGGTGCGCAAGATCATACCGCCCAAAGTCCGCATCGCCTGCTACATCGTCGTCGCCGCGTCGTTGGTGGTCGCGGTGGAGCTGCTCATGCAGGCTTTTGCCTACACGCTCTATCAAAAACTGGGCATCTTCGTGTCGCTCATCGTGGTCAATTGCATCATCCTGGGCCGGGCCGAAGCATTCGCTTCCAAAAACCCGCCGCATCTGTCCGTCGCCGACGGCCTGGGCATGGGACTCGGTTTCACCTTCTCCCTCACATTTCTGGGATCGCTCCGCGAGCTGTTCGGCTCGGGCACCCTGTTCGGCGCCCAAATCATGGGACCGGCCTACAAGCCCTTCGCCTTCATGATCGAAGCCCCCGGCGCCTTTGTCTGTCTGGGGCTGCTGCTCGGCGCCATGAACTACTTCACCAACTTGCAGCGCCGCCGCCAGGGGCTTGCGCCCAGGGCCAACCCCATGCACGAATGCTCCTCCTGTGGTCTGTGCAAAGGATCAGGGTGCTAGGCCATGAATGAATACCTGCTGCTGGTCCTTGCGGCCATCTTCGTCAACAACATCGTCCTGGCCCAATATCTCGGCAACTGCCCCTTCATCGGTACGTCCAAAAACCTTGACGTGGCCGCGGGCATGGGCGCGGCGGTCGTCTTCGTGGTCACGCTCTCCACAGCCATCACCTGGGCCGTGCAAGAATACCTGCTCGTGCCCACAGGCCTGGAATACCTCCAGACCATCGCCTTCATCCTGGTCATCGCCTCGCTGGTGCAATTTGTGGAAATGTTCCTCAAGAAAACCATGCCCCCCCTCTACCGCTCGCTGGGCATCTTCCTGCCGCTCATCACCACCAACTGCGCCGTGCTCGGCATCGCCCTGATCGTGCAGCGCCAGGAATTCGGCTTCATCAAGTCCGTGGTCTTTGCCTGCGCCTCGGGTGCCGGTTTCGGACTGGCCCTGATCCTGCTTTCGGGAATCCGCGAACGGCTTGACCTGGTGCGCATCCCGGCCTCGCTCAAAGGCACGCCCATAGCCCTGATCCTGGCCGGGCTGATGTCCCTGGCCTTTTTCGCCTTCAAGGGCATGATCTCCTAGGAGGCAGACAGCGTATGATCCTTTCCTCTTTTCTCGCACTTCTGGGCATCGGCTTTGCCGCCGCGGTCCTGCTTGGAGTGGCTTCGCGCCTGCTCTACGTCAAGGAAGATCCGCGTCTGGCCCTGGTGGAGGAATCCCTTGCCGGCGCCAACTGCGGCGGCTGCGGCTATCCCGGTTGCGCAGGCGCGGCGGCAGCTGTCGTGTCGGGCAAAGCCGGTGCCAATGTCTGCGTCATCGGCGGCGATGACGTGGCCCGCGCTGTGGCCACGATCATGGGGTTGAGCATCGTCACCCTGGAACCCCGACTGGCGTATGTGGACTGCACCGGCGGCAAGCGTGCCGAAACCATCTACGCCTACGAAGGGGCGCAGGACTGTCGTGCCCAACACTTGCTGCACGGCGGGTCCAAGATGTGCCCGGAAGGCTGCCTCGGCCTGGGGACCTGCGTCCGCGCCTGTCCCTTTGACGCCCTGTTCATGAGCCCCAACGGATTTCCCGTGGTCGATCCGCAAGCCTGCCGGGCCTGCGGCAAATGCGAGGAAGTCTGCCCGCGCGGCGTCATGACCGTATTCAGCCTCACGGACAGCCTGCTGCATCTCAATGAAACTTCGGATTGTCTGGCTCCCTGCCGCCAGCGCTGCCCGGGAGAAATCAATATTCCCAAATACATCAACTGTATCAAATCGGGAAATTACGCCAGCGCCGTACTGACCATCAAAGAACGCAATCCACTGCTCCTGGTCTGTGGACGCGTCTGCCCCCGCCCCTGCGAAGATGTCTGCCGCCGAGGCCATGTGGACGAACCCGTGGGCATCAACATGCTCAAGCGTTTCGTGGCCGACTGGGAAATGAACTCCGGTACGCGGCTGCCCATTCCCTGCGCCCCCTCCACAGGCAAGCGCGTTGCCATCATCGGCGGCGGCCCGGCCGGTCTTTCCTGCGCCTATTTTCTGCGCCGCTTCGGCCACAGCCCGACCATTTTCGAATCCATGCCCAAGCTCGGCGGCCAGTTGCGTTACGGCATCCCCGAATACCGTCTGCCTAAGGCCGTGCTGGACTGGGAAATCCAAGGCATCCTGGACCTGGGCGTGGACGTGCGCACCAACGTGCAGTTCGGCAAAGACATCACCTTGAATGAACTGGGGAAAAAAGGTTTCGACGCCATATTCCTGGGCATCGGCGCCTGGACCAACTCCAGCCTGCGCATCCCCGGCGAGGATGCGCCCGGCGTCATGACCGGCACGGAAATGCTTACCAAGGTCGGCCTGGGCGTTCCCAGCGGCGTAGGCGAAAAAGTCGTGGTCGTGGGCGGCGGCAATACGGCCATCGATGCGGCACGCACCAGCGTGCGCCTCGGCTCGGACGTGACGCTCATGTACCGCCGATCTCGCAATGAAATGCCTGCAAACGCGGAAGAAATCGAAGGAGCCGAAGAGGAAGGCGTCAAGTTCCTGTTCCTTTCCCAGCCCGTTGAAGTTGTTCTGGACGCATCAGGCCGTGCCACAGGACTGAAATACGTGCGCATGCAATTGGGGGAGGCGGACGAATCCGGCCGCAGACGCCCTGAACCCGTGCCCGACTCCGAGACCGTCCTTCAGGCCGACACCATACTTGCCGCCATAGGCCAAAAGCCCGACCTGGATTGCCTCTATGAGGACGGAGAATCGTGCCCACTGGAAGCGACCCGCTGGCGCACTCTCGCCGCCAACCGGGATACCCTGCAAACAGGTTTGCCGTATGTGTTCACGGCGGGCGACATGTTCACCGGACCCAATCTGGCCATCTCGGCCATTGGCGGCGGCAGGCGTGCGGCACGCTCCATCCACCATTACGTTTCCACGGGTGGCACGATCGTGCCAAAAAACCTGCAACGCGGCATGATCCCCTACACCCTGTTCAAGGATGTCGAGGGAGTTGAGCCAAAGCATCGCACGTCCCTGCCGCACTCCTGCACGCTGGAGAACCGGCGCAATTGCTTTGAAGAAGTGGAAGGCACCATCAGCGAAGGCGAGGCCTTGTATGAGGCTGGCCGATGCCTGCGCTGCGGCCTGACCTGCTACGACAGGGATATGCCCAGGAACACGACGGCGTCTGGAGACAAAACCGAAGCAAAAGCGTAATCCTTTGCGAGAAAAGTTGGCCAGCATACAAGAAATGACTTGCCAAACCCCAACCACGTTGGGTAAACAATCTCTCCCAACGGGCGATTAACTCAGCGGTTAGAGTGCCATCTTCACACGGTGGAAGTCCCGAGTTCAAATCCCGGATCGCCCACCACTGAATTTCCGGAAAGGCAAGCCTCCCAGCGCATCAGGGATCTTGCCTTTCTTCTTTTCTCATTTTCCCGTCTGCCCCCTTCCGGCTCATTACCCGGCACAAAGGCGACAATGCTCCCGAAAGATCATCAGCTTGACGGACAAGAAAAAAGGAAGGAAAGTTACCCTCTCCCCTCAAAAACGCCTTTACAGCGATCAACCTGAAGAGGCACAACAAGTCTCGCATGCACATCGCCCTTTACCAACCTGAGATACCGCCCAACACCGGCAACGTGGCCCGGCTTTGCGCCGCCACGAATACGCACCTGCACCTTATCAAGCCGTTAGGATTTTCCTTGGAAGACAAGTACTTGCGTCGAGCCGGGCTGGATTATTGGCCGCATGTCAACCTTACTGTACATGAGAACTGGAGCGCCTTCCTGAGGGCGCAGCCCGGACGGCTCGTGGCCTGCAGCGCCCGGGCCGGCGATCTCTATCACCAATTCGCCTACCATCCCGACGACTGCCTGCTGCTTGGCCCGGAAACCGTGGGGTTGCCCATCCAGGTCCTGCAACAGACCCAAGCCTGCGTACGCATTCCCATTACCGATCAGGTGCGCAGCCTGAATCTTTCCACGGCGACCGGCATCCTGCTCTATGAAGCCCTGCGTTGCACCGAGACCCTTCCCGCCCGTAACGGGTAAGCCGCCTTGCGCTTGGCCCCGGGGGCGGGTATAGTCCATCCGGTAATTTTTCATCAGTAAAAGGACCTGATATGAGGCTGTTAGTCACCGGCGGCTGTGGATTCATAGGAACCAACTTCATTCTCCTGATGCGCGAACAGCATCCGGATTGGACCATCGTCAATCTGGACCTGCTCACCTATGCAGGCAATCGCCTTAACCTTCTGCCTTTGGAAAAAACACCCGAGACGGCACAAGGCGGAGAATATTTTTTTGCCCAGGGCGACATCAGGGACCCTGAATTCGTTTCCGCCCTCCTGGAAGAGCACCGCATCGAATCCGTGATCAACTTTGCGGCGGAATCCCACGTGGACCGCTCCATTTCCGATCCGGCCCCCTTTGTTACCACCAATGTCCAGGGTGCTCAAAACCTCCTGGAATGCGCCCGTCACGCCGGAGTGCAACGCTTTGTCCAGGTCTCCACGGACGAAGTCTACGGAAGCCTCGGGCCTGAGGGGAAGTTCACGGAATCAACGCCCCTGGCCCCCAACAGCCCCTATTCCGCCAGCAAGGCCGGGGCCGACCTCATGGTCCGGGCCTATGTCGAGACCTATGGCCTGGATGCGGTCATCACGCGCTGTTCCAACAACTACGGCCCCTACCAATTCCCGGAAAAGCTCATCCCTCTGATGTTCACCAAAGCCGGGGCGAACGAACCGCTTCCGGTCTACGGCGACGGCGCAAACATACGCGATTGGATCTACGTGGATGACCATTGCCGGGGTGTTGAACTGGCGTTGCTCAAAGGACGCAAGGGACAGGCCTACAACTTCGGCGGCGCAGCGGAACTGCCCAATATCGAGTTGGTGAAAACCCTGCTCGATCTGCTCGGCAAACCGCACTCCCTGATCAACTTCGTCAAGGACCGGCCTGGACATGACCGTCGCTATGCCATGGACTTCAGCCTGGCATCGCAAGAGCTGGGCTTTGCCCCCCAGGTGACGTTCGCCGAGGGTTTGCGTCGAACCATTGCCTGGTATGAAGCAAACACTCTTTGGCTGGAGCAGGTCCAAAGCGGCGCATATCGCGACTTCATGAACCAATGGTACGGAGAACGGCAATAATGGATCTGAGAGGAAAAAAAGCCGTGGTGCTCGGCGGGGAAAGCGGCCTGCTGGGCCAAGCGCTGATGCACGCCTTGGACGATGCGGGTGCCTTGGCCCTGGGCACGTCCCGGACCATTCTCGACCCTCTGGACAACGCAGCCCTGACCGCTTTCCTCGATCGCGAGGAGCCCGACCTGCTGTTCAACACCGTGGCCTATACGCAGGTCGATCTTGCCGAAGAGGAACCGGACCAGGCCATGCGCGTCAATGCGGGGCTGCCCAAACGCTTGGGCCGTCTTTCCGAAGAGCAAGGCTTCCAACTCATCCAGTACAGCACGGACTTTGTTTTTGATGGACGCAAAGAGGGATTCTACACCGAAGAGGACGAACCCTGCCCGCTTTCGGTCTACGGCAAGACCAAGCTGCAAGGCGAACGCGCTTTACTGGGCAATCCCGCTCCGGGGCTGCTGGTTATCCGTACTGCATGGCTTTTCGGCCCTGGACGAAGCAATTTCGTCCACAAAATACTCAAAATGGCCTGCGAAAAAGAATCTCTTTCCATTGTCCACGACCAGATCGGCTCTCCGACGTATACGGTCGATTTGGCCAAGCACAGTCTGCAACTCATCGGAGCGGGAGCGGTAGGACTCTACCACGTCACCAACGGAGGGCGCGCCAGTTGGTGCGAACTTGCCGCGGAAGCCATCAGCGTAGCTGGACTCGATTGCCGGGTCGAAGCCATCCCTTCCAGCGCATATCCCGCCAAGGCGACACGGCCAGCCAACTCTCTGCTGGACAACGCAAAATTCACGGCGGCAACAGGTGTTACCCCGCGTCCTTGGGCGCAGGCCCTCAGGGAATATGTCTACACGGACATGGCTACGAAGTGCGTAGCGGACTAACGCATCAATTCCCGCACGATAGCGTGGCTGTCGGCCACACGGCGAGCCAGCAGCGTGACCAGGAAACGGTCCAGGCTGGTTGCCAGCCGGGGGAGTCGTTCCAGGAGCATTTCCAGCCTTCTGCGTGACAGCCGGTAGACCACGCAACGTTCGCTGGCACGCACCGAAGCGGAACGCGGAGCCTTGGTGTAGATTCCCATTTCGCCGAACACCGAACCCGGCCCCATTTTCTTCAGACGTACGGTCTTTCCTCCGGGGACCTCCAACTCCACAGTAAGCCTTCCCGACTCCACAAAATACATGTCGTCCGATTCAGCCCCCTGGCGAATGGCGTACTCGTTCTTTTTCAGTTCCCTGCGCTGCAACACGCGCATGAGATACGGCAAGGTCTTGGGGTCCGGAAAAACAGGACGCAAAAGCTCCTGCAACGACAAGGCTTCCGTGTGGAGCAAGCCAGCTTCGGCCAGCAGCATGTCCTCGCACCACTCCAGGGCATAGTCGAGATTGCGGAAAAGCCGGAAGCCGCCTTGCACGCCTTCACCGGCCAGTCCCTGTCGTTCCAGCCGTTCTTCCAGGACAAATGGGATATTGGTCAGAATCACATCAAAATGACGTTCAAGCCCCTTATGCTGCAACGCACGCAACCCCTCGTCCAAACCGGAACCAATACTGCGGATCGACGTAAAATCGAGAATAACGCAACGCAGGAGAGGCTGCGCCACATCATCCAAACGTTCACGCACCAGCCGAAAAGCGCTGCTCAACGCGCCGGGCGAAACATACCCCTGAAGACGAAGGATATAAATCCCCTCGCCCAAATCACGCAATGCTTCTGCCTGGGTGGAAGAGCGGTCCACATTACTGTGCAGCGCACTGCCGGAAACAGCCTGTTTCACGGAACCGGAAGCGGAGTGCCGCGCCAGGCCAACAACCAAAGCCAAAATCGTACCCGCCACCACTCCTGGAGCAAACCCCAAAAACAGCGTCAAAGCAAAGACGAGCAACATGGACAAATATTCGCCGGGTTGCAGATCGCTTCCCAGCGTATCCCCCAACCAGCGCTTGATCAAACTGAAGCCAAAAAAAACCACGAGCCCTGCGGGAAGAAACACCGGCAACAATAGCGGAAGCATACCCCCGAAGAGTAATGCGGCGAGGCAGACCAAAGTGGCGGACAAGCCTGCGATACGGCCGGCAGAAGCATTGGCTGCGCTACGCCCCTGCGTCAGGGACACGGGGAATCCTACGGCCAACGCGGAAATCAAATTGGCTGCGCCCACGGTGCGCAACTCCGCGCCCAAGGAGACGGTCTCTCCCCTTTCCTCTTCAAGCCGCATTATTTTATGGGCAGAAGCCAAAAAGACGAGCACTCCCACGGCCAGAATCAAAGATTGTTGTTCCAATACCGTTGCCCAGTGCACCGACTGCAGGAAAAACAGGTCGTGCAAAAGGCGCAAATCCTCAAGGCCGAATCCGGGGAGCCTGCCGCATGTCGCAAACCGTTCGGGCAAGTCCGGCGCATATGCGGGGACCAGAAAGCACCAAGCCGAAACCGCAAGAAGCGGCAGCAATAATGTCCAGCCGGAACGCAACCGATGAAATCCTGCAAAGAGCAGCCATCCGACCCCAAAGGCCGGAAGCCAAGCCCAATATGTACCTGTTTCGTATGCGGAGACAAGGCTACCCGGCTGGAGCAAATCCCAAAAAACTCCGAACGTCAGGGGAGTCCCCGTGCAAAAAAGATAGGCCGCCTGGAGTAGAAAGACACCGAGAGCCGCCAACACGCCGCCCACGACCTGAAAGGGCACAAAGCGAACCCAGTCGCCGTCCTGATACCGGGAAAGGAGAAAACAAAGCACGGCGGCCAGCAATGCGGTCGCCATAAGGGTCACGGCCAGGGTTGGGAGAGAAACTCCGCCCCCGGTTCCGTTGAGGGCAAGAGCCAGGATGAACAAGCCGGCGCCTCCTGCGGCGTCAGGCCCGACGACACCAAAAGGCACGCTGCCTCTGGCGGTATAATACAACCCGCCCAATACGGAAGCGGTCAGTGCCATAAGCACCAGTGCCGGATAATACCCCACCTGCCCTATCCCCGTCATGGGCAACAGGGCATATGCCAAGCAAAAGAGCACCCCGAGTGCGCCAGTACTCAGCCCGGTGCATATCTCACGAACCGCCTTTCCGGGAGTCAACCGGGACTGCGTCTTCTCCAGCTCCGGGGAGTCGCCTCCAGCCGGAATGCCAGGACGCCCTGACTCATCTTCCCCATACTCCCGAAGGTCATCAGCCAAATCGTCCAAATCCAATTCAAGCGCGTCCGGTTCCCCTTGAAATTCAGGCACAAACTCCACACGCCCCTGTCCTCCGCAGACTGGGCAGGCTGCTGCACGACCGACCAATCTCCCAGGGGCCTTTCTTGTTCGACCACAGGAGGAACAGACAAAACGCGCTTCACGTTCCGGATCATTCAAATCTGGGGAAAAATCAGATGGTTCTGGTTGTTCTTCTGGTTGAGGAATTGGCTCCGCAGACGAAGCCAACACCGCGACACCCTTGCCGCAACCGGGACAACGAGCCTTGCGGCCCACAAACTCATCCGGGACGTCCTTTCGGATATCACAACGGGGACAATGAAAAACAGCCATACACGCCTCACTACCGCGCCCGGCGTACCTGACGCGCAAGAGGAAAAGGGACGCAATTGACTTTATCGCAGAAATTCAATGAATCCACAAGCACACACTCCCCTTAGGCAAAAACGGAACGCATGGAATGCAACAGAGTGCCCAGTCGGTGGATATAGGTATGCTCGGCAAGAATACGCTTTCCAGCACGCTCAACAACTTTCTGCCGACCGACCGGATCATCCAGCCAGCGCCGCACCACTTCGGATATTTCCTCCGCCGCCCCATACGTGACGACCTCACGGCCAGGCTCAAACAATTGATTCAGCTGATCCGCCTGATCCGTCAGCAGGAAACCACCAGCCGCGGGCACGTCAAAAACCCGCTGGTTCACCGCGCCTTTCATCTGCGCGCTGGTGCAGTTGAAATTGATTTCCGAACAAGCATAAAATCCGGGCAGATCACTATAATAATCAAGATACGGCAAAAAACGCCATCCACCATCACCAAGCAGCCCCGGCCAATACCGGTCCCCGGCAATGAGCGGAGCGAACTCCCGCAATCGAAGGATTCGTTCCAGCCGGTATTGCCGGGCCGCCTCGAACGTCAAAAGGGATTCGGCCGCAAGCCTTTTTTCGGCAGTGGTCAGGGCCAGCACTTGTTCGGCGAGTGTTGGGTACTGTTCGCGCAGATACGCCAAAGCGTCCCGTTGCAGCGAAAACACATAGCCGTACCCTGCCCGACGAAGCTGCAAAGCCATGTCTCCGTCCAAAGCCGCGGCAAGCGCCTCGACACGGTCCGTAAGGCTTTCCCCCACAAACGACACCCGGGCTCGCCAGGGATCACGCCCGGCTACACCTGGCCGAAAGATCTCCGGATCCGTGGCCAGCGGCAGGTACTCTACATGACCAAACCCCTTTTGTCGCAGGGCCTCAAGGCTCCCGGCGTCAAAACTGAACACGGCCACACCGGGTCTGTTTTGCCCCGGATATTCGTGCAGAATCAGATGCGGATTATCCACAAACCAGGAGGCCAACGGCAACCCGGCTTCATGAAGCAAGCCGGCAATGCGCCCTTCGCGATCCAGGCCGAAATGATTCACCGTCAGCAGAAAATCCGGGCGGAAATCCGCCACACCACGCAACAGGTCTTCCACAAAGCCGTCACGCAACCGGTCAGTCTTCCCCACGTCTACGCAGACGTAGGGAACACCGAGGCGCGTCAACGCAGCCTCGATTTCCCTGTACAGAAAATACGCGGTGCGGAGCAGCAAGACGCGGGGGTTGGAGGAACAGAACCGAGGATATGCCGCCCAGGGGCACCCGTCTGTCGGCCTTTCCAGTCTGTCGGCAAGGACACGATAATACGCGGGGTCAAGACGTTGGTACAATGGCAGGCGCAGCACGGCCAATGGAAGCTCACCGGCTTCGAAACGCCGATGCTGCAACGCTTTCAGGACATTTTCCGCATCCTGATCCAACCAAAGCACATTTGGATTGTCTGCAAAACGTTCCTTGAGGCCAGTCTGTGCGAGTACGGTCTGCTCCCGGTCCACCACAACCACAGGCCCCTGATCGGCCAACGTTTGTAGACAATACCCCAGACCCGAGCCCAGCATGACGGGCAGGCTTCCTTTCGCAACAGACCGGGCCAATGCCGCTTCCTGCTCCGGACCGTTACGTCCCCAACAGCGTACAACACGGTCCCCCCGAGGTCCGGAACTCCTGACCACGATATCAATCAGACAACCATTCTCAGCCTGAAGCCTTACAACGGGTTGAAAAGACATCATTCCTTATTTGTAGGCCAAGCCGAAAAAACCCGCAACCATCCCTAAAGATTTCGAACCGACAGCCGATAGGACACGAGAGGGGTGATTTTGCCCAAGGACGGGCGACCTCGCATCTCCACATTCTTTTGTCGCATTGCACGAGGATCCCAAGGAAGGGTACATGCTCGACGCCACCGCCTTTTCCTTCATATTACATGATCTCGCAGGCACCGAACGGCTCGCGCGGCTTCTCTTTTCCCTTGCGGGGCAATCTGCCGCAGGCCGGGGCCTGGAAGTGGTGTTTGTCCAGACATCTGCGGACGATGCTCCGGTGCGTCTTGCCCAACGGTGCATGGACGTCCTGCCTCGGCGGGCAAAGCTGATCCTCCTGAAGGCTCCCGGAGAAGGCCTGGCTACAGCCTTGAACACCGGCTCACGACATGCTTCGGGGCAACTCCTTTGCTTCCCGCAACCCGGCATGCGACTCGATCCCTGCTTTGCCGAAGCCCATCTCCGGGCATTTCGAGCCGACCCGAACAAGGACCTGATCAGCTGCGACTTCATTCACTCCGGACCACAAGGCTCGGGGTTGGTCCGACTGCCTCAGCCCGCCAAGGACAGACTTCGGACTCGCAACAGTCTTGGCCCGTTGATCACTCTTTCCAGACGAGCCGCACACGCCTGCGCGTTCCGTTCTAATTCGCCGTTCCTGACATGGGAAATGGGTATTGAAGCGGCGCAACACGGTTTTGATTTCCTGCACTTGCGACGCCCGCTATATTCCGTGCCTGCCGAGGATTGGAATTCCGGCGGACTCAATCAGGAGTTGGCGAGGCTGGTGGCGCGGCAATATGCTTTTTTCGACCCCAGCCAGGTCCATTGGGCGCTCGGCGTACTGCGGCACCGAGCCTGGGCCACAGCCTATCGGGGACCGCATCTGCCTACTCCGCAGGATGTTCACAGCCTCATGGAAGGATACGTTCTGGAATCCAGACTCTCCCGGTACGGCCTGATTCCGGAAAAAGTCCTGCCGGGTCCGCTTCCATCCTGCAACGCCCTCGGCGCATAAAACAAGAAAGGCCGCCTCTCTCGGGGCGGCCTTATTGTTTCGTCTCGCTATCCCGTCAATACGGGATGCCGTTCTCGGCCAGATCCTTGCGCAGCAGTTCACGCATCCGCCTGCTCACGGGACCGGGTTTGACGTTGTGAATGGGCTTGCCTTCATAGCGGACCACGGACAAGGCATCGCTGCTCGTGCCCACGATGATGACTTCCTTGGCCGCCCGAATCTCATTCTCTCGGATGCCGCGAAAAACCATGTCAACCTCGCCCTTGATCAGATCCACGACCCGCATCAGGGTCGTACCGGCCAGGGCATTGGTGAATTCCGGAATATGCAACTTGCCCTGCACGTCCACAATGCAGACGTTCTCGGTCGCCCCTTCGGCAAGAAAGCCCCGTTCGTCAAAGCAGAACGGAAAATCATATCCTTTTTCAGCGGCCTCGCGCTTCATGAGCACGTTGGGCAGGTAATCGATACTCTTAATCTTGGCCAGATAGGACTGCTTGGCCGGTATGGAGGTCTTGAAGGCGGTAACGCCCTTCTCGTACACCGCTTCCGGCTTGAGATGGATGTCGTAGGCCACGACATACAGACTGGCCTGGGGGCATTCGTCCGGCGAAATGCCGAAACCGCCGGGACCGCGACCAAGCATGACGCGCACAAGCCCATCCTCGCGGCCTCCTGCGCGGGCCACTTCAAACACCAGCTCACGCACGGTGTCCCATGCACACGGCTCAACCAGATGAATGGCCGCGGCGGAACGCTTGAGGCGCTCCATATGCGGATCCACCTGATATATACGTCGCCCGATGAATTTCATGGTTTCAAAAACACCGTCACCCCGATGCACCAGATGATCATCCCAAGGCATGAGCATAAGTCGCGGATCACGACAGATGGCACGGACGCGATGGTCATAGAAGGCTTGCACTTCGTGCGCTCCCGGGCGCATCGCATTGAGCAGCGCCTGCAGATACGCCTCCGAATCCAACAGATGGGCCACGCCCGCCTCCCTAGCTGGGAACCCGCATGAGGTTCATTTCCAAAAGCTTTTCACCGATCTGCACGGCGTTGAGCGCCGCGCCCTTGCGGATATTGTCGGCCACGATCCACATATTCAGGCCATTGGTGATGGTCTCGTCCTCGCGGATCCGTCCCACGAACACGTCATCCTCGCCCGTGGCGTCCAGGGCCATGGGGTAGGCCTTCTTTTCGGGGTAGTCGATCACGGTCACACCCGGAGCCTGCGCCAGCAAAGCGCGGCAATCGTCCGCGGTCAGCTTCTGCTCGGTCTCGATATTCACGGACTCGGAGTGGCCGTAGAACACAGGCACACGCACCGTTGTGGCCGTGACCTTGATGTTCTGGTCGCCCATGATCTTGACGGTCTCATGGACCATCTTCATTTCTTCCTTGGTGTAGCCGTTGTCCAGGAAGACATCGATCTGCGGCAGGCAGTTGAAGGCAATCTGGTGCGGATACACGGCGGGAATGACTTCCTGGCCGTTGAAAAGACGGCGCACCTGAGTTTCCAGCTCGTCGATGGCCTTTTGCCCGGTACCGGAAACGGCCTGATAGGTGGACACCACGACTCGCTTGATGCGCGCCTCCAGATGGATGGGCTGGAGCGCCACCACCATCTGAATGGTCGAGCAGTTGGGGTTGGCAATGATGCCCTTGTGCCATTCCAAATCCTGCGGATTGACCTCGGGCACCACCAACGGGCACTTCGGATCCATGCGCCAGGCACTGGAGTTGTCCACCACGGTGCAGCCGAGCTTGGCCGCCGAAGGGGCGAACATCTCGGACGTGCCGCCGCCCGCGGAAAACAGGGCCAAATCAAAGCCCTTGAAACATTCGTGCGTCAACTCCTGCACCACGATCTCGCTGCCCCGGAAAGGCAGCTTGACCCCTTTGGAGCGGGCCGAGGCAAAAGGCACCACCTCGGCGGCAGGAAAATCTCTCTGCTCCAGCACTTTCAACATTTCTCGGCCCACGGCGCCTGTTGCGCCGCATACCGCGACCCTGGGATTATTTGCGCTCATGCCTTTCCCCCTACAATTTGAGTTTGCCGCCGATTTCCAAACAGGCCTCAGCCTTGTTCAACGTATACAGGTGCACTCCCGGAGCGCCCCCGTCGATCAATTCCTGAGCCTGCGCCACGGCGTAGGCCAGTCCGACCTCGCGCACGGCTTCATCACCGCCCTGCTCAAAAGCCTGCTCCAGCGCGGCAAGAAACTTGCCGGGAATGGACGCTCCGCACAGCGAAAGAATGAACTTGGCCGACTTGATGCTCAGGATGGGCAACACTCCCGGCACCACAGGCGCGTGCACGCCCATTGTGCCGAGCCGCTCCACAAAATCAAAATAGAGCCGGTTGTCGAAGAAGAGTTGCGTAACCAAGAAGTCGCCGCCGGACTCAACCTTGACTTTGGTCCAATGCAGGTCCTCCCGAATGGAAGGTGATTCCACATGCGGTTCCGGATAACCGGTTACGGCCACAGCCATTTCCGGAAAATTCTTTTTGATGAAAACCGCAAGGTCCGACGCATGGCTGAATTCGCTGGTTGCGAAATCAAAATCCGGGTTGTCCTTGGGAGGGTCGCCACGCAGGGCCAGGACGTTCTGCACGTCCGCGTCACGCAGCGCAGACAGAAATTCCCGAATACGGGAGGTGGAAGCGCCCACGCAAGTCAAATGGGCCATGGGCTCCACACCCAAATCTTGTTTCAGATGCCGAACGATCTCCAGGCTGTTGTCCTGTGTGCCGCCACCTGCGCCATAGGTCACGGAAGCGAACAAAGGATCAAGCGCCTTGAGGCGTTCCACCACCTCGAAAAATCCGGGCCAGGCAGCACGTTCCTTCGGGGGGAAAAACTCCAAAGAGAGAAACGGCTTACGACATTCTATCAATTCGGGAATCCGCAAAGCACCACACTCCTCGTCGGCTTTGCCCGGCAGACCTGCCGAGCCAGGGAAACGTACATACTCCTTTGAAGCGCAACCTTCAATAGATCAAGCCGTTGGAGCCCCCAGGCGTCGAAGCTCCTCGACAATCTCCACATCGGCAGGAAGGAAAACCCGGCTGCCCGGACATTCGGGTGCGAGCCAAGTCATGACCTGCCCTTCCTGGGGCAGCAGCAGGCCGCTGTATTCAAAGACGTGAAAGAAATGAAGATGGACAGATAGATTGCGATAGGGATGCTTTTTGGCACGCCAAAATCGAAAACGCAACGGCGTGATGTTCAGCTCTTCGCGCAATTCGCGCCCCAACGCCGACTCCAAACGCTCCCCCGGTTCAACCTTGCCGCCGGGAAACTCCCACCAGCCAGCCCAAGGGCCATGATCGGGACGCTCCACAGCCAGATATTTGCCATCCTGCCAGATAACGGCAGCAACCACCTGCATCTCGTCCGCCATCACGCCTACTCCAACCCCATCTCCACGCGTTGTGCGTTGATGGCTTCCATCTTCGTTTCCAGCTCGTGCATCTCTTCCATGAGCCGCTCGGCCCAATCCTCGGCATCCCGATAGTCGGCATTGATCTTCAACGCTGCCTCGGGCTTCTCGTACGTGGCAGGATCATTCATTTTCTGTTCCAGCTCGGATTGCTCCTCCAGAACTTTCTCCAGATCCTTTTCCAGCTTTTCATACCGGGTTTTGAGCGGCTTCAATTCACGGTACAGACGGTTACGCGCTTCTGCAAGACGACGTCTGTCCTCCTTGCTCAAGCGGACCTGAGGAGCATCCTCACAAGCCAGCCCGTCAACGTCAGCGGATTTGTTCGCGCCCGATGCGGCATTGCAAGTATTCTGTTGCTGTCTGCGCCAGGCGTCCCAAGCCTCGAAGCCGCCCTGATGCGTCTCAATGCCCGTGCGGCTCAGCGACCATATTTCCTCGGCCACCTCGCCCAGCAGATAACGGTCGTGGGCCACGAAAAAGAGTGTTCCCTCGTAGTCCTTCAAGGCCGCGACCAGCCCCATGCGGCTTTCCAGGTCAAGATGATTGGTGGGCTCGTCCAGAATCAGCAAATTGGCCCGGGCCAAAAACAGCGTAGCCAGGATCAAACGGTTTTTTTCGCCACCGGACAGCGCCGTTATCTTGCGCTCGAAATAGCTCTCGCCAAGCAGAAACAGACCCAGCACGGACATGAGCTGTTCTTCCGTGAGATTCGAATCCGACAGTCGGCGGATCTCCCCCAGAACAGTACCTGTGGAATTGAGAATCTCGCTCTGGTGCTGGCTGAAATAACCAACGGTGGTGTTCGGCCCGATCTTGATATATCCGGCGTCAGGCTTGAGCGCACCGATGACGATCTTGAGCAGCGTGGTCTTGCCGGCGCCATTGGGTGCTGTCAGGGCCACCTTCTTGCCTCGGAAGAGTTGGAAATTCAGACCATCCCAGACGGACTCCCCTTCCTGGTAGGAAAAACGGAGATCCACAGCGCTGATGGCCACCTTGTCGCCCCGCTTGGGTTCGGGCAGACGAAAAGCAAGGGATTTGCCGGGGCGGGTCGTGGATTGGGCATTTTGCAAACGAGAAAGCTCGGTCTGCAACTTCTCGACCTTCTTGAGCTTGCTCTGGGCCTGGGCCGCCTTACGCGCCTTGACCCGGAACCGGCGGATATAGCTCATCTCGGATTCAATCTTGTTGGAAAGCTTGGCGGCTTCGCGCAGGCGCTGCTCTGCGTTTTCCTGCTCCCACTCCATAAATTCGGTGAAACTGCCTTTACGCATGGCGCTGCGTCCGCCCGCAATGAACAGCACATGCGTTCCGACTTTTTCCAAAAAAACGCGGTCATGGGCCACAAAGGCCATGGCCCCGCGAAAACCCAAAAGATATTGCTCCAACCACTCCACAGCTTCCAAATCCAGATGGTTGGTGGGCTCGTCCAAAAAGAGCACGTCCGCACCCTGAAACAGCACTTTGGCCAACTTGGCCCGCTCCCGCCAGCCGCCCGAAAGTTCGCCGAGCCGTTTGAGCAGATCATTATCGGAAAAGCCCAAACCATAAAGTATGGAGCGTGCCTGATGGTCCGGATTATAGCCGTATTGACTCTCGAACTCGGCCTGACGCTGGGACAAACGTTCCAACCGCGCGTGGTCCTCGGCCTGAACAGCCTGTTCCCACTTCTCCCAAAAATCGCTCCAGGACGGCAACGCCGCGAGTACCCAAGACAACAGCCCCTGTTGCAGATCAGCGTCGTCCATCTCCTGCCGCACATAACCCACGCGCGCGCCGCGGGCCACGCTGACCTGCCCGGCATCCGGACTCGTTTCCCCGGCGAGGATACGCATCAGCGTGGTTTTGCCGCACCCGTTGGGACCGGTCACGGCAAGGCGCATACCCGGAGCGAGTTCAAAAGACAGATCGCCGAAAAGGTCGCGACCCGCATAGGATTTTTCCAGGGACTGCACCGTAACGCGGGACATGAGGGTTGCTCGTTCCTTGTTCAGGGCGTCTACGCCCTTGCGGTTTGGTTGGAGTTGGTGGAAACTTAAAACCGATAGACGGCGACGAACGCCGCCGGTGCAAGGCAATATACCGGCAGGCCCGGATTGGCAAGCTCTGCAAGCCCTTTCAGCAGACACGTATTCACGGAGAAGACGCCACATGACCGCTCAACCCTGGTTCGTCTACCTGCTCGAATGCGCGGACAACACGCTCTATTGCGGCGTGACCACGGATTTGACGCGCCGTGTAGCCGAACATAACGCAGGCACGGGCGCAAAGTACACCCGTTCCCGCCTGCCCGTTAGGCTGGCCGCCAGCCGAAAATGCCAAGATAAAAGCGACGCGTTGCGACTGGAAATAAAAATCAAGAAACTGCCACGAAGTCGCAAGCTGCACATGCTTCGCAACGCAGAGAAGGAGTGACCGCATGCCATTCGTAAACATCAAGATCACCCGAGAAGGTGCCACAGCAGAACAAAAAGCCCGGCTCATACAGGGCGTGACCGGGCTGCTGGCAGATGTACTCGGCAAAAATCCCGCCACCACAGTGGTGGTCATCGACGAGGTGGATACCGACAACTGGGGAATCGGCGGAAAAAGCGTGACCCTGCGCCGCGCCAAGGGCCGCTAGCAACAGGGCCGCCGCTGATCAGTGCACATCCACGGGCAGCGGCTCCGCATCCTCGACATCAACCGTCTCCTCGCTTCCGGCCTTGCCCCGCTGGGCCAGCCAAACACCGAGCAGCGTTGCGCAGGCGGCCACGGACTGCGTGACGTTGAGCGTCTCGCCGAGCCAGACCCAGGCCAGAGAGACTGCGACAACAGGCACAAGGTTGATAGATGCGGCGGCACGTCCCGCAGGCAGACGCGAAAGACCGAAATTATACAGGCCAAATGCGCCGATGCTCACGAATGCCCCTAGATATGCCGAGGCAAAAAGCGCGTCTGTCTCTTGCAACATTTGAGGCGTGATATCCAAGGCACCCGGCAAAAAGAACACCAGCCCGGCAGCGGTCTGCAATGCGGTCAGCGTCAGCGCGGAATATCGCTTCGAAAGCTTCCGGGTCAAAAGCATGTACACACCTGCCGTAATCATGGCCCCCAATTCCAGCAGATTGCCAAGCACGGGATTCGGTGCAGAAGCGTCGGGGCTCCCGCTCAAAGTAAGCCAAACAACTCCGAGCAACGCGATGCTCAACCCCAGGAACGATCGACGCTCCAGCGGCTCACGCAGAAAAACATAGCCGCCCACTGCCACGGCCAGCGGCAATATGGCCGCCACAACACCGGCCTGTGACGACGTGGTCAGGACCAGGGCGTTGGACTCCAGATAGAAATATATGCAGGGCATGCACAAAGCCATGCCGGCCAAGGGCAGCCAGTCCCCCTTGCGATAACCGGAAAAAGAAATGCTCCGGCAAAACGGCAACAGCACCAGTGTGCCCACGGCCATACGTAGCCACATGGTCGTCCAGGGACCGAATACGCCCAGAACCACCTTCATCATGGGAAATGCGCTTCCCCAAAGCACCACCGCACCTAATACGGCGGCCAAAGCCCAGAACGGTTTTTTCGCGTCGTGCATCAGTACCTCCGCAAACTATGTGCGGTTCATTAACGCATCCGGCGCAGCTCTTCTTGTAGAATATTGCTGATAAAACCCGAAGAACGTCTTCAGATCAAGGCGTCCCTGTATTGACGAGGCGTTGCTCCCACAATCTGCTTGAAAACATTGCTGAAATGACTTTGATCCGTAAATCCGGTCGCCAACGCCGCATCCACAATGGGAACACCCGATGCCAGCAACCGTTGCGCCCGGTGCACGCGTTGCTGAATTTGCCAGGCATGAGGGGGCAGCCCCAACGCTTGCTTGAATCTGCGCAAAAGATGATACCGACTCAGGCCAGCTACTTCGGCAAGGCGTTCCAAACTGACCTTCTCTGCATAATTATCGGCCAGATATTCCCGCGCCAGCCGCACGGCGTGCGGCTCGTCCAGACAATCCCGCCCGCGCCCCGCCAATTCGGAATGACGGGCCAACAACCATGAGAACGCGACAACGGATACGGATTGCTTGGCCAGTCCCTCCGCGTTGCGGGCCGACATATCCACCAGCAAACGCAGGACTCGGCGCAAGGCAGGATCACGCAACACGCTGGATCGAAAACGGGGCAAACTGTCCGGGCTCTTGCCCAACTCGCGACACAAGCCATGCAGCCATCCGGCGTCCACGTAAAGCATCCTGTAGGCAACGCCCGACTCGTCCAGTGGAATACCGGAATGCACCTGTCCCGGAGCAATCACCGCGATCTCGCCTGCAAGCACACGCGATTCCCCAGGCCCATGTTCCAGGACAAGACTACCTCCGGCATGCACAAGTCCTATGGAATAGGTGTCATGCGTATGGGGAGAAAAAGCGAAACGATCATATCTCGAAACGCGAAACTCTATCTCCCGTAAATCCGGGTCGCGCCAAAAGCGCACATGTTCAGCTTGCGGCATGCTGGACTCCCGACTGGACTTTGGGCCAACGCGTCACATGTTCGCGAGGACAGCCTCGGCCATGCCCACGCAGCCCACCAGGGTCTTGCCCGGCTGCATGATGTCGCCGGTGCGATAGCCTTGGGCCAGAGCCTTTTTCACAGCACCCTCGACAGCATCGGCCGCATCGGCCATGCTCAGGGAATAACGCAGCATCATGGACACCGAAAGGATCGTCGCCAACGGGTTGGCTTTGTCCTGCCCCGCAATGTCCGGGGCCGAACCATGAATCGGCTCATACAGTCCCGGCCCGGATTTCCCCAGAGACGCGGAAGGAAGCATGCCGATGGAACCGGTAATGGCTGCGGCCTCATCCGAAAGGATATCGCCGAAAAGGTTGCTTGTAACCATCACGTCGAACTGGGACGGGTCACGCACAAGTTGCATGGCCGCATTGTCCACGTACATCTCGCTGAGCTCCACGTCCGGATATTCGGCCGCGACTTCGCGTATAACCGCGCGCCAGACCCGAGAAACATCCAGGACATTGGCCTTGTCCACGGAGCAGACCCTGCTGCCGCGTTTGCGGGCCGCCTCGAACGCCACCACGCCGATACGCCGGACCTCGTCCTCGTCATAGACCATGGTGTTGAAGCCCACGCGCTTGCCGTCGCGCTTTTCCTCGCCCCGTGGCTCGCCGAAATAGATCCCGCCGGTCAATTCGCGCACCACCATCACGTCCAAGCCTTTTTCGGCAATGTCGGCCCGCAGGTAGCAGGCATGGCGCAACTCGTCGAAGAGCAGGGCCGGGCGCAGGTTGGCGAACAGTCCCAATTCTTTGCGGATACCGAGCAGGCCGCGTTCCGGACGGATGGCCGGATCCAGATTGTCCCATTTGGGACCGCCCACGGCACCCAGCAGGACCGCATCCGAGGCACGACATTTATCCACGGTCTCCTGGGGCAAAGGGCCGCCCGTAGCATCAATGGCGCAACCGCCGATCAGCGCATGGTCGTATTGGAAATCACGGCTGAACCGCTCCCCGACCTTGTCCAGGACCCGCAGGGCCTGAGCCACGATTTCCGCCCCGATACCATCTCCAGCCAATACGCAAATCTTGGTCATCGCAATCAATCCTCTACTATTTCAATCCATTGCAGATTCGTACAATCAAACACTCAAGCGCTTCCCCACATAGGGGACCAGACCGCCTGCATCAAGAATCTCCTGCATGAACGGCGGAACCGGGGCGCATTGTACAGCATCGCCCGTGGTCAGGTTGCGGATCACGCCCGAAGCAGTGTCCACCTCCAGTTCGTCCCCGTCGCGCAGCTTGGCGATCTCATCGCCCACCTCAAGCAGCACCAATCCCATATTGAAGCCGTTGCGGTAAAAAATACGCGCAAAACTCTTGGCCACCACTATGGGAATACCGGCGCCGAGAATGGCTATGGGCGCATGCTCCCGCGAAGAACCGCAACCAAAATTCTCTCCGGCAACCATGATATCATTCTGCTTCACACGTTTTATCCAGCCAGCCTCCAGGCCTTCCATGCAATTGGCTCCCAGAGCGGCCGGGTCCGTGGTCACCAGAAAACGCGCCGGGATGATGGCGTCCGTATCGATATGGTCGCCCACCTGATGAGCGTTGCCCTGTACTTTCATGAACAGTCTCCTTTGAGAAAACGCTGAGCAGACCACCTATGAGATCGGCTTCTCTGCTGCTCTCTCAATATCTGTTATCTTCACACGGCTCATGCCTGCCGTTCGGAATCCGTGTCGCTCTTCCCGTTCTCCAATTCCGGCTACAGGTGCGCCGGGTGGACGATTTCCCCGGCCACTGCCGAAGCAGCAGCCACTGCCGGGTTGGAAAGATAGACCTCGCTCTCCAGGCTGCCCATACGTCCTTTGAAGTTACGGTTGGTGGTGGCGATGGCTCGCTCCCCGCCTGCCAGAATGCCCATGTGGCCGCCCAGGCAAGGGCCGCAAGTGGCCGGTCCGACCACGCACCCCGCCTCCATGAAAACTTCCAGCAAGCCTTCACGCAACGCCTGCTTCCAAATGTTCGGAGTGGCGGGAAGCACGATGCAACGCACATGACGGGCCACTTTCCGGCCCTTAAGCACGGCCGCGGCTACGCGCAAATCTTCAATACGCCCATTGGTACAGGAGCCGATCACGGCCTGATCCACCCGCAGACCGGCAATTTCATCAACGGAACGCACATTATCGGGCAAATGCGGACAGGCAACCTGCGGGGGCATGTGGGTCAGGTCGATCTCAACAACCCGCTCGTAGGTCGCTCCCTTGTCCGGAAACAAAACAACATCACCCTTTCGTCCAGCCTGACCAGCATATTCCAAAGTCTTGCCATCAGCAGCGAACAACCCAACCTTGCCGCCTGCTTCAATGGCCATATTGGCCATGGTCATGCGCCCTTCCACAGTCAAACCTTC
This sequence comes from Desulfovibrionaceae bacterium, assembly GCA_036541255.1. Classification (GTDB taxonomy): domain Bacteria; phylum Desulfobacterota; class Desulfovibrionia; order Desulfovibrionales; family Desulfovibrionaceae; genus Paucidesulfovibrio. The sequence continues at coordinate 2,794 of JAZHDD010000035.1, read as the reverse complement.
CACGGCGGGGCCGCAAAATTCCAAGGCTTTATAAAGAGCTCCGGCTACGCCGATCTCGCCGATAAGCCGCAGCATGTAATCCTTGGCTCCAACGAACGGTTCGGCGTGCCCGCTTATCTCGACCTTGATACTCGGCGGAACCTTGAACCACGTCTCTCCCAAAGTCATGGCACCGGCGATATCCGTGGACCCCATGCCCGTGGCAAATGCGCCCAGGCCGCCGTACGTACAGGTGTGGCTATCCGCGCCGATAACCACGTCTCCAGGGCCTACCAACCCCAACTCCGGCAGCAAGGCGTGCTCGACGCCCACGTTTCCGCCTTCATAATAATGGGTGATCCCCATTTCCGAAGCAAACTCGCGAACCACCTTGACCTGTTCGGCGGAATCAATGTCCTTGTTCGGGGTGAAGTGATCGCAAACCAGGGCCACGCGCTCCTTGTCAAAGACCTTCCGTGCGCCCATGGCACGAAATGACTTGATGGCCAGAGGAGCAGTAATGTCGTTGGCCAGCACCATATCCACGCGACAACGCACAATACGCCCGGCCTCGGCCTTTTCGGAGGTGTGTTGTTGCAGAATTTTCTCGGCCAGGGTCTGGGGCATCAGCATTTCTCCTCTTTGATCTTTTCCATACGATTCAAGGCATTGACAAGGGCCATCGCCGAAGCGCGGATAACGTCGGAATCGGCCGCTCGGCCCACGGCACGAATCCCGTTGTCCTCAATACGAATACTGACCTGGCCCAGGGCATCGGTCCCGGCAGTGACCGCATTGACCTGATATCGCTCCAGCTTGGGTTTCACGCCCACAAGCCCGCAGATGCACTGAAATACAGCATCCACGCAGCCATGGCCAAAAACAATATTGGTGCGCTCTTCCACTGACTCGCCGTCCTTGAGGAACTCCATGACCACTGCGGCCTGGGGAGGAACGCTGCCCGAGCTGGACGAGACGCTCATATCCTTGATTCGGAACAAATCCCGCTTGCGGAAAACCTTTTCCATGATCATGGCCTGGACATCCTCGTCGTAAATCTTTTCCTTCTTGTCGGCCAAGTCCTTGACCGCCTGGAAGACCACGGCCAACTGCGACTCATCAAGATCGTAGCCCAGTTCCTTGACTTTGGCCTTGATGGCGTGGGAACCGGAATGCTTGCCGATAACCATCTCCGTGCCTGTGCGGCCCACAGCCTCGGGCGTCATGATCTCGTAAGTCATGCGGTTCTTGAGCATGCCGTCCTGATGCACGCCGGATTCATGGGCAAAAGCGTTGGGGCCTACAATGGCCTTGTATGGCGGGATAGGTTGGCCAATAATCTGGGCCAGGCGGCTGCATGAGGGAAACAGCTGCGTGGTGTCCACCCCGGTTTCCACGTTATACGCTTCCTTGCGGGTATTCAGGGCCATGACCACTTCTTCCAGGGCCGCGTTCCCCGCGCGTTCGCCAATGCCGGAGACCGTGCATTCCACCTGCCTGGCCCCGGCGCGCACAGCAGAAAGAGTATTGGCCACGGCCAATCCCAGGTCGTTATGGCAATGGACAGAAAATATGGCCTTGTCGCTGTTGGGCACGACCTTGATCAGATAGGCTATGAGATCATGGTATTCAAATGGCTGGGCATAGCCCACCGTATCCGGGATGTTCACGGTGGTTGCACCGCAGGCAATGACGCGTTCGCACACTTGAGCCAAGAAATCCCAGTCGGAACGAGACGCATCTTCCGCAGAAAACTCAACGTTGGATGTATAGGACGCGGCATGGCGAACGGCGGCTTCCGCCATTTCCAAAACCTGCGCCGGGCTTTTCTGGAGCTTGTAGCGCATGTGAATGTCGCTGGTGGCGATGAAGGTATGAATCCTGGGATTCTTTGCCTCTTTAACCGCCTCCCAGGCGCGGTCGATGTCCTTTGCCATGGATCGGCAAAGCCCGGCCACCTGAACACGGCTGCTCACGGATCGGGCAATGGAGCGAACAGCCTCGAAATCGCCCTGACTGGCAACCGGAAAACCGGCTTCAATAATATCCACGCCCAACACTTCCAGCTGTCGGGCCATGCTGATCTTTTCCTGCAGACTCATGGTCGCGCCGGGAGATTGCTCCCCATCACGTAAAGTGGTGTCGAATACATACACACGTTCAGCCATGATAGCCTCCATCAGTTTGGGAAAGGTATACGTTCGGCGCGATGCTCGCAACTGGATACACCGACACCTGGGACAAGGCCGGCCCTCCGGGAGCGAGAAGAGGGAAAGTATGGTTTGAAATGACGTTCATTGAACGTCAGGAGATCGCCCCCTATAGGGATAGGGCGCGTAGGGAAAAAGCGGAGAGGAATGCCGCAAGGGCAGAATGCATTTTGTGCATGATGTGGAAACCTAGCCAAGTCGAAGCCTGGCTGTCAACAGGAAAGATGGTATGTATAGGAAAGGCCGCCCCCTGAAGAACGGCCCGATCTCTTCCCATAAAAAAATCAATGAAGGGAATTCTGTTCTTCCTCGCGACTCTCCGGCTTGAGTTTGGCACCGCGCCGCGACAGCACAAAAAGCGTATAGATGAGCCCGGAGGCAATATAAGAAAGAAAGCTGAGAAATCCCAATACGCGTGGCTTGGTGGCCACCAGCACAAAAAGCAGAATGGCCACAACCATAGTGCTGAAAGAGTGCGCACGCAAAAACCCCAGTTCCTTGAAGGAAGCAAAACGCACCGTGCTAACCATCAGAAACGAGACCAGATAGACGAGCACCAGGAGGCTTGGCGCCAGGACGGAATCAGCGAGCCGCTCGGGAATGTA
>JAZHDD010000034.1:0-22010 GCA_036541255.1 Desulfovibrionaceae bacterium | reverse complement strand
GGAAGGGAAGTGCTGCTTGATGAACCCGAGCAGTTCTTCATAAAAGGAAAAAGGCAAGTCCGGATGATGCCCGCCCTGCATTAGTATCTGAGTACCTCCCAATGCGATGGTTTCCTCTATTTTTGCGCTTAATTCTTCACGGCTGATAACGTAACCGTCTGGTTGGCCCGGAGCACGGAAAAAGGCGCAGAAACGGCAGCCGCAAACGCAAATATTGGAATAATTGATATTGCGGTCGGCGACGTAGCTGACAACAGGTTCCGGGTGTTTGCGGAGTCGGATATGGTGGGCCAGCGCGCCCAGGTAATGCAGGTCGGCCTTGCGGTAGAGCGTGTCCGCTTCGGCGAGGTCGATACGGCAGCCGTCGCGTACCTTGTCGCCGATCCTTGCCATTTCGTCTTGGTCCATGAGCAGTGTCATGCCATTCCTCTGCGTTGAAAAGCGGCGTGGCGCCGCAATCCGCTATACTTGGTTGAAATAGGAGTCGCGTTCCACAGGCCGGAAGCCGCATCCCTGGATCATTGCTTCCAATTCCTGCCGGGTGAGGCCCTGTTCGGATGTGGCGCCGGCTTCATGGCCGATTTTTTCCTCGACCACGGTGCCGTCGAAATCGTCCGCGCCCCAGTACAGAGCGGCCTGCGCCTGCTTGACCGAGAGCATGACCCAATAGGCCTTGATGTGCGGGATATTGTCCAGCATCAACCTGCAAACGGCGATGTTCTTGAGTTCGTCCAGCCCGGTAAGGGGGCGTTCTATGGTGAGCTTGCTGTTCTCGGTCAGGAAGGGCAGGGGGATGAAGCAGACAAAGCCGCCCGTGCGGTCTTGCAGGCTGCGGAGCCGGTCCAGGTGGTCGAGTCGGTGGCCGATGTTTTCCAGGTGTCCATAGAGCATGGTGCAGTTCGTCTTCAATCCGAGGCTGTGCGCCTCCCCATGGATGCGCAGCCATTCCTCGGCATTGCTCTTGCGCGGACAGACCGCTTCGCGGATTTCCGGGGCGAATATTTCCGCGCCGCCGCCCGGCAACATGCGCAGGCCGCAGGCTTGCAGACGTTGGAGTACCTCCAGGCTGGTGATGCCTTCCAGCATGGCGAAATGGGCGATTTCAACAGCCGTGAAACATTTGAGCACGGCTTCCGGATAGGACGCATGCAGAGCCGAGAGCGTTTCCTCGAAATAGGACAACGGAAGGGTGGGGTGGCAACCGCCGACGATATGGATTTCTCTCGGCGTGGTCGGGCTGGCTTCGATTTTTGCCACAATATCTTGCGTAGACAGCCGAAAGGCCCCTTGCTGTTGGTCGCTTTCGCGCTGATAGGCGCAAAACACGCAGCCATTGACGCAGACATTGGTGTAGTTGACGTGTTGGTTGACGATGTAATAGGCCGCGTCGCCGTGCAGCCTTGTGCGCCGGTAATGCGCCAGGGCACCTAAGGCCACCGGGTCGGGGCAGGAAAAAAGCCGTTCGCCGTCCTCCAGGCTGAGTCGTTCTCCGGCCAGCGTCTTTTCGAAGGCGTTCGAAAGACCGAGGCGTGCGAAATGGGCGTGATCAAGCATGGGGTTCTCCAGGAAGGGCTGCAAGGCTGCGACGGATGAATTCCATCAGTTGGTTGATGCGTTGTTCCAGGTCGCGCTCCTTGAGGCCGTGCAGGCCGGGATGGACCGCAGGCACGGACCAGGCCTGGAGAAAGCGGTCAAAGAGTCCATCTATGAGGAATATGGCCATGTCCAGGTCCAGGTCGCCCCGCAACTCTCCGCGTCGTATCCCGTCATTGAGCAGGGGGGTCAGGAAGCGGGCCGCATATTCCCGGACTTGACGTAGAAATGTTTCTCGGAAGGGTACGTTTTCTTGGAAGAGCACCTTGAGATAGATGCGGTACAGGCGGGGGTGCCGACGCACGAAGTCCATGCCTGTGACCAAACTGAGCCTGATCCTGTCGAACGTGTCGCCTTCGGCTTGGCGAGCGGCCTTGAGTGGGCCCTTGATAAGACTCACCGAATGGCGAAAGACATACTCGAATAAGCCTTGCTTGGAACCGAAATAGGTGAACACCGAGCCCTTGGCGATGCCCAGACGTTTAACCATGCGGTTGACGCTGGCCTGATGGAAGCCGTATTCGGCGAACTCTTCCACTGCCGCGTCCAGCACGCGCTCCTGCTTGTCGTTGTCGAGATTTTCAAAGGTGTTGATGCCCATGCCGCTTGCCTTGGTTGGATTGCTGTCCTAGTATGACCGGGTGGTCATAAGTGTCCGTGATGACCACATGGTCACTTGTAGGTTTCAGGCTTGGCCTTGTCAACACGAAGGAGCCGTTTCAATGCCCCAGCAATTACGCATGGGAATTTCCCCATGCCCCAATGATACGTTCATCTTTGGCGGGTTGTATCTTGGTCTGGTACCTTGTCCTGCCGGGGAACTGTTTTTTCGACTCGGGGATGTAGAGGAACTCAACGGCTGGGCAGCAGCCGGCGGCCCCGACGTCTGCAAAGTCTCCGTGGCGGCGGCTGCGGAGTTGCTGGATGAATATGTCCTGCTGCGGGCCGGTGGGGCCATGGGCCGGGGCGTGGGACCGATCCTCGCCGTGGAAAGGGATGCCGGCCTGAAGGATGTTAGCGGCAAGGTGGCCGTGCCAGGGCTGCGGACCACGGCAACCCTGCTCTTTTCCCTGTTGGCAGATGAGCATGGTCTGGATGTGGAATTGGTGGAAATGGTCTATTCTGAAGTGATGGATGCCGTGCAATCCGGAGTGGTCAAGGCTGGAGTGGTTATCCATGAGGGGCGATTCGTATTGTCGCAACATGGATTGGCGCCGCTGGTGGATCTGGGGGAATGGTGGGAGCGGCATTCAGGGCTTCCCCTGCCCCTGGGGTGTATAGTTGCCCGGCGTTCCTTGGGGGCGGAAAAGCTGGCCGCCCTGGATGCCGCCATACAGGCAAGCCTTGATCTGGCCCATGCGGACCGAAATCTCATTTGGCCCTTTGTCTTGCGTCATGCCCAGGAATTGGACCAGGAAGTAATCAAAGCCCATATACGGACGTTTGTCACCGAATACAGTCGGGAAGTTGGTCTCGAAGGTGAAAAGGCCCTGGCAGCTTTGCTGCATAAAGCCGCACAGCATTCTGGAATGCGCCTTCCCGACTTGCCCCTTGTGCGGCCAGCTTCGATATGACTCGTGCCGCGTCCCTGTTCAGACGCTTGGGGTATCGTTGTTTTCGGTAAGATTCTTTGTGGGCTGGGTTGAGCGGTCCTGGCTCAGGATGACGCCCGCCAACACGACTGCTGAAGCGAGATATTGTACGAAGGTCAGGCGTTCGTCCAGCCAGGCCCAGGCCATGATCAGGGTCAGGACCGGGATGGTGTTGGTGAAGGCCGAAGCTTGGTGGGCCGGAATTTTACTGGCTCCATAATTATAGAGGCAGTAAGCGCCGAAAGTGATGCCCACGCCGAGGTAGCCGATGGCCAGCAGGCCTTCGGCGGCAAGGGTTGTGGGAGGAGTCGTTGTGGGCAGAAAAAGCAGCGGGAAGAAAAAGAGAGTGCCCATGAACGCCTGCACGGCCGTGAGAAACAATGGAGAATAACGTACGCTCATGCGCTTGAGCGTGATCATGTATCCGGCGGCGCAGATCATGGCGAGGAATTCCAGGAAGTTGCCGAGAACAGGATTGGGTGCGCCTTCGCTGGCCACGGCACCGGCGGAAAGCCAGACCGCGCCGACAACGGCCAGCAGGAAGCCGGACATGGTTCGGCGACTGATGTGCTCCTTGAGCAGGAAGTGCGCGCCCAGGGCCACGATGAGCGGCAACAGGGAAACGATCATGCCCGCCTGTCCGGCATGCGTGTTTTCCAGGGCAAAGGCTTCGAAGACGAAATACAGGCATGGTTCGCAGGTGGCCATGAAAACCAGGGCTTTCCAGTCGCCCTTTTCGTAGCGTTGATGCCTGAAGTTGCGGGACAAGAAAAGAAAGACGATGCTGGCCACGAACATGCGGCCGAACATCACGACCATGGGATCGTAATGGCGGAACGCAATTTTCAGGACAACGAAAGAACTGGCCCAGAGCGCCGAACCGGCTAGAAGAGCGAGTACGGGCAGGACCATGGGGTTGTTGCGCATGGCTATTCTTTGCCGTGATATGGCAGGGAGATGTGCTCTTCGGCGTAGAGGGGCGGGTTGATGCGTTCTTTGCCCGAGCGAAGCACGATGATGGTCTGCGTTGCGCGAACGGGCGGGATGTCGTTAATATTCGTGAGTACATGTTCCAAAGAAGCCGTGTCCGTGCAACGCAGCTTGAGCAGGAAGCAGGCTTCGCCCACGGTATAATGGACTTCGATCACTTCCGGGATCTGGGCAAAAGCTGCTGCGGCTTCTTCGGAGCGGCGCATTTCCAGCAGATAGACTTGGGCAAAAGCCAGGACCTGCATGCCGAGGATGTTGGGATTGAGTTCCACGGTAAATCGACGGATAACGCCCCGGCGTTCCAAGCGTTTTATGCGGCCATGCACGGCAGCTGCGGAAAGTCCGACCATTTCGCCAATACGGGCGTTGGTCGCGCGGGTATCCTCTTGAAGGATGTTCAGTATATTTTTGTCCAGGGCGTCAAGCATGTGCATCTCCTTCGGATGCGCCGAAACTAATCCTGTTGAAATGGAAATGCAACGATTCTCGTTCAAAAAAAAGCGGCCCCAAAGGGCCGCCAACAGAACAGAATTGTTCGTGAATGATTAAAAACACATAGCCACAAGATTGAACGGTTTGTAGCCGTTGTCCGGATCAATGGCATAGCGGCAACCCAGGGTGCAGTCGCTTCGCTTGTTCACGATATCCTGGTCCGACCCCTTGTAATGGGGGCAGTCATTATTGTAGCAGACCAATACGATTCCCCACCCGCTGTCCGGCGGTGCAAGCCAAGCTTCCATGGGCTTGCCGCAATGAGGGCAATCATGATCCTCGAGTTCGGTCTCGATTCCCGCATATTTAAAGATCATCCTGTGCTCCTTGTTGTTCGTTCATGACGAGTAACAGATAAGAAGAATTCAAGGCACGTCAAGCCTTGGAGTCGGTCATAAGTTCACGCAGGGCTCGAAAAAGCGCTCGGGCGTTCTTGGGTGGCTTGTCGTTTGCTGCTTCCTGGCGGGCGTTGCGCAGCAGGGAGCGGAGGTGTTGTCTGTTCGCGTCCGGATTTTTTTCGATAAGTTCGTCCAGAGGTTGGTCTTCTCCGGCCATCAGACGATCACGGAGTCGTTCCACGGCATGGAACGTCGCATCGGCTTCGGCTTTGGCTTGTCCCCTGCTGGCCAGGAAATCGGCCACTTCTTGTGCGTCCACATCACGCATGAGCTTACCCACGAACTGCAGGTGTCTCCTGCGGGCTTCGTGTTTGGAAATGTTCCGTGTTTCCGTCAGCGCATCGACCAATGGTGCGGGCAGATGCAGGGGGGCGAGTTCCTCGCGGGTCAGGAGCGTGAGCTTTTCGCCAAGGGCCTGGAGCGCCGACATTTCCCGTTTGGCCTGGGAACGGCTCTTGTGTTCTCTGGTATCGTCCATGCAGGGTAACTAGCCGAGGCGGGCGTTCCTGTCCAGTGTCGGCGTTGCCATGCACGGCTCGCTACGGTATGCATGCCGATAGTCAGGAGGAGTGATGGCCGAGCGTTCCGCACACGAGCATGCAGTTCCCGCCGCCGACGCTGGCGCGATGCGCGTTGAGTCGGTCGGAGGCCGTGTCCTGTTGCATTTCAGCGGTCGGCTGGACGCCGAGGTCATCTCGCATCTCTGGGATGAAGCCATGGCTCATGCTGCGTCGGGCAGGCCTGTGAGCGTGGAGGCCGTCGACATTACCGGTATGGACGGCTCCGGCATGGCTCTGCTGCTCAAGCTGCGGCTGGCTGGCGCGGAACCGCAGGGACTGGCTCCCCGTTTTCAGGCGCTCATGGACATGGTGGACGCCAAGGGGCTGGAACCGAATCACGACGGGGAGTGCAAGGAGTGCGGCCTTGCCGAGCAGGTGGGCCGCATGGCGGGCGGGGTTGGCCGCGACACGAGCAGGCTGATCGCCTTTGTGGGCGAGTGCGGCCTGGTTCTTTTTCAGGCCCTGCTGCATCCGCGCACCATTCGGCGCAAGGACGTGCTGGATTCCATGGTGGCTGTAGGCGTGGACAGCATGCCCATCCTGCTGCTGATCGGATTTCTCATGGGCCTGATCCTTTCGTTCCAATCCGCGGTCAGTCTGATGCGCTTCGGTGCGGTCATTTTTGTGCCCAACATGCTTGGTCTGGTCATGTTCCGCGAAATGGGGGCGCTGATTACGGCGATCCTTTTGGCAGCCCGCTCCGGCTCGGCCTTTGCCGCCGAGATCGGGACCATGAAAGTCAATGAGGAAGTGGACGCCCTCGTGACCATGGGACTTTCGCCTATGCGTTTCCTGGTGGCGCCCAAGGTCATCGCCTCCCTGCTCATGATTCCCTTGATGACCATGTTCTTCAATTTCGCCGCGCTGGTAGGCGGCGCAGTGGTCATGCTTTCGTTGGGATTCCCCCTGGCGACCTTCACCGGCCGCGTCTTCAGCAATACAACGGCACTGGACTTTGGCGGCGGCATGGCCAAAGCCCTGGTCTTCAGCGTGCTCGTGGCCGGAGTGGGCTGCATGCGCGGCATGGGGACCGGGTCCGGAGCCGAATCGGTTGGGCGTTCCACTACCGGGGCAGTGGTCAGCGGCCTGATTCTCATCGCCGTGGCCGACGGAATTTTTGCCGTGATCTTCTACTATATGGGGTGGTGAGCATGGATGTTCGCGAGCCCATCATCCGGGTCCGGAATCTGGTTGCGGCCTATGGCGAGAACGTGATTCTCGACGGGTTGAATTTTGATGTGAACCAGGGCGAGATTTTCGTGATTCTGGGCGGTTCCGGCTGCGGGAAGTCGACCTTGCTCAAGCATCTCATAGGATTGCGCGATCCTCGTGAAGGCCGGGTGCTCATTCAGGGGCGGGACATTACTGCGGCGGGCGGAGACGAGCGTGACACCATCATGCGCGGTTTTGGCGTCATGTATCAGGCCGGGGCATTGTTCGGCTCCATGACGCTATTGCAGAATGTGTCCCTGCCGTTGGAGGAATTCACGCAGCTGCCGACGCAGGCAGTGGAGTCCGTGGCTCGACTCAAGCTGGCCCTGGTCGGGCTTGCCTCGGCAGCGGAATTGTTTCCGGCGGAAATCAGCGGAGGCATGCGCAAGCGGGCAGCCATTGCCCGGGCCATGGCCCTGGACCCGGAGATTCTTTTTTTGGACGAGCCTTCTGCCGGGCTTGATCCTGTGACTTCGGCAGAGCTGGATCAGCTCATCATCCGGCTTTCCCGCACTCTGGGAGTTACGTTTGTGGTCGTGACGCATGAGTTGGACAGCATCTACACCATTGCGGACCGGATCATCATGCTCGACAAGCGGACAAAGCGCATCGTTGCCCAAGGGGACCCGCGCGAGCTTCGGGATCATGCCGACGACCCCGAGATGCGGCGATTTTTTCTGCGCAGCGCAACGGAACCGGCCCAAGCCGGAACCGAGGAGAGTTCATGAAAGAAAAGAAGTATTACAGGTTGGGGTTGTTCATCATCGGCGGCACTGCGCTTCTTGTGGTCGTCTTGCTCGTGCTCGGGGCGGGCCGGTTCTTTTCGCGGACCCTCAAGCTGGAAACCTATCTGAATGAATCCATCAATGGTCTTGAAGTGGGCTCCCCGGTCAAATACCTGGGGGTGAAGGTCGGCACGGTATCCTACATAGGCTTTGTCATGGGCCGGTATACCTCTCTTGAAGAAAGCGAATACCGTTATGTTCTGGTGGAGTGCGACCTGGACGAAGGCGGCTTGTTCGATCGCCCCCGGGACGAGATGCAGGAGGGACTTGCCCAGGACGTGGCGCGGGGCCTGCGCATCCGGCCTACATCAGTGGGCATCACCGGGCAGCTTTTTCTGGGCATCGACTATGTGGACCCGGTCCAGAACCCGCCGTTGCCCATTTCCTGGGAGCCTCGATATATTTACATCCCTTCGTCACCCAGCACGTTGAGCCGCCTGGAAGCCGCCGTTACCAATCTCAGCGAGGCCGTGGGCGGGATCGGCAAGGAGGATATTGAAGGCATCCTCAAGGGCATCCGACGGGTTACGGACAGTCTGGGCGCGTTTCTGGAACGGGCCGATGCAAAGACGTTGGGCGAATTGCTGGCCGCCAATCTGGAGCAGACCGAAGGCATTTTTGCCAAGATCAACCGCATCCTCGACGACAAACGGGCCGCGCAACTGCTGCCCAATGCGTCTCTCGTCCTGGACGACCTGCACGGCATTCTCAGCCGGGCCGGGGAAGATATCGTGACCACGGCTGCGGACATGCGTGAGACCTTTGCCGGGCTCAAGGTGGCTGCGCGCCAACTCGAGGCCGCGCTGGAGCAACCCGGAACAGACTTGCCTTCGTTGACAAAGCGTGTGGACGAAGCTCTGGGTGAGGCCGCTTCAGCGTCAGCCAAGCTGCATGAGATCATGAACAGGGTCAACGGCATGATCGCGGCACAGCAGGGCAACGTGGGCGATATCCTGGACGGTTTGCGCCTGCTGGTGCAGGATTTACGGGATATCACAGACGAAATGAAGCGCTATCCTTCGGGCGTGCTCTTTGGCGAACCCCCGGTGGAGCAACTGCCTGAGGGAGGAGAAAAGAAATGACCGGCCATAAGCAATCATTCCTGAAGACGTATGCGCGTCTGTTCTGCCTGGCTCTGTTAATTTGCGTCGTGGCGGGCTGCGGCGGCTTGAAGCGGCCTGCCGTGGAAAAACGGCATTATGACATCCGTCCGGAACGGGAGCGTCAGGAGCGGGTACTGCAGGGCGTGGACCTCAAGGTCCGGCGGCTGCAGATTTCCCCTCTGTATGCCGGACGGGAGATGGTTTTCCGCAATGCCGATCTTTCCTATGCCTCGGACTATTACAACACCTGGTTCGTGCCACCTGTGGACATGCTTTCCCAGGGGCTGCGGGTCTGGCTGGATCGCTCCGGCCTGTTCGCCCACGTGCTGGAGCCCTCAAGCGTTGTGGGGGCCTCCCTGATTCTGGAAGGGGTGGTCAATTCGCTATATGGTGATTTCAGCGGGGAACAGCCCGTGGCCGTGGCCGAGATGCAGTTTTTGCTTATTGACGAATCCACGCCGCACAACGACATCGTCATGACCGGCGACTACGGTGTGCGTATTCCGCTGGCTTCGACCGGTCCCGGTGATTTGGCTCTGGGACTGCGGCAGGCCGTGCAGGAAATATTTACGCAACTGGAAAAGGAGTTGGCCCGGGTGTTGGCTGCTTACTGATCGTCATAATTTTTAATATGTTGTGTGTGGGTAAATGACACAATGAAAAACCCCTGCCGGAGCAGGGTTTTTTTTTGTGCATCTGGGAGCTGTCAGGCCCAGGCTGCCTCGAAGGCCTTGAGCCGCTCCGCATAGGGCGGGAAATTGAAAAAGGCCGAACCCGAAACGAGCACGTCGGCTCCTGCGTCGGCCAGGGCTTTGCAGTTGTCCAGGGTCACGCCGCCGTCCACCTGGATCAGGGCTTTGGAACCGCAGGCATCGATCATGCCGCGCAACTCGCGCACCTTGTCCATGCAGAAGGGGATGAATTTCTGGCCGCCGAAGCCCGGGTTCACGCTCATGAGCAGGACCATGTCCAACTGCGGCAGCAGGTACTTCACAGCCTCGCAGGGGGTCGCCGGGTTCAAGGAGACCGCACACTGGACTCCCTTGTCCGCGATGGCGGCCACGGCTCGCTCCAAATGGTGGGTGGCCTCGGCATGCACGCAGATCAGGTCGCAGCCCGCGTCCGCGAATTCATCGACGTAGCGTTCTGGCCGTTCGATCATCAGGTGCGTGTCGAAAAAGAGCTTGGAGTGCTTGCGCATGGCCTTGATGACCGGCGGGCCAAAGGTGATGTTGGGCACGAACTGGCCGTCCATGACGTCCAGGTGCGCCCACTTCAGTCCTGCGGCTTCCAGGGCCTGGAGTTCGTCCGCCAGCTTGGCGAAGTCGCAGGAAAGCAGTGAAGGGGAAAGAATAGTGTTTTTGCTCATGGCTGTTACGCCTCGTCCTTTTCCACGTTGAAATCGACTTTGATTTTGAAGAGCTTGTCTGCCGGAAGATACAGAATTTTGATGCCGGTCTTTTCGCTGATCTCGTCCAGCGCACGCCGCACCACTTCCGGGCTTTCGCCGATGTAGGTGAACCAGACATTGAATTCGTGGGCGCGCAGGTAGTTGTGCGTCACGTTGTCGTGTCGGTTCACCTCGGCCACGAACTCGTCCAGCTTGTCCTCGGGCACCTTGGCCGCGCAGAGCGTGGAGTGCCAGCCCAGTTGCGGCGAATTGAAATTGGCCCCGATGCGGCGGATCACGCCCGCATCCCGTAGAGCGTTGACCCGCGCCAGCACTTCGCCCTCGGACAGGCCGACTTTATCGCCCACCACGGCGTACGGCCGGGAAGCAATGGGGTAGTCCGATTGGATGATGTTCAGGATTTTGCGGTCGTAATCGTCCAACTGCATGTGCACCTCCGGCTGACTACTCTTTTGCCCGTTTTTTCGGCTCATACGAGCAGAGCGGCTCTTCCTCGAGATAGTGCCCGTTCATGGTCTGGGCGCGGGCGCGGCATCCGCCGCAGACCCGTTCATATTCGCAATGGCCGCATTTGCCGCGATAGACTTCGGGGTTGCGCAGGTTAAGGAATTGCTGCGATTTTTTCCAGATTTCCGGGAACGGAGTCTCGCGCACATTGCCACAATCCAGCTCCAGATAGCCGCAGGGCTGCACCTGCCCTGTATGGGAAATGAAGCAGAAGCCCACGCCGCCGAGGCAGCCGCGCGACACGGCGTCCAGCCCGAAATTCTCGAAGGTTACGGGAATGCCGTCCTCCTTGGCGCGCTGGCGAAGGATGCGGTGATAGTGCGGCGCACAGGTGGCCTTGAGCTGCATGTCCGTGGTCTTCTGGAAATCGTAGAACCAGTTCAGGACCTTTTCGTATTCCAGGTCCGTGATGACCTCGGTGCCCAGTTCCACGGCGCGGCCCGTGGGCACGAGCAGGAAGATGTGCCAGGCCGAGGCGCCCAGGTCGCGGCAGAGGTGGAAGATGTCCTTGAAGAAGGGCAGGTTGTTCTTGGTCACCGTGGTGTTGATTTGGAACTCGATGCCCGCCTTCTTGAGCCGCTCGATGCCCGCCATGCTGGCCTGGAACGCGCCGGGCACGCCACGGAAGATGTCGTGCTGTTCGGCCTTGGGCGCGTCAATGGAGATGGAACAGCGTTCGACCCCGGCGGCTTTGATCTTGGCCACGTTTTCCTCGGAAAGCAGGGTGCCGTTGGGGGCCATGACGCAGCGCAAGCCCTTGGCCTTGGCATAGGGGATCAGCTCGAACACGTCGGAACGCATCAGGGGCTCGCCGCCCGTGAAGATGATGATCGGGTTGCCCACGTCCGGGAAGGTGTCGATGAGAGCCTTGGCCTCTTCCGTGCTCAACTCGCCTTCATACGGTTCGGGGTGGGCTTCGGCGCGGCAGTGCTTGCAAGCCAGATTGCAAGAGCGGGTCACTTCCCAGGCGATGAGGCGGCAGGCCGGGCTGCCGTCTTCCAGTTTCATGGCCGGTTTTTGGCTGGGATGCTCATGGGGATGGCCGGCCTGCGGCTGGGAACCTGCCGGATGTCCGCCCGGATGCCCTCCGGGGTGTGATTGATTCTGCATCTATTTATCCATTTGTTTTAAAACGTCTTCGGTGAAATACGAGAGGATCAGGTCTGCTCCTGCGCGCTTGATGGAAGTGAGCGATTCCATGACCACGGCCTGTTCGTCGATCCAGCCGTTCAGGGCTGCGGCCTTGATCATGCTGTATTCGCCGGAGACCTGATAGGCGGCCACAGGCAGGTCAAAAGCGTCGCGCACCTGTCGGATCACGTCCAGGTAGGCGAGGGCGGGCTTGACCATCAGGATGTCCGCGCCCTCGAAGGCGTCGGCAGCGGATTCACGCATGGCCTCGCGGCTGTTGGCCGGGTCCATTTGATAGGTCTTGCGGTTGCCGAACTGTGGCGCGCTTTCCGCTGCTTCGCGGAAGGGGCCGTAAAAGGCCGAGGCATATTTCACGGCGTAGGACATCACGGGCAGGTTTTCATAGCCGTTGTCGTCCAGGGCTTCGCGGATGGCCATGACGCGGCCGTCCATCATGTCCGACGGGGCCACCATGTCGGCTCCGGCACGGGCATGGGACAGGGCGGTGCGGGCCAAAAGGTCCAGGGTCGGGTCGTTGAGCACGTCCCCGTTCTGCACGATGCCGCAATGGCCGTGCGAAGTGTATTCACAGAGGCAGACGTCCGGGCAAACCAACAGGTCGGGCCATTTGTTTTTGAGCATGCGGATGGCCCGCTGCACGATGCCGTCGTCGGCATAGGCGCCGCTGGCTTTTTCATCCTTGCTGGCCGGAATGCCGAAGAGCATGCAGCTGCGCATGCCTGCGGCAAAGGCTTCGCCGACCTGCTTTTCAAGCTGCTTCAGGCTGAGCTGAAACTGGCCGGGCATGGAGCCGATGGGTTTTCTGAATGAGTCGTCGTCGGTTTCCGCGACGAAATAGAGCATCATCAGGTCCTGGGGACGGATTTCAGTCTCGCGAACCATTTCCCTGAGGGTGGCGGTGCGGCGCAATCTGCGGCCACGGTGGAATGCGGACATGGGTACTCCTTGTTGTACGCGTTCGGCGGAAAGGAGCCTGATCGGTGTCGGTCTGTCCTGCGTTGCTGCGCAGGACGAAAAAAGGCGGGGGCCATCCGGGTCGAAGGGCCCCCGCCCGTGTATTACTCTTTCACGCCGATGGGTTCGCCGGTGATCTCTTCATCCGTAAGGTAGCAGGCCGGGTCCTGCGCCCAGAAGTCGCCGTAATAGGCTTCGGCGCGGGCGCGGAAGTTGCCGCCGCAGATGTGCAGGAAGCGGCAATTGGCGCAGCGTCCCTTCACGTACGGGCGCTTGTCCTTCATCTGGTGCAGCAGCTCGATGTTCGGATCGTCCCAGATTTGGGAGAAGGGACGTTCGAGCACGTTGCCGAAGGTGTGGTGGCGCATGAACTGGTCCGCGTGCACCGAGCCGTCCCAGGAAATGCAGCCGATGCCGCGTCCTGTGGAGTTGCCTTCGTTCCACTGCAAGAGTTTGAGTACTTCGGCTGCTCGCTTGGGGTCTTCCTTGAGCATGCGGAAGTAGACGTAGGGACCGTCCGCGTGGTTGTCCACGGTCAGGACTTCCTTGGGCAGGCCCTTGTCGTAAAGTTCGCGGGTCTTGTCCATGATCAGGTCCACGACCTGCCGAGTCTCGGCGTGGTCCAGGTCTTCCTTGATCAGCTCGGAACCGCGGCCCGAATAGACCAGATGGTAGAAGCAGATGCGCGGGATGTCGCGCTCTTCGATGAGCTTGAAGAGGTGCGGGATTTCCTGGGCGTTGCGCTTGTTGATGGTGAAGCGCAGACCGACTTTGAGACCTTCGGCCTGACAGTTGGCCACGCCTTCCAAAGCTTTTTTGTACGAGCCGGTCACGCCCCGGAACTTGTCGTGAACTTCTTCGGCCCCGTCCAGGGAAATGCCGACATAGGAAAGCCCGACTTCCTTGAGTTCCTTGGCCTTCTTCTTGGTGATCAACGTGCCGTTGGTGGAGATGACCGCGCGCATGCCTTTGGTGGTGGCGTATTTGGCCAACTCGACCAAATCCTCGCGCACCAGGGGTTCGCCGCCGGAAAAGAGCATGACCGGAGCGCCATAGGCGGCCAGATCATCGATCATTTCCTTGGCCTTGGCCGTGGAAATGGGGTCTTCGTGGGCGCTGGGGTCCACGGCGTGAGCGTAACAGTGCACGCATTTCAGGTTGCAGCGTTGGGTCATGTTCCAGACTACAACGGGCTTCTTGTCCTTGGAAAACTGCAGCAGATGGGAAGGGAGCTGTCCGGACTCGCGCCCATAGCGCAGAGCATCGGAGGGCTCGACCGAGCCGCAGTAGAGTTTCGAAATACCAATCATTGCCTAACCTCGCTTTGAAGTGGGACCATTGCGGTACCATAAAAGGCGTGGGCCGAAAAGCCGAAAAAAAGGGGAGGGCGCGGTGCCCTCCCCGTGAGATAAGTCTGTGCGTTCGCGTGTCAACCGTTATTCGACCAGCCGCACTTCAACTCGTCTGTTGAGCTGCTTGTTGGCGGGCGAGGAGTTGGGCACCAGGGGTTCCCGTTCGCCCCGGCCATCCGTGAGCAGCAGCTTGGGATCAATGCCGTGCTTTTTCGTCAAATAGTCGCGTACGGATGCGCTGCGGCGATGCGACAGGGCCATGTTGTATTGGTCCGAGGCGTCCGAATCGGTATGGCCGATAATGGTCACCTTTTTTCCCTTGAGCTCCGGGCTGTTTAAGGCCTGTCCCAATTCATCGAGAATGCCGGTGTATTGCGGACGAATAAAGGATTTGTCCACATCGAATTCCACTTTCAGGAAGACTCTTCGGGCAGTGTCTCCTTGCGTCGCGCCAATTTCGCGGGCCAGATCCGTGCTGGTCAGGTCAAGTCCTGCCGTGTTTTTCCTGGTCAGACCGTCTACGATTTCCTGGGAGTTGGTGGCATAGCCGAGCATGCGCGGGTCAAAGGGCGGCAGCCAGGAGGCAAGGGGGACGGCCATGTCGCGGCCAAGGGCACGGATGATGGCATAAAGCGGCGAGTCCGGCATGCGGGTGCGGCTGACCCAGAGAATCCAGTCCTTATTGCGCTGAAATTCCATGCGTCCGGCCTGGAGCATGGAAAAGATGAGCTGACGGCTTTTGGTGTCGTATATTTCCAGCTGGAGGGTCATGGCCGTGTCATCCACGGAGCCGCCTGTATAAATGTATGGCACTATGGGCAGAATCAGCAGGTCCGCGCCGCGTCGTCTCGCTTCGTCCAGGGCCTTGTCCCGGCCATGGAAGACCATGCGTTCGTCGTAGGCCAGCGTGGGAAAGAGCAGCTCTCCCGCCCAGAGGCCATGCAGCACACGGCCCATCTGGCGTCCGAGTTCCAACCGCTCGGGCAGCTGCTCGCGTATCCACATGGGATACAGTAGCGCCTTGGGCGGAGTGTGCAGACGGTCGGCCGGGCGAACATGAATAGCGAGTTCGGAACGGTCCACCTCAGCGTCCGTGACGATTTCACTTTGCTGCGTAATTGATGGCTGGAAATTATTGCAGGCCGCGAGCAGAACGAGAACAAGCCCGAAAAACAAGCGGATTGCGGTCGGAAGCGTTTTTGTCATGGCGTTTCCCTTGTTTCCCAAAGGATTGGGCGACGCGCCAAGGCGTCGACGGTTGTACGGATACGCCGTGGAATGAAGCAAGATGCGTACCGACTACTGCAAGAGCCGGGTGGGGGAAGGCGCGTCCTGAATCGATTCAAGAAGCTGGCGGCGGGATTGAAGCAGGCCCTGGCGCAGCATGAAGCGTTGTTTGGCGGGAATGCGCTTGAAATCCGGCTCCTGGGCCATGCGGGCGAGATGCTCGGCTTCGGCGTGGATTTCGCGGATTTTGGCCTGCATCTCTGTCTCGCCGGGACAGACGCGGCAGGCGTGGAATGCCAGGCTTTTGAGTTCGTCGGCCATTTGACTGAAAACATGCGGGTCGATTTGACGGTTCATTTGGCGGCGAATGGCAAAAGAAGCGAATTGAGCCTGGAGCCAGGCGAGCAGTTTGTTCATGCTTTCATCCCCAGGAGTACGGGCATGAAAACCAACAGGACCATGATCAGTACGACCGAAGCGAAGGCCAGGGCCACGCGCCACCCCTGGGTGCGATGGATGGCCCGGCAACCGATGATCGATATGGCCAGGCTCCATATCCAACCCACCAGATAGCCATAGGGGAAAACACTGAGTATCAGGGGGGCATAGGAATAGGCTAATGCCCGGAACGTGGCTTCGTAGCCCCGTGGAGCGGCGCGGAACAGGAGCAACACGCCGTGCAGCAGCGCCGTGGTCAGGAACATGTTGAACACGAACAGCAGCGGCATCATTACGAAAATGACGGAAGGGTCGAGATTGGCTGCGGCATCGGGGTCCAGCATGGCCAAGTCCTGGGAGAATTCTGAGAGCAGGGGCAGACCGCCGATCTGCCAGAGCAGGTCCAGGATCATGGAGAGTTCGAAGAGCAGCACGGCAAAAACCATGGGCCGTGCGATGCCTTTGAGCGGCATGACTTCGAAGAAAAGTCGGGGCGTGAACATGGCCCGCTTGAGGGTCTGGGCCATGCCCGGGAAAAAACCAAAGTTTTCGAGGTCTTCAAAGGGCACGGGAACCAAGGGAATCCCGTTTTCATCTTCCTCTCCAGCGGGGTCGTCTTGAGGCCGGGTGGTGAAGAACAGCTTGTCCTCGTCCGGGTGTTGTTCCTGCTCGGGCTGGAACGCGGAGGAATCCTCGGCGTCCTGGTTCCAGTCGGGCGCGGCAAAGGCAAAATCCCCGGAATCCAGCGTACGAAAGCGAAACTTGTTGCCACATTTGGGGCAGGTGGCAAGTTCGCTGCGTGCGGGAATTTTTTCGTCCGGAATATTCCGGCTGAAATCACATTGGGGGCAGGTGATGTGCATTATTCCGTCCAAGATCGCCAAAGGGATGCGTTGGTTAAGGTTGTCTCATACTTGAGATCGTCTGGTGGCGCAATACCAGTGTATTCAAAGCGGCATTTCCGGTAAAAGCAGCACCTGCAATTCATTGCAGAGCAAGTTGGCGCGCCGGAACCGGGACAAGGGCAAATGCGGGTAGTTCTCGTTCAGGGTATGGTGGACCGCGCCTCTGGAAGCCCGGTCGAACAGGGCCAGTTTTTCACGCAGGGCTTCTGGCTTTTTGCGGCTGTGCGAATAGTGCAGAAGCGGCGCATCCAACACAAGGCCGGCGCGGCCTGAAAGGCCTGTGATCTTTTCATGAATGGCGTTTTCAAAACGCACTTCCGGCTGGTTGCGGAAGAGGCGCAATTGCAGGTCGGGCCAGAGGCCATAACCTATGCGGCAATGTTCCTCGTCCGGATGAAAGGTCAGGCGGGGAAAGAAATATCCCTGCACCCCTCGTACCGGGAATAAGCCGGGTAGCATTACCCAATGGTCCTCGGAAAGGCGTTCGTCCGCATCCAGGTACAGCACCCATTCGGCTTGGCAGTGCTTCAACATGTGATTGCGCTGGGCCGCGAAATCCTCGCCCAGGGGGCGGGCTGTCTGGCGTACCGGGCAAGCCGCATTGATGCTTTGTTCGGGCACCTGTTCGGCATCCCAGACCACGACCAGTTCCTGCACCCAGTCCGGGAACTGGCGGAAAAAACCGTCCAGGTCGGGCTCGTCCGGATGCAGGATGCAGGCTGCGGAAAGGGAGGGGGCCTGCACCGCGAAATGGCCAAAGGACGTGCCGTTGATGGCGGAATGCGGCCGGGCCAGGGTCAGGGTGCGTTGCAGGGCTTGCAGCAGCGTTTTTTCGGAAGAGGCGGCCTCGGGATTGAGCTGCAGGCAGGCCCGTGCCGGGCCTGCATCCACCAGGGAGAGGAGGTGCACATGCGCCCAGGGGGAGGTGTCGACCAGCAGTTGCGTGCGGCTTGAAGACGTGTACCATGCAGGTTTGCTGTACCTGAGGACTTCACGGGTCCGTTCCGGCGAGAGGTCGCAGATCAGAAGTCGCGTCTCTGCGGGCAGTCGTTCGGCAAGAGTGGTGGCCAGTGCGCCGGAACAAAGGCCGAACAGCACCAGGGTGTCCTTGTGGCTTTTCTCGAACAGACGCAACGAGCGCTCCGCCATGCGTTCCAGTTCTTCGGTTGCGGGCGGGGCAGGGGGCTGAACGTCATCAGCCCGGTCTTTCCAGGCAAAGGCAAGGACTTCGTCGGTGTAGGCGAAAAAGATATGGGGATCAGTGCTCACAAAAGGTTCCCTTGGATTGCAGAAGTTCATGATAGATGGCTTCGAGTTGTTTCGTCACGGTCTGGGCGCGGTAGAGGCGTACCGCTTTTTCCCTTCCGGCCCGGCCCATGCGTCTGGCCTCGTCAGGATGCAGCAGCAGATAGGCAACTGCCCTGCCGAATTCCTCGGCGTCGCGGGCCACAAACCCGGTCACGCCGTGTTCCACCAGTTCAAGCTGGGCGTTGTCGCGGTTGCCCATGCTGGGGTGCGTGACCACAGGCAACCCGCAGGCCATGGCTTCGGCAATGACCAGCCCAAAGGACTCTCCTGTATCGTTGGCATGGGCCAGCACGGAGCAATCGCCGTAAAACGCGGCCAACTCCTGGTCCGTGCTTACAGGGGGTAAAAAGTGAACCCGGTCAGATAGCCCTTGTTCGTCAATCCATTGCCGAGCTTCCGGAATGCCGCCGATGATGCGGTATTCCATTTCCGGCACCTCGCGCAGGGTGTGCGGCAGGAAGGTCAGGGCCAGACTGGACCATTTGCCGGGATCGGCTCGGGAGATGCGGCCAACCACGGGACGGGAAAACTTTGGGCCCTGGGGCAGGGCAGCAAGGAATGCATCCGTGTCCACGGGATTGTAGAGAACGCCGTAGTGGGGGGGCTGCGGGGGGATGCCCGTGTCACGACCAAAGCGTTCCGCACAGAAGTGGGAGACAAAGAGGTGTCTGTCCACGGCGCGTCCCGACGGGCTGGGATCGTGTCTGCCAAAAACATTGGTTTCGACCACGGGAACGCCCGCTGCACGCAAAGGGCGCATCATTTCCGGCTGGGGCCACCCTGCACGGTGGACGTGCACGAGGTCTGGCCGCAGTCGATCCAACACTTTGCCCATATCCGGAGAGATGTGGACTTCGACGCCCGCTTGCCGGATCAATGCGGCTCGTTCGCCGTCCTCGGGGCTGTAAACCGCGGGGGCAAAATCGGAGCGGTCCAGGTGGGTCACAAAGAGCTGCATCACCTTTTCGGTGCCGCCGAGCCCGAGAGAGCCGGCTACGTGGAGGATGCGCAGGGGATTTCCCATGACCGGAAGGTGACATGAAGCGGGCCGGATGTAAATCCGGCCCGTGTTTTTTAAAGCGAGTTGGTATAGGCGTTGGCTGCCCGTAGCCGGGCCAGATTGACGGGTTTGGGAGCCGAAGCCGTTTGGGGTTTGGCCTGCGGCGCGGGATTCGCATTGGCTGCGGCCTGATTCGGCGCCGTCGGTGCAGACGGCTTGGGTGCCGGAACGGTTTCTTTTGCGGGTTCCGGGGCTGGCGTCTTTGGTTGAGCTGCAACCTGTGCCGCTTGCTGAGCTTGTGCCGCTTGCTGCGCTTGTGCCTGCGCTGCAGCCACGCTCACTGCACTGCGGTTGATGCCTGCAGAAGCCTTGCTCACAGCCTTGCGTTCCTCTTCCGGAACGATTTCAGCATAGGCGGACCGTATGTTCGTCAAAATATTGATGACCTCGTCGATCATCCGGGTATCCATTTTCAAATTGGCCTTGGCCAACCGGATATTGCAGAACATATACAACGAATCGAGATTGTTGGCCAACTGACCGCCCTTGTCGCGGTTCAGGCTGCTGGCCAGCTCGCTGATGATATCAATGGCGCGGGAGATAAGGATGCCCTTGCGGGCGTAATCCTTGGCTTCGATGCGCGCCTTGGCCTGCTTCAGGAACTTGATGGCCGCATCATAGAGCATGACCAGAAGTTGCCCCTGCGTGGTGGTGGTCACCTGGGTTGCGAGATAGGCGTGTGCGGCCTTGCTCATTCGTCTTCTCCTCGATAATCCTTACGACTTGTTGAGTTGAGCTATTTGTGCATTGAGTTGTGCCGTCTTGCCTGAGTAGTCTCCCAGCAGAGCGTCCAGTCGTGCAAATTTTAATCGCATGGTGCGTTCCATCTTTGTAATCCGATTTTCCTCGTATTCGATCTTCTTGTCGATCATGTCCATGATGTCCTCGTAGTTGTCTTCGAGGATATGGAGAGGACCGGTGTTTTCGTTGGTCAGATCTTTGAGCAGGTCGGACATTTCCCCTGTCTTGCCCTGCTTGAGGAGTATCTTGGGATAATCATCATCGTTGGTGCCGCTTGCAGGGTAGGTTCCTGCGGCCAAGTTGAGCACCTCCAGCACGATACCGGCTTCGTTGTTCTGTTCTACCAGCCGATCGCCGACCAATACCTTGTTCGACAAGCCCATGATCTGGTGCGTGGTATTGTCGATGCTGGCGGCATGGCCATTGATGAAGGCCGAGGTGATGTTGCCTGATCCGTCGACCGTATACTTGACGTTGTACGCGCCTGGCTTGGTAATGCCTTCAATGAAGGACTTGTAGACGAAGTCGTTCGTATTGTAGACGGCTCCTTCGTTCTTGACCGCAAAAAGCTTGGCCACGGCGTCTGTGTCGTCTTTCAGGGCCTCGGTCAACTTTTCCTCGTCGAGCACGAGCAGTCCGTTGGTGGGCGAACTGTCGTCGGCATCCGTGAGAATGCCGAGCTGGGACAGAGAGCTGTATTTATCGCCGCTGGGAGCGGCACCGGTCAGGTCGTAAAAGAAAAAGCCCACACCGCGTTCTGCGGCAGCGTTTTTGAGCTTCTGGGATATAATGTCCACACCGTAGTTACCGGTGAGCAGCGAACCTTCTTCCTTGACCTTGTCATACTTGGTAAGGGAGAGGATGTAGGAGCGGACTTCGTTGACCTGCTTGACAAAGGTCCGCACATTTTCTTTTACGGCTTCCTGGTCGGTATCCACGGTCAGGGTGATGGTTTCTCCTGGGGCGGCACCCTTGAGATTCAGCGTCAAGCCCTCGACAACGTTCTTGATGGTGTTCGAAGGGACGGATATCCAGTCGCCTACGGGCCATCCATCGATACGCACTTGGGCGTTTTGGTTGGCTTGCGTAACGTCCCAGTCCGCACTGCTAAAGCCCGGAACGGTGGTGGCGGCGTTTATCGTGAGGGTGGACGAAGATCCAAGGTCCATGCCGCGGAGTTGGAGAAAAACTTCGGAACCGTCAGAAATCAGGCTGGCCTTGACATTGCCCTTGTCGGGGTCGTTGTTGATCAGGTTGACCAGTCCATCCAAGGTAGTGCCAGCGGGAATGCTCAGAGAATGCGCTGTGCCCTGATAAGAGTATTCAAAAACAGTACCGGCTCCGGAGGCAATCACTTCATTGGTGGCAAGGTAGCCGTTCTGGTTGGTAAGGACGGCGTTTTGGGCGAGCTGATTGATGATGACGGAATGGGTGGCTTCCTGGGCGGAGCTGTCCGCCGTGGCTGTAAGTTCTTCAGTGGATGTGCTGGCAACGGACTTCACCAGGAACTCGTTCAAGGTGTCCATGCCGTCAAGAGAAGACTTGAGGGCGAGCATCTTGGTGTTCAGTTCCTTGAAGGCATCGACCTTGTCCTGCCACTCCTGCTTCCAGTTCTCAAGCCGGGTGACGCGGGTCTGCTCGACTTTGACCAAGCCGTCGATCAGCTTGTTAAAGTCGGTGCCGTTGCCAAGTCCGGCGAAATTTACCTGCCCTGAAGTATAGTCACTCATAGTTGCCCTGCCTGGGAATTAATTTCCGGGTAAACTTTTCCGCAGGGATGGTTGCAAGGGAAATGCCACCTAAACGAAAGGTCGGGCCGCCCGGAGGCAGCCCGACCTGTTTGGCTCGTCCGGTAATCGTTCGAGCGTCTCATCTTCCCGATTAGCCGCCGATGAGCTGCAGGGCCATTCTCGGCAGAGAGTTGGCCTGAGACAGCATGGCCACGGCCGACTGGGTCAGAATCTGGGAGCGGACGAACTCGGTCATTTCAGAAGCCACGTCCACGTCGGAGATCCGGGATTCCGCAGCCTGCAGGTTCTCAGCCTGGATGCCCAGCGTGGTGATGGTGTTTTCCAGACGGTTCTGCATGGCGCCCAAGTTGGCGCGAATGGTGTCCTTGGAAACGATGGCGTTCTTCAGTCTCACCAGGGAAGCCTGTGCCAGAGCCTGGGTGGAGATGGAGTTGTTGGCTCCGAGGCCGACACCCAAAGCCGAGGCGGTCGCCGTACCG